>NZ_CP070351.1:3020263-3640527 GCF_016919385.1 Gordonia sp. PDNC005
TTCTGCGCTCGACGCTGGGCTTCACCGACGGTCTCGAACCAAGGGTTCCGACGCCAGGGGTTCTTCTCCATCAGTTCGGAGAACTTCGACATTGTGTGGTTCCTATTCGTGAGCGCGGTCAGCAGGACGAACAGCCCGTGGCTGATGTCGGAGCGAAACCGGCGAGGGGGTTCTCATCGCAGTCGCGCGACGGAGGTCGGGTCATCAGCGTCAGCGGTACACCGCGCGAGTGATCCTTGTTGGCGGTCGGCTTCGACCGCTCACCTGCGAGCAGCTCTTCGCCATAGCCCTGCACACACTCCGGGTCGGGGCCGTCGAGCGGGAGCCCGGTGAAGAACTTGGCCGCCATGCAACCACCTCGGCACGCGTCGAAATGCTGACACTTCGTGCAGGCGCCGGCGTTCTGCGGCTCACGGAGCTCAGTGAAGAGGTCACTGCGCTGCCAGATCTCCTGGAAGCCGCCGTCGGTGGTGATGTTGCCCGCTAGGAAGTTCTCGTGGATCGCGAACGGGCATGCGTACACGTCGCCGACCGGGTCGATGAGGCACACGACGCGTCCGGCGCCGCACAGGTTGAGTCCGGGCAGACCACTCCCGCCGGAACCGGCGAACGCCGAGAGGTGGAAGAACGAGTCGCCGGTGAGGACGCGGTCTCCGTGGTCGACGAGCCAGTCGTACAGTTCGCGCTGCTGCTCGGGCAGCGGATGCAGATCGTCCCACACGTCGGCGCCACGGCCTGACGGACGCAGGCGCGTGATGCGCAGAGTCGCGTCATAGGTGTCGGCGAGGGCCTTGAACTCGTCGAGCTGCGCCACGTTCTGGCGGGTCATGACAACGCTGATCTTGGCGTCTTTGAAACCTGCGTTCTTCAGGTTCTCGAGCGCCCGAACGGCCATGTCGAACGATCCCTTGCCGCGGACCGCGTCGTTGACCTCGGCGGTGGCGCCGTCGAGCGAGATCTGGACGTCCACGTAGTCGGACGCGGCGAGGCGCTGCGCGACCTTCTCGTCGATCCGGAGTCCGTTGGTGGAGAACTTCACGCCCACCTGGTGGCTGGTGGCGTAATCGACCAGCTCCCAGAAGTCAGGGCGCACCGTCGGCTCGCCGCCGCCGATGTTCACGTAGAACACCTGCATACGCTGCAATTCGTCGATGATCGCCTTGCACTGTTCGGTGTTCAGCTCACGCGGGTCGCGCTTGCCCGAACTCGACAGGCAATGAACACACGACAGATTGCACGCGTAGGTGAGCTCCCAGGTCAGACAGATCGGGGCGTCGAGACCCTTCTCGAACTGATCGACGAGACGTCCCACCTTCGGCGTAGTGGGCGCGAGATCCAGTGGCGGCGTCGTGGTCGGAAGGGTCGAGGGCCGTTCGATTGTGGTCACGGGTTCACTCCTGAGGTGTCGCCTTCGATGATCATTCCCGACTCGGCGAGCGCGGAGAGTGCCTGAAGGTAGAGCGGACGGTCGGCGTCGGTGATGCCTGCGGACTGCAGCGCCGCATCGGCGCTCGGATGCTCGGCGAGGCTTCGGACCAGATCGACGACGGTCAGGTTCTTGAGGAACGACAGCTTGCGCGTTCCGAAGTGATACAGCAGGGCGCCGAACGGTTCGGGTCGCAGTGCGACCTTGGGGTTGAGCGTCCAGGCTGCGGCGGTGTCGAAGGCGGGACCGCTCCCGGCGGCAGCGGTGCCGCCGGGAACAGTGGTCGTTGCGGTTGTCATCAGTAGACGCCGCACATCCCGTCGATGGACACTTCTTCCACCAGCGACTCGGCGACGAGCTCGTCGTGAGTCTGGGCTGCCTGTTCGGCCATGTGAACCAACCTCCTGAAGTAGTTCTGTGTGGTTCGCTTCACACCGTAATGGCACCCAGTGCAGAATTGCTAGTGATTGCCGAGAATTTCTTCGGCGTACCATCGTGACCAGCGACGACACCGCCGAAGAAAGGCCAAGAATGACGACAGGACGTCCAGGTCCACTCGGCGGGCGCCCTGCGGCGACCACCCGTGGACGCCTGAGCGCCGTCGCGATCGAACTGTTCACAACTCGCGGATTCGACGAGACCAGCGTCGACGACATCGCGTCGGCCGCCGGCATCGCACGCCGCACGCTGTTCCGCTACTACCCGTCGAAGAACTCCCTGGCCTGGGGAGAGTTCGACGAACACCTCCAAGGCCTACGCGCGCTCCTCGCGGCGACCCCCGCCGACACCCCGCTCGGCGAGAGCCTCATCAACGCCCTCGTTCAGTTCAACGAAGTGCCGCACGACCTACTCGAGCAGCACCGCAGCCGGATGGCACTGCTGCTCGGCGTCCCAGCTCTCCAGGCGCACTCGATGATCATGTACGCCGACTGGCGACAGGTGATCGCCGAACACTGCGCGGCCCGCCTGGGCGTGGACGCCGACGGACACGTCCCCCAGACCATCGCCTGGATGACCCTCGGGACAGCGCTCGCCGCCTACGATCAGTGGTTGATCGACCCGGCGTCCGACCTCACCGAACTCCTTCAGATGGGCGGTCGCACACTCGTCGACGGAGTCGGTTCACTGACAACGTCGACCAGATCAGCCAAGCCACTCCATTCGTAGGATTCGCCTCGGGCGATGGATCAGATCACTCCCACAGGCCGGAACAACGGCTATGACACACTTTCAACCGCTGATATTCTTTTGTAGAACACGTTCTAGTTCCGACTGCCGGTCGGACGTCGCCGCACAGAGAGCGCACCATGACCGATCTGACCCCGCATAGCACGCGCAGCGCGATCCTCACCGTCGCCGAGGTGATCGACGAGACCGCCGACGCGCGCAGCATCGTCTTCGACATCCCGGACGTGCATGCCGAGAAGTTCGCCGACTACCTGCCCGGCCAGTTCCTCACCCTCCGAGTTCCGTCCGATCAGACCGGATCGGTTGCGCGTTGTTACTCACTGTCATCGGCGCCGAAGCACGACAAGCTGCCGAAGGTGACCGTCAAGCGCACCGTCGACGGGTACGGGTCGAACTGGATCTGCGACAACCTCGCGGCAGGTGTCCAGATCGAGGCGCTTCCGCCGTCGGGCGTCTTCACGCCGTCCAACATCCACGCGCCGATGCTGCTGCTCGCAGCGGGATCGGGCGTCACGCCGGTGATGTCGATCCTCAAGACCGCCCTCGCCACCGGCACCGGTCCGATCACGTTCTTCTACGCCAACCGCAGCGAGAACGACGTCATCTTCGCCGCCGAACTCCGCGAACTGCAGGACAAGCATCCGGGCCGCCTCACCGTGATCCACTGGCTCGAGACCGTCCAGGGGCTTCCCTCGGAGAAGAAGCTCGCGACGCTGTTCGCACCGATGGCGCACACCCACTCCGCGTACATGTGCGGCCCGGCACCGTTCATGGACGCAGTCCATCGTGGCCTCGCGAAGGCGAAGTTCGACCACCACAACGTCCACTCCGAGGTGTACAACTCCCTGTCGGGCGACCCGTTCGTCGAGGTCGAGCACGCTGAGGTCAGCGCAGAGGAGGCCGCGGACGCCGCACAGGTCGAGGTGGAACTCGACGGCGAGACCCACGAACTCGCATGGCCGCGCTCGCGCACACTCGTCGACGTCATGCTCGCGGCCGGGCTCGACGCGCCGTACTCCTGCCAGGAGGGCGAGTGCGGTTCCTGCGCCTGCACCCTGACCGAAGGCACCGTCGAGATGGAGGTGTCGGGCGCCCTCGATCCCGATGACATAGCAGACGGCTACATACTGGGCTGCCAGGCGAAGCCGACCTCCGACCGGCTCCGCGTCGAATTCTAGGGATGCACGGGGCATAGACTCGGGCCATGATCCATGAACGGCTCACGCGTGTCCTGTCGGCGATCCTGCTCGTGCCCGGAGTACTTCATTTCCTGGCGCCGAAGCCGTTCGACGAGATCGTTCCCGATGAGGTGCCCGGCGACAAGCGGATGTGGACGTACGCGTCCGGTGTCGCCGAGGTCGGCCTGGGCGCGGCAGTCCTGATTCCGCGTACCCGCCGCACCGCGGCAGGCCTCGCGGCGGCATTGTTCATCGCGGTGTTCCCGGCGAACGTCAACATGATCCGACTCTGGGTGGACAAGAGTGCCCTCATGAAGTCGATCGCGTGGGCCCGGCTCCCCCTGCAGATCCCGCTGATCGTTCTCGCGCTACTCGTTCGCCGTGGTGCGCCGACTCGCTCGGTCGAGGTCGCCCCCATCGACTGACCTGCGCATCCCGCGGCTCTCGTGAAATGTGCACCGAGCCGCGTCCACCGGCTCAGGTGCACATTTCACAGCATCACCTGAGCGAGCGGTAGTGAGCTCGGTCTTCGGCCGAGAACTTCTCCACCGCGTACGAAAGCGCGGTCCGTCCCATCTCGTGTGCATGCACGTCGAGGTACCGCGTGAGGATCTCGACGTCGATCCGTTCGCCGGTCTCTCGGAGCATCCACCCGAACGCCTTCTGAATGAGATCGCGTCGGTCGCCGACGACAAGCGGCGCGACGTCCAACAACGCGTCCGGCTGTCGAGCGCGGATGAACGCATAGGTCCCGATGATCCCGACGCGGCGTTGCCACAAGTCGTCGGACGCCGCCCACTCGAGCAGTTCCGCATGATCGGCTTCCGCGACAAGCCACGCACCCAGGATGTCGGCGGCGGAGCAGTCGACGAGGTCCCAGTTGTTGATCCGGCCGGCCCGCACCGCGTCGCGATACGTCTGAACCCACGCGGCTCGATCCGAGCCGCGAGCGGCGAAGTTATGCGTCATGGTGAAAAGCGCGAGATGGCGGACCTCGTGGACGCCGGAGGCGAGCAGGTCGACGATCACCGAAGCAGGCAGGCCCCGCAGAGTCCGGGACATTCTTCGCAGGTCGGGGACGCGGACACCGACGAACTCGTCGCCCTCCCCGTACTCGCCCGCGCCCGTCTTGAAGAACCGCCGCGCCGATGCGGCCTTGTCGGCGTCACCCATCGCAGTGACGGCCGAGACGATCTCGGCAGCGGACGAGTCCGGACCCGGCGTCATTCGCCGAGCAGTGCAGCGACGGGTGTGGGAGTCAGCAGATGCGGACGTGTCTTCATCAGCTTGCCGACGCGTCCCGCTCCGACGACCCCCGTGAGAATCCCGTCGCGGCTGTAGTACGCGAGGAAGCGACGGCCGTCGTCGTCGACCACGTGCACGTCGTCGTCGTTCTGTGGCGCTCCGAGCATCTGGATCTTGAGTCCGTACTGGTCACTCCAGAAGTACGGCACAGCCTGATGAGTGATCGGGTGGCCGAGGAGCGCGGACGCGACGATCGCCGCCTGATCGACGACGTGGTTCCAATGCTCGACGCGCTTGTGGTCACCACGCGCGTCCGTCCAGTTCGCCGCATCCCCGAGCGCGTAGACGTCGTCGGCTGCGCGGCCGACGCCATCACAGGCGATGCCGCCGCCTGCCTCGCGTGGCGCGAGTTCGAGGCCGGATCCGTCGAGGTAGTCGAGGTCAGGGTAGCCGCCGATTCCGACAAC
This sequence comes from Gordonia sp. PDNC005, assembly GCF_016919385.1. Classification (NCBI taxonomy): domain Bacteria; kingdom Bacillati; phylum Actinomycetota; class Actinomycetes; order Mycobacteriales; family Gordoniaceae; genus Gordonia; species Gordonia sp. PDNC005. The sequence goes on from NZ_CP070351.1 coordinate 3,025,768, forward strand.
TACCAGGTCGGCGTCGACCGTCGTCCCGTCGGACAGCAGCACTCCGGACACCGCGCCGTGCGCGACGGTCAGGCTGTCCACTCCTGTTCCGACGCGAAGGTCGACGTCCGCCTCCCGGTGCAGTCTGGTGATCATCTCACCGATCGTCGCGCCGACAGCGACGGCGAGGGGCGTCGGCGCGGGTTCGATGAGCGTCACGGGAAGCTCCAGCTTCCGAAGGCTCGCAGCGACCTCGCAGCCGATGAAGCCGGCACCGATCACCGCGGCCCGGGTGGCCGACGCTGCGTCGGCACGCAGCGCCAGAGCGTCCTCGATCGTCCGGATCACGTGAACGCCGCGGACAGCGTCGTCGACGCCGGGGAACCGTCGGGCGACGAGTCCGGTCGCCAGCACGAGGGTTCCGTACGAGACCGCACTCGTCTCGCCGTCACGGACGACTGTCACGGTGTGCGCTTCGGGATCAACCGCGACGACGCGGGTTCCGGTGCGCAGGTCGATGTTCTTGTCGGCGTAGAAATCGGCGGGCTTGAGGTCAACACGTTCGTCGTCGCCGGTGACGACCGTCTTCGACAGCGGCGGGCGATCGTACGGCGGGTGCGACTCCTGCCCCAGGAGCACAACGTCGCCGTCGTAGCCGCCGTTGCGGAGATTCTCGGCGAGCCGGACGCCGCCGAGGCCTGCACCGACGATAACGATCGGTTCGTTCATGGATTCACCTTCATACTTGTGCGCAGCCCAGGACGATCATTGGGGTGTAACAGGTTCTAGTTTAGCCAGAAGCCACTGGTCACCCACACGCGTCATCCACGCCCAACGCGATACACCCGCCTTCGACGGGATGTCCTCGCGTTTTCCGACGACGATCGTCTGATCGGCGAACACGAGCACCCGCGCCGTCCGATCGGTCTGTGTGACCGTCGCCGCGTCGGTCACGTCGACGGTCATCGTCACCCTGGACTCGGCAGCCGACGGGAACACGACGTCAGGGCCTCTCAGCGCATAGTCGGCGGCCAGGACACCGGTGAGCCTTGATTCGACGTCGTCCCGCCGCCCCGAAGCGTCCGTCGGCGCGAATGTCATCAACTCCGTCACCGCCGACGCGGCCGCCGAGGACACACTTCGATCGGGATCGTCAGGCACCCGATTCGCCGGCACACTCAGCACTCCGACGACGATCGCCACCACCAGACCTGCGGATACGACGGCGAGCCATGCGGAGAGACGTCGACGGTCCGACGTCGCCAGTTCAGTCCATCGAGTCACAATCGCTCCGTGTCCGCGACGCGCCAGTCGCCGTCGATTCTGGCCATGGAAACACGAAGGGCAACCCGCTGCTGCCCTTGCCGACCGCCGACGAGTGTCGGGTCGGTCGCCTGTGCGACGAGGAGCACGTCGACGTCGGCACCGTCGCGTCTGGCCGCACCTGCCGACACGATTCGCCCCTCCGGACGGACCGTCAGCGCGCGGACGTACTCGGCGATCGCGCCGTGGTTCTGGTCGAAGCGAGTTCGCTGCGGGCCCGTGCTGACGTCGGTGATCGCGGCGAGGTAGCCCTCCGCGTTCGCCGGGTCCGGAGTCAACATCGTGACGACGGCCCCAGACGCTGCGGCGACCGCATCGTCGGTGGCCTCCGAGGTGTCGCGGAGCGACGATGCCGACAGCGTCGCCCACAGTGCGATGCCTGCGGCGACAAGAGTCACGATCAGCGCGGTGGCCATCCCGATCCGCAGCGCTGCGCGTCGGCGTCGCGCCCGATTCCGCAGGGCCGGCGCCGCCGCGATGCGCGCGAGACGCTCCTGTCGGATCGCGGTATCGAGGGATTCACGCGCCGCGCGGACACGTTGTGGTTCGAGTGCACTCATGCGAGGTCGTCCAATCCGGACAGTCGCCAGTGGTCGCCGCCGCGAACGAAGTCGGCATGCACCGACTTCTTCGTCGAGGTCGCGGCACCGGACGTAGGCGTGACTGTCACTCGGACCGTGAGCATGGCCGACCCGATGTCCCCGTCGACGTCGACGACGGCGATGGTCTCAGGCGCCCACTCGACGCGCTCGACTCCGCGCGGTGGGCCGTCGGCGAGCGCCGGTCGCAGCGTTGCCGCCAGCGGTTCGGCAAGCACCGCCCTCGCGGCCTCCCTGTCGTGCTGCCACGTCGCTCGGTGAACGGTGAACACGGCCGCGACCGCGACCGGCGCCTGCTCAGCGAGCTCGTCGCGCGCCTCGGTCGCTGAGACCTCTGCCGACCGGGACCCGAGCGCGGCGATGCACCAGACGAACACGCCGACGAGCACAACGACAGACGCGATGAGCGCCATCGAGGTCCGACGCGTGACCGGTGCTTCGAGGCGAGCGACAAGGTTCACGACAGCACCTCGATTCCGGCGATCTTCAACTCGCCCTCCTCTGGCGTCATCTGCACACGCATCCGGAACGCGGACGCCGCGTCGTCGGTCCCGTCTGCTGTCGTGATGCGGACGCTGGCTGCGACGAGCATCAACGCCGACTCACCGTCGCGTCGAGCGAGCGCGACACCGTCGACCGCCCCGGAACCCCGGGTTCGCGCGGACTCGATGTACTGGCTGTACGCGTCGGCCGACTGGGCGAACGAGTCGTGGAACTCGCCGGTCGCGCCCGACAGGATTCGCCTGGCCCGCGCGGGATCGGAACTGTCCGCCTCCAGCAGCAGGGACACCCTCTGCGTGGTCGCGGCAACGAACTCATCGTCCGAGAAGTGCTCCGGCGCGGTCGCAAACCGCCACGACGCGACGCCGACGAGAGCCACGACGACAACGGTGATCACCACAACCGCGGCCACCTGGCTGCGTCCGAGCCCGATACGACGACCGGCTGTCGCCTCGACGTCGATCAACTCGTCGTGGGCCTCGCGGACCGCACGCCGCGCGGCACGGAGTCGGGCGATTGGTCGGGCGTCGTCGGGCACGCTAGTCACCCTATGACACCGTCCCGCCCCCACCGCACGTCACAGACTCCGGAACGCTCACACGGCGTCGGACGAGCCCTGCCCGATGCGCGCGCTGTACTCGGCTCGTGCCGATTGATCCGCGTGCAGGAACATGGTGTCGGTCTTCGTCAGGCGGCTCATGCGCCGCTTGAACCCGATGGGCAAGGCCGGGTTCGCGTCCACCCAGCCGAGTGAGCGGGGAGCCGTCACACGCACACGCGGCGACGCGATCGAGGCGAGGACCTCTCTGGCGACGACATCGGTGTCCACCGACCTGACCATCGCGTTCGTCTGCAACCCGTCGATGAGCCCGGTGTTGGTGAACGACGGAAGCACCGTCGACACCCGGACACCTCGACCCATCAGTTCCGCATCCGCGGTCTCGGAGAACTCGATGACGCCCGACTTCGCGCCGTTGTAGACCGACAGTCCCGGGGCGGCGAGGCGACCCGCGACCGAGGCGACGTTCAGCACCTGCCCGCGCCCGCGTGCCACCATCCGGCGACCGGCGGCACGGGTGCCGAGGATGACGCCGATCAGGTCTATCTCGACGGTGCGCCGGATCAACGCCTCGTCGTATTCGAGGAATGAGCCGACAGGCATGATGCCCGCGTTGTTGATGAGCACGTCCACCGGCCCGACACGTTCCTCGACACTGTCGAGGAACGATTCGAACGATGCGCTGTCGGTGACGTCGAGGGCGATGCCTTCCACTCCCAGATCGGCCGCAGCCTTCCCGACGGCGTCGACGTCGATGTCTCCGAGAGCGACGTGTCCGCCCGCAGCGAGTACCTGACCTGCGATCTCGAATCCGATACCACGAGCACCGCCGGTGATCGCGACGACCTTTCCGGCGACTCCGGCGCGCACCTGCGCGAGACGGTCGTCGGCCCGAGCCCGACGAGAGAAGCGACTCAGAGGGAGACGGCTGAGCAGGGACATGAGGAAGCAGCTCCTTCTGGAGGCGGTCAGTAGATCATCGGGGCGAGGAACTTCGCGGCGACATTCCGCGCGTATTCGGGTGTTCGACGTTCAGGTTCGTCGACCGGGACTTCGAGGAACGACGTCACGAGCCGCACATGCAGTTCCACGGCTTGGCGGAGATCGTCGTCCGGCATCGTCGCCCCGGCCCGGCGCAGAGTGGTCGCGACCCGGTCGGTGATCATCGCGATGAACAACGAGCTGACAGTGGCGGTGATACTGCGGATCTCGACGTCCTCGAAGACGACGCGCCGCAACAACGGGTCGTTCTCGACCATGTCCGCGCCGGTCGCGAACGCCTCGATGACGGCGTCGGACGGCCCGAGACCCGCGACGTTCGCCTCGATCCGCGCCATGCCGTTCTCGAAGGTGCGGTTGGCGACTGCCAGCAGGAGGTTGTCCTTATTGGGGAAGCGGCGGTACAGCGTCGACCGGCTGACACCGGCGACCCTCGCGACCTCGTCCATGTTGGCGCGGCGGACGCCGACGTCTGTGAACTCGGCGGCCGCGGCTTCGAGGATCGCCTCCTCCTGCACGGACGGCGGCACTGTGACGCGGGGTTTTCGTGTGGACTGGGCCATCAACGACGCCGCATCGTGACGGGCAGCTTGTCCTTCGGAACCGGCAGCGCGCTGTAATCCATCGGCATCACGTAGTCGGCCGGAACGGACCACTCGTAGCCGCGGAGCAGATGATGCATGATCGTCTTGATCTCCATCTGCCCGAAGTACAGGCCGATGCATTTGTGAACGCCCCCACCGAACGGCATCCATGCCATGCGATGCGCCTTGTCTTCGGCGCGGTCGGCCGAGAAGCGTTCAGGGTCGAACATGTTCGGGTGCGAGAAGATGTCGCGGCGACGGTGGTTGGCCATCTGCGGGACCACGACCATCGTCCCCTTCGGGATGAAGAAGCCTTGGACCTGTGTGTCTTTGATCGCCATCCGCGGCTGCGCCGGAACGGGCGGACACATCCGCAACGATTCCTTCATGATCACGTCGATCGCCTCCATCGACGCGAGGTCGTCGTAGGTGAGGTGCTCGCCGAGCGCGAGGGACTCCTCCCGCGCGCGCTGTTGCCACTCCGGGTGCTTCGCCATGTGGTACGCCATCTGCGACATCGTGATCGTCGAGGTGTCGTGAGCGGCCATCAGGACGAAGATCATGTGATTGACGACGTCCTCGTCGGTGAACGTGTCTCCGTCGTCGCTCTCCGCGTGGCAGAGAACCGAGAACAGATCAGGCGTCTGCTCCGCGCGCTTGGCCGGGATGTGCTCGTAGAAGAAGTCTTCGAGGATCTTGCGGGATCGGACGCCCTTCCACCACCGTCCGCCAGGCACCGGTTTGCGAACGAAGGCGACACCGGCTCGCACGGTCTCGATGAACGCCTTGTTGAGACGGTCCGCCTCGGACTTCGGTAGTTCGAGACCGAGGAACACCTCCAGCGCGACGTCGAGCGTCAGCTGCTTGAACTCACTGAGCATCAGCACCCTGCCCGTCGGGAATCGGGTCATGCGCTCGGCGATCATCGGCTGCATCTCGTCCATGTAGCCCTTGAGCACCTTCGGAGTGAAGGCCTGCTGAAGGATGTGGCGATGGTGCCGGTGCTCGTCGAAGTCGAGGAGCATGACGCCGCGATTGAAGAACGGACCGATGAAGTAACTCCAGGCGGGGGCGTTGGCGAACGCACGGTCCTTGTTCATCAGGATCTCGTTCGCCGCTTCGGGTCCGCTGCACGTGACCATGCGGATGCCGAGCGCGTTCATGCCCGACACTTCACCGAATCGAAGTCGCTTCTCGTCGGCGAACGAGAACGGGTCGCGGCGCATCCGCAGGATCTCGAGCACTCCGTTGCGGTTGGTGACCGGCACGGGACGCAGACCGCTGTCGACGTCGGGCTGCGCGAGAATTGGTGTCGCCATTGAGATCTCCTCCTACGGGCGCCGTCACCTGTGACGCCGCTCTCATCCATTGGAACAGATTCTTGAGATTGTTTCTAGTACTCGTCTCAGTGCGCCCGCCCGGGGTGCCACTCAAGGATTGACCAGAAGTTCGTGACACCTGCGGAGACGGTCCTCCCACCACTGCCTGCGGTCGGGTGACGCGAGCGGCGCGTCGTCCGAGGGTGCGACGCTCCGCAGTTCGACGGCGCCCTCGTGCACCCGGAACGGAACTGCAACGTCGCGCGTGAACATCGCACCGGTCCCGAGCCCACATGCCCGGTGCAGGTTCGGCAACGCAGCGGCCGCGGCGACACCCGCGGACATCCCGACGGCCGTGTCGAGCGCACTGGACACCACGACGTCCATCGGCAGTCGAGCAGCCAACTTGATCAGGGAACGCATCCCACCAAGGGGCGCGACCTTGAGGACCGCGATGTCCGCCGCCCCAGCCTTCGCGACGCGCATCGGATCAGTCGACCGGCGGATCGACTCGTCGGCGGCGATCAACGCCGTGACCGACTTCCGTACCTGCGCCAACTCCTCGACCGTCTTGCACGGCTGCTCGACGTACTCGACGTCGCCGATGGCGGCGATGGCCTCGATCGCCTCCTCGACGGTCCACGCGCCGTTCGCGTCGATCCGCACCGTGGAGACGAGTTCCCGTGCGGCCGCGACCCGGTCGACGTCATCGGCAAGGGTCTGACCAGGCTCGGCGACCTTCACCTTCACCGTCGTCACCCCGGGGTAGCGCGCGATGATCGCTGCCACCTCATCGGCGGGGACTGCGGGCACGGTCGCGTTGACCGCCACGGTGTCGCGCAGCGGCTCGGGGGCACCCAGGAATGCCGCCTCGATTCCCGCCGCGAGCCACATTCTGGCCTCGGCGTCGTTGTACTCGGGGAACGGCGCGAACTCGCCCCAGCCCGCGGGCCCCTTGAACAGCAGTGCCTCACGGACTGTGATGCCGCGGAACTTCGTCCGCATCGGCAGGGAGACCACACGCGCGGTGTCGATCAGGTCGTCGGCCGTCGGCATCGACGGCGGAGGCGTGTCCTTCGGCTTCAACCGGAACGTCGGTGTCGGGTTGCGCTTGTCGGACGAGCCGAACAACGACTCCTTGTTCTTCCCTGAGGGCTGCGAGAACACCATGGGCCCAGGGTATCGATCAAGACCTCCACTGCTGCGAAGCGCGCATTTCAGCACGTTTGAAACGAACTCTAGATTTTGTTTCAAACTGGGGATAGTGTCTCGGCATGACCTCAACCGACTTCGACACACACGTCCGCGAAGCCGAGCCCGCGCCGGTCGACGACGTCGACATCGACTCGCTCGAGCTCCGACTCGGCGCAGACTCACTGGTGTGGAAGTTCTACGGCGACGTTCGCGGCGTGCTCGGATTCCAGCGACTCGCCGGTACCGAGAACTGCATCGAGCAGCTCGCCCAGGGCGTTGAGGACCACTCAGTGATCTTCAACGATTTCATCGGTCGCGCCCAGCGCAGCGGGCCACCGATCATGCGGACCATCTACTCCGACGACCCGCACAAGTGGGGCCGGATGGTTCGCGACTTTCACCGGGACATCAAAGGCACGATCAGCGACGGCTCGCGGTACCACGCACTGAACCCGGAACTGTTCTACTGGGCACACGCGACGTTCCTCGACCAGGCGCTCTTCATCACCGACACCTTCATCCGGCGACTCTCGTACGACGAGAAGCTGCAGATCTTCGAAGAGAGCAAGGTCTGGTACCAGCTGTACGGAGTGTCTTCGCGGAGCCAACCGCAGACGTACGACGAGTTCGTCGACTACTGGAACTCGATGCTCGACAAGTTCGTGCCGACTCGAACGATCGTCTACGCGACGGGCTACATCCGCAAAGGCGTTCCCGGACCGAAATGGATCCCGGCACCGGTGTGGCGGATAGCAAGCGCACCGCTCAACGGATTCATTCGGACAGTCATCGTCGGAACACTCCCCCAGCAGATGCGGGACGTCTGCGAGCTGGCGTGGGACGAGCGGAAGCAGCGCAACTTCGATCGTTTCGCGGGGTTCATGCGGGCGATCAACCCGGTGGTCAACCGGCTCCCGCGGAAGTGGCTGTACCTGTCGTGGGCCAATGAGGGTTGGGATCGAGTCGGCGTCGACCCGCGCAAGCTTCACAACGGCTAGGACCAAAGATCGGGCCGCTCACCGAGCACCGACGGCATAGTGCCGACGAGCATCGATGAGCGGACCGACTTCAGGAACCGTCAGCTGCAGCCGCCTCCATCACCGCCGCCTCCGCCGGAGTCGCCGCAGCTTCCGCCGTCGCCGCCCCAGCTGCTGCCGCCGTCACCACCCCAGCCCCAACCGCTTCCGGAGTCGGACGTCGTCCGACGCGCCCCCAGGCCGAACGACCGCCGCGGCCCGGCACGTCCCGCCGCGGCGCCGGCGATTGCGGCGAAGGCGAGGATCCCCATCACGACCAGCACCGAAACAAACATCACACACCTTCTTTCTCCATGTCGGAAGCCGGGTGGCATCCGTCTGCCGTCATTGAATACGACGGATTGACCGCAGTACCTGAGGCGGAGGTGTGAATATCAAAACCCCAGTTCAGGGCTCAATTGTCGCTGACCAACTGAATGAGATTGCCGCACGTGTCATCGATGACGGCCACCGTGACGGGTCCCGATTCCAGCGGTTCGGTCACTACCGCGACGCCTGCAGCCACCAACTCGGCACAGGCCACCCGAACGTCGTCAACCTTGAACGACGCACACGGAATACCGTCCGCCACCAAGGCGGCCTGATAGGCCTGCGCGGCCGGATGTTCGTTCGGCTCGAGAAGCAGCTCCGGGCCGTCGGGGACGTCGCCGCTGACCACCGTGAGCCATCGGAACGCGCCCGCCGGGACATCGTTCTTCACGACGAAGCCCAAATTGTCGGTGTAGAAGGCCTCGGCCTTCGCCTGATCGTCGACGAAGACGCTTGTCAGTTCGATGCGCGCTTTCATGATGCTCCATTCGAGTTGATCGGCCAGCGCCGTGAGATGACGCCGAGCGGGGACGTGTCGAGAGTGTGGCGCACGTCAGAGGAGTCCCCGCGCATACTCGCGCGCTGCCGCGAGGTCGGTTTCCGACGGACGCCCCTTGTTGACACCGCCGATCAAACCCAACGGCCCCATCGTGTCGAGACCACGGCAGTGGAACACCTCGTCCGCGACCGAGAAGCCGCGACTGGCCAGGAGATCACGCATGTTCGCCGTGTAACGCCGCAGCGGAGTCTCCGGCATCCCGCTGGTCGCGAATACGAACGCCCGGCCGCGATCGCGCTCCGGTAACGCTTCGACCCTGGCGACCAGTTCCGGCGCGAACGACATCCAGTAGATGCCCGATCCCCACCCCACCAAATCGGCCTGTTCGATGTCGGAGTCGGTGACCGTCTCAGGCGACACGACCTTCGCGTCCAACACCGACGCCATCGCGCCGGCGACGCGCATGGTGCTTCCGTTCGACTTGGACGTGCAGATGATTAGCGCAGTCATGACTCGATCGTCGCATCCAGGCAGCCGGACCGCCACCGTCAGACGTCGAGGTGCGCGACTGCCGCGCAGGCGAACTCGCGAGGGCGATCTCGATGAACGCTGTGTCCGGCGTCGATCGTCATGAAGTCGCCTGCCGGGAGTGCGTAGGCGACGTCGCGAAGGTGCTGCGGTGGCAGGAAACTCCGCTGACCACCGGAGACCACCAGCGTCGGAGCCGTCACCCTCGACAGCCCGCACCACCAGTCGGGTTCGGCAACGGCGAACGCATCGGTCACCGGACCGCCGAGCGCACGGTCGAATCGCAGGAAGGGCACCGGATTCCGCACCAAGGCGCCGACGCCGCGGATCCGTTCCCCGAAGGTCGCCGTAGGCGTGATCGCCTCTGCGAGATCGTCGGCGTCCCGCGGCATCGGTGGGACCTCCTCGAGCACCATCCTGCGCACTCGATCCGGCTCGGCCATCGCGTACCGGAGCGCCGTGTGCGCTCCGAGCGAGTGACCGACGAGGTCGACTTGCTGCGCCCCGATGTGGTCGATCACCGCACCGAGGTCGTCACGGAAGTCGCTGAGCAGATACGAGTCACTCCGACCGGTCAGCCCGTGACCACGGAGGTCGAAGCTCGCGACCGTCCGGCCGCGAGCACGCAGTTCGCGTGCCAGCGGCCGCCATGTCGACCGATCTCCGCCCATGCCGTGAACCATGACCACCGGGATCGACGGATCGAGGGGCCCGGACACCGTCACGGCCAAGGGCGGCCGCCCGTGACCCGGCACCTGATGATCGACACGCATTCTTCAAGCCTAGAACCCGTTCGAACGACAAGACATCTCGGCATATACTGAGTCAATGCTCAGTTCCGCATCTCGCCTGACAGCAGGCCTGGCGTTCGCCGTCGTCTCGGCCTGTTCGTTCGGACTCTCGGGATCGATGGCGCGCAGCCTGCTCGACACCGGCTGGACCGCAGGCGCCGCGGTGACCTTGCGCATCACGATCGGCGCAGTGGCTCTGATGATCCCCGCTGCCGTCGCCATGCGGGGACGTTGGACCGCCCTGCGCGAGCCCCGGGTGATCGGATCCCTCACCGGCTATGGCATCCTGGCCGTCGCGGTGCCGCAGCTCTGCTACTTCTACGCCGTCCAAACACTGCAGGTCGGCGTTGCACTGCTCATCGAGTACACGGCCCCGGTGGTGGTGATCGCATGGATGTGGATCCGGCATCGACAACGCCCGACCCTGCTCACTTTCGTCGGCGCGGTCGTCGCCGCGGCTGGGCTGACGCTCGTCCTCCAGATCTTCGGGTCCGTGTCGCTCGACGCCGCAGGCGTCGCCTGGGCGCTCGGGGCGATGGTCGGCGCCGCAGGCTACTTCGTGATGTCGGGGAACTCGGCATCGGAGATCCCCGGCATCGCGATGGCTGCGGGTGGACTGTTGTCGGCTGCCGTCATGCTCGGACTGTCCGGCGCAGTCGGCGTCCTCCCGATGTCGATGTCCACCGACGACGTCCAGCTGGCCGGTAACACCACTCCGTGGTGGGTGCCGATGGCGATCCTCGGCCTGGTGACCGCGGCCCTCGCTTACGCGACCGGCATCGCCGCCACCCGGCGCCTGGGTCCGCGTCTCGCGTCCTTCGTTGCGCTCGCCGAAGTCCTCGCCGCGATCGTCGCCGCCTGGATGTTCCTCGGCGAGGTCCCCGCCGCCATCCAGCTGGCGGGCGGCGCACTCATCGTCGCCGGTGTTGTGGTCGTGAAACTCGGCGAGCGGCCCGGCGAACCGGAGTCGGTCCCGGTCTAGACCGCGTCGATCGCCTTCGCTCGCAGTCGTTCGTACTCCTCGCGGGTGATGCGGCCGCCGGAGAAGAGCGAATCCAGCTCGGTTAGGCGTTGCGTGAGAGTCCTGGTGTCAGCCTGCGGAGTCGACGGCGACGGCACGACAGTCGGGGCATCACCGTACCGGTGGACGATCGCCATCACTTCGTCGCGGACTGCGGGATTGCTTCGGACGTCGATCATCGAGTTCAACGCGATGCCGTTGCGTCGGAGGACATCGACGATCTGCACCAGCGCCTCGGCGTTGCCGGTCAGATCATATGTGCGGCCGTCTGCGCTCGATTCGAACTTCGCGGGCATGGTTCCCGTGTACAGGCCAGTCGCGTCCCAGTCGATCGACGCGCTCGCGCCGTCATCGCCGACGAACACTCCGAGCACACCCTTTGCGATGGCGCCCGATGCGATCACGGGCAGAGCTGCCGACACCTCGGTGGTGAATTCAGAGACCCGCGGTCCGGTGACCCGCAGGGTGAACTTCACGACGCGTCGATCGTTGATCAGCATCCCCGTCTCGTGCATGCCGACGATGTGCCCCAGGCCCGGGACTCCCGACGCCTGCAGGACGCTGGTCCGTGCAGCGCTGCCCACCGTGAAACGCGCAAACACGTACGCGGCGATGACATCGACGGCCGTCCAGCCGATGCCGTTCCACAGCATCCACGACGGACCCTCATCCCCCATCAAGAAGTAGATGATCAGAAACGCAGGTCCGACGGCTCCGGCGACGAGCATGAAAGCCAACGACTTGAGGAAAACTCTCAGGAACGGCGACATCGTCAAAGTGTAGAACAGCAGAAACCCCGCCCCGACCGAAGTCGAAGCGGGGTTCGGTGTTGCTGACGCTACGTCAGAACAAGATCAGACAATCACTTGACGATCCGTGATGTCCCGCTCGGCTCGTCAGAATCTCTTCCGATCAGGGCCGAGCGGGATCGCATCACTTGACGATCTTGGTGACGCGGCCGGCACCAACGGTGCGGCCACCCTCGCGGATAGCGAAACGCAGGCCCTCGTCCATGGCGACCGGCTGGATGAGCACAACGCTCATCTCGGTGTTGTCGCCCGGCATGACCATCTCGGTGCCCTCGGGGAGGGTCACGACGCCGGTCACGTCCGTGGTGCGGAAGTAGAACTGCGGGCGGTAGTTGTTGAAGAACGGGGTGTGGCGGCCACCCTCGTCCTTCGACAGGATGTACGCCTGGCCCTCGAACTCGGTGTGCGGGGTCGTGGTGCCGGGGGCAACGATGACCTGGCCGCGCTCGACGTCCTCACGCTTCAGACCACGGAGCAGCAGACCAGCGTTGTCGCCGGCCTGTGCCGAGTCGAGGAGCTTGTGGAACATCTCGATGCCGGTGACGGTGGTCTTCTGCGACTTCTCGCGGATACCAACGATCTCGACCTCAGCGTTGACGTTGATCTCGCCACGCTCGACACGACCGGTGACGACGGTGCCACGACCGGTGATCGTGAAGACGTCCTCGACGGGCATGAGGAAGGGCTTCTCGGTCTCGCGGACGGGGTCCGGAACCGACTCGTCGACAGCAGCCATCAGGTCCTGGATCGACTTGACCCACTTCTCGTCGCCCTCGAGCGCCTTCAGCGCCGAGATCGGAACGACCGGTGCGTCCTCGTCGAACTCCTGAGCGGCCAGCAGTTCGCGGACCTCCATCTCGACGAGTTCCATGATCTCCTCGTCGTCGACCATGTCGGCCTTGTTGAGTGCGACGAGGATGTAGGGAACGCCGACCTGGCGGGCCAGGAGGACGTGCTCACGGGTCTGCGGCATCGGGCCGTCAGTGGCTGCCACGACCAGGATCGCGCCGTCCATCTGGGCAGCACCGGTGATCATGTTCTTGATGTAGTCGGCGTGACCCGGAGCGTCGACGTGAGCGTAGTGACGCTTCTCCGTCTGGTACTCGACGTGGGAGATGTTGATCGTGATACCACGAGCCTTCTCCTCAGGCGCCTTGTCGATCTGATCGAAAGCGAAGCTCTCGTTCAGGTCCGGGTACTGGTCCGCCAGAACCTTGGTGATGGCAGCCGTGGTGGTGGTCTTGCCGTGGTCGACGTGACCGATGGTGCCGATGTTCACGTGCGGCTTGGTCCGCTCGAACTTCGCCTTCGCCACTTTTTGTCCTCCTGGACTGTAAGAGTGCCGGGTGGTTCCCGACAGTCGTATGGGTTCTCCGCAGTGTGCGGAGAGGCTTTACTTGTCCCCCACCGGCGACGACAGGGCGTCGCCGGCGGAGATTTCTAGATCTTTCACGCCGAGGCGTGGTTCCGCCTAGACGGCAGACGAGTGACTACTCGCCTGTCGCCTTGGCGATGATCTCCTTCGACACGTTCGCCGGAACTTCAGCGTACGAGTCGAAAACCATGGAGTAGTTTGCACGGCCCTGAGTCTTCGACCGAAGGTCTCCGATGTAGCCGAACATCTCCGACAGCGGAACCTGAGCCTTGACGACTCGAGCACCGCTGCGCTCCTCCATGGCCTGGATCTGACCACGGCGGGAGTTCAGGTCGCCGATGACGTCGCCCATGTAGTCCTCCGGAGTCGTGACCTCAACGGCCATGATCGGCTCCAGAATGACGGGCTGCGCCATGCGTGCGGCTTCTTTCAAAGCCTGCGCACCGGCGATCTTGAAGGCCATCTCAGACGAGTCGACGTCGTGGTACTGACCGTCGATGAGACTGAACTTCAGGTTGACCAGCGGGTAGCCGGCGAGAACGCCGTACTGCATCGCGTCCTGCGCACCGGCATCCACCGAAGGGATGTACTCACGCGGAACGCGGCCACCGGTGACAGCGTTGTTGAACTCGTAGGTCGCGCCGTCTTCAGCGTCGACCAGCGGCTCAAGCTTGACGATGACCTTGGCGAACTGGCCCGAGCCACCCGTCTGCTTCTTGTGGGTGTACTCGTGCTTCTCGACGGTCTTGCGGATCGTCTCGCGGTACGCGACCTGCGGCTTGCCGACATTCGCCTCGACCTTGAACTCGCGCTTCATGCGATCGACGAGGATGTCGAGGTGGAGCTCGCCCATGCCGCCGATGACGGTCTGACCGGTCTCATCGTCGAGCTTGACCGAGAACGTCGGGTCCTCTTCAGCGAGCTTCTGGATCGCAGTGCCCAGCTTCTCCTGGTCGGCCTTGGTCTTCGGCTCGATCGAGACGTTGATCACCGGGTCCGGGAACGTCATGGACTCGAGAACGATCGGGTTCGCCGCATCACACAGGGTGTCGCCGGTCGTGGTGTCCTTGAGGCCGATCATCGCGTAGATGTGGCCGGCCACCGCGTCGTCGACGGGCATCTCCTTGTTGGCGTGCATCTGGAAGAGCTTGCCGATGCGCTCCTTCTTGCCCTTGGTCGCGTTGAGCACCTGGGTGCCCGGCTCGAGCTGACCCGAGTAGACGCGGACGAAGGTGAGCTTGCCGAAGAACGGGTGAGCCGCGATCTTGAAGGCAAGAGCCGAGAACGGCTCGTCCTTGCTGGGCTTGCGGATCAGCTCTTCTTCTTCGTTGTTGACGGCGTGACCGTGGACTTCGCCGATGTCCAGCGGAGTCGGAAGGAAGTCGATCACAGCGTCGAGCATCGGCTGCACACCGCGGTTCTTGAACGCAGACCCGCACAGCACCGGGTAGAGCTCGGAGTTGACGGTCATCTTGCGGATGGCGCCCTTGATCTCCTCGACCGAGAGCTCCTCGCCGCCGAAGAACTTCTCCATCAGCGCGTCGTCGGACTCGGCGACGGTCTCAAGCAGCTTCTCGCGGTACTCGGCCGCCTTGTCGGCGAGATCCGCGGGGATCTCCTGCACCTCGTACGAGGCGCCCATCGTCACGTCACCCTTGGCGTCGCCCGGCCAGACCAGTGCGCGCATCTCGATGAGGTCGACGACGCCCACGAAGTCGTCCTCGGCACCGATCGGGAGCTGGATGACGAGCGGCTTCGCGCCCAGACGATCGATGATCGTCTGCACGGTGAAGTAGAAGTCCGCGCCCATCTTGTCCATCTTGTTGACGAAGCAGATGCGGGGGACGTCGTACTTGGCGGCCTGACGCCAGACCTGCTCCGACTGCGGCTCGACGCCTTCCTTGCCGTCGAAGACTGCGACGGCGCCGTCGAGGACGCGCAGCGAACGCTCGACCTCGACGGTGAAGTCGACGTGGCCGGGGGTGTCGATGATGTTGATCTGGTTCTTGTTCCAGAAACAGGTGACCGCGGCGGACGTGATCGTGATGCCGCGTTCCTTCTCCTGCTCCATCCAGTCGGTGGTCGACGCACCGTCGTGGGTCTCACCGATCTTGTAGTTCACACCGGTGTAGAACAGGATTCGCTCGGTGGTGGTCGTCTTACCGGCGTCGATGTGCGCCATGATGCCGATGTTGCGGACCTTGTTGAGGTCGTTCAGCACTTCCTGTGCCATGTGGTTCCTTCGGAAGAGTTCGGGCTAAAGACTGCTAGTGGTCTCCAGGATGCCCGACCGCCGGAGACAGTGAAGTCTCCGGCGGGCCGGCCGTCCTAGAAAGTCACCAACGGTAGTGAGCGAAGGCGCGGTTGGCTTCGGCCATCTTGTGAGTGTCCTCACGACGCTTCACCGAAGCGCCGAGACCGTTCGAGGCGTCGAGGAGCTCGTTGGCGAGACGCTCGACCATCGTCTTCTCACGGCGCTGACGGCTGAACGTCACCAGCCAGCGGAGCGCGAGGGTGTTGGCGCGACCGGGCTTGACCTCGATCGGCACCTGGTAGGTGGCGCCACCGACGCGGCGGCTCTTGACCTCGAGGGTGGGCTTGACGTTGTCGAGCGCACGCTTGAGGGTGACGACCGGATCGGTGCCGGTCTTCTCGCGAGCCTGCTCGAGGGCTTCGTACACGATGCGCTCGGCGGTCGACTTCTTGCCGTCCAGCAGGATCTTGTTGACGAGCTGGGTGACCAGGGGCGAACCGTACACCGGGTCGTTGATCAGCGGGCGCTTGGGAGCGGGTCCTTTACGAGGCATGACTTAGCTTCCCTTCTTGGCGCCGTAGCGGCTGCGTGCCTGCTTGCGGTCCTTGACACCCTGGGTGTCGAGCGAGCCGCGGATGATGCGGTAACGAACACCCGGGAGGTCCTTCACACGACCGCCGCGGACGAGCACCATCGAGTGCTCCTGCAGGTTGTGGCCCTCACCCGGGATGTAGGCGGTGACCTCGACGCCACTCGTCAGGCGCACGCGGGCGACCTTACGAAGTGCGGAGTTCGGCTTCTTCGGGGTGGTGGTGTACACGCGAGTGCACACGCCGCGTCGCTGCGGGCTCCCCTTGAGGGCGGCGGTCTTCTTGATCGACGCCTTGTCCTTGCGGCCCTTACGGACCAGCTGGTTAATCGTTGGCACTGAGTTCTTTTCTCCTTGTGGGCCGGCTCCCGCCGGTCCGATGTGTAGTCACGGTTGGTGCTCCGGGCACTTCGGTCGGTGTCGCATTTCTGCACTCCGAGCGATGTCCGCAACTCGCCCCACCGGCACGTTTGCGCCGGTCAACTATGGAATCACTACCCCGAGGTCGGGCGTGTCAGACACGCCCGCGCGGATTCGCGACACCCTCGTTCAGGGCCGTCGTCGACGACCTGATCGAGGGCAGCACCTACCGTGGGTAGGCACCGACGAAATACTTTACCGCCCGGATTTACCGAGGTCAAAATCATTGACACAGCTCACCCAACGGCTCGTGAACGTCTGACGACAACGAGTGATCAGTCGAATTCCTCAACCCCGGCGAGCAGGTCACGCGCGGCGTCGCGGGCCGCGTTCTCGTCACCGTCGACCACCGCGTCGACGACCGCGTCGTGCAGGTCGGTGTACGACGGCCCTCTCGCGACGTCGCGCTGTGCCACCGACTGCCGGAGCGCCGGAAGCAACGAGTCGTAGAACTCCAGATACACGTCGTTGTGACTGGCCGCGACGATGGCACGGTGCAGTTGCGCGTCGGTGTCGACCGCAACGTCGGGGTCCACCAGACCGGTCCACGCACGATTGCGCAGTTTCTGCGCCGTTCGCAGGTTCTTGATGTCGGCGTCGTCGCGACGCCGGGCCGCCAGACCCGCCGCCGTCACCTCAAGCGCCTCCCGTAGTTCCATGAGGTCCTGCCGCCGCGCCGCCGCGAAGAAGTCGGTGAACGCGACCTCCTGCTCATCGGTCGCGATCACGTAGGTGCCCGAGCCCTGCCGTCGCTCGAGGAGTCCGGCGTGGACCAGCGACTGCACGGCTTCGCGGACGGTGTTGCGAGCCGTTCCCGTCATCTCGCACAGCGCGGGCTCGGTGGGGATCCGGTCGCCCACCGACCACCGGCCGGACGCTATCTCAGCTCGCAACTGGTCGGTCACCTGGGAGATGAGACTCTGACGCTTGATGGTCTGCACATTCTGTAGCGTAAAACACTTTGCAGGGATTCGACCATTCATCCTATGATTTCTGGCATGACTGCGACTGCCTCCACCGTCACCGACGCGTCGACGCCGCTGATGGGCGTCTGGCGTGGACGCATCGTCACCCTGATCGCCATCGTGGTGTTCGCGTTCACCCTCCGAACCGCCGTCACGTCGATGACGCCACTTCTCGGGCGGATCTCTGCCGACCTCGGTTTCAGCGACACCGTCAGCGGCCTGCTCGGCATGCTGCCGACCTTGGCGTTCGGCATCGCCGGAGTCGTCTCCCCCGCGCTCGGCCGCCGGTTCGGCATCGAGCAGGTGACGCTCGCCGCGGTGGTCATCACCGGCGTCGGCATCGGCACTCGCGCTCTGAGCGGCAGCGTTCCCGTCCTGGTCCTGCTCTCATGTGTCGCCCTCTTCGGCATGGGCATCGGCAACATTCTGATCCCGCCGCTGGTGAAGCGCTATTTCTCCGACCGGATCGCATCGATCAGCACCGCATACATCGTGTTCGTGCAGATGGGCACGATGATTCCGGCCGCAGTCGCGATCCCGCTGGCCGACGCGACAGACTGGCGCACGTCGCTAGCCGTCTGGGCGATCGTTCCGCTCGCCGCGCTCGGCCCGTGGATCTGGGTGGTCCGGGAGCGACGGACTGCCCTGCGCCGCGCCGCAGCGGAGTCCGACGGCGCACCGTCGGAGGCCGCGAAGCTGCCCGTGTGGCGCACGCCGATGGCCTGGGGCCTGACCCTGATGTTCGGCATGACGTCCGCCTGCACCTACGCCATGTTCACGTGGATGCCGAAGATCGTGACCGACGCAGGCGGAAGCGAGTCGCTCGGCGGTGGAATGGTCGCTACGTTCTCCGCGATCGGCCTCGCGGCGACGCTCATCGCTCCGTGGCTCTGCACCCGGTTCGCGAACCCATTCGGGTTCACCGTTCTGTTCGCGGCCTCGTGGCTCGCGGGCTTCGCCGGCCTGATGTGGGCACCGCTCTCGGCGCCGTTGCTGTGGGCTCTGCTCTGCGGTCTCGGACCGACGACCTTCCCGATGGCGTTGACGCTGATCAACGTCCGAACCCGCACGAGTTCCGGCTCGGCGTCGCTGTCCGGCTTCGGGCAGGGCGTCGGCTATCTGCTCGCCTGCGCCGGCCCGATGCTGTTCGGAGTGCTCCACGATGTCAGCGGCGGGTGGGGCACGCCGTTCCTGCTTCTCACCGCGATGACCGTTGTCATGCTTGGCGGCGCCTGGGTCATCTGCCGACCGCGGTACCTCGAAGACCAGTTGAAGGCCTGACCGAGCATCGCACCTAGCCGAGCGGCAGACTCGCCACCGGATCGGAGATCATCGTCTCCGGACGCGCCGCATCGCCGACGGTGAACGCGATGGACGTGGCGTCTCCGAGATCGTCGACGGTGGCGGTCGTCGAAGGTGCTACGTCGTCCGACTTCATCACACCGCCGAGACGAGCCCCGTTCGGACCGACCAGCCACAGCTGGTAGACGGTGCCTGCGGCGGGTGGCGGGACGTCGTTCATCACGAGGACGCCCGCTCCTGCCGACTCCGAGTATGTGACGGACGCCCGTCCGCTGGCCAGTGGACCGGTGGTGGTTCGCACGTCGGTCGCACCGAAGACTCGCTCGGCCGTCGTCTGTGTCGGCGGGTCCTGACGTGACGCGGTGTAGCCGATGATCCCGCCACCGACCGCGACGACAACCGCCGCGGCTGCTGCGGCAGCGATCCAACGCGGCCGCCGGGAATCAACGCGGCGTCCTCTGTCGACTCGAGCCGCCTCATCGAGGATCTCGTCGCGGAGTCCGACACGAGGCGTCTGTGCAGTGGCCTCGCTGAGGTCGGCCAATACATCGCGGACGGAGGCTACCTCCGTGCGGAACGCGTCCCGCACCGAAGCGTCAGCGGCCGCGACCCGTGCCTCGACTCTGGCTCGCCCGAGTTCGTCCAGTGCGTCGAGCGCGTAGGGAACAGCCATGTCGAGCAGGTCGTCGTGCTCGTTCGACTCCGGCATGTCAGTCATCCCCCAAACACCCCCTCAGACGCTTCAGTCCATCTCTGATCCGACTCTTCACCGCGGGCAGACCCACGGCGAGCCGTTCGGCGACCTCGCTGTACGAGAGACCTCCGTAATAGGCGAGCCCGACGGCTTCGGCCTGCAGCGCGCTGAGCGTGGACAGGCAGTGGCGCACCCGCCGTCCCGCTTCCCTCGCCTGGACCTCCTCGCTCACGTCGTCGACGATCGCGGTGATCTCTCGGGCTCCGTAGTCCGATTCGCGGCGGGATGCCGACGATTCCGATCTGACGCGGTCGACCGCTCGACGGTGCGCGATCGACAGGAGCCAGGAGACGGGCGCGCCTTCGGCAGGGTCGTATGCCGCGGCGCCTCGCCACACCTGCAGGTACACCTCTTGGGTGGTCTCCTCGGAGTAGCCGGGATCTCGGAGCACACGCAGCACCATCCCGTAGACGCGTGCGCTGGTCCGGTCGTACAGGTCGGCGAATGCTTCGACATCGCCTGCGGCAGACCGCGACAGCAGGTCGGCGAGGACGGTCGAGTCGGTGTCCGTGCCGGTCACGACGAGGTTCCAGAAGTCATCAGCGACCAGAGTAGCCCCGCTGCCCGGTCTCCTGTCGACAACCACACCGACCATCACTCACCGCCGCGGGTCAGTTCTTGTTCTTCACGAAACGCAAGTGCACCACGTCCAGATAGCGAGCGGCGAACCCGGCCTCGGAGTAGGCGAGATAGAACGTCCACATCCGCCGGAAGGTCTCGTCGAAACCGAGATCGGCGATCAGCGGCCACTGTCCCTCGAACCGTTCCCGCCACAACCGCAACGTCCGCGCGTAGTGCATCCCGAACTCCTCGACGGCGTCGATCCGCAGGCCCGCGCTCGCCGCGGCATCGCGCATGGCCTCGTCAGAGGGGATCTGCCCGCCGGGAAAGATGTACTTGTGGATCCACGTGTAAGTCCGCGCAGACGAGAGCATCCGGTCGTGGGGCATCGTGATCGCCTGAATCGCGGCTCGCCCGGCGGGAGCGAGGAGCCTCTCGACCGTCTTGAAATAGGTCGGCCAGTACGCCATGCCGACGGCCTCGATCATCTCGACGGAGACGACGGCGTCGTACTCGCCGTCGACAGCGCGGTAGTCCAGCAGGTCGACCCGGATGCGGTCGTCCAGGCCCGCTTCGTGTGCCCGGTGCAGGGCGTGCGCGCGCTGCTCAGCTGAGAGTGTCACCGAGCGGACCGTCGCCCCGCGGGCTGCGGCGCGCAGGGCGAGTTCACCCCAGCCGGTGCCGATCTCGAGGACGCGGGTTCCCGCCCCGACCTGCGCGTGGTCGAGGAGACGGTCGATCTTGGCGCGCTGCGCGTCGGCGAGTCCGTCCCATTCGGTGGCTGCGGCCTGCTCGTCCGATCCGAAATGCGCACTCGAGTAGGTGAGCGTCTCGTCGAGGAACAGCGCAAAAAGATCATTCGACAGGTCGTAGTGACGCGAGATGTTCGACCGCGTGTTGTCGACGGAGTTCTCCTCGTCGGACGGTTGGGTCGGAAGCAGCAGGCGTCGGAGTCGCTGCAGGGATCGCGGAACCACTGTCCCGATCCGCTCGGCGAACGGGACGAGCACACCGACGAGGTCGTCTGCGGTCCACTCCCCCGCCATGTACGACTCGCCGAGCCCGATCAGGCCGTCCGAGCCGATGCGACGGAAGAACGCGTCGGGGTCGGTGATAGTCATGGTCGGAAGGTCCCCATGGGTCCGGGCAGACGACGGCCCGTACTCCACGACGATCGGCAGTCGGTGCGCAACACGCTCGAAGAGGACACGTGCCGCGGCGCCCCGCAGCCCGGAGGTCGCCGCGGCAGGCGCATCCGGCAGAGCGACTGCCGGACGCCTCGTCCGGTCGGTGAGAAGGGTGGACGGGCGGTCGTCTCGGTCGACGGTCATCGGGCAGCCTCTCGTTCGGTGGTTCGGGTTCTGTTTCGGGGGACGATCGGGAGTCCCGCGGCCCACAGGCGGATGCCGTGGATGCGGATGCGCACCGCGACCAGCCATGGCGCGAGCGGAGTCGTCAGATTCGCCGCGAGCACGGCGGGAACGGTGGCAGGGCGGGCGTGCCCGGTCATCGTGGCGGTGAACGGCGGCATCCCCGGACGCTCCAGCACCACCGCGACCGACACCCGTCCGTCCGCGGTCGGTACGGGCAGGCTCAGACGGTAGACACCGTCCACCTCGTTGAACGGCGAGACGTAGAAGTCTTTGGCGACCCTCGCCCGGCCCACCTGATCGGTGCGCACCACGTAGCTGTGGCGTCCGCCGTACGTGTTGTGGACCTCCGCCACCACGTATTCGAGGCGGCCCGCCCGATCGTGGCACCAGTAGACGCTCAGCGGGTTGAACGTGTAGCCGGCCACTCGCGGAGACAGCAGCGCGGTGACCCTTCCAGTCGGCGCGGGCACGCCCTGCGCGCGCACAGCGTCGTCGAGCTTGGCGCGCAGACTCCGCCCCGTTTCACTCCCGCGGTCGAAATGGTCGTCGGCAGCGAACCGCGCGAATCCGCGCAACCCGAACGGCAACCGCGGCAGCTCGTCGAGGTCGACGAGCCACTGCAGGCTGCGGTGGGTGAACCGGTGATCCACCGGCGATCGGCGGATGTGCGAGATTCGCACCGGAACGATCTGTGCGCGAGTCATCGCACGGCCCCGGCCAGGAGGTCGTCGCCGGCTCGACCCCACCGCCCACCGAACCGGACGGCAGCCGATGCGCCCGCCGCCGCGCCGTCTTCGTGGAATCCCCACCCGTGGTACGCGCCGGCGAACGCCACCCTCGGCGTGTCCACTTCGGCGAGACGACGCTGCGCCGACACGGACTCGACATCGTAGATCGGGTGCTCGTACGTCATCTCGGCGACGACGGTGGACGGGTCGACGAGGTCGGTGCGCCCCATTGTGACCAGTGCTCTTTCCGCGGCGTCGGGCAGCCGCATCAGGCGCGTCAAGTCGTAGGTCACGGCGACCTCGTCGCCGTCGGTCCGGATCTGATAGTTCCAGGATGCGCGGGCCCGTTGTGCTTTCGGGAGGAGACTCTCGTCGGTGTGCAGCACCGCGTGCTTCGGCGCGTAGCGCATCGCACCGAGGACGGCGCGCTGCGCGTCCGACGGCTGCTCGAGCATCGCGAGCGCCTGATGGGGATGGGTCGCGACGATCGCCGCGTCGTAGACGTCGGTGGAGGTCGCGGTCCGGACGGCAACACCGTCTGGGTCCTCACGCAGCGCAATGACCGGCGACGAAGTGCGCACGGCTCCGCCGGACTCGGTGATGCCGCGAGCGACCGCCCGGACGTAGGTGTCCGAGCCGCCGACGACGGTTCGCCAGGTGGGGGATCCGAAGACCGTGAGCATGCCGTGGTGATCGAGGAAGGCGAAAAGGTATCTCGCCGGGTAATCGGCCGCGGTCGCCGAGTCGCATGACCAGACCGCCGCCACCAGTGGGAGCAGGAAGTTGTCGACGAAGTAGTCCGATAGACCCGCCGACCGGACGAAACTGCTGAGCGGGACGTCGTC
Source organism: Gordonia sp. PDNC005 (assembly GCF_016919385.1). NCBI lineage: Bacteria > Bacillati > Actinomycetota > Actinomycetes > Mycobacteriales > Gordoniaceae > Gordonia > Gordonia sp. PDNC005. Next base: position 3,048,985 of record NZ_CP070351.1, read on the forward strand.
GGACCGGTGGTCGAGAACCTCTCGGGCGAGAGAGTGGAAACGCTTCACCTCCGCGAGCATCCGGATGTGTCGAATGCTCAGCGCGTTGCGAATGCTCGGGAAGAGACCCCCGACGCCGAGCGCGCCCGCGTACTCCAGGCCGGTGACCGCGGACGACACGGACATCGACATGTCGGTGTCCTGGGTGGACACGCCCAGTTCGTCGAACAGCCGGAGCAGGGTCGGGTAGGTCCGGTCGTTGTGGACGATGAACCCGGTGTCCACGTTGTGGATGCGACCGTCCGAGGTGGGAAGCTGCTGGGTGTGCGCGTGTCCGCCGAGCCGTGCGTCCGCCTCGATGAGCGTGACGACGTAGTCGTGCGAGAGGAGATGAGCCGAGGTCAGACCCGCGACGCCGCTGCCGATGACGGCGATGGAGGATCCTGGCGAGAGTGGTTTCGGAGTGTTCACGCTAGGCGTTCGGAGCCGAGCGGGAATCGGATGGGTCCGATGTCCGCCCGGCCCCGAACGCCGTCACCGTCCGAGTTGGTGCCGCAACGACTCCTCGAGGATGGCGTGCCGGAATCGGTGCCCGACGTCGTTGAGCGCACGACTGTCGACGTGCTGGTCGGCGGCCGCCAGTTCTCGGACGCCCTGCCGACCCAGCAGCAGTGCGGGCCCGAACTCGGGAACGGGAAGCACCGCCGGACGATGCAGCACCCGCCCGAGCGTCTTCGCATACTCCCGACCGGTGACCGGTGCCGGCGCGACCGCGTTGACCGGACCGTCGAGACGGTCGTCGAACAGCGCACGCAGGTAGACGTCGACGAGATCGTCGAGGTCGATCCACGACAGCCATTGGCTGCCGTCGCCGATCGGCCCGCCGAGGCCCGCGGCGAAGATCGGGCGTTGCAGACGGAGCGTTCCGCCGGTCGGACTCTGCACGATGCCGGTCCGCACCTGGACGGCGCGCATGCCCGGCACCCGGGCCGCGCGCTCCCAGTCGTCGACGACGTCGGCGAGGAACCCGCCGCCCTTCGACGACGATTCTGTGAGCACTTCATCCGGACGTGCGTACCCGTAGAAGCCGATCGCGGACGCGCTGACGAAGGTTCGCACGGTGGACGAGGCTGCGGCGGCCTGCGCGAGCAGCCGCGTCGGCTCCACACGGGAGTCGCGGATCTCGGCCTTGTGCGAGTCGGTGAACCGACCTGCGATCGGCGCGCCCGCCAGATGGACCACCGCGTCGACCCCGTCGAACAGGTCGAGTGCCGGTCCGGTCGGATCCCAGATCCGCACATCGTCGCCACGCCCATCGTGTCCATGCCGGTCGAGCCGGATCACACGGTGACCACCGGTGGTCAGGAAGGCGCACAGCGCCGACCCGACCATCCCGGACGCTCCGGACACCGCGATCACCGACGGCTCGAAACCCCTCTCTCGCGCCGTACGGTGCGACGCGAGGTCGTCGGCCACCTGCCGGTGCCGGTATTCGAATGTCGACCGCAACAGAGCTTCGGGCACCGCGGTGTGAACGCGGTCGACCATCACAGTTCGTCCGTCCGGCGCCTCACGGAAATCATGCACGTGGCGCCACGGCCCGGCGAGGGCAGGCGGGATGCTCGTCGGCCCGTCGACGACACGCTCGTCGACGAACCGATGCGGCGGTGAGTAGTCGGACCCGACGTGCTGCGCCTGCCAGCGCAGCCCGCCGGGCAGTCCGAGGACCGCACGCCCGTCCGCGAGCGACCCGGCTTCGCTGATGGCGCGCATCGGCTGCCACGGCGGCAGGAGACGCCGGAGCGCGCCGGGCCTTCCGAACCATTCGAACACCTCATCGATCGGTGCGTCGACAGTACTTGTGAACTCGATGCTCATGACTCCAGCCTGCTCGTGGAAACGGTGCGGCGCCACCGACGGCGACTACTTCTTTGCCGGGGGCATGAGCACCTGGTCGATGAGGTAGACGGTCGCATTGGCGGTACGGACGCCACCGCAGATCACGTTCGCGCCGTTCACCTTCAGATCGTTCCCACTGCCGGTCACCTCGAGGGTGGAGCCTTCAACGGTCTTGTGCTCTCCCGCGACCTTGGACGGTGCGGCCTGCCCGCTGACGACGTGGTAGGTCAGCAGCGACTTGAGACCGGCGTCGTCGGTCTTGAGGGCGTCGAGTGTGTCGGCGGGAACCTTCTTGAAGGCGTCGTCGACCGGCGCGAAGACGGTGAACTCGCCGCCGTTGAGGGTGTCGACGAGGTTGACGTCGGGGTTGAGCTTGCCGGACACCGCCGCCGTCAGAGTGGTCAGCAGCGGGTTGTTCGACGCTGCGACGGCGACCGGTTCGGTCGACATGCCGGTCACCGATCCCGGACCTGTGGGGACCTTCGCCGCGTATGCGGAGCATCCGGGGCCGACAAGGTCCGCGGCCGGATCCGCCATCGTCCCCGATGTCGACATCGCTGTGGTCGTCGTAGTGGCGGTGGTCGAGTCGGCCGCGTCGGACGAGTCGTCGCCCGAACACGCTGCCATGGTCGCCGTGAGTGCGATGGCGAAGCCCATCGCGGCGATCTTCGCTCCGGTCGTCTGCTTGATGCTCATCGGTTCTCCCTACGTCGTTGATCCACAGCCCGTCGCCGGGATCAGTTGGTGTGACAGGAGCCATTCGGAACCGACTGGTGATCGGATGGGTGTGGATTCTCCGACCCATCCGCGATGCCGCCCGTGCCGAATGCCGACCATGTACACAGTCGTGCTCATCGGATTCGTCGGCGGCCTGATCACCGGCATCTCTCCGTGCATCCTCCCCGTCCTGCCCGTGATCTTCTTCTCCGGCGCGCAGAGCTCCCGCGAGGCCGGAGATGCCGAGACGGCCGCTCCAGACGAACCTCCACGCAAGCGCTTCGCGGAGGCCTCTCGGCCGTACCGAGTGATAGCGGGGTTGGTGGTCAGCTTCGCGACCGTGACCTTGATCGGGTCGAGCCTGCTGTCACTGCTCCGCCTGCCGCAGGACACGTTCCGGTGGGCAGGCTTGATCGTCCTCACGACCATCGGTGTGGGCCTGATATTTCCAGCGGTCGAACGGCTGCTCGAGAAGCCGTTCGCGCGACTGCCGATGCGGCAGGTCGGGGCGAACAGGTCGGGCTTCGGTCTCGGCCTCGCGCTCGGCGTCCTCTACGTGCCGTGTGCGGGACCGGTCCTGGCGGCCATCGTCGTCGCCGGGGCCACCGGCGAGATCGGACTGCAGACGGTCGCCTTGACTCTGGCGTTTGCACTCGGCGCCGCCTTGCCACTGCTGATCTTCGCGCTCGCCGGACGGCGGATCGTTGAACGGGTGTCGGCGTTCCGACGCCGTCAGCGCGGTGTCCGCATCGCGGGCGGCGTGATGATGATCGGGTTGGCCGTCGCGCTCGTGCTCGACGTCCCGGCTGCCTTGCAACGAGCCATCCCCGACTACGCCGGGACGTTGCAGGACTCGGTCGGGGGCGCCGACGACCTGACGTCACGGCTCCAACTCGGCGGAATCGTCACAGATGAGAATCGAGAGCTGTCCAAGTGCGATGACGGCGCCGAGCAACTGCAGAACTGCGGCCGGGCGCCCACGCTGTCCGGGATCAGCGAATGGTTCAACACCCCGGACGATGCGCCTCTCCGTCTCGACGACCTCCGCGGCAAGGTGGTTCTCATCGATTTCTGGGCGTACTCCTGCATCAACTGCCAGCGATCGATCCCCCACGTCGTCGACTGGTACGACAAGTACCGCGCCAAGGGCCTTGAGGTGATCGGCGTCCACACTCCCGAGTACGCGTTCGAGAAGGTCCCGTCGAATGTGTCTGCCGCGGCGCGCCGCCTCGGCATCTCGTATCCGATTGCACTGGACCCGTCGTTCTCGACGTGGACGGCGTACCGGAACAGTTACTGGCCTGCCCAATATTTGATCGACGCTACGGGCACCGTCCGCCACATCGAGTTCGGTGAGGGCGGCTACGGAACCTCTGAGCGTCTCATCCGTGAGCTGCTGGTCCAGGCTCGTCCGGGAGTCGCCCTTCCGGAGTCGTCCGAGCGGGACGACACCACGCCGACCGCCTCGACTACCCCGGAGACGTATCTCGGAGTCGGCAAGGTGGTCAACTTCGCGGGCGGCGGGTCGTATGAAGCCGGGACCGGCTCCTTCACGGCACCGGACGACCAGGCGGGCGACTCCTTCGCGTTGAACGGCCGATGGACGCTCGACTATCAGGGTGCGACCGCGGTGGCCGACTCGTCGATCTCACTGCATTACCGCGCGAAGAACGTGTTCATCGTCGCCGGCGGCACCGGAACCCTGCGCGTGACCCGCGACGGGGTCACCTCGGCGGTCCGGATCGACGGTCCGCCCACACTCCACCAGATCGTGTCGACCGAGGACAACGGCAGCGGCCGGGTCGACGTGTCCGTACCCGACGGACTGCAGGTGTACTCGTTCACCTACGGCTGATCAGTCGGCCACCGTGTGCGGCAGCTTCACCGACCCGGCGGCGACTCTCGCCGGACGCGACGGCGGCGGGACGACCGGGCCGATGTCGCCGTCGGGTGCGGTGTCGAGGTCGACGAACACGGGTGCGTGGTCACTCGGCTTGGTGCCCTTACGGGCCTTCCGGTCCACCCACGACGCCTGGACTCGTTCAGCGATCGGGCCTCCCGCGAGGATCAGGTCGATCCGCATTCCGAGGTCCTTGTGGAACATCCCCGCGCGATAGTCCCAGTAGGTGTAGATGCGCTCATCCGGCCAACGGTCCCGCATCACGTCGTGCAGGCCGAGCGCCTCGAGCGAGGCGAGCGCGTCCCGTTCGCGTGGAGTCACATGGGTGTGACCGACGAACGCCGAGGGGTCGAACGCGTCGGCGTCGGTCGGGATGATGTTGTAGTCGCCGCAGATCATCGTCGTCTCGGCTTCGCCGGCGATACTCGTGCGGAGCGCTTCGAGCCAGTTGAGCTTGTAGTCGTAGTGATCCGAGTCGACCTCGCGGCCGTTAGGCACATACAGGGAGTGGACGCGGACGCCCGCACACACAGCGGAGATCGCGCGCCCTTCAGGGTCTCCCGCTGGATCGGGGAAGCCCGGCGCACCGGGAAACGCGACCCGCACATCGTCGAGTCCCACCCTGCTGAGCAGGGCGACACCGTTCCACTGGCCCTGGCCCGCATGTGCGAATTCGTACCCGCGTGAGGTCAACTCGTCGCCGAGTTCAGCAGTGAACGCGTCGTCGGACACCTTGGTCTCCTGCAGGCAGACGACGTCGGGCTGCCGCTCGTCGAGCCACGGCAGCAGCCGAGGGACTCGCTGTTTCACCGAGTTCACATTCCAGGTCGCAACACGCATGCCGACCACCGTAGTCGTCGGCCCGGGCGACGCCGGCGCGAGATCGGTCGCGGCGAGGGCCTCGGCAGACGAACCTTCCACACCAGATGTAATTCATGCCACAGTGGACACGTGCCGACCGCCCTGCCACACCGTGATGTGATCGCCGCCTCCTGGCGGCGAGTCCAGTCGTCTGGGCTGCTCCCCGACGACCGACCCGAGCCCGTCCTGTCGGACATCGCGTCCGCCGACCCACTGCTCGACGCTGCACGTCCGGTACTGGCACGCGCAGCCGAGGTGCTCAGTGGGACGTCCACGGCGCTACTGCTCGTCGACAGCCAGAGCCGCATGGTAGCCCGCGTGTCGTCGGACTCGACGCTGGAACGGAGCCTGGAGGACATCGGCGCGATCGACGGCGCCTCCTTCCACGAGGAGGCGATGGGCACCACGGCACTCGGCACCACGGCCGAAGTCCGAGGTGACGTCATCATCAACAGCGGCGAACACTATCTGGAGCAGTTCCGCTCCCTGAGTTGCTTCGGCAGACCGATCATCCATCCCGCGACCCGGCGCGTGGCCGGCATCATCTGCATGACGGAAGTCGCTGACCGGATCAATCCGCTGTCGGTCCCGCTGGTGCGCGGGTTGGTCGACGACATCGCCGACCGGCTGCTCAGCCGTTCACACGCCGAGCACCGCACGGTGATCGCCGCATTCGAGCAGGCCTCGGCCCGCCGCGATTACGCGGTCGCGGCCGTCGGCGACGATCTCCAGCTCACCAACGCCCTGGCCGCCGGCCTGCTCGCCCCCGCCGACTTCGGGACGCTTCGTCTGCTTCTCCACGACCGCCTCACACCGTCCACGATCACGCTCGTGTCCGGTGCGGTCGCGCAGATAGCGATCGACCGGATTCCCGGTGTTGCACACGCAGCCGTGTTCCGCCTGCGCCCCGAGGTCGGCTCGGCGCCCGCGGTGCCACTCACCGTGCCGGTCGCCGTCGGGGCGACGACGGCGATCTGCGGCGAGCCGGGCACCGGCAGATCCACGCGAGCTCACGCCTGCCTGCCCGACGACCGGGTGACGGTCGTCGACGTCGCCGCGGCCATACTCGACGGCTCCCCGGTCGACGTGACGGCCGTCCTACGCCAGGCCCGACTGTCGGGCAACGGGGTGATCTTCGACGACGCCGACCTCCTCGACGAGAGGTCGCTGCGGCTCATGCACTCTGCTGTGGCGTCGAACAGCCCGTCCGATCCGCCGATCGTCGTCGTCACCGGACCTGGAGAATCACTCGCCCCGACTGTCGCCGCATTGACTGCGTGCTGCGGACGACGCATCGTCCTGACTCCGCTCCGTGAGAGGCTCACTGAGCTCGCGGCGCTCGGGCAGGAGGCCCTCGCCGGAATCGACCCGCGTCTGGACCTCGGGTCCGACGCCGCCGATGCGCTCGTGTGTCAGGAATGGCCGGGGAATCTCACCGAACTGACCAACGTCCTCCGACGTGCCGCCGACGCGTCGGCTGCCCGCGGCTCACGCACGGTTGGTTCGGTCGACCTTCCCGTCGGGTACCGGGCGTCGACTCGAGCGTCCAAGCTGATGGGACTCGAGCAGGCCGAACGTCAGGCGATCGTGGCGGCGCTGGCCACTGCGGAGGGCAACAAGAGCACCGCGGCCAGGGCTCTGGGCATCAGCAGGACAACGTTGTACGCCCGCATCCGGGCACTCGGAATCACCGGCTGACCTGCTCCGATGTCCGGCACTGCTTCCCGCCGGAACACCTGTCCAGTGGGAGTGTTCAGTTTCCGTACACGGCGGGTCCGCAGCCTCATGCGAGAAATGATGTGCGTCACAGTGGCGCGCTTCACATACTCTCGCCAGGAGGTCTCCGATGACCACGACCACAATTCCGGGATTGCTTCCCGCCGTCGCCGACTTCGTCTCCACTGACCGCAAGATGCTGATCGGCGGCCAGTGGGTCGACGCAGCGTCCGGACGCACGTTCGCCACGAATGACCCGGCCACCGGCCGCGTCATCACCAACGTCGCACAAGGCGAGGCCGCCGACATCGATCGTGCCGTCGCGGCCGCCCGCGCAGCGTATGAGGGCCCGTGGTCGCGGATGAAGCCGAACGAGCGGGAGCGTCTCATCTGGCGAGTCGGCGACATCCTCTCCGAGCGAGCCGAGATCTTCGGGCAACTCGAGGCGCTCGACAACGGCAAATCGGTGGCCATCGCCACCGCGGTCGACGTCGGATGGTCGGCCGACGTGTGGCGGTACAACGCCGGTCTGGCCACCAAGATCACCGGATCGTCTGTCACACCGTCGATGCCGTTCGCTCCCTACCAGCAGTTCCACGCCTACACCCGACGCGAGTCGATCGGTGTCTGCGGCCAGATCATCCCGTGGAACTTCCCCATCCTGATGGCGACGTGGAAGCTCGCACCCGCGCTCGCCGCAGGCAACACCGTTGTCCTCAAGCCTGCCGAGCAGACTCCTCTCAGCGCGCTGATGCTCGGCGAGGTGTTCGAGGAGGCCGGATTCCCGCCCGGTGTTGTCAACATCGTGCCCGGCTTCGGTGATGCGGGCGCCGCGCTGTCCGCACACATGGACGTCGACAAGGTGGCGTTCACCGGTTCCACCGAGGTCGGCAAGAAGATCGTTCATGCCGCCACCGGGAACCTCAAGAAGGTCACCCTCGAACTCGGCGGCAAGAGCCCGAACATCGTCTACAACGATGCCGATCTGGACGCGGCCGTCGCCGGTTCAGTGGCCGCGTGGATGTTCAACCATGGGCAGTGCTGCGTGGCAGGCACCCGCATGTTCGTGCAGCGGGACATCTTCGACGACTTCACGCAGGCCGTGGCGAACGCCGCGTCGCAGGCCAAGATCGGCCCGGGACTCGACCCGACGACCGAGCTCGGACCGCTGGTGTCGCAGGAGCAGTTCGATCGGGTGAGCGGTTACATCCAGCAGGGGCTCGCCGACGGCGCCCGGGCACTGACCGGCGGTGGCCGTTGGGGCGACGAGGGCTACTTCGTGGAACCCACCGTGTTCGTCGACGTGAAGCCCGAGTTCTCGATCGTCGAAGAGGAGATCTTCGGCCCGGTTGTGGTCGCCCTCCCGTTCGACGACGAAGACGACGTCGCTCGCGCCGCCAACGACTCGATCTACGGCCTGGCGGCGGGCATCTGGACCAAGGACGTCTCGAAGGCTCACCGCACGGCCGCAAGGCTGCAGGCCGGTTCGGTCTGGGTGAACCAGTACAACGGCTTCGACACCGCGCTCCCGTTCGGCGGGTTCAAGCAGTCCGGCTGGGGCCGTGAGCTCGGTGACTCCGCAGTCGATCACTACACGCAGACCAAGTCCGTCAACATCGCGCTCTGACTCCATCCCCACCATCGAAGAAGGACACCCCATGAAGACCAAGGCAGCAGTACTCCTCGAAGCAGGCAAGCCGTTCGAGATCATGGAACTCGAACTCGACGGCCCCGGCCCGGGCGAAGTGCTGATCAAGTACACGGCCGCGGGCCTGTGCCACTCCGATCTTCACCTCACCGACGGCGACCTCCCGCCCCGCTACCCGATCGTCGGAGGTCACGAAGGCTCCGGAATCATCCAGGAGGTGGGCCCCGGCGTGACGAAGGTCAAGGCGGGCGACCACGTGGTGTGCAGCTTCATCCCGAACTGCGGTACCTGCCGCTATTGCTCGACGGGTCGGCAGAATCTCTGTGACATGGGTGCCACAATTCTGGAGGGGTCGATGCCCGACGGAACCTTCCGGTTCCACGGCGACGGCGTCGACTTCGGCGCGATGTGCATGCTGGGCACCTTCTCCGAGTACGCGACCATCTCGCAGCACTCGGTGGTCAAGGTGGACGACTGGCTTCCGCTGGAGACTGCGGTCCTGGTCGGCTGCGGTGTGCCGTCCGGCTGGGGTACCGCGGTCAACGCCGGCAACCTCCGTGCGGGCGACACCGCCGTCATCTACGGCATCGGAGGACTCGGCATCAACGCAGTTCAGGGCGCCGTCGCAGCAGGCTGCAAGTACGTCGTCGCCGTCGACCCGATTTCGATGAAGCGTGACCAGGCGCTCAAGTTCGGCGCGACGCACGCGTTCGCGACGGCAGAAGAAGCGCAGGAGAAGGTCACCGAACTCACCTGGGGTCAGGGCGCCGACGCCGCACTGATCCTCGTCGGAACCGTCGACGTCCCGGTGGTTCAAGCTGCGACGGCGGTGATCGGCAAGGGCGGGCGCGTCGTGATCACCGGTCTGGCCGACCCGACCAAGCTCACCGTCCAGGTGTCGGGCACCGATTTGACTCTCAATCAGAAGACGATCATGGGTTCGCTGTTCGGTTCGATGAACCCGCAGTACGACATCGTCCGCCTGCTTCGCCTGTACGACGCGGGAGAGCTCAAGCTCGACGAGCTGGTCACCAAGCGCTACTCACTCGAAGACGTCAACCAGGGATACGAGGATCTTCGCAACGGTCTGAACGTCCGTGGTGTCATCGACCACGCGTCCTAGACCAGGAACCGAGTGAGCGGGTGTCGCTGATCATCAGATCGGCGACACCCGCTCTCGCGGTTGTGAGTTCAGAATCGGTACGACCGACTGACAAACCGGTGAAGGTCGGCGTCCTGCGGCGCATCGCGCAGCCTCTCACTCGCCACGACCATCCGGTCGAACAACGGCAGCCTCGTCGGCGCCGCGACGACAGGCGTGTTGTCGACACACCGCATCAGCGACGCCGCATCCGAACGCGTCGGTTCGACGATTCCATCGTCGGGACAGTGATCGGAAGGCTCATGTACTCGACGCTAGCCGCCACAGCCGCCACTGTCGACCGTTTGACCGACAAAGCGTGTCGACACGAGATGCCGAGGGTGCCACTGAGCCTCGGCCTGTCAGGTCACGGCTTCCCCACGAGCCACAGTCTCGTGCCTCAACTTCACGATCGTGCGTTTCTTGAGATGAAGCACGAACTCCTCTGCCATACGAGACAGGGCGCCAGGTGCCGAGATCACGCTCCGCATTCCATGGCGTAGCCGAATCGCTGCTGATTGCACCACGTGTTCGCGCCACCGAGGCTCATGAACACGGTTCCGTCTCTTGTCGAACGCACGAGCCCACCGGTGTAGATCCGGCCGTTGCGCATCGGAACACCTGTGCCCCAGGTCTGTACCCGCTTGTTGAGTCGAACGCGGATGCGGTTTCCGTTCGCGTACGTCCCCCACGAGACGAGGTGCTTCGCACCGTTCGACGCGCCGGAGAACAGGGTCATGTAGCCCCAGCCGTTCTTGTTCAGCGACATCTTTCGCGTGTGACCGACCCATACTCCGGTGAACTTGGCGCCCGCCGGGCCGACGTTCTTCACCTGGTGCTGTCCGATTGGCGCCGTGGGCGACGCGTCGGCTGTTCCCGGCGCAAGAAGCATCGCAACAGCTGCGACAGAACTCAGCAACGCGGCCGTGAACTTCGTGGACTTCATCTGACATACCTCCGGCTCGATTGGAAGCTCAGACTAGATCGCCCGACTCGACGCGTGGGCATCTCGATTCCACAGTTCGGACCAACCCCGAGCGAATTGAATCGAACGGATCACACGGGTCGGCGTACGCGACGACGCGCGCTCAGTCGGTCAACGTCAATGCTGTGGTCAGCTGCTCGGTCCAGGTTTCGATGACTTGGGCGCGGCGTTTGGAGTCGTCGGTGAGGGTGTCGGCGAGCCCGAGGCCACGCGCGAGGTCGAGCGTGGCCTGAGCGAGCCGGAAGGCGCGCGGATCGGTTCCATCGGGGTCGAACCCGTTGAGCGTCATCCGGTGCGCGGCACGCGCGAACTTCGCCTCGAGCGGTGTGATCTGTTCCCGGAGAAGTTCGTCGGAGGCCGCGGCAGCCCAGACCTGAAGAGCAGCCTTGAACTCTCGACCGGTGTAGATGTCGACGGCACGGTCGACGACGAGCCGGATCCGTTCGGGTCCGACCGGCAGTTCGGCACGCGACTCGGCCATCGACGTCAGCTGCGTGAACATCTCCTCCAGCGCTGCCGTGATCAACGCTTCCTTTGTCGGGAAGTGATGCTGTGCCGCACCGCGCGAGACGCCTGCCTCCTCGGCGACGCGAGCGACCGTCGCCGAAGCCCATCCCGCGGCGGCGAGGATGTCGAGCGTCGACGACAGGAGCCGCTCCCGGGTGATCCGGGAGCGGTCCTGTTGAGGCTCCCGCGACGGCTGGGTCACGACGCGCTCGCGTCCCAGGCGGCTTTCCGCTTGGTCAGGAACGCCGTCATGCCTTCACGCGCCTCGTCGGAGGCGAACAACGCCGCCGACTCCGACGCCCGAGCGGATGCACTATCGCGGAAGTCGGAGAGGAGCGCCGACGTCGTGAGACGCTTCGACGCCGCAAGTCCCTGCGGTGACGCCTTCCGGATGCCTTCGCAGATCGCGTGCAGTTCGTCCGACACGTCGCCGGTTGATTCGAGGGCCCTGCTGACCAGCCCGAACGATTCGGCCTGCTGCGGGGTGAACGTCTCACCGGTCAGGAAGTAGCGTCCCGCCGCGCGCGACGTCATCTTCGGCAACAGCACTATCGAGATCATCGACGGCGCGAGACCCAGCCGCGACTCGGTCAGCGCGAAGGTGGCGGCCGGACCGGCGAGTGCGATGTCGGCCGCCCCGAGGAGACCGAAGCCACCAGCACGAACGTGTCCGTTCACAACTGCGATGACAGGCTTGGTGATCTCGAGCATCGCGCTCATCAGGCCGATCATCGCCTCGGCGCCCTCAGCGGTCGCCTCCTCGGGGCTGAGTCCCCTACCGAGCGCTTCGCGTAGGTCGCCTCCAGCGCAGAACGTTCCACCCGTATGCGTGAGCACAACCGCGCGGATGTCGTCGTCTGCGGCAGCGTCGGCCATGGCCGACCGCAGCTGGGACACGAGCACCGAACTCAGCGCGTTCCGATTGGCAGGCGAGTCGAGGGTGATCACCGCGACCGCGGCATCGACCTCCGTCGTGACCACAACGTCAGCACTCATCGTCTTCTCCTTCTCACTACCAACGCCGATCGCAGTGGAACTCAGTACGACTTCGGGAGACCGAGGCAGGTCTGCGAGACGAAGTTGAGGATCATCTCGCGGCTCACCGGCGCGATCCGTGTCAGTCGAGACAGCGGGAGCATCGCGGCGAGGCCGTACTCGACGGTCAGTCCGTTTCCGCCGAGTGTCTGCACGGCCTGATCGACGATCTTCGCGGTCGCCTCGCCTGCGGCGTACTTCGCCATGTTGGCCGGTACCGCCGCACCCCAGTCGTCGCCCGCGTCGTACAGCGTTGCGGCCTTCTGCATCATCAGCTTCGCCATCTCGAGCTCGATCTTGCCTTGCGCGAGCGGGTGGGCGATCGCCTGGTGCGCACCGATCGGCGTCTTCCACACGGTCCGCTCGTTGGCGTATGCGACGGCACGTTCGAGGGCGTAGCGGCCCATGCCGACGGCCGACGCCGACGCCATGATGCGTTCAGGGTTGAGGCCCGCGAACAACTGCGACAGCGCGGCGTCCTCGGAACCGACAAGGGCGTCTGACGGCAGACGGACATCGTCGAGGAACAGGGTGAACTGCTTCTCCGGGTTGATGATGTCCATCTCGATCACCTGGGCTTCGAAGCCCGGTGCATCGGTCGGCACGATGAACAGCGCAGGCTTGAGGCGACCGGTCTTCGAGTCCTCGGTGCGGGCGACGATCAGGACTGCTTCGGCCTGGTCGACACCGGAGATGAACACTTTTCGCCCCGAGAGCAGCCATTCGTCTCCGTCGCGCCGGGCTGTTGTGGTGATCTGATGCGAGTTGGAGCCCGCATCCGGTTCGGTGATGCCGAACGCCATGGTGATCGAACCGTCCGCCAGGCCCGGGATCCACTTCTGTTTCTGCTCGTCGGTGCCGAACCGAGCGATGATGTTGCCGCAGATCGCAGGCGATACGACCATCATCAGCAGACCGCTGCCACCGGCCGCCATCTCCTCCATGACGATCGCGAGCTCGTACATGCCCGCACCGCCGCCGCCGTACTCCTCCGGCAGGTTGACGCCGATGAAGCCGAGCTCACCTGCCTCCTTCCACAGTTCATCGGTCTTGCGACCGGCGCGCGCGCAGTCGATGAAGTACTGGTGGTCGTATTTCTTGACCAGCCCGGCAACGGCCTCTCGCAGGGCGGCGCGTTCTTCTGTCTCGATAAAGCTCATGGGTGTTGTTCCCCTACTCTTCAGTCGTCGGATTCGGACGAGATCACGGCGAGCACGTCGCCGACGGACAGTTGGCGGCCAACTTCCACCGCGAGCACCGACACGATGCCGTCGGCGGGTGCGCTGATGGTGTGCTCCATCTTCATGGCCTCGAGCCATAGCAGCGGTTGTCCCGCGGTGACACGATCGCCCTCGCTGACGGCAACGCGGATCACGGCGCCGGGCATCGGGGCGAGCAGTGATCCCGGGCGCTCCTGCGCCGCCGGGTCGACATAACGCGGGACACGTGTCAACGACACCGATGCACCAGGCCAGTCGACGTGCACCGCGTCTCCGACAACAGTGACCCGGTACCGGCGCGTCACGCCCGACGTCGACAGGACCACCTCGTCGGGAGCGATCGACACGACGGCGGTGTCGGTGAGGTCGGGCACCTCTGTTGTGGTCCGCCCCATCCGGTACCGTGCGACGATCTCGTCGCCCGCAGCGGTCGTGTAGCTCTTCGACTGGAAGTCGGAGGCGATGTTGCGCCATCCCGACGGGAGCGAGCCGAGCATGCGGGCCGACGACCTGTTGGCAGCCGACTGAGCGAGAGCCGCGGCCACGGCGGCGACGTGCGTGTCGTCGTCGGAGGCCAGCGGCGCGGACAGGACGTCGAGTCCGACGGTGTCGAGGTACGCAGTGTCGGTGTTTCCGGACAGGAACGTCGCATCGCGCAGCGTGTTGACGAGCATGTCCCGGTTGGTGACCAGACCATGGATCGTGGCGTCCGACAATGCCCTCGCGAGCATGGCCGCCGCACGATCGCGGGTCGGCGCGAACGAGATGACCTTGGCGAGCATCGGGTCGTAGAAGGTCGAGATCTCACTGCCGTCGGCGATGCCTGAGTCCACACGCACCCCGGGCCGATCGAGGAGTTCAAAACGGGCGTCTGCGGGGAGGTCGATCGCGGTGATCGTGCCCGACTGCGGCTGCCAATCGTTCGCCGGATCCTCCGCGTAGAGACGGACCTCGATGGAGTGCCCCGATGTGGTCGGCTCCTGCGCGGGCAGCGCCTCGCCCTCGGCGACGCGGATCTGCCATTCGACGAGGTCGGTGCCGGTGGTCAGCTCGGTGACCGGATGCTCCACCTGGAGACGAGTGTTGGTCTCCAGGAAGAAGAACTTCCCGTTCTCGTCAGCGAGGAACTCCACCGTGCCCGCACCGCGATATCCGATGGACTCGACGGCCGTGCGGGCCGCGGCGTACAGGCGTTCCCGCATGTCGCCGCCGATGCGTTCGACGAGAGGTGCGGGTGCCTCTTCCACCACTTTCTGGTGACGACGTTGGATGGAGCACTCACGCTCGCCGACCGCCCAGACGGTGCCGTGGGCGTCGGCCATCACCTGGACTTCGATGTGGTGTCCACGCTCGATGTACGGCTCGCAGAACACTGTCGGGTCGCCGAATGCCGATTCGGCTTCTCGGCGTGCGCCGGCGACCTGGTCGGCGAGTTCGGACAGGTCGCGGACGACACGCATTCCGCGTCCGCCGCCGCCCGCGGAGGCCTTGATGAGCAGCGGAAGATCGTCGGCGGTGACGTTCTCCGGGTCGATGTCGGTCAGCACGGGGACTCCCGCGGCCGCCATCAGTTCTTTGGCGTTCACCTTGGACCCCATCGCAGTGATCGCGC
This sequence comes from Gordonia sp. PDNC005, assembly GCF_016919385.1. Classification (NCBI taxonomy): domain Bacteria; kingdom Bacillati; phylum Actinomycetota; class Actinomycetes; order Mycobacteriales; family Gordoniaceae; genus Gordonia; species Gordonia sp. PDNC005. The sequence goes on from NZ_CP070351.1 coordinate 3,064,205, forward strand.
CCGCGGGCGGACCGATCCAGGTGAGCCCGGCGGCGACGACTGCCTCGGCGAACTCGGCGTTCTCCGACAGGAATCCGTAGCCGGGGTGGATCGCGTCGGCGCCCGCCGCCTGCGCGGCGGCGATGATCTGCTCCGACCGCAGATAGGTCTCGGCCGATGTTGAGCCCGGCAGGTGAACGGCGGCGTCGGCCTGCCGGACGTGCGGGGCGTCGGCGTCGGGATCGGAGTAGACGGCCACGGTCCGCAGGCCGAGGGCCTTCGCGGTGGTGAACACGCGGCACGCGATCTCACCGCGGTTCGCGACCAGGACTGACGTGATCGGCGTGGGGGTGATCGGGTTGGTCATCTGATTCCTCACATCCGGAAGACGCCGAAGTTGCTGGTGCCCTCGACAGGGGCGGTAGCAATGGCGGACAGGGTCTGGCCGAGAATCGTTCGGGTGTCGCGCGGGTCGATCACACCGTCGTCGTAGAGCATCCCGGACAGGAACGTCGGGACCGACTCGATCTCGATCTGAGCTTCGATCATGGCGCGCATGCCTGCGTCCGCCTCTTCGTCGACGACGCCGCCGCGGGCCTCGGTGGCCGCACGGGAGACGATCGAGATGACACCCGCGAGCTGTGCCGCGCCCATGACGGCACTCTTGGCGCTCGGCCACGCGAACAGGAACCGCGGATCGTAGGCGCGGCCGCACATGCCGTAGTGGCCTGCGCCGTAGCTGGCGCCCATCAGGATCGAGATGTGCGGGACCGTCGAGTTCGACACCGCGTTGATCATCATCGCGCCGTGCTTGATGATGCCGCCCTGTTCGTACTCCTTGCCCACCATGTAGCCGGTGGTGTTGTGCAGGAAGAGCAGCGGAGTGTCACTGCGGTTGGCGAGTTGGATGAACTGAGTCGCCTTCTGAGCTTCCTGGGAGAAGAGGACTCCCTGTGCGTTGGCGAGGATGCCGACCGGGTACCCGTGGACGGTGGCCCACCCGGTCACCAGCGATGTGCCGTACTCGGGTTTGAACTCGTCGAAGTCGCTTCCGTCGACGATGCGCGCGATCACCTCGTGCGGATCGAACGGGATCTTGAGGTCCGACGGAACGATGCCCAGGAGGTCCTCGGCGTCGTACTGGGGCTCGACGACCGCTGAGGGCGTCGGTCCCTGCTTGCGCCAATTGAGGCGTGCGACGATCCGACGTCCGATGCGGACCGCGTCCTGCTCGTCGGCGGCGAGGTAGTCACCGAGACCCGACACCCGAGCGTGCATCTTGGCGCCGCCGAGTTCTTCGTCGTCGCTCTCCTCGCCGGTTGCCATCTTGACCAGCGGCGGACCGCCGAGGAAAACCTTGGACCGGTCGTCGATCATGACGACGTGATCACTCATGCCGGGGATGTACGCACCGCCGGCGGTCGAGTTGCCGAAGACGAGGGCGATCGTCGGGATGCCTGCCGCCGACAGGCGGGTGAGGTCGCGGAACATGCGCCCGCCGGGGACGAACACTTCCTTCTGCGTCGGGAGATCGGCGCCTCCGGACTCGACCATCGAGATCACCGGCAGACGATTCTGCATCGCGATGTCGTTGGCGCGCAATACCTTGCGCAGCGTCCAGGGATTCGACGTGCCTCCCTTGACCGTCGGATCGTTCGCGACGATCAGGCACTCGACGCCTTCGACCACACCGATGCCGACCACAACGGACGCACCGACGGTGAACTGCGAGCCGTGCGCGGCGAGCGCGCACAGTTCGAGGAACGGCGAGTCCTCGTCGATCAGCAGCTCGATGCGCTCGCGCGCCGTCAGCTTCCCGCGCTTGCGGTGACGCTCCACGTACTTCTCGCCGCCGCCGACGAGGACCTTGCGGAACTCGACGTCGAGTTCGGCCAGCTTGGTGTTCATCGCTTCGACGTTCGCGACGAACTCGTCGGACGTCGTGTCGATCTTGCTTCTCAGAACAGTCATCGGGTGCCCTTTCCCTTCGCTCGTGCAGTCGCGCTCATCCCTGGTACCCCAACACCTTGGCCGCGAGCCCCGTGAGGATCTCGTTGGTGCCGCCGCCGATGCCGATGATGCGGATGTCGCGGTACTGGCGCTCGATCTCCGACTCCCGCATGTAGCCCATCCCGCCGTGCAGCTGCACGCCCTTGTCGATGACCCATTCGGCGGCTTCGACGGCGGTGTTCTTGGCGAAGCAGATCTCCGCCAGCATCGGATCGCCGTTCATCATGTGCCGGTCGACGACGGACCGCGTGTAGGTGCGTGCGACGTCGACCTTGCGGGCCATCTCCGTGACGGTGTCCTGCACCGACTGGCGCTTGATCAACGGCTTGCCGAACGTGTCGCGATTGCGGACCCATTCCAAGGTCAGATCCAGCGACCGCTGCGCCTGCGCATAGGCCTGCACTGCGAGGGCGGCACGCTCTGACACGAATGCCTGCGCGATCTGCGCGAAGCCCGAGTTCTCCGGACCGATGAGGTTCTCCACCGGCACCCGGCAGTCGACGAACGAGAGTTCGCCGGTGTCCGATGCCAGCCAGCCCATCTTCTCGAGCTTGCGGTCGACGTTGAAGCCCGGGGTGCCCTTCTCGATCACGAGGAGTGAGACGCCCGCGGCACCGTCTCCGCCGGTGCGGACTGCGGCGACGATGTGGTCGGCACGCACAGCTGAGGTGATGAAGGTCTTGGCGCCGTTGACGATGAAGTGGTCGCCGTCGCGCTTCGCCGTGGTGCGCAGGTGTCCGACGTCGCTGCCGCCGCTGGGCTCCGTGATCGCGAGACTGCTGATCTTGTCACCGGCGAGTACCGGCGCGACCCACTTCGCGATCTGCTCCGGTGTCCCGTTGTTCGCGATGTGCGGCGTGGAGATCCCACAGGTGAACAGGCTCGCGAACACACCGCCGGAAACACCCCGGTAGTGGAGTTCCTCGCAGACGATGAGCGCGTCGATCCCGTCGCCGCCGCTGCCGCCCTTCTCCTCGGGTGTGCCGAGGCCGAGGAGACCGAGTTCACCGGCCTGCTTGTGAAGGTCCCGCGGGATCAGGCCATCGCGTTCCCACTGATCCTGAAACGGCAAGATGTGTTTGCTCGCGAAGTCTGCTGCGAGACTGCGCAGGTCACGACGTTGTTCCGAGTCCCAAATATCACTGGGGATGGGCATGAACTTTCCTCTCCCGCTCCAAGAGCGAGTTTCCTGCTCCTTGAGCGAGCTTCTGTTGTGCTCCTTGAGCGAGCTTGCGAGTCGAAAGGGTCAGCGACTGAACCGCTCAGGCACGTCGACGACGCGGGAGCGGAGCCATTCACCGAGGCCTTTGGCCTGCGGGTCGAACCGGACGTTCTCGGCGACGCCGCGTCCGAGGACGCCTTCGATGACGAAGTTGAGGGCGCGGATCTTGGGGAGCCGGTACCGGTGGACGGTCAGGTCCGCGATCTCGGGGAGCAGTTCCTTGAGCCGGTCGACGGTGAGCGTCTGATCGAGCCAGGCGAACTCGTCGTCCGACGGTTGAGCGGAGCGAAGGGACTGCCCGCCGACCCAGACGCCGATGTTCGCGCTGCCGCCCTTGTCGCCGCTGCGGGCGCCGACGATGTCGCCGATCGGGGCACGTCGGGTCGGGCCCCAGTCGCCGATGGGGCCGGAGTCGGGCACGCTCACGTCACGCGTCGGTTCGGTCCGCAGCGGCGACGGTTCGATGAGGACCGAGACTCCGTCCGGCTGAGTCACCCGATGCTCCACCACACCGGCGTCTACGTATCCGGGCACGAACACGCCGTAGGGCGCACCGTTTCCCGGCGGGGCGGTGAGGGTGAAGCCGGGGTAGCTCGCCAACGCCAGTTCAACGGCGGTCGCGCTGAATGCGCGGCCGACTGCGTTCGGGTCGGTGTCGCGAGCGACACAGCGGAGCAGGGCACTGGCCTGCTCTTCGGTGTCCGCGTCCGGCCTGTCCAGGCGAGACAGTTCCCAGGTGAGTTCGGCGGGTGAAGTCGGCAGTGAGGCCTCGAACTGCTCCTGGAACAGCGCTGCCTTGTCTTCGATGTCGAGCCCGGTGAGGACCACGTCGATCTGGTTGCGGATGCCCGCGAGGTGATTGAGCGACACCTTCAGGTCCGACGGCGGGGCTTCGCCACGGATGCCGCTGACACTGACCCGGTCGGGCCCCTCCTGCGTCACCTCGATGGTGTCCAGAAGCGCGGTCGCGTCGGGGTTGTAGTACCGCGGTCCTTGGATCTCGTACAGCAACTGCGCGGTGACGGTCCCGACGGTGACTGCTCCGCCGGTTCCTTCATGCTTGGTGATGACCGACGATCCGTCGGCGGCCACCTCTGCGATCGGGAATCCGAGGCGGCCCATCGGGATCTCCTTGAAGAAGGAGTAGTTGCCGCCGGTGGCCTGCGTTCCGCATTCGATGATGTGGCCGGCCACGATCGCGCCCGCGATCGCGTCGAGGTCTTTGTACCCCCACCCGAAGGCCGACGCAGCAGTTCCCACGGTGAGAGACGCGTCCGTCACCCGACCGGTGACCACTACGTCGGCGCCGCGATCGAGAGCGGCCTTGATGCCGAACCCGCCGAGATAGGCATTGGCCGTGATCGGGTTGCCGAGGCCGAGTTCGGCTGCGCGCGGCTGCAGGTCGTCACCGTTGACGAACGCGATCTGCGCGTCGACGCTCAGCTTCTCGGACAGTTCACGGAGCGCGACGGCGAGGCCGTGCGGGTTGAGGCCGCCCGCGTTGACGACGACCTTGACACCCTTGTCGACGGCCAGGCCGAGACTCGTCTCCATCTGACGAAGGAAGGTCTTGGCGTAGCCGCGCGACGGATCCTTGAGGCGGTCGCGGCCGAGGATCAGCATGGTGAGCTCGGCAAGGTAGTCACCGGTCAGGTAGTCGAGGTGCCCACCTTCGAGCATCTCGTGCACGGCGGTGAGCCGATCGCCGTAGAAGCCGGACGCGTTGCCGATGCGGACTGCGTTCGTCATGTCAGTTCCCTTCCGTCGAGGGTGCGCGGCCCGTTCCGGGCGGACCCGCGAAGCACTGAGCGATCTGGGACCAGGCCTGCGCGTCGTCGCCGATGAATTCGAGGCCGAGGTCGGCCACGGCGCGCCGCTGCGTGACGAGTTCGCAGAAGTCCACGGCGCTGCCGCGGACGATGTTCGACGCGGTCTCCGGGCCCCACGTCCAGGCCGCACCGCTCGGACCGGTCAGCTCGTAGCGGAACGGTTCGGCGGGTGCCGTCCGCCCGTTCACCATGTAGGCGAAGTCGCGGGTGCGCACACCGATGTGCGCGACGTTCCGTATCCGGTCGGTGGGTGTGCGCTGGACGCCGAGGGCGTCGGCTACGTCGAGTCCGTGCGCCCAGGTCTCCATGATGCGCGCGGTCATCATCGACGGCGCCGACATCGGCGGACCGAACCACGGCAATTTCACTCCGTCTTCGACGGCGGTGAGCGCGAGGAGCAACTGCTCACGCGTGCGTCGCCAGTCGGCGAGGAGTTCGTCAGGCGCCCGCTGCGCCTCGGTCTCGGCTGCAGCGTCGACGAAGCCGAGCGGATCCTGCCCTGCTTCGGCGAGCTGAGCCGCGAACTCGTCCGGATCGGTGGCCGCCAGCAAGGAGACGCGATCGGTCCACACGATGTGCCCGATCTGATGAGCGATGGTCCATCCCTCCGCGGGAGTGAGCGTGGCCCACTGGTCATCGGTCAGCTCGGCGACCAGACCGTCCAGCGACTCGTACTCGTCCCGCAGGTCCTCTGCAATCGACATGCGTCGAGCGTCACACAGCCGCCACAATAAATCAAGCACGCCTGATTGTTTCTTCACCGAGTAAGCGTTCGCTCAGGAATGTGCTAAACACGATCCATGACCTTCACGCCTACAGACGCTTTCCACGCCTTCGCCGTCGGGCGTGAAGACAACAGTCCGATGATCCAGATGACGCAGGCTCTCGGCACGCGCGTGACCGACCACCGCGGCCTCATCGATCTACCGGCCCTCGCGGTGCTGTTCGACGACCTCGGGGGCTACCCGTTCTGGGTGGCCGATCAGAGCGCAACCACCATGCAGGCCCGACTGTCCATGTCGATGCTGGACCGCCCCGACGTGACCGAGCGGCTCACCGCGGTCGCCGACCTGCGTCTGCACAACAACCTCTACGGATCGACGACCGTCGACATCACCGGCCACGGGGGACGACTCCTGTGCATCGGCAACGCACGTAACGTGCGCGTTCAGCGAGAACTGGTCGTCGCAGGCGACGGGGTCCCCCACCTTCCGGCACCAGCGACGCCGAACGAGGCAGCGATCGTCGGCGCACCCGATCCCGAACTGTCCGGTCGGGAGGTGATCAATCGGATCACCGCAGGAGACGCCCCAATCGGCCCGCTCAGCGAGCTGCTCAACGGATCGATCACGACAGTCGACCATGACGGCCTGACGTTCAGCTGCGTGAGCGAGCCGTGGATGGGCAACGTGATGGGCACCATGCACGGCGGAGTGATCGGCGCGATCGTCGCGCAGGGCTGCTCGTTCGCCGCCCAGTCGGAGATGCGCCCGGGCGGGCAGTACCAGATCGTCGACTTCACGGTCGCCTTCCTCCGCTCGCCGGAGGTCGACGGACGCAGCGTTCACGTCCACGCCACACCGGTCAAGCTCGGCAGGAGGCTCTCGATCTTCGACGCCGAACTCCGCGACGATGAGGGAATGCTCTTGGCCCGCGCCACTGCGGACGTCCGCTTCGACCTCTGAGCGAGATCACTCCCCCTGCAGCACCTTCTGGAAGCGGCGCATTCCGCGGATCCAGCGATCGTAGTCCGAGCCTTTGTGGCGGAACATCTCGAGCACCTCGGGGTGCGGAAGGATCAGGAACCGCTCCTCGTCCATCGCGGAGACCACGGCATCGGCGACGTCGGCGGGTTCGAGGACCGCGCCGGCCGACGTGACGGCTTTGGCCGCGGTTGTCGACAGCGCGGCGTCGTCGGTCAGAAGTTTCGTGTTGACGCCCATCGGGCACAGGCAGCTGACCCGGACACCTTGATCGCCGTAGGTGACTGACAGCCATTCGGCGAACCCGACGGCTGCATGCTTGGTGACCGAGTAGGGCGCCGAGCCGATCTGGGTGAGAAGGCCCGCCGCCGAGGCGGTGCTGACGAAGTACCCCTCGCCGCGCTCCACCCACCCGGGAATGAGGAGTTGCGCCGCGCGGATGTGACCGCGCAGGTTCACATCGATCACCAGGTCCCACACGGCGTCGTCCTGCTCGAGTCCATCGCCTGCGCCGATGCCCGCATTGGCGAAGTAGAGGTCGACCGGCCCGAACCGGGCTTCGGCGCGACCGATGACGTCCGCGATGTCGCCGGCAGCGGAAGCGTCGGCGCGCACGCCGATGGCGGCGCCTGGAGTGTGCGCCTCGATCTCGGCGACGACCTCGTCCAGACTTGCCTCGTCGAGGTCGGAGAGGACAACACGCGCACCGTCCGCGACGAGCCTGCGGGCGATCGCGGCACCGATTCCGCTGCCGGCTCCGGTGACGACGGCGACCTTGCCTGAGACCTTCATAGCTTGACCCTCCAACGACTGATCCGATGACCGACCGCTCACTCGGCAGTCGTCCTCGCAGCGTGTCACATCCCATCAGTGCAGGTCAATGCCTTCAAACCAATCCTTGACAAAGGTGTCAACCATCTGACTAGATATATGCAAAAGCATAGAAACTATGCATCTGCATATTCCGATAGTCACTCGAGTCCAGGAGGCACCATGCCCGAGGCCGTCATCGTTTCCATCGCCCGATCCCCCATCGGTCGCGCCATGAAGGGATCACTGGTCGGCATGCGACCCGACGATCTGGCCGCGCAGATGGTGCAGGCCGCACTCGACAAGGTGCCCTCGCTCGACCCGAACGACGTCAACGACCTCATCCTCGGATGCGGCCTCCCCGGCGGCGAACAGGGCTTCAACATGGGCCGCAACGTCGCCATCGAACTGGGCTACGACTCCATTCCTGGAACCACGGTCACGCGCTACTGCTCGTCGTCACTCCAGACCACCCGCATGGCGATGCACGCGATCAAGGCGGGCGAAGGCGACGTGTTCATCTCGGCAGGCGTCGAGACGGTGTCACGATTCGTTAAGGGCAACTCCGACTCGCTCCCCGACACCCAGAATCCGCTCTACGACGACGCACAGGCCCGCACCAAGGAGCTCGCCGCGGGCGGCCAGGAGTGGACCGACCCCCGCGAGTCGGGCAACGTTCCCGACGCCTACATCGCAATGGGCCAGACCGCGGAGAACGTCGCACAGATCACCGGCATCACCCGCGAGGAGCAGGACCGCTGGGCGGTTCGATCGCAGAACCGCGCGGAGGAGGCGATCGCCGCAGGTTTCTTCGCACGCGAGATCACGCCCGTCACCCTCCCGGACGGCACCGTCGTCTCCACCGACGACGGCCCGCGCGCCGGCACGACGTACGAGGGCATCAGCGGACTCAAGCCCGTCTTCCGCCCGGACGGCACAGTCACCGCAGGCAACGCCTGCCCGCTGAACGACGGCGCGGCCGCACTCGTGATCATGTCGGACACGAAGGCCAAGGAACTCGGCCTGACTCCATTGGCGCGCATCGTGTCGACCGGCGTGTCCGGTCTGTCCCCGGAGATCATGGGACTCGGTCCGATCGAGGCGTCCAAGCGCGCCCTCGCCATCGCCGGCCTCGGCATCGACGACATCGACCTGGTCGAGATCAACGAGGCCTTCGCTGTGCAGGTCATCGGCTCCGCACGCGAACTCGAGATCGACGAGGACCGACTGAACGTGTCCGGCGGCGCGATCGCGCTGGGGCACCCGTTCGGCATGACCGGAGCCCGCATCACCGCGACACTCCTCAACAACCTCCGCACGCACGACAAGCAGTACGGTCTCGAGACCATGTGCGTCGGCGGCGGCCAGGGCATGGCGATGATCCTGGAGCGACTCAGCTGACCTCCAGCAGCTGACGGCCGACGGCCCCGATCCCTTCCTCAGCACCCGGTCACCCCCACCGGCAACATTTAGGCTAGGCTCACCTTTGTGAGCAGAACCGTTGTCGTGACCGGAGCCGCAGGAGGGATCGGGGCCGCGTGCGTCTCCACCCTCAACGACAGAGGCTGGACAGTGATCGGACTAGACGTCGACGATAGCGACACCTCGTGGGCGTGCGATGTGACGTCGCGGGACGACGTGGAACGAGTCGCCGCACGCGTCGCCGATCTGGGCGGATGCTCAGCCCTGGTCAATGTCGCGGGCATCCTTCGACCTTCCCGGATCGCCGACATCTCGGCTGACGACATCCGCGCCATGCTCGATGTCAACGTGCTCGGAGTCCTTCACACCCTGCAGGGATTCGCCGACCAGCTCGTCGACAACCGAGGTGTCGTGGTGACGGTCGCGTCCAACGCAGCAGGCACACCGCGCACGTCGCTGGGCGCCTACGGCGCGACAAAGGCGGCGGCCACGATGCTGACCCATGCATTCGCATTGGAGAACGCGGCATCGGGCGTCCGAGGCAACGTGGTCCAGCCTGGTTCCACCCGAACGCCGATGCTCGAGAGCCTGTGGTCCTCACCGGCCGACGAGAAAGCAACCCTGCGCGGCGATCTCGCCGCTCATCGGCTCGGCATCCCACTCGGCCGGATCGCCGAACCGACGGATATCGCAGCCACCGTGGCATTCCTGCTCAGTGACGACGCTCGGCACGTCACTCTTCAGGAGCTCTACGTGGATGGGGGCGCGACGCTATGACGGCGACTATGCGATGGCGGTCGCCGGAGGCGGACGTGTCGGCGAGTGCCCTGCTCCGCGAAGGCCCGGCGGCGGCCGATCACACCCAGTTCGCACGATCCTTGCAGGCCGCGGCCTCAGACGCCCACCGCGGGCGCGTGTTCGCGGCACTGCCGTTCCACCGCGACGAGGCGTCGACGATTGTTGTCCCGACCGGGCCTGAGCCGGACCGCCGAACCAGCGCGCCGTCGGCATTCCTCGACGGGGGCGAGTCGTCGCCAGACGACTACCGCGACGGTGTTCGACTCCTGCTGGACGCCTTCGCCGACGGAGACGTCGAGAAGGCGGTGCTCGCTCGGTACCGCGATCTGTCGTGCACCGAGCCGTGCGATCCACTCGCGATCGCTGCACGTCTGGCCGCCGACCATCCGGCGGCGTACGTCTTCGCACTGCCGGTGGCGGACGCCCGACACCTCGTCGGTGCCAGTCCCGAACTGTTGATCGCCAAATCTGGAACAAGCGTGCGGTCCCATCCGTTGGCCGGATCGGCGCGGCGCTCTCCCGATGCGGCGACCGACCGCGCCCACGCGGACGCACTCAACTCGTCCGAGAAGGACCGCCGCGAACACGCGTACGTGGTCGAGGCGATCTGCGACATCCTCACCCCGTACTGCGCGCGTCTGACCGTCCCCGAACCGGGGCTGCTCGGCACCGACAGCATGTGGCACCTCGGCACTGAGATCACCGCGGAACTCCGAGATCCAGATGTGTCGGTGAGTGAACTCGCCGCGCTCCTACACCCGACTCCCGCCGTCTGCGGCACCCCCAGATCGGCCGCATACGACCTGATCAGCGAGGCCGAATCGTTCGACCGAGGCTTCTTCGCCGGTGCGGTCGGATGGGCAGACACACGTGGGGACGGTGAGTGGGCGGTCAGCATCCGGTGCGGCGACGTTTGGTCGGACCGAATCCGCGCCTACGCCGGCGCCGGGATCGTCGTCGGCTCAGATCCGGAAGCCGAACTCGCCGAGACCTCCGGCAAGCTCTCGACGTTTCTCGCCGCAGTCTCGGCGTAGTCGGCCCACCGGTCGCCGTCAGCCGGGCAGGAATGCCATCTGCACTCCGCCCGTGGCGAAGTTGGCGACATCTGCCCCCGCCGCCCTCCCCTCGGGCGACCCGAGTCCTGCGGCAGCCGCTTCGCGCGACTCGAACTGCAATTCGGTGATGATGTAGAACGCCGGTGCAGTGCCGTCGAGCGTCTCGCACTTCGTGATCGTCGCCCCCTGCAGTCCGGGCATCTTCTGAGCAATCGGCATGTGGGTGTTGTGGTAATACTCGTCGAAGGACGCCGCGTCGGTGGGCTGGCCGTAGAGGACTGCGACTCGATACATGGATGCTCCTTGATTGGCGCGAAGGTGAGGGTTGCCCCCACAATGGACGGTTTCAGAACACTTCGCTGACAGACGACGAATCCGAGCATCGCGATACAGCCTGACCGACCTTCGTCGACGTCGCCATGTTACGGAGCCTTGTGGCCACCTAGAAGATGACATCGACCAGCTGACCGATAGCGCTGAGGACCGCGAGAAACATGATCAGTGTCAGAAACCGATCCCACCAAGCATGCTTCAGCCTCCAATTCCCGTAGAGCTGGACGAGCTTTGACGACGCGGCACCGTCGATCCGGTGACGCCCTACCGAACGGGCGTCTGAATTCATATCCGACCGAGCCTCCCCTCGTACGCCCGCGGATCGTGCGTAGGCTAGCAACCTGTCTCGACACGAGCAACCTCTAGGCGAGCGACGCGGGTGAGGAATCTCGCCGACTCAGACGACGGAGAGCGGCAGCGGTCGTGACGGTCCGCGATCGGTGAAGGTGAACGACGATCCCGCAGAGAAGCGGACGATCGCCACTTCACCGGACTCCCGCTGAGCTTCACCGCGACCGATGCGGACAACAGTCTCCTCGCCACCGTCGACATCGACTTCGATGGACTCTCCGACCACCCATGTCGGGTCGATCGCCGTCGCAGCGGCCTGGAGCGCCGCGAGTCGTCCGGATACGAGCAAGCGCATCCAGCCACCGTCCTCGAGTGCCGCCGACGTGTGCGGGATGTGCACCTCGACATGCTCGTCGTCGATCAGTTCAGCGCGGAAGCCGGTGTACTGGACCGGCCCGAAGACAGGATTCAGGTCGAGTGCGTCGACGAGCGCCGCCGCGTCGGACCTGCGGCCCAGGACTGCGGCGGCGACCCGCTCGGAGGCGATCCCCGCAATGCCCGTGAGCTGCTTGTCGAAGATGTCGTCGGCTGTCGCCTCGTCCGTCCGTCGGCGCACCGAGTCGAGGAAGCCCAACGCGAGCAGTTGATGCTGCAGCGTCACCTCTTCGACGATCCTGATCAGCGCCGACGTCGACCACTCGCCGAATGCGAGATCGTCGACGACGGGTCCGCGGTAGTCGACGAGCCCGTCCGTGGCGGATCGGTCGATCGGACTGAGGGCAAGGGTCGCCGCTTGCGTCGCAAGCATCGGTTTCGTCACGTCGGGCAGCGGAAGTTCGTCGCGATCGGGTTCGATCGAGATGGTCCACTCGCAGTGTGGCGAACGATCCACGGGCATACGGGGAGGCCGATGGACCGGCCTGATCCGAGCACGACGGTTGGTCGCGATGGCCGTCGCGTCGAACGTCGGATCCTCGATGGTGTGGCACATCGCAGTGACGTACTCGTCGCCCATCGGCTCGACGTCGAGAAGCGCGCCGCAGTGATCGAGCACAAACGAACCGTGATACTCGTCGTCGATCCGGTAGCGGAAATCCATGAACTGCGGTGGCGCACCGATGTCGAGTTGAAGACACTTGATCATGTCGGCCACGCCGTCGCCGTCGATGCCGAGCGCGGTTCGAATGCGGCCGGTGTACACCGGGCTCGCGGCCATCCACTCCTCGATCGCGACGTCGGTCATCCCCTCACGACCGAACGCCGCGATCAGATGAGCCATGCCGCTGCGGTCGATGAGCTGGCCGGTCAGGAGAAGTTCAGGGACGAGCGTGGCGAGCTGATCGTGACTGAGACGGTTCATCACCGGTCCTGGTCCCACAGCTCGACGGGAGCCTTCCCCAGCGGATACCAGCCCGGCAGGTCACCCGGGGCCGACTTCTCGATCCGCTTGAGCATCCCGTCGCTGCACGCCTGGTTCGTGAGCATCTCCAAGAACAGAGCGGACACGTTGCCGAAGTCGAAGAAGTCGCGCTGCCAGCGGAACTGGAAGTTCCCGCCGTACTTGAACCAGCTGCCGCCCAGGCCATGGACAGCGTAGTTCGAGCCATCGGCGCGCGTGCCCTCGTTGACCTGTCGCCACAGACCGATCATGTCGCCCGTCTGCTCGTCGATCACCCACGCTTGGTACGGGTACTCCCAGCCTTCGAGCCCCTCCATCTCCTGGCCGAGCGCGATCTCCCGGATCTCGTCGCGGCCGACGGCCATGAAGTCCTTCTCCGGACCGTAGTTCCAGCCGTAGGTGGCGTCCTCGGTGTAGAACTCCGCGAGCGGGCGCCAGTCGCCTGCCTTCTCCGCCACGATGTTGGCGTCGAGCCAACGCTGCTTCATCTCGTCCAGTTCACTACGCGGGAATCCCCCGTCGCTTCGCGTACTCGGTTCGAACGGCATGTCAATCCTCCACGATCTTCAGGGCTTGGGTCGGGCAGTATCGGACGGCGGCCTCGACTTCGGCGCGCCGTGACTCGTCAGGTGTCTCGTCGAGCAGGTCGACGCTGTCGCGACCGGCCTCGAAGACATCGGGCGCTTCCAGCTCGCACATCCCGTGCCCCTGGCACAGGTCCAGATCCACGACGACGCGCATCGCTCAGTTCCCTCCGGGTGCGGCGGCGCGACGCTTGTACGCCACGCGGCAGGGTTGTTGGAGTTGGACGACCATCTTCGAGTGGTCGTTCCGGTAGGTGTCCGGCTCCTGTGCGAGCGAGAACTCGTAGTTGCGAAGAAGCACCGAGAAGATGGCTTTGAGCTGCATCATCGCAAACTGCGCACCCACGCAGCGATGCCGTCCCGCACCGAACGGGATCCAGGTCCAACGGTTGACGAGGTCTTCCTGACGACCGTCGGCGTAGCGGTCCGGATCGAACACGTCCGGATCCGGGAAGTCGTCGGGCAGACGATTCGACACCGCGGGAGACACCGCGATGGACTGTCCCTTGGCGACCGTCACCCCGCCGACTTCGAACGCCTCTTGCACCACGCGCATCAAGATGATCAGCGGCGGATGCAGACGCAGCGCTTCTTTGAGAGCGCCTTCGAGCTTCGGAATCTGGCGCATCGCTGCGAACGAGTACTCGGTTCCATCGGCGTAGATGCCGTCCAGCTCGTCGGTCACCTGAGCCAGGTAGTCAGGATTCTTGAGCAGTTCGATCAGCGTCCATGCGGCCGTCCCCGACGTCGTGTGATGACCGGCGAACATCATAGAGATGAAGATGCCGGTGACAGTGTCGGCGCTGAACATGAACGTTCCGTCGTCGTTCTTCAGCGACACCAGGACATCGAGCAGGTCACGATCGTCCTTGTCCGTCGGCGGGTTCGCGATCCGGCGTTCCATCACACCACCGATGAACTCGACCAGTTCGGCACGCGCAGCGTCCCGCCGTCGGAAGCTCTCGATGTCGGCGTGCATGTCCACGTAGGCGATGGGGTCGGTGCCCTTCTCCAGCTCGTGATAGAGGTGGGCGATGTGGCCGGACAGCTCCTCGCGGAACTTCCGTCCTATCAGGCACGACGACGACGTGTACAGGGTCAACTCGGCGAAGAACTCGAGCAGGTCGACCTCACCCTCGTCACCCCAGTCGGCGATGATCCGCTCCACCTCGTTCGGGATCGTCACCGCATGCTGCTTCATGTGAGCACCCTTGAGCGCCTGATTGTGCAGCATCTCCGACCGACGTTCCGGGCTCGTGTCGAAGACGACGCCCTCGCCGAAGATCGGTGTCATGAACGGGTACGCGGCCCCCTGGTCGAGAACCTCGTCCGGAGCCCGGAAGAACTCCTCGTTGGCGGCGGCCCCGCTGACAAGCACCACGTCGCGGTCGGCGAGCTGAAAGTAGCCGACATCGCCGCATTCGGCGACGACCCGCCGGAACAGACCGATCGGATCACTCGCTAGTTCGTCGAGGTGCCCGTGCTCCCCGGTTCCGCCGGACACACGCTTAGCGGTCACGCTGTTCATGAGTTCTCCTTCGGTCGAGTGAGTTTGCCCTCGGCCTCCACGTCGACAGCCTTCATGTGCGCCCCCGGCGGGAGCGTGACCATGGAGACCACCGCGTGCGCGAGGTTCTCCGGGCTCAGGAAATGTCCGTGGCGGGCGAGCCCGAACGCGATCCAGTCGTTGAGCATCGCCTCGGTCGCCTGCTGGTCGAGATTCATGCCCATGCCTGTCAGCGTCTGCCCCGGCCGGACGAGGCCGGCGCGAACTCCGGTGCCCTCGAGTTCCATGTGGGCGGTCGCGACGAGTCCCTCCACACCGAATTTGGCGGCGACATACGCGGATGACCACGGTCGCGGATGTGAGACGACGTCGGAACTGATGAAAACGAAGTCGCCGCGTCGGCGTTCGATCATCGACGGCACCGCCGCGCGGTAGAGGCGGTAGGCGCCCACGAGGTGGATGTCGATCTGCGACGCCCACTCGTCGACCGGCATCTCGTGGGCCCGCCCGATCTGCAGGTCTCCGGCGCCGGCGACGACGATCTCGATGTCGCCGAGAGTCTCGGTCGCCTTGTCCAATGCCCTGACGACGGAATTGTTGTCGGTGACGTCCAATGCAACCGCGATCGCTTCGCCGCCCGCGTCGACGATCTCCGCAGCGGTCTGCGCGCATTTCTCAACGCGTCGTGCACCGAGCGCCACCGGGTAGCCGAGCGCGCCCAGTGCACGCGCCGTGGCTTCACCGATGCCCGACGACGCTCCGGCGATCAGCACCGGGCGACGATCGGGGTGAGGCTTGAATCCCACGTCGGGTCACCGAGCCTTCACGGTCATCGGCAGATCCGCGAAGCCGCGGACGTTCACCGAATGGACACGGACTGACCGTTCGACGTCAACGTCGAACGAGCGGACAGTGCGGGCGATCTGAGCCAGTCCGATCTCGGTCTCGAGTCGCGCCAGATGTGCGCCGAGACAGAAATGGGTGCCGAGGCCGAAGCTGAGGATGGTTCGCGAGCTCTCGCGACCGATCCGATACTGGTCGGCGTCGGGTCCGAACACCTCTTCGTCGCGGTTCGCCGAACCGACGAGCAACAGCACACGATCACCCGCGGGGATCGTCTTGCCGCCGTACTCCACATCCTCGAGCACCCTGCGCAACAGCATCTGCGTTGACGTGTCGTACCGCAGCGTCTCCTGCACCCAGGGTGTGACGGCGTCGAGTGCGTCGTCGTGCGACGTCGACGCGGCGATCACCGACGCCACCTGGTCGGGGCTCTGCGCACCCCAGAAGATCGAGTTGGCGAGCAGCTTCGTGGTGGTCTCGTTGCCCGCGACCACCATGAGCATCATGAAACCGATGATCTCCTGGTCCGTGAGTGCGGTCCGCTCTCCGCCCTCCACCAGTTCGGCGGCGGTGAGGGCGGAGATCAGATCGTCACCGGGGTTCTTCCGTCTCTCGGCGAGCAACGACGTGTAGAACCCGTGGAGATCGAGGTACGCGTGGATCGCGGCCGGCGGGACGTCGGTGACGCCTTCCTCCCGGTGGATCAACAGGTCGGACTGCTTGCGGAGATGGGCTCGATCGGCCTCCCCGACGCCGAGAAGCTCGGAGACGACGTCCATCGGAAGCAATCCGGCGAAGTCGTGGACGAAGTCGAACTCGCCCATCTGCAGGCACCGGTCCCAGTGCTTCGCAGTGAGTTCGGTGATGCGCGGCGCGAGCTCCGACACCCGCCGCGGCGTGAAGCCCTTCGACACCAGCTTGCGCAGCCGCAGGTGACGCGGGTCGTCCATCGCGAGGAAGCTCATCGCGTACTCGGCGTTCGAGTTGTACGACGCCGGGTCCATCGACACACCCCAGCTGTTCGACAGTCGGACGTTGTCACGGAACGCGTCCGCGACGTCCTCGTGGCGGGCGAGCGCCCAGAAGTCGCCGTCTGTGTTGCGGTAGACGGGGGCCTCTGCGCGCAGACGCGCATACGTGGGATACGGATCCTCGTGGAAGTCGTAGTCGTACGGGTCGAACGGGATGCGGTGCTGCATCCCCGCAGTCGTGACAGTCATTTCTGTCCCATCAGTAGGTGCGCGGCTGCGACGAGCCGCTCGGAGGTGGCCTCATAGCTGAGATGCCCCATGCCCGCGGTGACCAGACCGCCCGCGTACAGCATCTGCAGGGCGTCGATCACCTGGGCGGAGTTGTCGAGTTCGTCGCCGACAGCCGCGGCGAGGCGATCGTGGATGAATCCGCCGATGCGCCAGCGGAGGTGCTCCGACTCCGGGTCTCCGCCCAGGAGCGCAACTGTGACCGCGGCGCCGAGCTGCCCCTCGCCCGCTACGACCATCGCGACGCCGCGGAGAACCTCGGCGACCCGATCGTGCGGCGATGCGGACGGATCGGGCTCCGGCACGCCCACGGCGAGCCTGCGCCAGAACACCTCGGCGACGAGGTGACTCTTCGAGCTGAAGTACGTGTAGGCCGTCGCGGGAGCTACGCCCGCACGTTTGGCGACGTCCCGTACTGACAGCTTCTCGTAGCCTTCCGCCGAGAGGATCTCGACGGCGGCGTCGGCCATTTTTGCGATCTTCTCGGCCTGTTGCGGGGTGAGGCGACGACGGGTTGATTCGCTCTGCACGGATGCGGTCATGTCGATCACCGTACCCGCAAACTGAAACCACGTCTAGACACGTGTCCAGAATGATTTCCACGCCGACGCGCGTCATCGCCGTAGACACGACCGAATCCATGCCGTAGCTTCACTGGAACAACGGTTAGACACCTGTCCAGATTGGATTCCAACCATGGCTCTGCGCCCGGAAACCGCCTCCCACCTGCTCATCGACGGCGAACTCAGCCCCGGCGGACGCGGCACATTCGACGTCGTCAACCCTGCGACCGAAGAGGTTATCGG
This sequence comes from Gordonia sp. PDNC005, assembly GCF_016919385.1. Classification (NCBI taxonomy): domain Bacteria; kingdom Bacillati; phylum Actinomycetota; class Actinomycetes; order Mycobacteriales; family Gordoniaceae; genus Gordonia; species Gordonia sp. PDNC005. The sequence goes on from NZ_CP070351.1 coordinate 3,082,055, forward strand.
CCAAGCCGCCGACGCGTCCGACGACGACATGGACGCGGCGATCGCCGCGGCTCGTCGCGCTTTCGACACCACCGACTGGTCGAGAGACCACACGTTCCGAGCTCGGTGCATCCGCCAGCTTCGAGACGCCCTCCTCGCCCACGTGGACGAACTCCGTGACCTCACCGTCGCCGAGGTCGGCTGTCCGGTGTTCCTCACCCACGGCCCGCAACTCGTCGGTCCGATCACCGACCTCGGCTACTTCGCCGACCTCGCCGAGAGTTACGAATGGCGACGCGATCTCGGCGAAGCGTCCCCGATGGGGATCAAGAACACTCGCGAACTGCGCTCCGAAGCCGTCGGTGTGGTCGGCGCCATCACCCCGTGGAACTTCCCGCACCAGATCAACTTCGCCAAGATCGGGCCGGCGCTCGCCGCGGGATGCACCGTGGTCCTCAAACCCGCCCCCGACACCCCGTGGTGTGCAGCTCTGATCGGCAAGGTGATCAACGAGGAGACCGACTTCCCCGCAGGCGTGATCAACATCGTGACCGGTACCGACCACCGACTGGGCTCCCGGCTCTCCACCGATCCGCGTGTCGACCTGGTGTCGTTCACCGGCTCCACCGCCACCGGCCGAGCAGTGATGGCCGACGCCGCGCCCACCCTCAAGAAGGTGTTCCTCGAACTCGGAGGCAAGTCGGCGTTCCTGGTCCTCGACGACGCGGACCTTCGAGCCGCCTGCTCGATGGCCGCGTTCTCGGTCGTCACCCACGCCGGCCAGGGCTGCGCCATCACCACCCGACTTGTGGTCCCCCGCGAACAACTCGCTGAGGCCACCGAACTCACCCGCAACGCGATGGCCGGTCTGACCGCCGACGATCCCACCAAGCCAGGAACCATCTGCGGGCCAGTCATCTCCGCACGCCAACGCGACCGCGTCGAAGGCTACGTGCAGCTCGCGCGAGACGAAGGCGGCACCGTCGAGATCGGCGGAGAGCGCCCCGACCGTCCGGGCTTCTACGTCGCGCCGACTCTCGTCTCCGGCCTCGACAACAGCGCTCGCGTGGCTCAGGAGGAGATCTTCGGCCCGGTGCTCGTGATCCTCCCCCACGACGGGGATCAGGACGCGATCGACATCGCCAACGACTCCCCGTACGGACTGTCCGGTGCCGTCTGGGGCTCCGATCCCGTCCGCATCAATGCCGTCGTCGACGGCGTCCGCACCGGGACCATGGGAGTCAACGGCGGCATCTGGTACTCCGCCGACGTCCCCTTCGGCGGCTACAAGCAGTCGGGCATCGGCCGCGAGATGGGGGTGGCCGGGTTTGAGGAGTACCTCGAAACCAAAGCCGTCGCTACCCCGGTCTCCTGAACGCCCCCTCCCCCGGGTGGGCGAAGCGTCTACACCCTCAAACCCAGCTAGGAGAAACAAATGACTGATCGAAACAATCGATTCACCGACAAGATCGCGATCGTGACCGGCGCGGCGGGCGGCATCGGCGAAGCCTACGCGCGTGCCCTCGCGGCTGAAGGCGCGACGGTGATCATCGCCGACGTGAACGACGAGGCAGGCCAGGCAGTCGCCGAGTCGATCGGCGGAACCTACGTGCACACCGATGTGTCCGACCCCGAATCGGCGGCCAATCTCGCGAAGACCGTCGTCGACGCACACGGCCGCATCGACGCGCTGGTCAACAACGCCGCCATCTACGGCGGGATGAAACTCGACTTCCTGACCACCGTGCCGTGGGACTACTACAAGAAGTTCATGAGCGTGAACCTCGACGGGGCACTCAACGTGACTCGCGCCTGCTACCAGCACATGCGGCACGGCGGGGCGATCGTCAACCAGTCGTCGACGGCCGCATGGGTGTACAGCGGCTTCTACGGGCTCGCGAAGGTCGGCGTCAACGGGCTCACTCAGCAGCTCGCCGTTGAACTCGGCGGCCAGCGTGTTCGGATCAACGCGATCGCTCCCGGGCCCATCGACACCGAAGCGACCCGCAACAGCACGCCTGAGGCCATTGTGAAAGACATGGTCTCCAAACTGCCGATCGGACGCATGGGAACACCTGACGACCTCGTCGGAATGTGCTTGTTCCTGCTGTCCGACGAGGCGTCGTGGATCACCGGCCAGATCTTCAACGTCGACGGAGGGCAGGTCATCCGCTCGTGAGCCCCGACGACAAGACTCTCCGGCTCGGCTACGTCGGACTCGGCAACATCGGTCGACCGATGGCGACGCGGTTCGTCGATGCACCGGGCGGCCTCACCGTGTTCGACGTCGATCATCTCGCCGTCGCCGAGCTCGTCGACGCCGGCGCCTCCGCCGCCGACTCGCTGTCCGCTCTCGGCGGAGCCTGCGACCTCGTCAGCATCTGTGTACGAGACGACGTGCAGGTGCGCGACGTCGTTGACGGACTGCTCCCAACGATGGCGGCCGGGTCGATGATCGTCGTGCACTCGACGATCTCGCCCGAGACCGCTACCGACCTCGCGTCCGTGTGCGGAGCATCCGGTGTGACTCTTCTCGACGCGCCGATCTCCGGCGGCGCTGTCGGCGCGAAGGACGGCAGGCTCGCGATCATGGTCGGCGGCGACCGCACCGCGTACGACCATGCCAAGCCGGCTCTCGCCCTGGCAGGCGACATGATCGTCCACGCAGGCGACCGCGCGGGCGACGGCACGCGGATGAAGCTCGCTCGCAACCTGCTGCACTTCGTGTCGTTCACCGCGACCACTGAGGCCGCTCGTCTCGCCGAAGCCGCGGGCATCGACATCGGCAAACTCGGCCGGGTCGTCCGGCACACCGACGCCATCACCGGCGGAGCCGGCGCGATCATGCTACGGGACACGACCGCGCCGATCGCACCGGACGACTTCTGGTTCGGCGTCTTCACCCACGTCCGCGACCTCGGCGAGAAGGATCTCGGTCTGGCCCTGGCGCTCGCTGACGACCTCGGCGTCGACCTCCCGCTCGGCCGACTCGCCCTGCGCGACCTCGCCGCCGGGCTCGGCGTACCCACTACCGACTCGTCCGAACAAGGAGAATCATGACTGAACCGACCGAACTCACCGACCAGCGCCGCAAGGGTCTGGCGATGATGACCGAGGTGTACGGCTGGGAGATGTCCGACGGCCCGGGCGACTTCTTCGCTCACACCGCCGACCAGGTGTTCGGCGAGGTGTGGAGCCGCGAAGGACTCACCCACCGCGATCGTCGGCTGATCCTCCTCGGGGCACTCGCCGCCAACGGGATGACCGACGTCGCCGAGATCCAGGCAGGTGCGGCACTGGGCAATGGCGAACTCTCGCCCGAGGAACTCAATGAGATCGGACTGTTCCTCTGCTACTACGTCGGCTGGCCGCTCGGAACCAAGATGACCATGATGTTCGGCGAAGTGATCAAGAAGCACCGGCGCTCCCAGCGTTCGGAATAAGGTCAGCCGCATGGACTTTCGCTTGGAAGACATCGACGACGCCGAGGTGGAACGCCGCCTGTCGATTGTCGAGCCCCTCACCGACGCCGTGCGCGAACTGGTCGACGCCGTCATCCGCACCGAAGTAGACGATGCCGAGTTGGTCGACGCACGCGAGCAGATCGAGGCGATCGTCGCTCGCCTGCGCGCGCAGCAGAAGGACAAGGGTTACGGCGTCGCATTCACCCGTGACTTCACCGGCATGCCGTGGGGCAACGCCGCGACCGGTGCGCGCAACGCCGTCGCGCCGCCGTTGCGCATCAAGAAGGTCGACGGCGTGACCCGAGCCGACGTTGTGCTCGGCGCAGCGTACGAGGGCCCCGGCGGGCACGTGCACGGCGGCGTTGCGGCACTTCTGCTCGACCAGTTGGTCGGTGAGACCGCTGCCGCCGACCACATGCCCAGTTTCACCGGCACGTTGACGGTGCGTTACCTGCGTCCGACACCGCTCGGCCCGGTCACCCTCGAAGGGCAGGTCACGGGGACCGACGGCCGCAAGACCTTTGTGCACGGCGAACTGTCCGACGCGGACGGCGTCACCGTCGAGGCCGAGGCGATCATGATTGCGCCGAAGAACTTCCCGGCCCGCGACGCGATCATCTCCACGATCTCCAAGTTGGAGAGCGACAGCGCCTGACCCTTGAGCAATCGCGTCCACCACCCGTGGTTGTCGTGCCCGCCGCTTCGTGGACGGGCATGCTATGGGTAGCGTCGATCACATGTGTGACGACCACGATGTCCAGCCGTTCACGACCGCCGAGGTCGATGCCGTCCGCGAAGCGTGGCAGAGCATCGGGCTCCCCGGCATCATCGACGTCCACACTCACTTCATGCCGGGCCGTGTCATGGACAAGGTGTGGGCGTACTTCGACTCCGCGGGCCCGATGCTCGGACGAGAATGGCCCATCGCCTACCGGGCCGACGAAGAGGTCCGCGTGTCGACCCTGCGTTCGTTCGGAGCTCTCGCGTACTCGTCGATGATCTACCCGCACAAGCCGGCGATGGCTCAGTGGCTGAACTCGTGGGGCGTCGAGTTCGCGGCCACTCACCCGGACTGCCTCCAGACCGCGACGTTCTACCCCGAGCCCGGCGCGGGCGTGTACGTCGGCGAGGCGATCGAGGCCGGCGCCCGAGTCTTCAAGTCGCACATCCAGGTCGGGGCCTACTCCCCGATCGACCCCCTCCTCGACGATGTGTGGGGTCGCATAGACGATGCACAGGTCCCGGTTGTGATCCACTGCGGCTCCGGTCCCGCTCCGGGCGAGTTCACCGGCCCCGACCGCATCAAGACCCTGCTGGCACGGTTCCCGACTCTCCCGCTGATCGTCGCGCACATGGGAACACCGGAGTATGCATCCTTCCTCGATCTCGCCGAGCAGTACGAGAACGTCCATCTCGACACGACGATGTCGTTCACCGATTTCTCCGAGCAGGGCGCGCCGTACCCGAGGGACCTGATGCCGCGTGTCCAGGCGCTCGGCTCGAAGATCCTGTTCGGCTCCGACTTCCCGAACATCCCGTACAGCTACCGCCACGCCCTCGACGCCGTCATCCGCCTCGATCTCGGCGACGACTGGGTCCGCGGCGTCCTGCATGACAACGCCGCCCGGCTCTTTGACGTACAGCCGGTGTGACGCTGTTGTCCAGCGACGGGTTCACCGTCGGCGCCGCGGCCGCCTCTCAGCGCGGCGCGAGACGCGAGACGATCGGCTTCGGACTGTAGTCGTAGCGGTACAACCCGAAGTTGAGGTCGGCGATCGACGGGTCGGTACTCCAGTCCTTGGTGGTGAAGAGGAACATCGGACCCATGGCCCGCTGACGCCGGACGAACGCCATGCTCGCCATGATGATGTCCGCTTGCTTCGACTCGCTGACTGCGATGTCGCTGGTCCCGGTCGGCTGGCCCCACTCGGTGATCCAGATCTTCTTCCCGCCATCGCCGCGCGAGTTCATCACGGTGCGCACCGCACTGATCGTCGGGTCCGATCCTGTCGCGCCCAGGACCTGCGGGAACGTGTACGGGTGCAGCCCGACCGCATCGAACGATCGTCCCGCACCCGCCAGATAGAGACTGGCCAGATAGGCACTGACACCGATGCCGCTGACGTCCGGTGACAGCCCGCCGGACACCACCACCGCGTTCTGGTCGGCCGCTTTGATCTTCGGATAGCTCAACTTCAGCAACTGCGCGTAGGCCACCGGATCCGGATTGATCCAATACCCGCGCAGGTTGGGTTCGTTCCACAGTTCCCACGCGGCCGCCCGCCCCCGGTACCGCTGGGCCAACACTCCCGCGAACGACGCGTAGTCCGCCGCCGACCGTGGCGGCGAACCCTGGACATTCGGGTACACCGCCGCCCAGGCGGGGGCGGGTCCCGCAACGAGCCCTAGGACCCGGAGACCGTGGTTTCGAGCCGCATCGACGGCAGCGTCGATCCGGTCCCACCGATAGTCGCCCGGCAGCGGCTCGGTTTCGTTCCAGTTCACGAAGATGCGTATCCACGATCCTCCCACCGCCGCGATCGCCGCGGCTTCCCGCTCGTAGCCGGCAGGTGTCCGATCAGCGAGAGTCGCGATGCTGGCCACGCCGAACTCGGCGGTCACGGCACGCGCAGGCGACACCGTGTCCACATTCGCGGTCGCCGCGGAGAGCGCCACCAACACCACAACGAGCATGGCAGTGAGTCGTCTGATCACCTTTACGTCCCATCTCTTCGGTGATGGCGCGCGGTCGACGCAGTCGTCGGCGGCGTCACCACCGGGAACTGTTCGGTGTCAGCGGTGCCGTCCGACGTCGACGACGCGGTCGCCTCGCCCGCGGCCGGTCGATCCTCAGTGTCCTCCGCCCCACGCGATTCGGCAGCCGAACGACGACGCCGTTGTAGGGCAAGAGCTGCAAGAACTCCGACAATCGCACCTAGTACGGCACCCGCACCGCCGGTAACCGGGTCGACGAGCGGATCGCGGACTGCGCCCTGAGTGCTCGGATCGACGATCTGCAAACGCAGCGCGCCCGGTCCACCCGCCTGGGGCGCCTCGAGTTTGTCGACGAGCCCGGTCAGATCCTGCGCGACGGCCAGCGCCAACTTCGGCGCATCGGTGGCGTTCTCGGTACGGATGGTGATGTCCATGACCACCGTCTGCGGCGGCACGCTCACCGTCATGTCGGCGATCACCGCGGCCGTCGACGTCGCCACCCCTGCCGCGTCGATGGCACGACTGACAACGGACGGATCGCTCGCCAGAGTCGCGAAGCTGCGGACACTTGTCTGCGCGGCCTGCGTTCCCTGATAGGCCTCAAGGAGATCCGCGGTCCCGGACACCACGTACAGACGGACGGTCGCCGAGTACATGCGAGGCTGCATCAGTGAGTAGCCGACCGCTCCCCCGACACCGAGAACGATGCAGGCGACGATGATCATCCAGCGCTGAGCGATCAGCGACACGAGCTTCATACGGGCTCCTTGACGTGAGGCGCGCGGACACGCGCACCTCGGTAGACGAAGAACGGGAGGATCGCGGCGAACGGCGCAATGCCGAGGAAGTACGGGACATAAACGGCCTCCATCGACGAGATGCAGAGGATCGTGGCGAAGTACACGACCAGCCACCCCCGCTCCCGGTGGGTGACCGACAGGGTCTTCACAACAGCGGCGACGACGATGACGACCGCGCCCCACACACCGGTCGACAGCAGAATCTCGAACCAGCCGTTGTGTGGGGAGTAGTTCGCGGTGAAGAGGGTCGACCGCCCGGAGTCCACCCAGTACGCGGGGTTGTACCCGAACATCAGCTGATCGGGAATGAGCCGCCGTGCCTCGTTCCACAGGTACCCCCGCAGGCTGAAGTCCGTCTCCGAGTAGCCGGCGTAGAGCGGGAAGAACGAGAACACGAGCGAACCCAGGAACAGCACACCGAGCCCGACATCACGTAGACGGCGATGCGGATCCGTCGACAGCAGGAGCGAACCCGCGCAAGCCACGCCGATTCCGATGAACGCGGTACGACTTCCCGCCAAGAGCCCGACCGCCCCGACTCCGACTACGAGGGCGATCACCCGGAGGGGCTCTGCTCGGTAGGCGACGAACGGCAGCAATGCGGTGACCATGATCCCGGCGAGGTTGCCGTTGCCCGCGAACGGCGAGGTCAACGCGGCCCCGATGTCGGTGCACTTGTCGATGCGACAATCCCCCACGACTGCGGAGGCGTTGAACGTGACCGATGCGAGGACACAGACGACCGACCCGACCAACGCGACTCGAGCCGCGTCGCCGACCTGCGCCAACGACACGTCGGACGTCCGGAGCACAAACCCCGCGAAGATCAGGACTGCGATGATCAGGTTCAGATGCTTGTCGGACGAGTCGATGACCATGGCGACGCCCGCCCCGACAAACAGGGAGGCGAGCATGGCCGCCGCGGGATCGACGACCAGCCGGTCCCTGGCGAGAGCACGGCCGACGGCAGCGAGACTGCAGAGCACCGCGGGCGCATACAGCAGCACCGTGAACTTCGATCCCGCAGACGGCGCGTCGGACCACAGCAGGGGCGCTATCGCGTAGATGACCACGATCGGCCACCCCGTGACCGACCCGACCCACAGGCCAGTCGTCGTGTCGAGACGCGCGAGCAGGCCACGGTCCCAGCATCCGATGAGGAGCGCAACCGCCGCCACCGCGAGAACCGCCGACGATCCCATCAGCCCGCCCAGAGTTCCGCGAATGCTGCGGGCTTCAGGTCGGGGGTCGCCTCGTAGAGCTCCCAGGTCGCGACGGGTCCGCGGTACGTACCGATCCGTGGGTCGGTGAGCGTGACCGCGGTGTCGTCCGGGAGCAGCACGGTCACGGTCGAGCCGACGAGTTGCACCTCGAACCGTGCACTCGACTTCTCGATCGGCGACCGATACCGTCCCCGCGCCAGCACGTCCTGTGCACGAGTGCCCTCCGGCCAGACGGCATAGCTCCACCCGTCCGGGTCGGCGACGAAATGGACGGCTGCGCTCGGTGCCGGATCGTCCTCCGACTTCGGCACCGGGTGCGCGCCGACCAGCAGCGCGATCGCCCCGGATGTTCCCCCGTCGGGGAAGCGGACGGTGGCGCCGATGCGGGTGACTGCATCGGCGGCCACCGACGTCGACGTGTAGAGCGCGGCCCCCGGCGCCTCGGGCGCTCCGTGGACGAGGAGCCCGTCGTGCACTCGAAAGCTCGGTACCCCGTTACGTCCGCGGTCGATCACGGTGAAACCCCGCAGCGGGGTCGACGGATCGTCGAAGCGGACGTGCACCTGTGCGGTGCCGGCAGCGGCGGGGGCGTGCGACGTCGGGACCACGGAGTGTGTCGACGTCCCGTCCGCCGGATCCGGGTTGGATGAGCACCCGGACAGCACGAGGGCACCGATCGTCACGACGGCCGCCGTCGTTCCGCGCGCAGAAGTCACAGGTCGCGCACCTCCCGAACCGGTGTGAAGAAACCGTCCCGATGCCACCAACTGCAGTCGGGAAGGTCCTTGCGCCAGCGTGCGGGCGAGCCGGCGTACAGTCCCTGCGGCAGTTCCTCGTCGGGACGTGCCGCGGTGACCGTCGACCCTGCGGCAACGATCGAGTAGGCGGGGACGCGAGCGTCTTTCAAGACCAGGCACGCAGTGGCGAGCATGGCGTTCTCGCCGATGCGCACGATGCCGACCGTCGTCTCATTGGCGACGATGTCGATCTCATGGGATTGCATGACGGTGCGGATGCCGCCGATTCCGGCGCGTCGGTCGAGCTCGATCCGCCCCGACACGTCGAAGTAGTGGCGATTGGTGATGATCGACTCGTCACCCATCACCAGGACGCCGCACCGGTCGCTGAACTCCTGGTACGCCGGGGCCGCCGTGACCTGGTTGAGCCTTCCGATGAACACGCCGTCGCCGATCTCGATGCGCGAGGCACTGCGGAACACGTTGAACGGGGACACGATCGACCCCGCACCGACCGTGAAGGTTCCGCACCCCAGCACCAGGTTGGGTCCGATTCTGGCGGTGTCGGAGATCGTGTGCCCGAGTCTGCGCAACAGCCAGACCTTGATCGGGGTGTGCGGCAGCAACCACGCCACCAGGCTGATGAAGGTGTTCGGTCGACTCGACGTCGAACGCGTCATGGTGTCTCTCCAATCGGTTCCGGTCCCCGACGGACATACGACGACGCCGCGGCGCGACGTCGGAGGTACAGGGTGATCCCGACCGCGGTCACCGCGGCGATGATCGACAACGCTCCGGTTCGCTGAATCGAGCGGTCGAAAGCCGCCGTCGCAGGCGCCGCGTCGATCACATGAACGGTGATCGGTGTCGGCGCTTCCAGTTCGGGAACCACCACCGCGAACTCTTCTGCGACGGCGGTCGCCGCCCTCGTCGAGACGTCCGGGTCGTCGGTCCGCACCTCGAAGTCGACGATTGTCGTCGTATGCGGCGACGTCACCCGGATCGCGGCCCGAAGCCGGTCGCTGGTCAGATCCAAGTGCTGCCGATCGATGACGCGACGCAGGAAGCTCTCGCTGTAAACCAGCACCGCGTACGACTCGATCGCGACCGAGAACATCGCGGGGACCCCGGCGTCGTATCCGATGTTCGGTCGGCCCTTCATCGGCGAGGCGAGGAGCACCGCGCGCGAGGTCGCCTGGTAGACGCCGCTCTGCGCGATCACAGTTGCCGTCGCCCCGGCCAGCACGACGATCACCGCGACCGCGGCGACGACCGTGGCGCCGATTCTGCTGCTCACCACCCGAGTCATGTCGTGCACTTCCCCGATCGAGCAGCCGACGCGAGGATCGGCGCCATGCCGTCGGCGATCATCTGGTGTCCCAGATCGGTCGGATGCCTGCCGTCTCCGCCCAGCACGGTGGCGACGGTGCCGCGAGCGAACCAATTCAATGTGTTCGGATCGACGAATGTCACCTTCTCGACGGCGGCGACCTTCTGCAAGGACGCTCGGACTGCCCCGGCACCTGGCGGGCGGCGCGCGCCCGGCACACGCAACGCCGAGGTGATCACGATCTGGACTCGCGGATTCACGGCGCGGGCCGCGGCGATCACGTGTTTCACGTGAATCCGATAGTTCGCACCGTTCCGGTACGCGGGCGACGAGTCGTTGTTGCTGCCTGCGAGAACCAGAACAGAGACGTCATCGGTCATCTGTGCTCGCACCTGATCGAGGAAGGTCGTGTGTCGGAGGCCGGAAGTCACGTAGCCTGCACCACCGCGGCCGGACACCCGAAGGACAACCGGGCAGGCCGCGGGTGATCGTCTCGCCAGCCGCGCCTGCGCGATGCGGGTCCAATTGTTGTCGCCGCGTCCGCCGAACACCGTCCCCTCGACCAGGGAGTCGCCGACCAGCAGGATTCGAACCGCCGGTCCGTCTGCCGGGGTCGTGATCAGGTGCGCGGCAGGAGCTATGCCACTGGTGGACGCAGGGCGGTCGACTATGGGGACGGCGACTGCGATGAGCGCCGCCACCACGGCTGCACCGACCAGCGCGACGCGTTCGAGGTTCGCGGTGACACGCGCCGCCAGCGGCCGCTCCCGCAGTCCGTCGACCAGGACCGCGAGAACAGCGGCCTGACCCGCGACGGGTGCAGCCCACACGAGGCCGGTCGCGTCGGCGTGCCCGCACACCGCCAACAACACGATGGTGACGCTGCCTCCGATCACGATCGCAGCCGTGACCCGTCCCGGACGTCCACGGGCGATGTACGACGCGCTGACCGACTGCGACACCGACGACACACCTGCGGCGACGATGAGCCCGGCGAGCATCGACTGTGCAGGCGAGTACTTGTCGCCGACCACCCGGACGACCAACCAGGCTCCGGGGATCGCGCCGAGGACGACGATGACGAGATACCCGACTGTCACCGCGAGATAGCGGCGGAAGATGCGGTCGAAGTCGTCGGTGTCGCCCACGCGGCGAGAGAGTTCGGGGATCAGGACCGTCGACATCGCCGCTGCGACGAGTGTCAACGGCCCGGTGACACGGGTTGCGAGCGCAAACCAGCCCACCGTCGTCGCCGTTGCGAAGACCGCGAACGCAGGCACCTGGAGTTGGGCGAGCACCCCCGACATAGACAGGGTCCAGTACCCACCGCCCACCTCGGAGGCGCGGCCGACTCGCCGTGCGCGCCCTCGGGCGTGTTGCACCGGCGCAGCCAGACCGAGGACGGCCGTCGCGGCGAAGGCGACGATCAAGACGGCGGGCGTGGACGATGTGCCGGCCTGATGTGCGGCGATGATCGCGGCGAGTGGGACGGCTCGCTGCGCAATGCCGAGCGCACTCGCGGACGAGTGACGCCCCAGCCCGGCCAAGTGCGACTGCGCATAGTTCTGCACCGTGTCGCTGTACGCGAACACGGCCCCCGCCACGAGCACAGCCACAGCGCCCGACAGTGTGAGCCCGACCAACGCGATTCCGAACGCCACCGCGGTCGCCGCCGTGTGGACCGTGAACTGCCACGAAGCTGCGCCGTCCGGGTTGTTGAGCGCGTTGACGCGCAGTACACGCATCGGCGCGCCCAACCCAGCGACGAGGCCGACGGCCATGCCCACCGTGTAGGCGAGGATGAAACGGCCGAAGTCGTCGACGGACATGGTGTTCGCCAACAGGAGAAGCGTCACGCCGAGGATCACCGAGCCTGCGGCGCGCGCACTGATACGCAGTGTCGCGTCGCGAAGTATCCGTCGTCCTCGAGCGTGGTCAGCCATCGCTGCTATGACCTGAACCGATCCCGCTGATCTTGCTCCGCAGAATGCGATACCCCCGAGTCTGGCGGAGGCCGAACACCACGAACGATGCAGCTTGTTCGCCTGTGCCGACAACTCCGAGAAGACGCTCACGCGGCGAGTTCGCGTATCGCATCCGCAACCCGTGCGCTTCGGTGATGAACGTGCGCCACAGGGTGGCGGTCTTCGATCCGTCGTGCAGTCGCAGGGCTCCGATCTGCGCTCGCACGGCCACTTGCCGCGGCTGCGCCTCCGCGATCCGGAACTGGAGTTCGTAGTCCATCGTGGCGTGCAAGGTGTCGTCGAAGCCGCCGAGGTCGCGTAGGAATTCTGAGCGGATGGCCACCGAACCGGAGAATGACGCGCACGTCGATCTGCGCAGCAGCGTGGTGAGCTCGATCGGGCGGCCGTGGAAGTCGTCGATCGTCTCGCCGTTCGCTCTGATCAACCGATGGTCCCCGGTGACGACGTCGACGTCGGGGTGCTCTGCGACTGCCGTCCGAACGGCGTCCAGGGCACCGGGCGACAGCACGTCGTCGGCGTTGAGCCACACGATCCAGTCGCCGACCGCGCGCCCGAGGGCCCGATTGAGGGCGTCGGACTGTCCGCCGTCCTTCTCGAACACCGGTCGCACGCGGGAGTCGGAAGCCGCCAGCTCGTCCAGCAGGTCTCGACTGCCGTCGGTCGAGCACGCGTCTTGCACGACGATCTCGTCAGCCGGACCGAGCTCGGCCAAGGCCGACGCGAGCGCTTCGGCCAGATAGGGGCCGGGGTTGTACGACGGGACCAGCACCGAGACGGTGACGTCCTGCGGCTCGTTCATGTCCACTCCTCGTCGTTGATCTCATCGCCCGCGTATCGGTCCGCGAGACGCTGTGCGACGGTCCGCGCGCCCCAGAACTCGACGACCGCGCGGCGTGCCCTGCGCCCTCGATCGCGCGCCAGCTCCAAGTCATCGAGCATCTCGGCGATCGCCGAGGTCAGCGTCGTCAGATCCTCGTCGACGACCGTGCCCGCGTCGGCCTCGGCGATCACCCGCGCCGCGCCGCAGCTGTCGGTGACGATCACCGGCACGCCGACCGACATGGCTTCGAGTACGGAGACGCCGAGCGGCTCACGCCGCGCGGGAAGGACGTAGACCTCGGCACGCGACATCCGGTCGAGGACGTCGACGGCATCAACGGCGGGTTCCCGGGACACGGTGCCAACGCGGTCGACCCCGTCGGCACGAGCCGCGTCGAGAAGCCCGTCGACAACCGAGGCCTCCCCTTCGTCCGGTCCGACGACGGTGAAGCTCGCACGGTGATCCCTCGCCAGGTCGAGTGCGGCCTCGACGAACGCTGCGGGCCGCTTGCGCTCGTGCAGTCGTGCCAAGAAGAGGACCTCGGGCGGCGTGAACGTCGAACGGTCTGTCTCCTCGACCTCGGGCACGCCGTTGGTGAGCCGGCGGAACGTCGGATCGTCGCCGACGGCTGCGCACAGAGTGGAACGTTCAGCGGCATTGAGGCAGAACACCGTGCGGGCGTTGTGCAGTACCGGCCGCGTGATCACAGCGTCGAGCACGCGGTGCACGGGCGAGTTCTTCGGTTTCACCATGCCGTGGGTCTGCACATGTGTCGCGACACGCCCCACCAGTATTCGCGCGGCCGGCCCCGACACGAGGTCGCGGCCCATGTGGACGTGCGCGACGTCGAACTCCCCACCGTGTGCGGCCAGCCAGCGGAGCATCGTCGGCGCGCAGATCCGGGTGAACGAGCGACCCGGCCCCAACGTCGTCACGGGGAACGTCCGCAGGTCGACGCCCACGACCGCCGGTGGCCGGTATCCGCCGCGCACACCGGCCACCAGGGTCACATCGTGTCCGAGTTCCACGAGCGCCCGGACCTGATTGACCGCAACAGTCGCGGGGCCGCCGTACTCGCCGCCGGGCGCGAGCAGGGTCACCACCTGCAGGATCCTCATGTGATCACCGCACCCGCGGGCACCTGGACTCCGTCACCGAGCCGCACTCCCTTCAGGAGGATCGCGCCGTCGCCGATCGAGCAGGCTGAACCGATCCACACCGGTTCGCTGGTCCGGTCGAATGTCGGCGACCGGTGATCGTGACCGCCGGAGCAGATGACGACCTCGTCACCGATCGTGCAGTCGGATCCGATCGTCACGGGTTCGGGATCGATCACCCAGACGTCTCGGCCGATGGCACTCCTCGCTCCGACGGTCAGCTTCCACGGGAAGTGCACACGGAACGACCGGTGAATCCTGGCGTCCTCGGCGATTGCCGCACCGAACGCCCGGAGCACCGCGCGCCTCGCCGCTGATCCACCGACACCGCTGCGCAGGACCGCTGCGGCAGCGATCCACAGAACCATCCACACGCGGTTTCGTCCACGGTCGCGCTTGTCGACGACGTAGTCGGCCAGACGCCGATCGTCGTCGAGTTCCTCCCCGAAGGACGGTGCATCGAGTCCGTCGTCCGCCAGCGCCGCCAGCCAAGATTGGAAACGCTCGACCGCCGCCTCGGCCGACAGTTCCTCGCGGGCGTATCTGACACCCGCATCGCCGAGCAGCGCAGCGCGCCGTGGGTCGGCCGCGACCGAGACGACTGCGTCGAGCAGCGCGCACCCGTCTCCCGCGGCGACGACGACGCCTGCACCCGACCGCTCCACTTCGCCCGCGGTGATACCCCCGCGCTCGACCGCCGCGACCACCGGACGCCCCGCGCCGAAGTAGGTGGTGAGCTTCGACGGAATGCTCATCTCGGCGACGCCGGGTTTCTCATTGACGATCAGCACGTCGGCGGCCGCCAACATGAGGTGGAACTCGTCGTCGGGCAGCGGGTCGACGAACGTCACGGCGCCGCAGCCGAGAGCCGCGCATTCGAGCGCACGCCTCTGGTTGCCGTCTCCCACCAGGTAGAACTGAACGCCCAGCGCCGCGCTCTCGGCCATACGAGCAGCGGCGACGACCGTCTCCAGGCCCTGTTTGACACCCATGTTTCCGGCGTGGACCGCGACGACCGTCGACGACGGGATACGCAGGCGCGCTCGCGCGGCTTGCTGATCGCCCCGGGCAGGTGGCCGAGACTGGTTCCAGTTCCGCATTTCCACGACACGACGTGCGTCGACCCGATGCTCGTCGACCACGGTCCGCGTGAACCTCTCGTGCACCACGGCGACCGAATCCACCGACCGGAGCACCGACGATTCGAGAGCACGAACGGCCTTAACCGTGAGCCCGCGGCGGCCGGCCGCCTCGACGACGGCCTGGGAGTAGAGGTCCTGAACCCACATCCCGACCGGGGTGGCCTGCCGCCGGAACCGCATGGCGGCGACGATCAGCCCGACGGCGATCAACGGCGGACTGGCGATCACCACAACCGCGTCCGATCGGACGCCACGCTGCAGTGCACGGACTCCGAACTCGAGCTCCATTCGCACCCGGCCCGCCATGCTCGGCGTCGCCGGGATGCTGTGCCGAACCCGTTCGACCTGCACACCGTCGTCGGCCACCGACGGCAGTTCCATCGGTCGCCACTGCGGGTAGTGAGGACGCCCCGTGACCACTCGGACATCCCACCCGGCTGCGGCGAGTCTTTGTGCGAGGTCCGTCGTGTAGGGCCCGATGCCGGTGACCTCCGGCGCGTAGTTGATCGCGACGATGTCCACTCGCCGAACTCTCGTCGCCGCCGCGGCACTCGGATACCGTCGAAGGGGTGAACCGCTACTCATCACTCGCCTGGCCCTCGGTGTCGCGTCTCACGGCGTTGGCGTTTGTCCCGAACCGAGTGCGAGTGGCGGCGCTGCGAGCGTTCGGCGCGCAGATCGAGCGAGGTGTGCTCATCCGGCCACGGGTCCGGGTGCACGCACCGGACCGCCTGCGCATCGGCGCGGATTCGTGGATCGGCGAGAACGTGACAGTCGCCAACAGCGAGGGCGATGTGCGGATCGGCTCCAACGTCGTGCTGTCGCAGTCGGCGTCTCTGATCACGCACGCCGCGACGGGCGAACCGATGGTGATCGACGACGGCGCGTGGATCGCGTTGCGCGCCACCGTGGTGGGGCCCGTCCACATCGGACGCCGGGCGGTCATCGGGGCCGCGGCGACGGCGGAGCACAACGTCGCGCCGGGCTCGGTGGTCCTGAGTCCGACGACGATTCGGGTCGATTCACTCACGCAGCGCCCCTGACTGCGCCCGAAACCAGTCGATGGTCTCTGCGATACCGTCGGCCAGGGGGATGCGCGCAGACCATCCGAGCGACGCCAGCCTCGACACGTCGAGAACCTTGCGCGGAGTCCCGTCGGACCGGTCGGTGTCCCAGTGGACTTCGCCGTTGAAACCCGAGCGGTCGGCGACGAGTCCGGCGATCTCCGCGATCGTGTGGTCGACTCCGGTGCCCACGTTGACGTGCTCGTCGCCGTCGTACGCGTCGAGGAGCGTCAAACAAGCATCGGCCATGTCGTCTACGTGCATCATCTCGCGCCGCGGTCTTCCCGTCCCCCAGTTCGTCACCGACCCGGCACCGCAGGCGACGGCATGCTCGTACCGTCTGATCAACGCAGGCAACAGGTGACTGGTCTCGGCGGCGAAGTTGTCGTTCGGCCCGTAGAGATTAGTCGGCATGGCCGAGATCCACGACAGTCCGTACTGCCTGCGAACTGCCTTGACCTGCATGATTCCGGCGATCTTGGCGATCGCGTACGCGTCGTTCGTCGGCTCGAGCGGCCCGGTCAGCAGCGCGTCCTCGGTGATCGGCTGGGGCGCGAACTTCGGATAGATGCACGACGATCCGAGGAACAGCAGCCGTGGCACACGCAGAGCGGCGGCCGCGTCCATCACGTTGCACTGGATTCGCAGGTTGTCCGACAGGAAGTCGACGGGGTACGACGAATTGGCGGCGATGCCGCCGACCCTCGCCGCCGCGAGGATCACCACGTCCGGGTCCGACTGTTCGAGGTGGGCGAATGTCGCCGCCCGGTCGCGGAGATCGAGGTCGGCGCTGGTTGCGCCGTCGATCCTCCGGCACCCCCGCGCGGTGAGGGCTCGGACGAACGCAGATCCCGCCAGTCCTCGCCGTCCCGCGACGTAGATCCGGGTCGACGGCCCCAGCGGCTCCATCAGCTCGCCCATGCGGTCAGGGACGGACTGTCGATCCACTTGCGCCCTTCGCAGGCCAGCGCCCGAATGTCCGCGTCGACCATGATCCGTGCCAATGACGGGGCGTCGACCGTGGCGCTCCACCCGAGGTGTTCCCGGGCGCGTGTCGCGTCCCCGATCAGGCTGTCGACCTCGGTCGGGCGGAGGTAACGCTCATCGAACTCGACGTGATCGCGCCAATCGAGGTCCGCGTGTTCGAAGGCCGCCGACAGGAAGTCCCGCACTGAGCAGGCACGGCCCGTCGCCAGGACGTAGTCGTCCGGTTCGTCCGCCTGAAGCATCCGCCACATGCCCTCGACGTACTCCGGCGCATACCCCCAGTCTCGGACCGCGTCCAGATTGCCCATGTACAACGAGTCCTCGAGACCGGCCTTGATTCTGGCGACGGCTCGGGTGATCTTGCGAGTCACAAACGTCTCGCCACGACGTGGCGACTCGTGGTTGAACAGGATTCCGTTGACCGCGAACAGTCCGTAGGCTTCTCGGTAGTTTCGGGTGACCCAGTAGGAGTAGACCTTCGCCGCGCCGTAGGGCGACCGGGGGTAGAAGAGGGTCGACTCGTTCTGCGGCGGCGGCGACGCGCCGAACATCTCCGAGCTCGACGCCTGGTAGTACCGGCATTCGATACCCGCCTGGCGGACGGCTTCGAGGAGCCGGATCGATCCCATCCCGGTCGTGTCGCCCGTGTGCTCGGGTTCGTCGAAGCTGACTCGCACATGCGATTGGGCCGCCAGGTTGTACACCTCGTCCGGGTCGATCTTCGAGATCAACGTGACCAGTCGGGCCCCGTCGCTCAGGTCCCCGTAGTGCAGGAACAGCCTGGCGTCAGGGTCGTGTGGGTCCCGGTAGAGGTGGTCGATTCGGCCGGTGTTGAAGGTCGACGCCCGACGGGTCAGGCCGTGAACCTCGTAGCCTTTCGCGAGCAGGAGCTCGGCGAGGTATGAGCCGTCCTGTCCGGTGATTCCGGTGATCAGTGCCTTCTTCATGACGGCCTTTCGGTTCGGTAGCGGGGCAGGACATCAGTACGCACCGTCCTTGGAGAGCACCGCGTGTGCGGTGCGGCGGAGAATGATCAGATCACCGGTCAGTGACCAGTTCTCTACATACGACAGGTCGAGTTGCGCCGATTCCTCCCACGAGAGGTCGCTGCGTCCTGACACCTGCCACAGTCCTGTGATGCCGGGCCGGACGAGCTGACGCCGGACCACCATGCGGTTGTACGTCTGGACTTCGTCGCGCAGCGGCGGGCGTGGCCCGACGAGGCTCATCGTCCCGCTCATCACGTTGAAGAGCTGGGGAAGCTCATCGAGGCTGTGTCGCCGCAGAAAGCGCCCTACGCGGGTCACCCGCGGATCGTCGTGGATCTTGAACAGGACACCGTTGCCGTCGTCGTGTTGAGCGAGGTCGGCGACCATCCTGTCGGCGCCGTCGACCATCGTCCGGAACTTCCACATGTAGAACGGAACGTTCTTCGCCCCGATCCGCTCACCGAGATAGAACACCGGACCACGGCTGTCGAGTTTGATCGCGATCGCGCACACCACCATGACCGGCGCGAAGACAACGATCGCGCACAGGCTGACAGCTTTGTCGAAGGCGACCTTCATGATCCGATTCGCGGCGTGGTGCCGCGGGCGGTCGACGTGCAGGAGAGGCAGTCCGGGTTCGATGCGGACGGTGATCCGGGGGCCCGCGACACCGGCGAGGCCGGGTGCGACCAGCAGGTCGATTCCCTGGTCGTCGAGTTCCCACATCAGATCGTGCAGCGCGTCGTGCCCGAGCACCTCTGCATCAGTGACGGCAGCGACCGCCGCTCCGGTCTCGGCGAGCGCGGAGTGCACGTCGGAGTAACCGGCGTACACGCTGATTCCCGCGTCGACGAGTTGTCGATCACTGCGAATGCGCAACGCGGCCTCGGCCGACGGCACACACACTCCGACCACCGTGTACCCGAGCGCAGCATTGTCGAGGAGCCTGCGAGCAAGAGCCGCCGCCGTCGTCGCATCGCCGATCACGAGCACAGCCTGGAGGTACCGTCCACGCGACCGCCCGCGGGCCACACGACGACGCCAGAGCCACCGCGACACCAGGAGCATCAAGGTTCCGAGCGGAAAGACGACGGCGAGATATCCGCGAGCGACGGACAGGTTCAATGCGAGGTCGACGATGGCGAGGGCCCCGAACAGGCAGAAACTCGCGGAGATCACGCGGTTGTACTCAGTCGCACCGCTGCACAGCACCCGCCGGTCCCTCGCCTGGGCGAGTCCGAGCGCCACCGTCCACCCGAAGACCAGACCGACCTCCCGCCACACCATCGGAGTTCCGAGAAGCCCCGCGGGCGCCGTCAGATCGGCATCGGCTCCGAAACGGACGAGATGTCCCGCCGCCACCGCTGCCGCGACGACGACGAAGTCGGAGAACCGGAGCCGACGGCTCAAGATGTCGAGCCACGGATGCGACCGTGCGATCCGGTGAACGACGGGATCGCGCGTTGTGCCCCATCCGATCTCCGCGTCGTACGGAACGCTCATGTGTCGTCTGCTCCCACTCCGAGACGCGTCTCGGCTTCCGGCGCAAGGACTCGTGGCCTTGCAGTCAGAAGATGGATCGAGAGAGACACAGATCACGTTACGTACGGTCACGCCTCGGGTCGTCGGCAACCTCCTGGCATAAATCGGACGCTTTCGACATCCGCGCACCCCACGAGCTGGGGCGCCGTTGGTAATCGACTCTTCAAAAGGGCAGGGTGAACGGTCGACAGCCGCTTTCGCAGGTCAGAGGGAGAATTTGGTCGTTCGCTTCACTTCTTGATCACGGGCCGACGTTCAATTCACACGTTCAGACGACAGGTCTCGTGGGGGCGTAGCGACCCGCTGGTTCACGCCGCCGCGGCACGAATCGGCGGCCTGAACCGTGACGCCCGGTAGCGTCGCACCATGTTCGTCGACACGACAATCACGTGCCCGCTGTCGGAGATGGGCGCATCCGCGGCCGAGGCGGAGAAGTCCGGATACGACGCCGTCTGGACGTTCGAAGGCGCACACGACCCATTTCTTCCCCTCCTGTTGGCCGCGGAACACACCGACCGGGTGACGCTCGGGACGTCGATCGCGGTTGCGTTCGGCCGAAATCCACTGCTGCTGGCGACACTCGGATGGGATCTCCAGGCGTACTCGCAGGGTCGCTTCGTACTCGGTCTCGGCACCCAGATCCGACCGCACATCACCCGTCGATACTCGATGCCGTGGAGCCGACCGGCCGACCGGATGCTCGACATGGTGACCGCGGTTCGCGCCGTCTGGGACGCGTGGGCCACCGGTGGACGGCTTGACCATCGCGGGGACTTCTACGAGCACACGCTGATGCCGCCGCTGTTTCGGCCCAACCCGTCCGAGGTCGACGGTTTCGGTCCACCGCCGGTGTGGCTGGCAGGCGTCGGGCCTCGGATGACCCGCGTCGCGGGCGAGGTGGCGGACGGTTTCCTCTCCCATCCACTGTGCACGCCGGAATTCCTGCGCGACACCACTCTGCCGTCGTTGGCGCATGGCGCAGCGTTGTCGGGCCGGGAACGCACGGCCGTCCACCATTCGGCGATGGTGATCATCGGCCACACGGATCACGACATGGCGGCAGCTCGGTCAGCCGTCCGGACGCAGATCGCCTTCTACGGCTCGACGCCCGCGTATCAGCCGATACTCGCATCGGTCGGGTTCTCCGACCTGCACCCGACGCTGCACACGATGTCGAAGTCGGGTGACTGGCAGGCCATGGGTCGACAGATCCCGGACGACCTCGTCGATTCGATCGCCGTCACCGTCGACGATCCACGAGACGGCGCGACGGAGCTGCTCCGACGATACGGCCCGTACGTCGACCGTCTCGGCTTCAACACCCCGTATTCAGCCGACACGAACCTGCTCTCTCGGCTCGCCGCCGAAGTCCGCGGCCCCTCCGCCTGATCACTGGCCCGCTGAACAGGAGGAATAGCCACTCTGCGAGCATGTGCTCGTTGCGATCAGCCGCCGAGGTACGCCTTCTCGAGGCGGCCCGGATCTGCTGCCAACAACGTCGCGGGCTCGTCGATGACGATGTCGCCGTGCACGAGGACAAGCGCTCGGTCGACCACGTCGAGCGCTAGCCGAACGTGCTGCTCGACGAGGATCACCGCGGTGCGGTCCGACGCCGCGACCTCACGCAGCACCGGGAGAATCGATTCGACGATCACGGGTGCCAGCCCCATGCTCAACTCATCGATCAACAGGACGTTCGGCCGCTGCAGGAGCGCGCGGGAGATCGCGAGCATCTGCTGTTCGCCGCCCGAGAGCTGCCCGGCTTTCACTTTCAGCCGCTTCTCGAGCGCCGGGAACCGGTTCACGGTCTGTGCCAGGCCCGCGGCCACGCTCCGCCTGTTCGACACCAGTCCGCCGATGGTTCTTTGCGGAATCGCGAGCGCGAGATTCTGCTCGGTGGTGAGGTTCTTGAAGAGTGCACGATCGTCGGGGACCAGGACCATTCCGGCCCGCACGGCGCGCCTCGCATCTCCCGACTTCACCGAAGCCCCGTTGACCGACACCGCCCCGCCGACCCGCGGCACCAGACCCGCAAGTGTCTCCAAGAGAGTCGTCTTACCGGCGCCGTTGGGCCCCAGGAGCGCAACCACCTGACCTTCGTCGATCGTCAGGTCGACACCCCGTACGCACGGGTTGTCCTGGAAGTACCCGCAGTCGAGGTTGTCGCACGCCAACACTGTCATCACTGAGCCTCCTGGTCGGCACCGGCGGGGGCGCCCAGATATGCCTGCACCACACGCTCGTCGTTGCGGATCTCGTCCGGCGTTCCGGACGCGATCACCTGGCCGAGGTCGAGCACGATGATCCGATCGCACAGTGACAGAACGAGGTCCATGTCGTGGTCGATCAGCAGCATCGATCCTCCGTTCGCCCGGACCGCCGACAGTCGTTCACCGAGCCAACGACTCTCCGAGCTGTCCAGCCCGGCGGCCGGCTCATCGAGCAGCGCAACACGCGGAGAGGCGACGAGCACACGCGCGACAGACACGAGTTGTCGTTGTCCTTGAGACAGATCTGCGGCCGGGCGATCTGCGAGGTCGGTGATCTCGAGGAGCGCCAACGTTCGCGCGATGGCGGCGTCCGTGCCGTTCCTGGGCGCCGCGACGAGCACGTTCTCCGCGACGGACAGTTCGTCGTACAGTTCGATGTCCTGAAACGTCCTGCCGAGCCCGGCCCGTCCGCGGCGATGCGGCACCATCCCGGACAACTCGGTCCCGTCGAGCGTGACTGAGCCCGTCGATGCGGCGAATCCGCTGATCGCGTCGACGAGTGTCGTCTTGCCCGCCCCGTTCGGTCCGATCAATCCGACGATCTCGCCTTGTCGAACGTCGAACGAGACTGCGTCGACGGCTTGGACCGGGCCGTAACTGACTCCGACGTCGGTCACGGTGAGGAGTATCTCTCCGACGCCGCGCACATCCGGCGACGGGTCCAGTTCTGCCGCGGGAATCGTTGTGCGTCGTACCGTCACGAGTTGCTTCGGCAACGGAATCCGCTGGAACGCACCCGCGATGCCGTCGGGGTTGAAGATCACCGTGACGACGAGCAGTGCTCCACTGATCAGCATGTAGTAGTCGCCGATGGAAAGGTAGGTGTCGACAAGGTAAAAGACGAGCCCGCCCGGCGCGAGGAACCCTGCGAGGATTCCTCCACTCAACGACGTGACACCTGCGATGTACACAAGCGCGAAGAAACCGATGCTCGTGAACACGGAGTACGTACTCGCAGCTGCAAGCGTCTGCTGGTAAGCGATCATCGCGCCGCCGAGACCGACGATGAACGACGAGATCGCGAACGCCATCAGCTTGGTCGCACCGACGTTGATCCCGCTGGCGGCGGCGGACCGTTCGTTGGCTCGCACCGCCAGCATCGCGGATCCGAGTCTGCTCCTACGAAGCAGCGCAACACCGACGGCCACCATCACCAAGACGACCAGGCACAACACACTGAAGCCCATCCGGGGTCGGTCCTCGCCCACACCCATCCCGAGGTCGATGCCGAACAGAGATGCAGGAGTGACCGGAGCGCCTACCATTCCGCCGTTGAGCGCCGGATTGCGGAACCAGAACGCTTCGAGGAACACCGCCAAGGCGAGTGTCGCCACCATCAACGGCAGCCCCCGCACGCGAAGCGCGGGCAGGCCGACGACGACACCGATGACGGCCGCCACGAGCGCAGCGAGGATGGGCGCTACCGGGAACGGGACGCCGAGGTCGTCGGTGAACCAGCTGAGTGAGAACGCGCTCGCGCCCGCGAGGGTCAGCTGCGCCAGAGAAACCTGCCCGGCGTACCCAGTCACGACCACCTGGGAGATCGCGACGACGGCGAAGGTCATCGATGCCACCAGGGCCAGACGCACACTTCCTTCGGTGAAGAGCAGGGCGATCAGCATGACGGCGCCGCCGACGACGGCGGGCAGCAGAATCCGGTTGGGGCGAGGGGCACGGCCGAGGTCGCTGCGAATCACCGCGCCGCGACCCGGCATCGGCTGGCCCCGAACCAAGAGGAACACCACGATGAGCAACAGCGGAACAGCTTCTGCGACACCGGCATCCGGAATCGCGTCAACAGTGACCTGCAGGTAGGCGGCTTCGGATGAGAGCATGCCGATCGCCAATCCGGCACCGACGGTGACGGCGACGCTGGTGAAGTTCCCGACAAGTGCGGCGGCGAGAGCTGGAACGATGAACATCGTGTACGCAATCGGGCTGAGCGGCACGATCGGGGAGATCACCACACCGCCGACGGCCGCCGTCACCGACGACAGTCCCCAGTTGGTGACGGCGATCCGATCCGGGGAGAGTCCGGTGACGAGCGCACCCTTCTCGGACTCGGCCGCCGCTTCCGTCGCGATGCCGAAGCGCGTGTACTTCAGGACCAGGCCCGACACAACCGCCAGCCCGACGATGACGGCGGTCAGCCACATCCGATCGGTCGGCACCACGGCATCGCCGATCGAGAACGTCCCTTCGGGGAAGATCGGCTTCACCGACGGCGCACTCTCGCCGACCTGAATGTTCAACAACGATTGCAGGACCAGCATGATGCCGATCGACGCGACTGCCTTCGCGAGAACCGGCGCATTCCTCATCGGCCGGAAGACCGCCAAGTAGAGGAGCACCCCGAGGAGTCCTGCGAGGAGCACCGCCACGATGAACGCCGGAGCGACACCCCATTTGTCTCCGACGTCGACTGTCGGCTCCAGACCCGGGACGGGAACGAGCAGTTCTCCCTTCCGCAGAAACGCGTACGTGTATGCGGCGTACAGGGCGACGGCTCCGGTCGCGAAGTTCACGACTCCGGAACTCTTGAAGGTCATCACCAGGGCGAGACCCAGTGCCGCGTAGACGGCGCCGTTGCCGAGTCCGAGGACGAAGTTGGCGAGATGAGATGTCATGGGCTCCCTCACATGAGTCCGGGGGCCGCATCCCTGCGGCCCCCGGAGTTCACGATGCTTACTTGTTCTCTACGACGGTGTTCTCGAAGGCCATGGCGGCCCCGATGTCACTCACGAGGATCGACTTTCCGCACAGGGTCGGCATCTGCGGAACCTGCTTGCCGTCACACGTGAAGGTCAGGCCGGGTGCCGCCGGAACCGGGAGATCCTTGGCGCCCTTCAGAATGCCGTGGATCTGCTCGGCCGTGACCGGGCCCGCGGGGAGGGCCTTGCCCGCCTCGGCGATCGACATGATTGGCTGGTAGCCGAGATACGCGAGTCCGCGGATATCGGTCGAGGGCGAATACTTCGCGAGCACACTGCGGAACAGGTTGACTGTCGGATCGTCGGTCAACGGATTCACTGTTGTGAACGCGACCGAACCCTCGATCGCCTCTTCGCCCGTCGCATCCGTGACATTGGTGTCGAGGCAGCTGGTGATCAGGTACTTCTTGGTGTCGGGTGCCACGGTCTCGAGGGCCTTGATCGCAGTGATGCACTGCTTGGCGTCCCCGAGGATCGACACGGCGTCCGGCTTGTCGGCCAGGCCTGCGGTGATGACGGGCACCACGTCGGCCGTGGACGTGGGGACGGTGACGACCTTGAACTCGACGCCGACCTGCTTGAAGATCATGCCGCCGAGCTTGCCGATCGACGCCGCTGCGTCGCCGGTGTCACCGATGATCACCGTCACCTTCTTATATTTGTTCTTGGCCGCATGCGCGGCCTGCCCTGCGAGCACTGCGTAGCCGCCGCCGGAGAGCATGTACGCGCCGGGCAGACCGTATTCGATCGCCGACACGGGCGCCTGCGAGATGTAGGGGATCTTCGCTCCCGCGATGATCGGTCCGATGACGGCGCCCATCGAACTGAACGGGCTGATCACCGCAGCGACCTTCTTCTCGACCATCTCGTTTGCACAGGCGGTCGCCGACGCCGCTTCCTCGTGTTGCTTGCAGACCACGAGGTCGATCTTGTGGCCGTTGATGCCGCCCGCGTTGTCGTTCAGGTATCGAACGGCGGCCTCGGCAGCCTCACGCGGCGCCGGAGCAGACACCGGCCCGCCTTCCGAGCTGATGACACCGATCTTGATCGCCTCGCCGGTCGCCGCCTTCTCGGTCAGCTCAATAGTCGGTCCGCTGCTCGCTGCACTGTTGTCGGAGTCGGACGAGCACGCGGTGAGTCCGCCAGCGACAAGCGCGCCGACGGCGGTGATGACGGCCGCGGATCGGAGCGTTCGCCGGAATGTGCGTGATGAGTTCAAAACGAGCCCCTTCAAAGGTGGGAGGTCGACCTGAGCCGCGAGGGATCTCGCGGTTCGCCGAAGCCGCCTGGAGGCTGCGAGCGACGCGCCCTCCGTTCGACTTAGAGACGGACAGTATCGTGATGCCCATCACATTCTCGAGGTATGGGGATATTGACGGGAGTATCCGACCTGTCTGGCACAAATCCGTCGCTCGGTCGGACTGCACGGCAGACGCGATTGCTCTCCCGACCTGGTCGATCGGCGTGCCTTGACGCCCTGACGCCGGTCGGACGAACGCCGTACCCTTCGAATCCGGCGGCACAGTTCCGACCTGCGCTAGGACGTGTTGAGACGGCCTCCGCCTCTGTCGGCTGAATGACAAGGTCGGCACCCTCTCAACACCGCGCACAGTTACTGTCGGCACATGAGCTACGACCTCTGGTTGATTCCGGCCGACGAGTGCACGTCCCCGTCGGCCGCATTGGTGTACGGCGAGACGGTCATCGCGACTACCGGTGGTGATGCCACGCCGCTCGCGGCGCGGCTGGCGGGGGTGATCAATGCGGCGGACGACGTCCTCGACGGCGACGGCGTCCTGTCGGTCAAGCCCATCAGCGCGCAGCGCGACTGCGTGTTCGTGCCGTCCCCCTACTCACTCGTCGAGGAGGCCAGGGCACTAGTTCTCCCACTCGCGTTCGCGGCGGGTTTTGTGGTGTGCGATCCGCAGAACGGGGTTGTTCTCGATCCCCGGACGTCGATCCCGGCAGCTGTCACGGCGAATGGGGACAGCAGGTATCCGGTGGTCAGTCCCGACCTCGTCGACCACGTCGTGTCGCGTCTCGATGTGGACGACTTCTTCATCGTCGAGACCGCCACGAACGTCTACGTGCAGACTCAGCGTCTGGGTCGTGGCGCGTTTGCGCTCGAGTACCGGGCGGGGTCGGCCGATGAACACTACGGAACCGAGGTCGCGTCGTCGGAGCAGGTCGCCGCCGCGATCCACGGATGGATTGCAGGCGACGACTCCGCCTACCGCGAATTGTCGTGGGAGAAGCTCGACCTCAGCTTTCCCTGACCTGGTTTGGAGAAGACACGATCGACTACTCCGAGACTCGGATGACAGCCTTGCCCTTCACGCGCCCTTCGGCGAGGTCGGTGAGCGCGGTCGGCAGATCCTCCAGCGAGTAGAGATGATTCACCGGCGGCCGCATCCCGGCCTCGATCATCTCGACGAGCTCGTCGTGGAGCAGCCCGGGAACGTCCGGATGTGTGCGGATGTACTCACCCCACGCCGCTCCGACCACGGAGATGTTCCGGAACAGGACACGGTTCAGTTTGACGGTGGGGATCCCACCCGCCGCGAAACCGATGACGACATAACGACCGTCCGCCCCCACGGTGCGGAGCGCCTCGTCGAACACCTCCCCGCCGACCGGGTCGATCAGGACGTCGACACCTCCGTCGGACAGTTCGAGAACCTTGTCCTTCCACCCGTCGGCCAGCTGGACCACTTCGTCGGCGCCGAGCGCACGAAGCATGCCCTCCTGGCCGGTGCGGTGCACAACCGCGATCACCTTGGCTCCCATCGCCTTCGCGACGAGGATCGAAGCGACTCCGACCCCGCCAGCCGATCCGAGGACGGCGACGACTTCACCGGGCGCGGTCTGCGCGCGCAGCTTGAGCGCAAACAGCGCAGTCTGGAAGTTGATGCCGAGTGCGGCGCCCTCGTCGAACGACAGCACGTCGGGCAACGGGTAGAGCTGCTGCTCGACAACCGCGACCTGTTCTCCGAAGCCGCCGAGCATCGACGCGACGACCACTCGGTCGCCCACCTGGTACGAACCGCCCTCGGGCGCGGTGGTGACAACGCCCGCCACCTCGGTGCCGGGAGTGAATGGCAGCGGCGGACGCAGCTGGTACTTGCCTTGGCTCATCAGCAGGTCGGGGAAGCACACTCCACACGACCGGACATCGACGACGTACTGCCCCGGAGCGGCCTGCGGGGCCGCAACGTCCTGGAGTTCGAGTCCGGTCGGGCCGGTCTCGCTGACAATCACTTGAGCCTTCATGGGTTTCACGGTAGCTGTTATCCGCGCCACCCGTACGATCGATTCATGTCTTCACCCACACGGTCCTCCACGCTGCCCGACGACCGCCGCTCCGTCGCCGACGAGGCCCCGGGATTCATGCCGGCGGACGAGGCCGATGCACTCCATGCTGTAGCGGATCATTATCTGTCCCAACTGGATTCGGTCGGTCTGGGAATCGAGATCGGAACGTACTGCGGAAAGTCGACCGTCTATCTGGGGGACGCCGCCGAGCGCCACGGCGCGCTGGTCGTGACGGTCGATCACCATCGCGGGTCCGAGGAGCACCAGCCGGGCTGGGAGTACCACGACACCACACTGGTCGACGCCCACGCCGGGCTCCTCGACACGGCGGCCCGCTTTCGCCGGACTATGTTCGACGCGAAGTTGGAGCAGACGGTGCTCGGCGTGGTGGCGCCGTCGACGACGGCGGCGCGCGTGTGGGGCCGCGAGGCCGACTTCGTGTTCATCGACGGCGGACATTCGATGGAGGCGGCACAGAACGACTACGACGGTTGGGCAGGATGGGTACGTGCCGGCGGCGCGCTGCTCATCCACGACGTGTTCCCGGACCCCGCAGACGGCGGCCGTCCCCCGTACGAGATCTACTGCCAGGCTCTCGACTCCGGTCTCTTCACCGAAGTCGCAGTCCACGGCTCCCTCCGCGTCCTCCAGCGCAACTGACCTACCGCTTACTGCTCGTTGCGGTCGCCGACGAAGTCACGTCACGCCGCTTCGACTCGCTCCGCTCGCTCGACGAACAGTGAGCGCACGAGCTGGGCAGGAGGTCAGAGACCTAGTTTTCCTGCGAGTTTCTGCAGGTAGGCGCGGGCGGTGTCGGCGTCCTTGTCGGGGAGACCGTAGAGGACGCGCGTGACGCCGAGGTCACGCCAGCGCGCGAGGCGGTCGGCGTCTGGACGCATGTCGAGGGCCACCACCTGCGGTTGTCCGTCGCGGCCGGCATCCGTCCAGATCTGCCGCAGGAGACGGACCGAGTCGTCGATGTCGGTCTCACCGGGTGTGGTGATCCAGCCGTCGGCGCTTCGGGCGATCCACTTGAAGTTCTTCTCGTTGCCCGCTGCTCCGACAGTGACGTCGATCCGACGCGACGGCTTCGGGAACGCCCAGCTCGGGCCGAATTCGACGAACTCGCCGTGGTACTCGGCCTCGTCCTGCGTCCACAGTGCGCGCATGGCTTCGAGGTACTCGCGGAGCATCGTCCTGCGGCGGCCTGCGGGGACGTGGTGATCGGACAGTTCGTCGAGGTTCCATCCGAAGCCGACGCCCAGCGCGATGCGACCACCCGAGAGGTGATCGAGGGTGGCGATGGTCTTCGCGAGGGTCAACGGGTCGGACTGGACCGGCAGCGCGACGGCGGTGGAGAGTTCGATGCGTGATGTCACCGCGGCGGCCGAGGCCAACGACGTCCACGGGTCGAGGGTGCGGGTGTACCGCTCGTCCGGAAGCGTCTCGTCGCCGGTTCGCGGGTGCGCGGCCTCCCGCTTGGTCGGAATGTGACTGTGCTCGGGAACGTAGTAAGCGTCGAAGCCCGCATCCTCGATGAGCGGCGCGAGCTCGTGCGGCCGGAGGCCACGGTCGCTGGTGAACTGCACGATTCCGAAGTCCACGGATTCTCCTTACGTGATGGCGCCCGACGTCAATCTGGACGACAGACTAGACACTTGTCCAATACGTCTATCGTAGTCGCGGAACACCTGAAACGACACCCCCGCGATCGATGTCGCGGAAGATCCCACTGCCTGGCGTCGCACGACTGATGGCGTCTGCGGCCAGCACCACCGCGGCCGACGTCCAGCAGCTCTGCTCCACCGGCCAGCGCTTCCCGTCAGAGAAGACGAGCCCGGTCCAGTACGACCCGTCGTCGTCGCGCAGATGCTGCATCGACTCGACTAGACGGGCCGCGCGGTCCACGTCGCCCAGCGACTCCACGGCCATCGCCAGCTCACACGTCTCCGCGCCGGTGACCCACGGATGATCGTCCACACAACGCGCGCCGAGTCCGTCGACAACGAAGTCGGACCAGCGATCGTCGATCAACTCGCGCCCGGAATCACCGCGAACCACCCCGCCGAGGACCGGGTAGTACCAGTCCATCGAATGGTTCGACGCGGAATCAAGAACCGACCGGTCCCCCATCCACCGATCGAACACCGCGGCGAGGCGATCGGCGGCACGGGTCCAGTGCTCCGCGGGTTCGTCGAGGATCCGCGCGATCTCGATCGCGCACCGCAGCGAGGAGTGGATGCTGGCGTTGCCGGTGATCAGCACGTTGTCGAACATGTCTCCGGTCTGGTGGTCCGCCGCCCACCGGAAGGCACCGTCGTCGCGCGCGAAGACCATCGTGCGATCCACGCCTGCGCGGACCGTCGGCCACATCCGCCGCAGAAACGCGGCGTCGTCCACGATCAGGAAGTGGTGCCACACCCCGACGGCGAGGTAGGCGCAGAAATTGCTGTCGACGCCCGGGTCGACGATGTCCCCGCCCCGCAACTCCATCGGCCACGACCCGTCGCTGCGCTGTGTTCGGCGGGACCACTCGTACGCGTTCTCCGCTTCGGCGCGAAACCCGGTCGCGGACAGGGCCATCGCCGATTCGACGTGGTCCCACGGGTCGGTCTTGCCCCCGGGGAACCACGGGAGAGCACCGGACGATTCCTGCATCGCCGCGATCGCCGCGCCGGTCGCGCGGACCGCGCGAGGGTCGACGACACCGTCGACGAAAGGAACGCCCATGACCTATGCGGGTTTACGCAGGTAGATGGCCACGGACTTGCCGACGATCGGA
Source organism: Gordonia sp. PDNC005 (assembly GCF_016919385.1). Taxonomy (NCBI): domain Bacteria; kingdom Bacillati; phylum Actinomycetota; class Actinomycetes; order Mycobacteriales; family Gordoniaceae; genus Gordonia; species Gordonia sp. PDNC005. Next base: position 3,113,064 of record NZ_CP070351.1, read on the forward strand.
TTGAGCACCTGCTCGCCGACGCGGGTGACCCACGGCTTGCTCATCATGTCCCAGACCAACATCTTGTGATAGCCCCGGACCAGCGGATTCTCGTCGTTGTCGACACCGACGGCACATTTGAGCCACCAGTACGGTGCGTGCAGCGCGTGCGCGTGCCCGCTGCCCGTCACCTCGAGCCCAGCGGCCGCCAGTTTGTCGGCCAGCTCCGACTCACGGTAGATCCGGACGTGACCGCCCTCGACTTCGTGATACTCGTCCGACAACGCCCAACAGATCTTCTCGGGCCAGAACCGCGGAACGGTCACCGCCGCCAGACCGCCCGGCTTCAGGATGCGGACCATCTCGGCGATGGCGGCTTCGTCGTCGGGGATGTGCTCGAGGATCTCCGACATCAGGACCACGTCGAACGATGCGTCGGCGTACGGCAGGCCGAGGGCATCGCCTACCTGCGTCCTCGCGTTGCCCGAGGCCGGAACCTCTCCTGCAGCGACGAGGGCGCCGAACATCTCCGAGACGTCGGACATGTCCTTCTCGTTCTGGTCGAAGGCGATCACATCGGCGCCGCGCCGCAGCATCTCGTACGAATGACGCCCCTGACCCGCACCGATGTCGATGGCGCGGATACCTGGGCCCACCTTGAGTCGATCGAAGTCGACAGTCAGCATGGCATTTCTCCCTGCGTGGATCGGATCGCGGCGCGGTACCGCTCGGCCGTGGCGGCGGCGACCGCGGACCAGCTGAACTGGGCACGAACGCGCTCGCGGCCGCCTGCGCCCAGGCGTGCACGGAGGTCCGGATCGTCCAACAGCCGGGTGAACGCCTCGGCGAGCGCACCCGCGTCGCCGGGTTCGACGAGGATCGCGGCCTCTTCGTTCTCGCCGACGACTTCCGGGATCGCTCCGGCACGGGTGGCGACCAGCGGGGTACCGCAACTCATGTGCTCAACGGCCGGCAGCGAGAACCCCTCGTACAGCGACGGCACACACGCGATCTGCGCTCCGGCGAGCAGTGCGGCGAGTTCGTCGTCGTCGATGCCCGACACCACGGACACCTTGTCGGTGATCGCCAGGTCGTCGATCAGTCGCGCGGACGGTCCGTCCGGGTCGAGCCTGGACACCAGGGTCAGTTCCACGTGCCGTTCGGCGGCGACCTTCGCGACCGCCTCGAGCAGATACGACACACCCTTGAGTGGCGCGTCGGCGCTTGCGATGCACACGATCCGGCCGGGGATTCGCTCTGCGCGGGGCGCGAACACTGTGGTGTCGACGCCGAGCGGGATTGTGGCGATGGCGTCGTCGGAAACTCTGAACGCCTGCCGGATGTCCTGGTCGCTGCTGCGCGAGACCGTCAACAGCGACGGGATCCGGCGCGCGACACGGCCCTGCATGGCCAGGAAAGAATGCCACCGCCATGCACTGATCTTCTTCAGCCCCTTCGCGGCCCGCACTGCCAACGCTCGGTCCTGTGTGATCGGATGATGGATGGTCGCGACCAGCGGGAACCCGGCGCGTTTGATCGCGAGGAGTCCGTACCCGAGGCACTGATTATCGTGGACGACGTCGAAGTCGGCTCGTCGTGAGCGAAGCAGCCGGGCGGCTCGCAGGCTGAAGGTGAGCGGTTCGCCGAACGCCGCGGTCCACATGGCTGCCACTTCGATCCAGTCGATCCAGTCACGGAACTCCCGCAGCTTCGGGGTTCGAAACGGATCGGGCTCGCCGTACAGGTCCAGGCTCGGCACCTTCGTCAGGGTGACCCCGGCGTCGAGCGCCGCCTGATCGAGTTCGGGATACGGCTGACCGGAGAATATCTCGACATCGTGCCCGAGCAGCGCGAGTTCCCGCGACAGGTGCCGGACGTACACTCCCTGCCCACCGCAATGCGGCTTGCTGCGGTACGACAGGAGCGCGATGCGCAAGGCCTCGCTGTTGCGAGCGGGCTCGCCGGTCACGAGTCGGCGGAGACGTGCGCCGCGGCTTCGAGTGCTTCCACGGTCACCAGCTTCACCCGTCGACGGCCGGCCTGCTTGCCCGCGTCGCGTTCGACGGCGTCGATGGCCTTCCATCCGTCGAGGTCGACGCGATGCGCACCCCGGGAGGTCACGAGTTCGACCACGTCGGATGCGTCGAGGTCCGGGTTGGTGACGGTGCCGTCGGCGAAGTCGGCGATGATCGCTTTCGCCGCCTCCTCGCCGCAATACCGGTTGCGGCCGATGCCGCCGGTCGGCCCGCGCTTGATCCAGCCTGCGACGTACAGGCCGGGCACCACTGCGCCGCCGGGTGCGTCGAGCACACGACTGTCGTCGTTGGGGACCACTGCGCGGTCGTCATCGAATGGCAGACCCGGGACCGGACGTCCCCGGTATCCGACCGAACGAACCACCATCCCGGCGTCGACCTCGCCGGTCTCGTCGGTGGCCTCGATCTTGCCGTCGTCGATGTAGCGGTTGCGCACGAATGCGACCTTCTCGACGCCGTCGGAGCCGACGATCGACGTCGGCGACGTGAGGAACTCGAAGACGATGCGGCGGTCGCCACCTCGCGGTCGGTCGGCGAACTCGCGAGCCAAGCGCACCTTGGTGGCGATCACCGAATCGAGCGACCCGTCGGCCTCGGCGGCCTCGGCGTCGGCGGACAGGACGAGCTCGTCCGGCATCACGATGTCGACGCCGTCGAGTTCGGTCAACGAAAGGAACTCACTGTTGGTGAATGCGCCGTGTTCGATGCCGCGGCGCCCCATGACGACGACTTCCCGGACCGACGAAGCACGCAGCGCCTCGAGCGCGTGGTCGGCGATGTCGGTGCGAGCCAACTGGTCCGGGTCACTGACGAGGATGCGCGCGACGTCGAGCGCGACGTTGCCGTTCCCGATCACGACGGCGCGTTCGGCCGAAAGGTCGAACGTGTGGTCCGTGTAGTCGGGGTGACCGTTGTACCAGGCGACGAAGTCGGTGGCCGCGATCGATCCGTCGAGGTACTCGCCTTCGATGCCCAGACGACGATCGTGCGGTGCTCCGACCGCGTACAGAACCGCGCCGTAGCGCTCGCGGAGCTCGTCGCCGGTGATGTGCGTGCCGACCTCGACGTTGAGGTGGTAGGTGAAGTTCCGCTTCTTCTCCACTGTGCCGAACGTCGATTCGACACCCTTGGTCTTCGCATGGTCCGGCGCGACACCGGCTCGGACGAGACCGTACGGGGTGGGCAGTCGATCGAACATGTCGACGTGGATCTGGCGCTTCTTGACCAGTTCCTCCGCGGCGTAGAACGCTGCGGGGCCGGCACCGACGATCGCGACGCGCAGTTCCTGACCTTCTGGCAACTGCGGAGGCTTCGGATGCCGGACAAGACCGCCCTCGACGTCGTGGTCCTTGTAGTAGTCGGCGTTGATCTGCAGGTACGGCTCGTCTTTTGCTTCGAGCTGATCGTCGGGGAAGATCGCGTTCACGGGGCATTCGTCCACACATGCGCCGCAGTCGATGCACGTGTCCGGGTCGATGTAGAGCATCTCCGCAGTGAGGAAGTCCGGTTCGTCCGGCGTCGGATGAATGCAGTTGACCGGGCAGACTGCTACGCAGGTACCGTCATTACAGCAGGGGCGGGTGATTACGTGCGCCATCGGTCTTCCTCCGTCGGCCGGGTAGCTGCAAGCCACAGGTGAACGTGTTCTAGTTTTGCCTTGAGCCTAGCCTAGCTGCCCACCGGAAGAGCGACCACCGTCACACGCCCGCCCGCGACACGAGGGGGACCCGGCCAGTGAGCACACCATACGAGTACGAGCCGATGACGGTCCGCAAGGACGGCGCGCAGTTCTACGCCGCCGACTACCGTGTCCGGACCGGCGACATCGATCAGGAGATGCGTGTTCGGCTCGATGGCGTCGCCCGCTACCTGCAGGACGTCGCGAACGACAACATCGCGATCACCGACTTCGCGGACACCGACCCCTTCTGGATCATCCGCCGCACTGTCATCGACGTGATCGAGCCGCTGACCTGGCCGTCCGACTTCGAAGTGGAACGTTGGTGCGGCGCACTGTCGACCCGGTGGACGGATATGCGAGTGAGCATCCGCGGGACGTCGCAGACCAACCGCTTCAATCCCGATCCCCGTCCGAACGGGCACATCGAGACGAACGCGTTCTGGATCAACATGACCGAGTCCGGCATGCCCGCCAGGATCAGCGACACCGCGATGACGACGCTGACGGCGATGACCGACGAGCACCGTCTCCGATGGAAGGCGATGAATCCAGGCGTGGCGCCGGAGGCGTCTGAGGTAGCGCTCCCCGATCGTGAACACGTCTTGCGGATCACCGACTTCGATCCGTTTCGCCATCTCAACAACGCCGCGTACTTCGAAGCGGTCGAGGACGAACTCGTCGATCACCCCGATCTGCTCGATGGCCCGCACCGTGCGGTCATCGAGTACCTGCGGCCCGTCACACCGGGCACACCGATCACTGTTCGTCGCACCCGCGACGGCGACTGCCTTCTGATGTGGATGCTGATCCCAGCCGATGACGGCGCGTTGGTCACCGCGGCCGCCGTCTCCGTCGCAAAGATCCCGGCCGCCGCTACTCCTTGAGTAGAGCCGAGCGGAGAGGTCAGTACGAACCGCTGAGGATGAGTTCCATCAGTTTGATCGGGGCAGCGCAGGCATCGTCGGCCGGTGCGGCTTCGGGCTCCACCCACCAGGTGTAGACACCGCTGCTCGGGGCCTTCGCCGTCACCCCGCAGACGCCCGGACGTTTCGGATCGCGCGCGGTGAACGCGGCGGTACTCCTGACCTGGATGTTCTCCGTGGTGAAGTCGAGACGCTTGGCGGTGTCCTTCTCGTGAGCGAAGGAGCCCCACTCGAACCAGTTGAACATCACATTCACGACGCCGCTCTTCGACGCCACGAGCCACCGACAGTTGGCGCCGTAGAAGCCGGGATCAGCGATGCTCCCTCCGACCGCTTTCCCGATCTGCACGGCGGACAGGATGTCGCATTCTTCGAGAAGCCTCTCGAACTTGTCGGTGTCCACACGACCGGTGTCGGTTCCGATGTCCCGCCCCGGACGGACCGGGGTCCCCTCGACAGTGCATGATGCCACCCCGAGGGTCGCCGCCATCGCGAGCGCAGCGACAGCCGTCGCACGCCTCAGTGGGCTCGTCATTGCGCTCCCTTCACGACAAACGTGGCGAGCGCCTTCGTCCCCTCGCACACCTTGTCCGACGTCAGGATGGACTGCCCGTTCACTGATGGTCCGGCGAATGAGATCTCGATGAAGTCGGCCTCCCAACCGACGCCTATCTCGCAGATGCTGCCCGCGTGCGCGATGAACCCCGACTGGCCGGCGATGGTGATGTCCTGAGTCAGGTCACGCGACAGTTGTTCGGTTCCCCGCTCCCGACCGATCGGCGATCCGCGGTACCAGTTGAACGAGACGGTCGGATTTCGAGTCGAATCGATCCGCCATTCGCAGGTCGACGGATTCTCGACCGCTAGCTTGAGCCCCTGCACAGTGGTCATACGGATGACGTCTGACGTCGTCAGCCCGCCGCAGCGTTCGAAGTCGGGGCCCGTCCCCGTCTTCGGTTCCGGAGTGTTCTCGGCGTCGGATGACGAATCACTTCCGCACGCGCTCAGTAGGAGTGCGAAGAGCGCGGCGACGATCGTGAGAAACGTCCCCGTGCGGAACTGATCGAGTTGACGGCGTTCCCGTTTGGTCGGCCTGCCTGCGCCTGCGTCGCGGCGCGGGATCGCCGCGATCACCTCCCGCGGGGGCGGCGGCGGGCTGTGATCGATGTAGTTCTCGGCAGCGACCGGCGCCGAGACTCGCTTGCTGATCAGGCCCGTCACCTCGACGATCCGTTCACGCCCTCCCACACGGTAGGTCACGCGGTCGCCGATCGCGACCTGTGCCGACGGCTTGGCGGTGGCGCCGTTCAAACGGACATGGCCTGCGCGGCACGCTGCGCCCGCGGCCGAACGAGTCTTCGTCAGCCGGATCGCCCATACCCAGCTGTCGATTCGCGTCGCCAATGCCGTCCCCTCCCGCGAGCCCAGATATGTGAGTCGATGGATCAAGACTAGCCGTCGTCACGGACTGTCGACTGTTTCACGACATACGGTTGAACGACGGGGCTGCCGAATGCAGAATGGCGATCCCCGCAGTGCGGGAATCGCCGTTCGAGCGAGAGAACTCTCAGTTCAGGATGCGAGCGCCTTCGCCTTGAGCGACTCGTACTCCTCCTGCGAGACGACGCCCGCATCGAGCAGCGACTTCGCGGTCGCGATCTGCTCTGCAGGAGACGCCTTGCCTGCGGCATTGCGGATGTACTCCTGGTTCGCGCGGTCGACGGCGACGGCCGTCGCACGGCTGCGCTCGGTCATGCCCTTGCCGCGTGCGATGACGTACACGAATGCCGTCAGGTACGGCAGGACGACCAGACCGATGATCCACAGAACCTTGTAACCGGCACTCAGCGTGTGGTCGCGGAACAGGTCGGTCAGGACCTGGAACAGAACAATCAGGTAAGCGACGAATGCAAAAACCAGGATGGTGTACCACAGCACACCCCAGAACGAACTCCAGTCCACGTCCGTGCACCTTTCCATTAATAGGGAACCTCAGCTTAGCCTCTGAAAAGCGGCAACGCTCCACTCGACCCACCTCGCCCGGCGGAGTCATTCGATCGTGTGATGCATCGGTGGATCACGTCCCGAGTCCGTGTATCGACTTCTACCGTCCAAGGTATGAACAACATGCGAGCTCTCGCCCTGTCGGCGCTGGTCGCCGTTCCATTCATCGTCTCGTGCAGCGTGTCCGTCGGAGGCTCGCCGATCGACCAGGACAAATTGAAGAGCGAGATCACCAAGACACTGGACGCGCAGTACACGACTATCGGCCAGAAAGTGGACTCGATCACGTGCGACGACCCGGGGGACGACCCAGCCGTCGACTCCACATTCCAGTGCATCGCGAAGGTGTCCGATGCCGACATCCGCGTCGAGGTCACTGTCACCAGCGACTCCGGAGACGTCAGATACGTCACGTTGGACCGCCTGGTCACCCTGCCCGCCGTCTCGAGAGAACTGACGTCGGCAGTCAGTGCAAAAGTCGGCCCGGTGCAGGTGGACTGCGGGACCGGCGTCAAAGCACAACCAGAGAACTCCCAGTTCGACTGCGCAGTGACCGACGATATGGGACAGACCGGGCGAGTCATCTACGTCGTGACCGACAAGCCCGAGAACGACCACTGGAAGCTCAACTGAGTCCTGCGACCGGGGCTAAAGTCCCTGGTCGGAGATTCGACCGAGAGGGTTGGTTACGCTACCGTATTCTGCGTCGTTCCCCCTCAACTCCAGGAGATCCCGACCATGGCAGCAGTCATCCTCTACGGCACCGAGACCGGTACCGGCGAACTCGTCGCCGACGCGATCGCTGACGTGCTGGCCGCCGACCACGATCCGGCGATCTACGACATGGCCGAGTACTCGGCTGAGGATCTCGATCCTTCAGACTTCCTCGTTGTCGTCTGCTCGACGTACGGCGAGGGTGAGCTGCCGTCCAGCGCGCTCCCGTTCGCCGATGAACTCGATGAGGACAAGCCTGATCTCGCCGGGATGCGTTTCTCGGTGTTCGGTCTCGGCGACACCGTGTACGACGACACGTTCAATCGCGGCGGCGAGATCATGGCCGAGAAGCTTGTCGCTCTGGGCGCCATCGAGGTCGGCGAGCACTACCGCCATGACGCGTCGAGCGCGGAGAAGCCCGCAAAGGCTGCCGAGGCTTGGGCAGAGAACCTGAAGGCCGTCATCAACGCGGGCTGATCGGCCCCTCATACCAGCGAATCCGCGGCGACCGACACACGTTGGTCACCGCGGATTGCTGCGTGTTTCGCCAATTTCACCACGGCCACGACTGACAGACCGAGGATCAGGCCGAGAAGGATCGTGGCCGGGAGACCCACCCTGATGTTCTCCCCGAGCAGCACAACGCCCAGGATCATCGCGACGGCCGGTTCCATCACGTTCATCGCAGGGAACGACGTCTGCAGATCGCCGGAACCGAATCCGCGTTGTTGAGCGACCACGGCGAGGACTATCACCGGGACAAGCAGGTACACCTCGTACTTGGTCAACACCGACAGCGGATCGTCGATGATCCGAAAGGTCACCGCTTTGATCAGCACGGCCGACACTCCGAACAGCGCGCCGGACGCGAGTCCGTAGTACAACGCTTTATGGTGTCGGTTGCAGCTGCGCTCAGCCACTGCCACCAGGGCGATGAGGCCCGCGATGATCGCACCGATCGTTATCCCCATGACCACCACTTGAGGCCGACGGTCGGTGGCGACGGGCCTGGCGATCAGGAGGAACGCCACCACGCAGGAGACGAGCACCGCCCCCCACATCCATTCGTTGGCGTGCGGGTGCCGGTGGTCGGCCCACGCTTCCAAGGGAAGCGCGAAGAGGACGGCCAACACGACGAGCGGCTGCACCAGCAGGATCGATCCGAGACCAAGTGCGCTGGCCTGCAGACTGAACCCGGCGAGAGCGATCCCCGCACCGATCCACCAGCCCCGGGTGATCGCGCCGCTCGACGCGGAGGACCGCTGCCTCAGCACGGTGCCTCCGGCGATCAGCAGTGCCGCGGCGGTGGCCAACAGCGCGGGGGCCCAGGTATGCATCCCCTCAAGCGTATCGGTCAGCGGTGCCCGCTCGCGCCGTGCAACCGGGTCACAGCGACGAGTGTCACCGAATCAGGCACCGGCGATGCGCAGTTCTGTGGCGACTGGGGTGCTCCGCTGCGTGAGATCCAGCACAGGGCAGTGCTTGTCGACGACGTCCTGCAGCTCTCGGTACCGTTCGGGCGCGTCGGGTCCGGCGACGTCGACCGTGACGCGCACCTGGGTGAATCCCGGCCGCACGTCGTCGTCGAGACCGAAGAAGCCTCGCACGTCGAGATCACCCTCGGCGTGCAGTGTGAGCGAGCTGAGTTCGACGCCGAGACGTTCCGCCCAGAACCGGTAGGTGACGACCTGGCAGGACAGCAGCGACGCGAGGTAGAACTCGACGGGGTTGGGTGCGGTGTCGCCGCCGCCGAGCGTCGGCGGCTCGTCGACGGAGACGCTGAACGAGCGGATGCCGATGTCACTGGACACGCCCTCCCCGGCCGTCGCCGATGCCGCGAACACAGCGACCGCGTTTGCCGGCTTGGATGCGACGGCGTCCGCCGTCTGCGCCGCGATGGTGTTGAGCTTGGTGCCGGTCGCCGGGATGCTGTGGGTGGGGCTGATCTCTGTAGTCGTCATGCCGTCGACCGTAGATACGAGAGCTCGCGCCGGGTACGGATGCGCGCACGGTGATTTCAACTGCCGTCCGCTGTCCGATCGACTCGGACCGCGCGCCTGGTCGAAAATGTCGGACGTCGGTTCTACCGTGAGGTCATGTACCACGATGATCTGGAACGTCTGATGACGCTGAGCACCGCCGACATCGCCGACGCGTGCCGTGGCGACCGACTGCAGGGCCTGATCACCCGGTGCTACGACGAGCACCTCGAGTTGGCCGAACTGGCCGACGACGCTGCTGTGGAGGGAGACCTCGATGCTCACGGCTACTACTCGCAGGAGAGTGCTGCCTGGCGTGCGACCGCCCAGATTCTGCGGACCATGGCCGCCGATCCGTTGCTGCACCGCACCGCAGGCGCGGCATGAGCCGGACACTGGTTCTGCTTCGTCATGGAAAGAGCGATTACCCGCTCGGCGTGCCGGACCACGACCGACCGCTCAACAACAGAGGCCGCCGGCAGGCCGCTCTCGCAGGCGACTGGATCCGTGGGGACGGCCTGACCGTCGACGCCGTGCTCTGCTCAACGGCCGAACGCACCCGTCAGACCCTCGAGCGAACCGGTATCGACGCACCGACCGAGTACCTCTCAGCGATCTACGGGTGCACTCCGGACGAGCTGTTCGAGACGATCCGGGTGTACGCACCGTCGGACGCATCGACTCTGCTCGTAGTCGGCCACTTCCCGGGCATGCCGGAGACCGCGTTGACCCTCGATCCGGCGGGGACGATCGACGAGTTCCCCACATCGGCATATGCCGTCGTCGACATCGGCGTCGAATGGGATCGCATCGGCCTGGATCTCGATCCCGACGCATCCCTGACCGCCCTCCGCGTCCCTCGCTGAACCCGTCCCCTCCGCCAAGGAAGGTGCTGAATCCGCTCAGGCTTCGCCGATAAACTCCCCCGCATGACTCTGACTCCCACCGATGTCGCTCATCTCCGACGCTGCGTCGAACTCGCTCGGGAAGCCGTCGACGCCGGAGACGAAGCGTTCGGTTCCCTGCTCGTGAACGCCGACGGCGACATCGTGTTCGAGGACCGGAACCGCGTGTCGGGAGGCGATTCCACCAGGCACCCCGAGCTGACCCTCGTCGAGTGGGCCGTGGCGAATATGACTCCCGAACAACGTGTCGCGTCGGTCACGTACACCTCCGGCGAGCACTGCGCGATGTGCGCCGCTGCCCACGCATGGGTCGGGCTCGGTCGAATCGTCTACGCAGGCAGCACTGCACAGCTCACGGGCTGGCGCGCCGAGTGGAACTTGCCGGCGTCGCCGGTGGCTCCACTGTCGATTCGCGAGGTCGCACCGGGCGTCGCGGTCACCGGCCCGATCTCTGAGTTCGCCGCGGACCTGCGTGCACTGCACGCACGTGCGGCGGGAGTGACGCTGTGATGACACCGCCGCGTTCGGCGCGATTGTCTGTCGCCGCTGCAGCGGCCGTCGCCGTGACCGCTCTGGCCGGGTGCGCCGGATCCGACGACACGGCGTCCGACGCCTCGACCGCGGGAACAACGACGACCAGGTCTGCCGCCGCGTCGTCAAGCACTCCCGCATCGATCGGTCGGCCTCAGTCGTCCGCACGCGTCAACCCCGCGGCGACTGCACGACTGCACGTCGCAGCGTCGAACGGCGACGTCGCCGAAGTGCACAAGGCCATCGCCGACGGTGCAGATCTCGAGTCGAGAGGCGCGAACGGACGAACACCGCTCGTCGCTGCGACCAAGAACCGCGACGCGGCGAGTGCGCTAGCGCTGCTCGACGCCGGCGCCGACCCGAATGCCAAGGACGACCTCCAGGACTCCGCTTTTCTGTACGCGGGTGCCGAGGGCTTCGACACGATTCTGGAGGGGACTCTCCGGCACGGAGCCGACGTGACCAGCCTCAATCGGTACGGAGGCACGGCGCTGATCCCCGCCTCCGAGCATGCGCACACCTCGACGATCTCAATCCTGATCAAGGCGGGCGTCCCGCTCGATGTCGTCAACAAGTCGGGGTGGACGGCGCTGTTGGAGGCCGTTGTCCTCGGCGACGGCGACGTCGCCCACGTCGATGCGGTGCGGCAGCTCCTCGACGCCGGAGCCGATCCCTCGATCGGCGATTTCGACGGAGTGACGCCACGCCAGCATGCGGTCGATCGTGGCCAGACCGCGGTCGTCGCCGAATTCGACCGTCCCCGTCCGAAGAGATAGCCGGCGCACCCCACCCGCTCGTCGAACCAACGCACTTCCCTGCTCGAAGCGTCTACACCGTGTCGTCCGACCTCGACCACGCGATGGCGATGAGTCTGCGGAGCACTGTCAGGTCGATGTCGTCGAGCTTCTTCACGTACACACAACCCGCTCCCTCGGTGAAAATCCCGAGTTCGGGGAGCAAGGCGGCGCCCTCGGGCAGATCCTTGAGCCCGTACAGCGACAGGCTCGCCTTGCGCGGCGAGAAGGCCGCCTTCGGCCAGTCGCCTCGTGTCCGCGGGTTTGCCGGCGAGACGTATCGGTAACTGCCGTACCCGATCATCGACGGACCCCACATGACCGGCGCGACACCCGTCACCTCCGCGAAGACCTCGGCGAGGACCATCCCGTCCGCGCGTCTGCGGACCGGCGCCACAGCATCGAGAAAGGCGTCGACACTTGCATCGGTCGGTCTCGTCTTCGGTTCGTTGCCCACGTCCGCACTGTATCCGCGATTCAAATTCTCAAGCGGCGACTCCCTTCCTCCGATCAGCGGACACCCAGCGCGCGGGCGATCAGCGGCCACGAACTGACGAGGTCGGCGTGGAACAGGCCCCAGGTGTGGACGCCGTCGGGACGGTGGACGAACGTCCGAGGAATGCCGAGAGACGCGAGCCGGTTCGCCATCGTCGTGGTGCAGTTCAACGCGATCGCCTCCATGACGTTTCCGCCCACGAACCCGCTGCCGTTGATCAGCGGATTGCCGTCGACGGGTCCGGGCACACCTGATCCGGCCGACAGGTAGATCGCCTTGCCACGGAGTTTGGAGGCGTTGACGACGGGATCGTGGCGGAACCACTGTGCGCTGCCCGGCGGCCCCCACATGTTGGCGACGTTCCCGCCGCCACGCGTGACGATCGCCGTATTCGCCACCTGCGCGAGGGGACTGGTCGTGCCGGGGCAGCCCGAGTAGGCGGCCACGGCGCGGTAGCGCCATGGTGCATGCGTGACGATGTCGAGGGCGGGGCCTGCGGACATCGACACCCCGGACAGTGCGTTCGCCCCGTTGGTGCGGTACGCCTTGTCGATCGCCGACGGCAACTCGTCGTTGATGTAGGTCTCCCACTTGTTGCGACCGAGGACGGGGTCGGTTGTGTTCCAGTCGGTCCACATCGAGAATCGACCGCCGATCGGCAGGATCACGTTCACACGCTTTCCCGCGAAGAAGCGCGGAGCGCCGCCGCTGTTGAACCAGGAGATCCCGTCCTCCGCACCGCCGGCACCCGGCAGCATGTAGAACGCGGGGAGTCCGGCGGGCTTTCCGACTGGATGCAACACGTGGTTGCGGACCACTCGACGCATCGATGGCGAGTAGACCGAAACGAGGTCGGTCGTCGGGTTCAGGTGTACAACCCCGACGATTCGCGCGGCAGCGGCGGACGGAAGCGACGGTGCCAGGCCGAGTATCACGAGCGCCGCCATCACCGCTGTCAGGACGCGCGTCGGCGTGGACCGCCCCTTCCCAGTTGTGACTGTTGAGTTCGGGGACATGAACTCCACCGTAACCGGACATAGACGGCCCACAGCCGTCGTGACCTGCCCGTTGCCCGATCGATGCTCCTCTGCCGCCGTACAGTTGAGAACGTGGCCGAGCAACCTTCGACGACTCGCTTCAGGCGTCTGCTCCACATCGACCTCGACCAGTTCCAGGTGTCGGTGGAGCGTCTTCGCCGGCCTGAGCTCGTCGGGGTGCCCGTGATCGTCGGCGGCGACGGGGACCCGTCCAGACCTCGGCAGGTCGTGACATGCGCATCCTACGAAGCACGTGCGCTCGGCGCGAGAGCCGGACTCGCGCTGCCCGCGGCAAGACGTAAGTGCCCCGACGCCGTGTTCCTACCGCTCGACATGCCGCACTATGAGGCAGTGTCATCGCAGGTCATGGATGTGATCCGCAGTTTCGGCCATCCCGTCGAAGTATGGGGGTGGGACGAGGGCTACATCGGAGTCGACCCATTCGACCAGACACCGACCCTCGACGACGCAGGCGCCGTCGACCTCGCACATCGAATCCGCGCTTCCGTGTTCGAGCAGACCGGCATCAACTGTTGCTTAGGCGTCTCCGACAACAAGCAGCGCGCCAAGATGGCAGCCGGGTTCGCCAAGGCCGCGGTACGCGACCCCGAGGCGACTCCCGACCGACGGGTGTTCGCATTGGACGACGCCAACTGGCCGACACTCATGGGCCCACGTCCGTGCCGGGATCTGTGGAGCGTGGGACCGAAGACCGCGTCCAAGCTCGCCGAGCGCGGAGTGGACACCGTCGACCAACTCGTCGCAGTCGACCGAGAGGATCTCGTGTCGATCTTCGGCCCCAGCCAGGGGAACTGGCTGTATGTTCTCTGCCGCGGTGGAGGCGACGATTCGATCGCAACGTCGCCGTGGATCGCGAAGTCGCATTCGAAGTCACGCACCTACCCTCGCGACCTCACCGACATCAACGACCTCCACGAAGCCGTCGAGGCCCTCACTCGCGACGTACTCGCCCAATCGATCGCCGAGGAGCGCATGCCGTTCCGCATCGGCTTGACCGTCCGGACGTCGACCTTCTACACGCGCACCAAGATGCGCAAGCTCCCCGAGCCGACGACGTCGTTCGACGAGATCGTGGCCGTCGCTCGTGGCCTTCTGGACGCTTTTCACGATCAGGAACCGCTCGGACCCGATCGACCGGTCCGGCTCCTCGCCGTGCGCCTCGAACTCCTCGACCCCTAGCGGTCTCGGTATTCGCGCAGGCAGCGAGCCACGCTCTAGAACGTGTTCTAGAATGCGGTCATGCCTTTGGTCACCGACAGTTCTATCACCATCAATGCTCCCGCCGACGTGGTGTGGAAGGTTCTCACCGACTTCGACTCGTACGGTGAGTGGAATCCGTTCCAGGTGGAGTGCTCCTCGACGCTGGTTCCGGGCGATCCGATCGACATGCGGTTCGAGCTGGGTCCCGGCGGCCTGAAGCACAAGCGTGAGTACATCGTCGACGTGACGCCGGGGACGACGTTCGCGTACTCGATGAAGCCCGCGCCGATGGGCGCGGTACGCAGCCTGCGTCGACACACCGTAGTCGACCTGGGCGCCGGACGCAGCCGCTACGACTCGCACTTCGAGATCACCGGTCCGGTGTCCGGACTGGTCAAACTGATGTTCGGCAAGGAACTCGTCGAGAAGTTCGCTGCGGTCACCGCGGCGATCGGCCCGCGCGCCGAGGCTCTCGCGCAGAGCTGACGGACAGAACCAGAACGAGCCGCCGTTGCTGCTGACGCTTATCTGACCTCGCTCCTCCGCACGTCGTGCCGCGGAGACGAAAGAACCCCCGTCCGACGAATCGGGCGGGGGTTCTCTGCGAACTCAGGTCAGCGGAAGTCGCTGCCGAAGCCGTAATCGTCCAGCGGAACGGCGGCACCGCTCGGAGCACCGAAGGGGCTGTCCGGGCTGTAGTAGGTGTCGTCGTACGTCGGGAGCGCGTACGCGGCGGCACGAGCTTCCTCGGTCGGCTGAACCTGGATGTTCCGGTACCGGTCGATGCCGGTTCCGGCCGGGATCAGCTTACCGATGATCACGTTCTCCTTGAGGCCCACGAGCTTGTCGCTGCGGCTGTTGATGGCCGCATCGGTGAGCACGCGAGTGGTCTCCTGGAAGGACGCCGCCGACAGCCACGAGTCCGTCGCGAGCGACGCCTTCGTGATGCCCATGAGGACGGGACGACCCGATGCAGGCTCGCCGCCCTCGGCGACGACGCCGCGGTTGGCGGCCTCGAACTCGGCGCGCTCGGTGAGCGAACCGGGCAGGAACTCGGTTGCGCCGGAGTCGATGATCGTCACGCGACGCAGCATCTGACGGACGATCGTCTCGACGTGCTTGTCGTGGATCGACACACCCTGGCTCCGGTACACCTCCTGGACCTCGTTGACGAGGTGGATCTGCACCTGGCGGGGACCCATCACACGCAGAACCTCGTGCGGATCGGCTGCACCCTCCATGAGCTGCTGGCCGACCTCGACGTGATCGCCGTGGGCGAGCAGACGCTCGGTGCCGTCCTCGTGCTTGAAGACGCGCATGCGCTGGCGCTTCGAGATCTTGTCGTAGACGACCTCGTCGCTGCCGTCGTCGGGAACGATCGTGATCTTGTAGAAACGATCGTCGTCCTCGATGTTGACGCGGCCGGACACCTCGGCGATCGGAGCCTTGCCCTTGGGGACGCGGGCTTCGAACAGCTCGGTGACTCGCGGAAGACCACCGGTGATGTCGTCACCGACACCACCCTGGTGGAACGTACGCATCGTCAGCTGGGTACCGGGCTCACCGATCGACTGAGCCGCGATGATGCCGACGGCCTCGCCGATGTCGACGAGCTTGCCGGTGGCCATCGAGCGGCCGTAGCAGTGAGCACACACTCCGGTGCCGGTGGCACAGGTCAGGACCGAACGGACCTTCACCTCGGTGACGCCTGCGGCGAGGAGCGCCTCGATCGCCGGGTCGCCCAGGTCGTGACCCTTCTTGATCACAACGTTGCCCGCAGCGTCCAGCGCGTCGACCGCGAGCGTACGAGCGTACGCCGAGGTCTCGACGTGGGCGTCGCGGATGATCGCGCCGTCGGCCGACTTCTCGGCCAGCGGGACCAGGATGCCGCGCTCGGTGCCGCAGTCGGTCTCGCGGACGATGACGTCCTGCGACACGTCGACGAGACGACGAGTCAGGTAGCCCGAGTCTGCGGTACGCAGAGCCGTGTCGGCCAGACCCTTACGAGCACCGTGTGTGTTGATGAAGTACTCGGCGACGGTCAGGCCCTCACGGAACGACGACTTGATCGGACGCGGGATGAACTCACCCTTCGGGTTCGTCACCAGGCCCTTCATGCCCGAGAGGTTACGCACCTGGGTCATGTTGCCCGTTGCGCCCGACTTCGGGATCATCGTGATCGGGTTGTCCTCGGGGTAGTAGTCCTCGAGTGCCTTACCGACCTCTTCAGTCGCCTGCTTCCAGATCTCGACCAGCGCGTCACGACGCTCGTCGGAGGTCAGACCACCGCGCTGGAACTTGCGCTCCAGGCCGTCGGCACGCTCCTCGTAACGCTCGAGGATCTCTGCCTTGGCCGGCGGCACGAGGACGTCCGACATAGACACCGTGACACCCGAACGGGTCGCCCAGTAGAAGCCGACGTCCTTCATCTTGTCGACAGTCTGCGCGACGACGATCATCGGGTAGCGCTCGGCGAGATCGTTGATGATCACGGCCTGACGCTTCTTCGGCATCTGCTCGTCGATGAACGGGTAGTCGTGCGGGAGCAGTTCGTTGAACAGCACGCGCCCCAGGGTGGTGGTGGTCTCCCACGCACTTCCGCGGCGCCAGCCCTCGGGGAACAGCTCCGCCTCGACGTCCGCGGACGGACGCTGATCGGTGAGACGGATCTTGATCGTCGCCTGGATGCTCAGCGCACCGCGGTCGACGGCCATGATCGCCTCGGCGGGGCTGGAGTACACACCGCGCTCGACGTCGTCCGCCGAACCCTCGGTGTACTCCCCGACCAGACCCGGCTTCTGGGTGGTCAGGTAGTACAGACCGGTCACCATGTCCAGACGCGGCATGGCGAGCGGACGGCCCGACGCAGGCGACAGGATGTTGTTCGACGACAGCATCAGGATGCGTGCCTCGGCCTGCGCCTCCGCGGACAGCGGGAGGTGCACAGCCATCTGGTCACCGTCGAAGTCGGCGTTGAACGCTTCACAGACGAGCGGGTGCAGCTGGATGGCCTTGCCCTCCACGAGCTGCGGCTCGAACGCCTGGATGCCCAGACGGTGCAGCGTGGGAGCACGGTTCAGCAGCACGGGGTGCTCGGCGATGACCTCTTCGAGAACGTCCCACACGGCGGGGCGCTGACGCTCCACCATGCGCTTGGCCGACTTGATGTTCTGCGCCTGGTTCAGGTCGACGAGTCGCTTCATCACGAACGGCTTGAACAGCTCGAGAGCCATCAGCTTCGGAAGGCCGCACTGGTGCAGCTTGAGCTGCGGACCGACGACGATGACCGAACGGCCCGAGTAGTCGACACGCTTGCCGAGGAGGTTCTGACGGAAACGACCCTGCTTGCCCTTGAGCAGATCGCTCAGGGACTTCAGCGGGCGGTTGCCCGGTCCGGTGACCGGACGGCCGCGGCGACCGTTGTCGAACAGTGCGTCGACCGACTCCTGCAGCATGCGCTTCTCGTTGTTCACGATGATCTCGGGTGCACCGAGATCGATGAGGCGCTTGAGGCGGTTGTTGCGGTTGATGACGCGGCGGTACAGGTCGTTCAGGTCGGACGTGGCGAAACGGCCACCGTCGAGCTGGACCATCGGACGCAGCTCCGGCGGGATCACCGGAACGGCCTCGAGGACCATCGCCTGCGGCGAGTTGCCCGAACGCTGGAACGCGGCGACGACCTTCAGTCGCTTGAGCGCGCGCAGCTTCTTCTGGCCCTTGCCCGAACGAATCGTCTCGCGCAGCGACTCGGCCTCTGCATCGATGTCGAACGTCTCGAGCAGCTTCTTGATCGCCTCGGCGCCCATCGAGCCGGCGAAGTACTCGCCGAAGCGGTCCTCGAGCTCGCGGTACAGACGCTCGTCGACGATGAGCTCGCCGGGCGACAGCTTGACGAACTTGTCCCAGATCTCGTCGAGCGCCTCGACCTCGCGGTTCGCGTGGTCGCGCATGCGCTTGAGCTCACGCTCGCCCGCATCGCGCACCTTGCGCTTGGCGTCGGCCTTGGCGCCTTCGGCCTCCAGCTCGGCCAGGTCGGCTTCGAGCTTGCTCTGGCGCTCGGCCAGTGCCACCTCGAGGTCGTCCATGATGGCCTTGCGCTCGACGCCGATCTCGGCCTCGCGGGTCGACAGCTCTGCGTGACGCAGTTCGTCGTCCACCGAGGTGATGACGTACGCGGCGAAGTAGATGATCTTCTCGAGATCCTTCGGCGCGAGGTCGAGCAGGTAGCCCAAACGGCTCGGCACACCCTTGAAGTACCAGATGTGCGTGACCGGGGCGGCCAGCTCGATGTGGCCCATGCGCTCACGGCGCACCTTGGCCTTTGTCACCTCGACGCCGCAGCGTTCACAGATGATGCCCTTGAAGCGGACGCGCTTGTACTTGCCGCAGTAGCACTCCCAGTCCCGGGTGGGGCCGAAGATCTTCTCGCAGAAGAGTCCGTCCTTCTCGGGCTTCAGGGTGCGGTAGTTGATGGTCTCCGGCTTCTTGACCTCACCGTACGACCAGTTGTGGATGTCGTCGGCCGTGGCCAGACCGATCTTCAGTTCGTCGAAAAAGTTGACGTCGAGCACGTGTTACCTTTCAGAGCTCTCTGGGTTCACCGGGGTGAACCCCGTCGTAAGTGGTGAGGGTCAGTTGGCGAGATCGTCGACAGTGGCGTTCTCGTTGCGCGACAGGTTGATGCCGAGGTTGGCAGCAGCGCGCTCGAGATCCTCGTCGTCCGAGTCGGCCATCTCGATGGCGGCGCCGTCCGACGACAGCACCTCCACGTTCAGGCACAGCGACTGGAGCTCCTTCAGGAGCACCTTGAACGACTCGGGGATGCCCGGCTCCGGGATGTTCTCGCCCTTGACGATCGCCTCGTAGACCTTCACGCGGCCGACGACGTCGTCCGACTTGATGGTCAGAAGTTCCTGCAGGGTGTAGGCGGCGCCGTACGCCTGCATCGCCCAGCACTCCATCTCACCGAAGCGCTGTCCACCGAACTGCGCCTTACCACCGAGCGGCTGCTGCGTGATCATCGAGTACGGACCGGTCGAACGAGCGTGGATCTTGTCGTCGACCAGGTGGTGCAGCTTGATGATGTACATGTAGCCGACCGACACGGGGTACGGGAACGGCTCGCCGGAACGACCGTCGAACAGCGTCGCCTTGCCGTCCGGGCCCACCATGACGTCGCCGTCGCGGTTCGGGAGCGTCGAGCCGAGCAGACCCGCCAGCTCATCGTCCTTGGCGCCGTCGAACACCGGGGTCGCGGTGTTCGTGTTCGGCTCGGCCGAGAGCATGTCGGCGGGCAGGCGCTTGGCCCACTCCTCCTCCAGCTGTGCCGTGTCGATGTTCCAGCCCGCCTTGGCGACCCACCCGAGGTGCGTCTCCAGGATCTGGCCGATGTTCATACGACGCGGAACACCGTGGGTGTTCAGGATGATGTCGACAGGCGTGCCGTCGGGGAGGAACGGCATGTCCTCCTGCGGGAGGATCTTGCCGATGACGCCCTTGTTGCCGTGGCGACCTGCGAGCTTGTCGCCGTCCTGGATCTTGCGCTTCTGCGCGACGTAGACGCGGACGAGCTCGTTGACACCGGGTGCCAGATCGTCGTCGTCGTCGCGGCTGAAGACGCGGACGCCGATGACCTTGCCGGTCTCACCGTGAGGCACCTTGAGGGACGTGTCGCGGACCTCGCGAGCCTTCTCACCGAAGATCGCGCGGAGCAGACGCTCCTCGGGCGTCAGCTCGGTCTCGCCCTTCGGGGTGACCTTGCCGACCAGCACGTCGCCGTCGCGGACCTCGGCGCCGATGCGCACGATGCCACGCTCGTCGAGGTCCGCGAGGACCTCGTCGGAGACGTTCGGGATGTCACGAGTGATCTCCTCGGCCCCGAGCTTGGTGTCGCGGGCGTCGATCTCGTGCTCCTCGATGTGGATCGAGGTGAGCGTGTCCTCTTCCACGAGGCGCTGCGACAGAATGATCGCGTCCTCGTAGTTGTGGCCCTCCCACGGCATGATCGCCACGAGCAGGTTCTTGCCGAGCGCCATCTCACCCTGATCGGTGCAGGGACCGTCGGCGAGGACCTGACCGGCCTCGACACGCTGGCCCTCGTCCACGATCGGGACCTGGTTGGCGCAGGTGCCGTGGTTCGAGCGCTCGAACTTGCGCAGACGGAAGCTGTCACGCGTGCCGTCGTCGGCCATCACTGTGATGAAGTCGGCCGAGACCTCCTCCACCACACCGGTCTTGCCGGTGACGATGACGTCGCCCGCGTCGACGGCGGCACGGAGCTCCATGCCGGTGCCGACCAGCGGCGACTCGCTGCGAACCAGCGGCACCGCCTGACGCTGCATGTTGGCGCCCATCAGGGCACGGTTGGCGTCGTCGTGCTCGAGGAACGGAATCATCGCGGTTGCGACGGAGACCATCTGGCGAGGCGACACGTCGAGCAGCTCGACCGAGCCTGCCGGCACGAACTCGACCTCGGCGCCCTTGAGACGGACGAGGACACGCTCGTCGGTGATGCGGCCGTCGGCGTCGTAGTTCGTGTTCGCCTGACCGATCAGGTAACGATCCTCTTCGTCAGCGGTCATGTAGGCGATCTCGTCGGTGACGACACCGTCGACGACCTTGCGGTACGGCGTCTCGATGAACCCGAACGGGTTCACGCGGGCGTACACCGACAGCGAACCGATCAGGCCGATGTTCGGGCCTTCCGGGGTCTCGATCGGGCACATGCGGCCGTAGTGCGACGGGTGGACGTCTCGGACCTCGAGGCCTGCGCGCTCACGCGACAGACCGCCGGGACCCAGTGCCGACAGGCGACGCTTGTGCGTCAGACCCGACAGCGGGTTGTTCTGGTCCATGAACTGCGACAGCTGGCTGGTTCCGAAGAACTCCTTGATCGCCGCCACGACGGGACGGATGTTGATCAGGGTCTGCGGAGTGATCGCCTCGGCGTCCTGGGTAGTCATGCGCTCACGCACAACACGCTCCATACGCGACAGGCCCACGCGGATCTGGTTCTGGATCAGCTCGCCGACCGTGCGGAGACGACGGTTGCCGAAGTGGTCGATGTCGTCGACCTCGACGGGAACCTCGACGCCGCCGGGGACGGTCATGTTCGAGATGTGGTTCGGATCAGCCTCGTGCAGGCGCACGAGGTACTCGACCGTCGCGATGATGTCTTCGCGGGTCAGGACCGACTCGCCGAACATCGGATTCGCGGTGAGGCCGAGCTTCTTGTTGATCTTGTAGCGACCGACGCGTGCGAGGTCGTAACGCTTCTCGCGGAAGAACAGGTTCTCCAGCAGACTCTCGGCGGACTCCTTGGTCGGCGGCTCGCCCGGGCGAAGCTTGCGGTACACCTCGAGGAGCGCCTCGTCCTGGTTGGACGTGGAGTCCTTCTCGAGCGTCGACATGAGGATCTCGGAGAAGCCGAAGCGCTCGGTGATCTCTTCACGCGTCATGCCGAGTGCCTGCAGCAGCACGGTGACCGGCTGGCGGCGCTTGCGGTCGATGCGGACACCGACGGTGTCGCGCTTGTCGACGTCGAACTCGAGCCATGCACCACGGCCCGGGATCACCTTCACGGAGTGGAGGGTCTTCTCGGTGGCCTTGTCGATGCTGGCGTCGAAGTACACGCCGGGGCTGCGGACCAGCTGGCTGACAACGACACGCTCGGTGCCGTTGATGACGAAGCTGCCCTTGTCGGTCATGATCGGGAAGTCGCCCATGAAGACGGTCTGCGACTTGATCTCGCCCGTGTTGTTGTTGATGAACTCGGCGGTGACGAAGAGCGGCGCCGCGTAGGTCATGTCCTTGTCTTTGCACTCGTCGACCGAGGCCTTGACCTCGTCGAAGTGCGGATCAGAGAAGGACAGCGACATCGAGGACGAGAAGTCCTCGATGGGTGAGAGTTCGCGGAGGACCTCCTCGAGTCCGCCGACCGGGTTCTCTTCCCCGCGGGCGATCGCCTTCGCGCGCCACTCGGGCGTTCCGACGAGCCAATCGAACGAGTCGAGCTGGACGTCCAGCAGACCCGGAACCTCCAGAGGCTCGTCGATCTTGGCGAATGAGGCGCGGTGCGGCGCGCCCGGGATGATACCCGCTGTGGTTGAGGTGGACTGGCGGTCGAGAGCCAAGATGCGTCCTTCCAACACGAAGTTTCTCGGTGCGTGGCGTAGTAGCCATTGGCCGTGGGGCCACGTGCGTGGCGAAACAACCTGAAGAAAGAACGTGTAATCAGGACGATCACCATGGTGATCGGCGGATCAACGAACAGCAGACAGGAGGCAGCCAGCGCAACGTCCAACTGTATCAGAAGATGTCCAGGGCTTGTCAACCCGGAAGGGAACCGAATTCCAGCGGGCTGCCACCTGCGTGCATTCGGTTGGTCACAGAGTGGACCCCGGAGGGCCCCTCCGTCAAGCGAACGCGCGGAAACAGATCAAAATGCCACCCTGAACTCACCTTCTACGGGTCCAGGAAGTCTGCAGCCTTCCAGCGGTCGCCGTCTCGCTCCATGACGATCCTCACCTGCGGGAACTGCGAATCGGTGATCGCACCGTTCTGGTTCGTGCTGACGACCAGGTTCGCGATGGCGGTTGCGCTGTCTCGCGACATCTCCGACAGTCCGACGGCGTCGACCCTGCAATCCGACGACGACTTGGTCTGCGTGATGAGTTCTCGCGAGGTCTTCAAGTTCGTCTGAAACAGTTCGAGCGATGACCCCGTCAAGTAGTCGCCGACCCTTCCCAGCCACTTGTCCAGGGTCCGGTAGTCGTACTGGAACGGAACGCACGCGGCATCGCGCGTGCCCGCGAGCACCTGCTCGGTCTTGCCCTGATCGACGAACGCCTTGTTGTCTGAGACGTCTGCGCCCGGGTGGAGCGCGAACAGGACCGCAACGGCGGCGACGACGGCAGCGGCTCCCGCGAGCACAGCCGCCAGGCGGTAGGTCGATCTCGTCCCACGCACCGAGGGTTCGACGTCGGCGACAGCACGCTCGGCTTGCGCCTCCGCACGGGCGTCCTCCACACGTTTGCGCTTGCGTTCGACTCCTGAGACGCCGACCGATGCGTTCGTAGGACCGGTGGCGGCGGCGCGCTTCGCGACGCCGACTTCGGAGACTTCGACCTTCGACGTGGCGCGTCCGGCGACCTTCGGTGTACGGCGGGGCTTGTTACCTCCGGCGGCCATCAGTTGCCCCCTTCGTTCAGGGTCGGTTGCGCCGAGTTCTGGTCGTAGGCGATGCCCGTGAGCGGGACGATCTTCGACGCCTTCCACGTACCGTCGGATTTCACCATCGTGATGAGATTCGACTGCGGCTGCGGGCGGTCCGGGGCCATCGACGACGTCGCCTGGGCGAACACCAACACGGTGGCGGTCTCCTCGTCGGCGTTCACCTCGGTCGCGGCACTTCGGATCACCTTCGCCTTGATGGTCAGATTCTTCTCCTTGGCGGCTTCGATCTGCTTGACGGCGCCATCGGACTCGGAGATCGCCTGCTTAAGCGCATCGCCGGTCAACGAGGACTTCATCCGCTCCTGCCACGCCTTCGGCGACGAGGAGTCGATCGACATGATGTTCAGCATCGCCTGCTCCGCCCCGTCGACCGCGGCGTTGCGCACTTCTTCACGGGCCGAGTCGACGGTGTAGGCACGGATGCCCGTGTAGCCGAAGTAGCCGAGACACACCACCGCTGCGACCAACGCCGCGGCAGCTCCCGCAAGTGCAAGAGAAGCGAGCCAGTGCCTGCTCTCCTCGTCGGGTGCGCTGCCAGCCGGCACGACTGTGTCCTGTTCAGCTGCTGCGCTCGACTCGTCGGTCGACTCGTCCGTGCTGTCAGCGGGATCCGCGTCGACAGAGGCCTCGTCTGCGCCGTCTTTGTCCAGCGATACATCAGCGGCGGCTGCTGCGTCGGCAGACTCGGGATCAGTTGCACCCGGCTTGGTCAGACTCACCGTGTCGTCGACGGCGGCGTCCTCTGCGGGATCGATCCCGTTGTTCTCGTCAGATTTCATCGTGCGCCACTGTACCTTCCCTCAGCAACAAGAACGGCCCGCCGATGGTCTGGTGACCTCCGACGAGCCGCTCTCGAGGCTACTTCTCGTGCACTCCCATGAGCCCGCCCAGCTGAGTGGCCAACGGGTTCAGGTTCAGCTTGTCGGGATCCTTCTTCGGCTTGTTGTCCCACGGCTGCGGGAAGTCCGGGTTGGCGAGTACGGCTCGGCGCGCGCCGCGCACGGCCGTCGGACTGCCTACGGGGACATCACAATTCGCCTGAGTATTCAAAGGGAAGTCATCGTAGTTGACGTCGAAATCCGGGTTGCGGCGCTTCATTTCGGCAATGATCGCGTCGGTGCTCTCATACCCTCGGGTACAGCTCGCCGGATTGCCCGTCTCCAGCACGATGCCGAAGTGGATCTGTCCGTCACCCGGTGCGGGCGAGTGGCTGCCTGCAGACAGTGCGGACAGCAACGCGAACGTGATTCCGGTGGCGAACGCCGCAGGCTCCGTGTAGTCGACTGTGGCGCCAAGCTGATGGATCAGCTTGCCCGCGTCGTCGCCGTTGCTCTGAATGAAGTGCGAGAGTGACGAAGCTGCCCGCGGTCCGTTCGACAGAATGCGACGGATCGCCGGGTCGGAACCTGCCAGCGTCGCGGTCACCAGTTCAAGATTGCGCGACCAGGTGAGGATCTCGTCCGACTGCTCCGCCTGCGTGCCGAGCACGACGTTCGAGTTCTTGATCAGCGAGATCGTGTCGTCGAGGTTCTCGACTCCGCTCTGCGAGAGCTTGTCGAGCGAATCGACCAGCCTCGTCAGATTCTCACCCTGACCGTTGAACGCCTTGCCGAGTTCGGTCACCACCGTCTTCAGATCGTCGACGGGGACGGTCTTGGTCAGACTGATCGCATCGGAGATCACGTTCTGCAGCTTCGGCGGCAGCATGTACTCCTTGATCGTGTCGCCGTCCTTGAGGACGGGGCCGTCGGAAGATGTCGGCTGCAGGTCGATGAACTGCTCACCGATCGCCGAGCGGTTGGTGACGACTGCCTTCGCCGACGCAGGCACCTCGGCCGCGCTCGAGTTCATGTTGAGAGTGACCTCAACACCGTCATTGGTCATCTGCATGTCGCCGACCAGGCCGACCGGCACACCGCGGTACGTGACCTCGGCGTTGGGGAAGATGCCTCCGGCGTCTTCCATCGGAAGTGTCACGTGGTAGGTCGACAGGCCTGCGAGTTTGTCGAGCCGGGCGTACTTGCCGCCGACGTAGACGATCGCGAGAACACCGACGACCGCGAACACGATCAACTGGATCTTGACGAGACGGCTGATCATGCGTCGTCACCCTTCACGAGCGAGAGAGTCGCGTCCAAGAAGTCCGAGCCGTCGCCCTGCGAGGGCAGCGGTGCGTACTGGTTCGACGAGCGCTTCTTCTTCGCCGTCGTCTTCTTCTTCGCGCCGGCCGGGTACGTGCCGCCGGAAGGCGGCGTGTTGGGTCCGGGGCGCGAGTTCAACGGCGGCGGAAGCAGCGAGATCGTCGGCCAACCCCAGCGCGGGCCGTTGCCATTGATGTACGGGTTGTTCGGGTCGACCTTCGGCGGATTGACCTTCGGCGGGCTGTACTTCGGGGTGCCCTGACCGACGCCGAGTGCCTCCAACTGATTCAGCAGCCGCAGGTCGAGCGTCATGAACAGGTTGGTGGCGTCGCCCTGCACTGCCGGAAGCAGATCGTCCGGGAACGGGTGCGTCAACATCAGCGGGACAGCGGTCACCGCGTCCTGAGCCGACTTCGACAATTCGGTCAGAATCGGGCGAAGTGCCTTGAGATCGTTGATGATCTCGTCGTGCGCCTTACCGAGGATGTCGGTCCCGACCTTGCCGAGATCATCGAGCTTGGTGAGGAGGTCGACGAACTGCGGTCGTTGCTCTTCGAGGACCTGCACACCGGCCGGAAGCTCATCGAGGATCCGTTCGATCTGAGTCGTCTGGTTGTTGGCGCGCTCGGACAGCCGGCTGACTCCGTCGATGGCCCGAACGATGTCGTCGCGCTGCGCGTTCAGACCGGTGATCAGCGTCTCGGTCTGACGGAGCAACGAAGCGAACCGACCCGGATCCGAGCCGATCGAGTCGTTGATCGCCTCGACGATCGGCTTCAACTGATTGATGCCGCCACCGTTGAGCAGCATGGACAGTGCGCCGAGCAGCTGCTCGATGTCGGTTGTCGTCCGGGTACGGCCGTTGTCCGACTTGATCATCTGCGACTCGGGCTGGCGCGGAGTAGACGACGTGACGCCGTCCGGCTCGGACAGAGACACGAACTTCTCACCGAGCAGGTTGGTCTGCTGGATGGCCGCGTGCGACTTGTCCGACAGATCCACCGAGTTCTTCACCTTGACGGTGACGACGGCCTCCCAGGAATCCTCGGGCACCTCGATCTTGGTCACCTGACCGACGGGGATGCCGTCCATCTTGACCATCGACTGAGGAACCAGGTCGAGGATGTTCGCGAACTGGATCCGGTACTCACGTGGGTTGTCCCCCACATCAACACCGCCGGGCAGCGGAACCGACTGGATGCCTGCACAGGCCGAGGTCACTGCGACAACGGTCGCCATGACGGCGCCGACCGCGGCGGTGCGCGCGCGCTTGCTGAGCGTCGCCTTCATCACTTGCCTCCGGGGAGTCGCGGATCGGGGTTACCCGAATTGGTGCCTGGTGCGGGGTTCTGCTGCTGCTTCTTCGCGCTCAGCAAGCCGAACGGGAGGATCGGGAGCATGGGCTCGAGGACCCCGTCGTTGATCTGCTTCGTCAAGCTCTTGCAGCCGTCGATGAGCGGCGCCATCTTCTTGCTGAAGTCGATGGCGAGCGGATTGCCCGGCATCAGATTCTTCAGGTCGAGGAAGCGGCACTGCGCTGCGAGCGGATTCTGCAGGTCAAGCAGGTTCAGTCGCATCGCGACGGTTCCGGACTCAGCATCGTATGCGTTGATCAGGTTGGAGATGGTCACGGGCAGCACTGTGAAGATCTCGAGCAGGTGCTTCTTGTTGTCCAGCAGTGCCTGACCGGTCGGCTGAAGATCGCGGATCGTATTGCCGAGACGGTCGTTGTTGTCCGAGATGAACGTCGCCACGTCGCCGAGGGCGTACGACAGCGTGTCGAGCGCCTTGCCGAGCTGGTTCCGCTCGCCCGCCATGAACTGGTTGAACGACGCCATCTGTGTGTTGAACTGGCGGACCTGAGCGTCGTTCTCCTTCAGCGCTCCGACGAAAACGTTCAAGTTCGAGATCGTCGAGGAGAGGTCACCGCGTCCGTCGGACAGCGTGGTCGCCGCCTTCGACAGGTTGGTGATCGCCTCGCCGAGCTTGGCGCCGTTGCCGTCGAGATTCTTGGCGGCCGTGGACACGAAGTCGGTCACCGCACCGTTCTTGTTGGCACCGTCCGGCCCCAGTGAGACTGACAGCTTCTGCAGATTCTTGTAGATCGCGTCGATCTCCACCGGCACCGCAGTCTTGTCGGTGCCGAGCCGGATCTCGCTGTCTGCTTCGGGTCCACCGTTGAAGGCAGGGGTGAGCTGGACGTAGCGGTCGGCGACGATCGACGGGATGATCTGCACCGCCCCGACGTTCTCCGGCAGCGTTACACCACGGTTGACGCGCATGTCGACGTCGACGACGTCGCCGTTCGGCGTGACCTTGGTGACCTTGCCGACGTCAACGCCGAGCACTCGGACGTTGCTGCCTTCGTAGATGCCCACCGCACTGCTGAAGGTGGCGTGCACCGTGGTGGTGCCGACCAGGGTCGATGCCCACCATCCGGCGGCGCCGATGATCAGCAAGAGGACCGTGCCGAGTGCGCCGAAGACGATGTTCCGCTTGTTGAACACCCCGGACTCGTTGTCTGCCGTGGTCATCGGCCCCCCGTTCCGCCGTTGTTGAGGTTCTTCTGCATGTTGGGCGGACGAGTGGTGTTCTGCTGCGGGAGTGCGGGCGGCAGAAGGTTGGTCACCGTCGACTCGAACCAGCGACCGTTACCGAGCACGTTCGCGTACAGGCGGTAGAACGGCGCCATGTAGGTGATCGTGTCGCGCAGATTCTGGTTCTGGCGGGTCAGCATGTCCGTGACACCTTCGAGAGAGTCGAGTGCCGGGCCGATCTGAGCCTCGTTGTCACGGACGATTCCGGTCAGCGCTCGACTCAGAGTCGTTGTGCTGGCGAGAAGTGCCGAAATGCTCCGCTGGCGGTTGTTGAGCTCTTCGAGCAGCGTTCCCGCGCCGGCGATGAGCCGAGTGAACTCCTCGTTGCGATCGGCGAGGATCTTCGACGAGTCCTTCGTCGCGCGCAGCAGGCGTTGCACTTCCTGGTCACGGCTGGCGATGGTGTTCGACAGCCTGGAGATCCCCTCAAGCGATGGGCCGATATCTCCGGAAGTACCGGAGAAGGCGTTCGCCAGGGTGCGGAGACTCTTGGCCACGTTGTCGGTGTTGACGTTCTCGATCTGGTCCGCCGCGTCGCCGAATGCCTCGATGACGTCGTACGGCGCGACCGTATCGGTGAATGTGACGTCCGGATCGGCGAGCTCGCTGCCCCGGGGGTTCAGCGCCAGGTACTTCTGACCGAGGACGGTCTTGATCTGAATGGACGCCTGAGTCTGATCGCCGATCCACGTGTTGTTCGCGCGGAAGTGGACGTCGACCTTGTTGCCGTTGAGCTCGACCCCGGTGACCTCGCCGACTTTGACGCCCGCGACACGGACCTCGTTGCCGGGCTTGAGTCCGGCGGCTTCGGAGAACGCTGCCGTGTACTGCGCGCCCGCGCCGAGGAGTGGCAGATCCTTCAGGTAGAAGGACGACACCGAGATCATGATCAGAATCAAGAGGCCGAGGCCGCCGATTCCTGTCGCACTGCGACGGCCGGCGAACCGCCTGCTCTTCTGTGGCGCCGGGGCCTCCTGATCGGAGGCGTCGGGTGTGTTCGGCTGTGTCGTCATGTCACTCCCCCGGTCGCTTGTTGTCCTTCCAGCACCGCGTGGCGGCACTGGTGTATAGGACGTGGTTGATGTCAGGAAGGCCGACGAGCGGCTGCGTGAGCAGCGTCGACTTGCCGTTGCCCGCGACGACGTCGATGCCGCACAGGTAGAACTGGAACCACGAACCGAAGGTGGCCGCACGGCCGATCTTCTGCAGCTTCACCGGGAGGTTCGTCAGTGCCTTCTCGATGTCGTCGGTCCGCGTGTTCAGCTGGTCCGACAGCGACTTGATGCCTGCGATGTCGCCCTGAATGGCCGGACGGGTCTTCGACAGGATCGAGCCCATCACCGTTGTCAGGTTCGAGACCGATGTGACCGCCGAGCCGACGGAGCCGCGCTGCGCCGCGAGACCCGTCACGAGCTTCTCGGTGTTGTCGAGCAGGCTCGTGAACTGATCGTCGTTGCGGTTGACCGTCTCGAGGACTTTGGTGAGGTTGGTGATCATGTCACCGATCACCTGATCCTTGTCGGCCAGTGCGTTCGTCAGTTCCGACGTCTGAGTGATCAGCTGGCTGATCGTCGTATCCATGTCGCCTTGGAAGACCTTGATCACGGTCTCGGCGAGCTTGTTCATGTCGTCGGGCGTGATCTGCTTGAACAACGGACGGAACCCGTTGAACAGTTCCGTCAAATTCACAGCAGGGTGTGTGTTCTGCACCTTCGGATCGGTGCCGAACGTGAAGTCCTTGCCGACCGTCTCTCGTGAGTCGCCCGGGCCCTTCTCGAGGGCCACGTACCGCAGACCGGTCAAGTTCCGGTAGCGGATGTAGACGTTGGTGCTGGCGGGCAGCGAGTCGCGGTCGACGTTGAACGTCACGAGCGCCTGATTGCGGTTCGTGATCTCAACGCTCTCGACCTGACCGACGCGCACCCCCGCGATACGGACGTCGTCGCCGGAGTTCAGCATCGCGGCATCGTTGAAAACGGCTTTGAAGCCGGTCCGGCCCCCGCCGCCCGCATTGGCGATCGTGAGTCCGAGCATCGCCGTCGCGACCGCGGTGATCACCGCGAACACGATCAGCTTGATCAGAGGCGCTGTCAATGACCTCACTTGACTGTCACCTGCGCTCCCTTTGCTGCTCCGCCACCGATGTAGGTGATCCACGTCGGTACTTCAGCCGGATCGACTCCGGTCGAGGCGCCGTAGACGATCTTCATTTGATTCCTGTAGTCCTGGTCGTCGTAGACGGCTCCGGCAGGTGCTCCACTGAACTGCGGCTGCGGAAGATCCGGCCAGGTCGTGGGGCCCGCGTTGCGCGACGGCGGCTGGTACGATCCGTCCGGAACGCCGCCTCCCGGGTACTGCGGGAACGGGCGACCGTTGGTCGCAGGCTCGTAGCAGCGCGCAGGCGGGTCGCGCCACAGCAGACGCGGCTCGTCCTGGTTCGGCAGGTAGCGACCGCGCGGGTTCACGAACTGCAGATTCACGCGGACACCGGGATTGTCGGTGCCCTTGCCGACGATGTCGCCGACCTTCGGCACGATCGTCGCGAAGTTGTGGAACATGCAGCGGAATGTCGGAGACTGCTTCGCCAGCGGGACCAGGAAGGACTCCGAGTCGATCGCCAAGTTGAGCAGATCACGACGGTTCTTCCGCAGGAACTTCGTGGTGTCCGTCGCCGCGACGCCGAGAGTGGAGATCAGGGTGCTGAAGTCGCCCTGGCGCTCCACCAGCGTGTTGCCGGTGACGCGAAGCGAGTCGAGCGCGTCGATCACGTCGGGAAGTGCCTCCGAGTACGTCTGCGAGAACGAGGCGAGACCGCGCAGGGTGCCCTGCAGGTCGTCCATGTTCGCGTTGACGCGCTTGAAGATCGTGTTCAGTCGGTCGATGGTGCCGCCGAGCTGCTTGCCCTTGCCGCCGATCGCCTGCGAGATCGACGTCAGCGTCACGTTCAGGTCCTGCGGCGGAATCGCCTTGAGGACCGGCATGAGCGCGTCGAACAGGTCCTCGACCTCAGCGGCGCTGCCGCGGGGATCGGTCTTGATGGTCTCACCGTCGGAGAGCGACCCGTGGCCGTTCGTCGGCACGGTCAGCGAGACGAAACGCTCACCGAACAGGGTCTTCGGCAGCACACGACCAGTGGTGCCCTGGGGCAGTTCCTTGGCCTTGTCGGGATCGAGCCCGAGTTCGACAAGCGCCTTGCCTCCCGGCTGCACCTTGATGCTCCGGACGGTGCCGACGATGACGCCGCGCGCCTTCACGTCGGAGTTCTCCGCGAGAGCGTTGCCCGCGTTGTCGGTCTGCAATGTGACCGTCGTGTACTTGTCGAACGTCCCCTGGAACTTCAGGATCGACGCCGCCAGCAGTCCGAAGACCACAACGAAGAACACCAGACCCAGCAGCCTGCGTTTTGCAGTCGCCACGTTTTCCTAACCTCCGACTCGGACCGACGTGGTGGTTCCCCAGATCGCCAGGCCCAGGAAGAAGTCCATGACCGCGATCAGCACCAACGCTGCGCGCACCGCGTGTCCAACAGCCACACCGACGCCCGCGGGGCCGCCGCTTGCGTAGTAGCCGTAGTAGCAGTGCACCAGGATGATGACGAACGCGAACACCAGCACCTTGCCGAACGACCACAGCACGTCGGCGGGCGGCAGGAACAGGTTGAAGTAGTGGTCGTACGAACCGGTCGACTGACCGTTGAAGACCGTGTTGATGGTGCGCGACGCGAGATACGCGGCCATCAGGCCGAGCACGTACAGCGGGATGACGGCGACGAAGCCTGCGATCACGCGTGTGCTGACGAGGAACGGGATGGACGGGACGGCCATGACCTCGAGGGCGTCGATCTCCTCGGAGATGCGCATGGCGCCGAGCTGGGCGGTGAAGCCGCAGCCTACCGTCGCCGACAGTGCCAGGCCCGCCACCAGCGGTGCGACTTCACGGGTGTTGACGTACGCCGACAAGAAGCCGGTCAGTGCCTGCGAACCGATCTGGTCGAGGGCCGCGTAGCCCTGCATGCCGACCACAACACCGGTGAAGCCCGACATCAGGACCATCACGCCGACGGTGCCGCCGATGACGGCGAGGCCGCCCGAGCCGAACGCGACCTCGGCGAGGAGGCGCATCACCTCACGGGTGTAGTGGACGAGGGTCTTCGGAATCCACGCGAGCGTGCGACCGTAGAACGACATCTGTTCGCCGGCGCCGTCGAGGATCTTCAACGGCTTGCCGAGTTGCTTGCGCGCCTCGTAGAGGTAGTACTCCGGGCGGCTCTTGGAGACTGTCACACCACGTGTCATGGCTAACTCACCTTCGCCGGGACGATCTGGAGGAACACGGCCGTGATGATCAGATTCGCGAAGAACAGAAGCAGGAACGTCACGACGACGCTCTGGTTCACCGCGTCGCCGACACCCTTCGGGCCGCCCTTGGGGTTGAGGCCCTTGTAGGCGGCGATGACACCTGCGATGACACCGAAGATCGCGGCCTTCAGCGTCGATATGTAGAGGTCCGGCAGCTGCGCGAGCGCGCCGAACGAGGCGAGATACGCACCGGGCGTTCCGCCCTGCACGATCACGTTGAAGAAGTAGCCACCGCCGATGCCGACGACGGCGACCAGTCCGTTGAGGAGGACGGCCACGAGGACCATCGCCAACACGCGCGGCACGACGAGGCGCTGCACGGGATTGATTCCGAGCACCTCCATCGCGTCGATCTCTTCGCGAATGGTTCGCGAACCGAGGTCGGCGGCAACGGCCGATCCTGCGGCGCCAGCGACAAGCAGCGACGTCACCAGGGGCGAACCCTGCTGGACGACGACGAGCACGCTCGCCGCGCCGGTGTACGCCTCGGCACCGAGCTGCTTGATCAGCGAACCGGTCTGCAGCGAGACGATTGCACCGAACGGGATCGCGATGAGCGCGGTCGGCAGAATCGTGACGCTGGCGATGAACCAGGCCTGCTGAATGAACTCGCGCAGCTGGAATGGCCGCACGAAGAGCTGGCGGGCGACGTCGACGAACAGCTGGACGATGTTGCCGGTCTGGGTGAGAGCACCCTCACCGGCCTTCGCGAGCTTGTCGACGCCACGCGTGGTGGCACTCGTCATGCCTGGTTACTCCCCTGTCCCTTGGACTGGTCGTTGATCGCCGTCTCGATGGCCGAGGTGTCGATCGGCTGCGTGAACGCGTCGTCGCCAGCGGGCTGAGCGACGGCGGTCTTCGCGAGATCCGGGCGTGTGACGACGTCGGTCTGCTGGTTCGCCTGAGTGTTGCCGTGTACGTCGGTCGGAGCGACGTACACGCCTTCCGGACCGCCCGGGAGACCGGTGTAGACGGCGTTCGGATCGCTGAAGTCGGTCTGCGACAGGGCCACCAGAGTGGTCGACGTCTCGGGCGTCTCCGCAGCGCGGCGGTCCTCTTCGGCGATCGAGTTGCGGATCGCGTGCTGCGCGTTCTCCGGGAGGGTGTGCAGCATGCTGAGGACGTTCGCACGGTGGCGGATCGCGGCCTTGCGGACAGGCATGCCCGGGTTCGGCTGCACCTGCGGGATGATCTCGGAGAAGTCGTCCGAGGTGCCGCCACCGGAGATGCCCGCGGCCTGCATGGCGGCCTCTGCCGCAGCGACCGACTCGTCCTTCTCCTCGGACATGCCGATGGGACCGAAGCGGTCGCCGGAGAGGAACTGCTTAACAACCGGCTGCTCCGAGGTGAGGAGCTGCTCGCGCGGACCGAACATGACGAGTTCCTTGCGGAACAGCATGCCGATGTTGTCCGGGATGGTGCGGGCGATGTTGATGTTGTGCGTGACGATGAGGATCGTCGCGTCGATCTCCGCGTTGATGTCGATGAGCAGCTGCGAGATGTACGCGGTGCGGACCGGGTCGAGACCCGAGTCGGGCTCGTCGCAGAGGATGATCTGGGGATCGAGCACGAGTGCGCGGGCCAGACCGGCGCGCTTGCGCATACCGCCGGAGATCTCGCCGGGGAGCTTGTCCTCGGCGCCGGCCAGACCGACGAGCTCGACCTTCTCCATGACGATCCTGCGGACTTCGTCTTCCTTCTTCTTCGTGTGCTCACGAAGCGGGAAGGCGATGTTGTCGTACAGGCTCATCGAGCCGAAGAGTGCGCCGTCCTGGAACAGGACGCCGAACAGCTTGCGGATCTCGTACAGCTCCTTGGCAGAGCACTGAGTGATGTCGGTGCCGTCGATGATGACGGAGCCCTGCTCGGGATGCAGGAGGCCGATGAGAGTCTTCAGGAAGACCGACTTACCGGTACCGGACGGACCCAGGAGAGCGTTGACCTCGCCCGCGGGCAGCGTCAGGCTGACATCTCGCCAAATGTTCTGTGAGCCGAACGACTTGGTGAGTCCCTCGACTGTGACCTCAACTCCCACTGCGTCCCTCCAGACGTTTCAGATACCGAATGGCTTCCGTTGTGCCCATCCGTGGACACGAAACCTGTGAGCTTTTAGCCCCCGCTCACTCCGGTGTGCCGTTTGTGGCTGCGGTCACTGTAACCCACCGCGTGGTATGACACACCTTCAGATCACTGTGGTGACCAGCCCGGCGAGGCATCTACTCAGCGGTAACTTTGTTTAGTGAGCTGAGAATACTCGAAGAAGCGAGTCAGGCCAAAGTGAACGCGGTCCGATCCGACACGCTGATGTGAGAGACCTCACATAGGTCGGTTTATGGACACCGAATGACACGAAAAGGGCCCGCAGGGTAGTCCCTGCGGGCCCGATTCGAAGCCGCTACGCGGCCTCAACGCCGTCGTACGACGGCATCAGATCACTTGAGCGAGATCTTGGCGCCGGCCTCTTCGAGCTTGGCCTTGGCAGCCTCAGCGTCGTCCTTGCTGACCTTCTCCAGGAGAGCCTTCGGTGCACCCTCGACGAGGTCCTTGGCTTCCTTCAGACCCAGACCCGAGACGACCTCACGGACGACCTTGATGACCTGGATCTTCTTGTCGCCGGCCGACTCGAGCACGACGTCGAACTCGTCCTGCTCAGCAGCGGCGTCGGCGCCGGCAGCCGGAGCACCGGCAGCAGCGACGGCGACCGGAGCAGCAGCGGTGACCTCGAAGACCTCTTCGAACTTCTTCACGAAATCGCTGAGCTCCAGCAGGGTCAGTTCCTTGAACTGCTCGATGAGCTCGTCAGCGGTGAGCTTCGCCATGGTGGCGTCCTTCCGTAATTCCCCGCCGGTGCGGGGGCGCCTGCAGTGCAGGCTCGATCATGGGTGTCGACCAGCTTGCGCCGGTCTGGGTGGAGAGCGTGAGGTCTCAGGCGGCGTCGCCCGAGGCCTCCTGCTTCTCCTGCAGAGCCGCAGCGAGACGCGCGACCTGCGACGCAGGCTGGTTGAACAGCCCTGCAGCCTTTGCCAAGTTGCCCTTCATGGCACCGGCGAGCTTTGCCAGCAGAACCTCGCGGGTTTCAAGGTCGGCGATACGCTCGACCTCGTCCACGGACAGCACGCGGCCGTCCATGTATCCACCCTTGATGATGAGGTTCTTGTTCTCCTTGGCGAACGTCTTCATCGCCTTGGCGGCTTCGGGAAGCTCGCCTTCGATGAATGCGATCGCGGTCGGACCGGTGAACAGCTCGTCGAGGCCCTCGACGCCCGCCTCTGCGGCGGCACGCTTGACGAGGGTGTTCTTGGCGACGGAGTAGGTTGCGCCTTCACCGAGCGTGCGACGCAGGGTTCCCAGCTGGGTGACGGACAGACCACGGAATTCCGTGATGACCGCCGCATTGGAGCCCTTGAACTGCTCGGTGATCTCTGCGACTGCAGAAACCTTTTCGGCCTTAGCCATACTTCGCCTCCTCTCGTGTCACTTCACGTCGACTCGGTTCCACCGAGTCGAATCGGACCCAGACCCCGTTGGTTCGTATGAAAGCGCTCGCGTGAAACACGAAACGCCCCGGGCGCAGGAGGCACGGGGCGTACACAAGCCAACTCGAGAGTGGCGGCGGTAATCCTCGTTCATCCTGCGTGGGTCGCCGGCCGGAGCCGGACCTTCGATCGGGACTCTCGTCCACGATGACCAACGGTCTCTGGTTGAACTTTGATGCACCGAGCGGACTCGATGCGTCGCCCCATAGGCTAACGACTATGACCGACGATGTCGAATCGACGCGGGCCGCCGCCGCCCAGGAGGCCCTTCGGGCCCGCCACCTCCGCAGACTCGGCGGGTGGGTTCCGTTCACCAGGATCGGCGTCGTCGCATGGCCGCCCGCAGGCCGACCCCTGTCCAAACAACGGATCACGTCGTCCTGGAACTACTGGTGGCAGGCCCACCTCGTGGACACCCTCGTCGACGGCGCGGTGCTGCGCGGCGACGAGCGGTGCGGCGCCGACGCAGTCCGGCTCCTACGCGGCATCCGAATCCGCAACGTGGGACGTTGGACCAACAACTACTACGACGACATGGCGTGGCTCGGTCTCGCGATGGAGCGCGTCGACCGCCATCTGCCGGGCCGAACGGGCGCGGGTCACCTCCGCGGCCTCCGCACCCTTCGGGATGTGATGTACAACGGCTGGTCCCCCGAACTCGGCGGCGGAATCCCGTGGCGGACGACCGATCACTTCTTCAACGCCCCAGCGAACGGACCGGCCGCGATCCTCCTCGCACGCGCCGGACGTCCCGAGCGTGCGATCGAGATGGCGAACTGGCTGCACGAGAACCTCACTCTCCCGTCCGGCCTGATCGGCGACGGCCTGTGGCGCCGAGCAGACGGCTCCCGCGAGTTCGACGACGCAGTCTTCACGTACTGCCAGGGTGTTGTCCTCGGCGCCGACGTCGAGGCCTATCGGCTGAGCGGCGATCCTCTCCATCTGTCACACATCGACGCCCTCCTTCGCGCCGTGTCCGACCGCATGACAGTCGACGGTGTCATCCGCGGCGCGGGCGGTGGTGACGGCGGACTGTTCGGCGGAATCCTCGCCCGGTACCTCGCACTGGTGGCGACCGATCTCCCCGACATCACATCGGACGTCCGCGCCCGTGCCGCAGCGATCGTCACGACGAGCGCCGACGCCGCCTGGACTCACCGCGCCGAGGTCGACGGGCACCCGATTTTTGGCCCCGACTGGTCCACACAGGCCGTTGTGCCGTCCACCGAAGGGCCGACGGCACAGAAGTTCGGCGGCGCAGTCGCCTCGTCGAAGATCCCCGAGCGAGACATGTCTGTGCAGGTCGGAGCCACAATGCTCCTCGAAGCAGCGGCCCGCGTAACGAACCGGTCACCGGAGCACAACGGTTACGCCACTCCCGATTAGGCATCTGGAATGCCTTCGTTTTTAATGGAATGACATTCGCGAGTGATGTGGGACACAGACGAGAGGGTGATCGAGCGTGACTCTGGAGTTGAGCGCTGACCACGGCGAGTTCGCCGGGCTCCACCGCAACGGTGTTCCCGCCTACCGCAACGCCGACGGCGGAGCCGCCGCGCGCGAGTGGCGAGCGGCAGTCGACGGCCGCCAGCCCTACCCGCGTGTCCACATCGACCGCAGCATCACTCTCGACATGAGCGACGGCACTCGCCTGCGGGCGACTGTTGTCCGCCCGGCGAACGTTCTCGGCACGCCGGTCAAGACGCCGTTCCCCGCCGTGCTCAACGTGAACCCGTACAACCGCGCCATACTCGACGCCATCGACCACGGTCTTCACGCGCCGGTCATCGGCAACGCCGTTCGGACCGCGAGCAATGCGATGACCGCCGACTCCGGCGCACTCGGCGGCATCTCCAGGCTCGGCAGGACGTTCGGCGCAGGCTTGTGGGACGTGTTCGGTATCAACCGGAATCTCGTCCGCTCGGGTTACGTCCAGGTGATCGTCGACGTTCGCGGTACCGGCTCGTCACACGGTAAGTGGGAGATCCTCTCACCCCGCGAACAGCAAGACTCCATCGAGATCATCGAATGGATCAGTAAGCGGTCGTGGTGTGACGGCAACGTCGGCATGACCGGATGGTCGTACTCGGCGATCAACTCGCTGCAGGCTGCCAGCCATCGTCCGTCCGCACTCAAGGCCGTGTTCGCCGTCGAAGGCAGCGAAGACGTGGTCCGCGACGTCTACATCACCGGCGGAATGCCTTCGGCCTTCATCCCGCTGTGGCTGGCTCTGGTCAACGGCCTCAAATGGCTTCCGAATCCGGCTACCGGCGTGGCCGATCTCCTACGCGGCGACGCGTACCGATGGCTTCGAGATCGGGTGAAGTCGCCCGCCTCCGAGATGCCGTCTCTGATGTGGGGGTTCCTGACCGCCCGCGACGACCGCATCTTCGACGACCCGTACTTCACCGAACGCAACCCGATCATCGAGAACATCGAGTGTCCGACGTTCACGGTCGGCGGCTGGCATGACCTGTTCGGCCGCAGCGCGACCCGCGTCTACCAGAAGCTGCAGATGACTCCTGGCCGCAAACAGATGCTCGTCGCCGACGGATATCACCTCGATCCGGGATGCGACCACGGAGCGCCGCACCGTCCGCCCCGCCTCGACGTACTCGAGCGCGCCTGGTTCGACAAGTGGCTCAAAGGCATCGACAACAGCGTCGAGGAGTACGGCCCGGTCACGATGGAGCAGCAGGGCGGCATGTGGTCGTGCGGCACCGCGTTCCCGCGTTCAGAAGTGACCCCGCGCCGACTGTTTCTCACCGAGGACTCCTCGGGAACAGCTGAGCACACCCGCCACGACGGTGGGCTGTCCGCCGAACCAGCACGTCGCCGTCGAGCGCTGCACGTGCGTCCCGATCTTCGCGGATTCCGCTCCCGAGACCTGGCGCAGGTCACCGCCGGCGCCGCGATCGTCCTCGGAGACGACTTCGCTGTCGACGCGCGCTATCAAGAGCACGGTGCGCTGTCGTTCACCAGCGAGGCCGTCGACGAGCCGACACAGCTGTCCGGCGAGATGAACCTTCGCCTCAACGTCGCGACCACCGCGCACGAGGGCATCTGGGCGGTCACCATCAACGACGTCGCGCCCGACGGTACGTCCCGCGTCTTGACCAATGGAGCCCTGACCTCGTCGAATCGTGCACTCGACCCGTCGCGCTCCACGTACACGCCCGACGGTGTGCTGCTCGACGCCGTGCACTACCTCTCCAGGGAACGGCGTCTGCCGGTTCCCGCAAACGAGCCGGTCCGCATCGACATCGATCTCGTCCCGACCGATGCCGTGCTCGCGCCCGGACATCGCCTGAGGGTCGACGTCTACGCCGCCAGCCTGCCCCGTTACCTGACGATCGTTCCGGACCTGATCAAGGCGCGTGGCCGTCGTCAACAGTTGGTGCTCGATCCGAACAAGCCGAGCTACCTGACCTTCCAGACCGACGGTGTGCTCGGCGCGGACCCGGTTCCGGTCGTCAGCGCACTCCGGCCTCTGTGAACAGGACTCGGTAGACGAGACCCACTTCCGGTCCGAGGACCAGTCCGACAAGCTCGATGAGCGTGTCGACGAACGACGCTCCATGCATCTGGCCGTCGTCCCGCGGATCGAGGTGATGCGCGAGTTCGTGCAGCACCACCAGTTCCCGCAGAGCCCAGGTTCCCTCCGCCGAGTCGGGGACGGCGATCACGTGCCCTGACGCTTCGTAGTGAGCCGCACGACTGCCCTTCCTGCGTCGGACCCGCACCGGTGCGGACGCGTTCACGAATCTCTCGCGAACTGGATGGAGAGCGAGGACGTCGTCGACATATCGAGCGACCGCGCCGACGTCGCCGAACTTGGCTTCCGCGGGAACTGTGAGCGTCGTGCCTGCGATCTGCAGTGTATGCGCTCCCCCGCCTGCGCGGTCCATCAATCGATGCGCGATCCGCTCCGTCTCGTAAACCCTTCCCCGGTTCGCATCGCGCACCCGCCCACCCTATCGACGTCCCTGCGCTTCAGACGGGGCGACTCTTCTCCAGTTCCGGCAGAGCGTCACAGGTCGAAGTGCCCCTGGGTCCGATGCAGGGTGTCAGCGGACGCGCGGAGCCCGGCGGCTTCGTCGTCCGAGAGGGACACCGCCAGTCGCTCTCCCGCACCTCGCGCATCCACGATCGTGGGCAGGGAGAGACAGACGTCATCGATCCCCCCGGGGCCGTCCGTGATCAATGTCGAAACAGGCAGCACACGGTGTTCGTCCCCGAAGATGGCCTCCGTGATTCGGACGGCTGCGAGCCCGATCGCATAGTTCGTAGCGCCCTTGCCCGCGATTATCCGGTACGCCGACTCGACGACATCACGTCTGATCTGTTCGCGGACTGCAGCATCGAGTGGGTCGCGCCCCTCCAATGGTCGCCACTGGTCCAGCGGGACCGCTCCGATGGTGGCAGTCGACCACAGCGGTATCTCGCTGTCTCCATGCTCACCGGCGATGTACGCGTGAACGTTCTGGACTGCCACACCGCAGTGGATCGCCAGCAAGTGCCGGAGCCGAGACGTGTCGAGGACCGTCCCCGACCCGAACAGGCGGTTAGGCGGGAGACCGGTGAACTTCAACGCCGCATACGTGACGACGTCGACGGGATTGGTGACCATCATGAACACTGCGTCCGGTGCCGCCGCCACGATCGGCGGAAGCGCTCGACGGGTCAACTCGATGGTCGCCTCTGCGA
The DNA here is from genome assembly GCF_016919385.1 of Gordonia sp. PDNC005. Lineage (NCBI taxonomy): Bacteria > Bacillati > Actinomycetota > Actinomycetes > Mycobacteriales > Gordoniaceae > Gordonia > Gordonia sp. PDNC005. Next base: position 3,153,937 of record NZ_CP070351.1, read on the forward strand.
GTTCGAGACGGGACTGCCCCGGCTTCTGTTTCGCACCGGCTGTGAAGATCACAACGTTCGAGTCCGACGCCACCGAGGGATCGCTCCCACCGATCACCGTGGCGCCGGGCACGAACTCGAGGCCGTGCCGTAGGTCGAGCACTTCCGCTTCGACCTTCGCCTCGTTCACGTCGAGCAACGCAACAGTCCGGGCGACTCCCCTGATCAGCGCCGAGTACGCGATCGCGGTTCCGACTGCACCCGCTCCGACAACAGTGAGTTTTCGCCTACTAACCTCCATGCTCAGACGGTAGTCGCGATGAGGCCGCCTGACACGAGTAGCCGGAGAAACCTCAGCGGTCGATCCTGCGGCGACCGCTCGGCAGAGTCGGTTCGCCGGGTCCCAGCCGAGCCCTGCGGCCGGCACGATCACCCGCCTGCCGCGCGGCCGACGAGTAACCCGAGCGCGCCGACGTCGGACGCCAGGTGCCGCGAGCCGTCGTCGCCTGCGAGTAGAAGTCCTTCACCTCGAGTTCCTTGTTCCGCAGGGCGACCGCAGTGGACCCCGAGCCCCCGCCTGCACCGGCCGACTCCGCGGACATCGCCTCGGCGCGCTGTTCGTCGCGCGCTTCCTGGAGCCGACGGCCGATCCGTTCCGCGAACGCCGACTGGAAGTTGAGCCGAGCCGTGATCGGCGAGAGCGGCTTCTCCTCGATCGCCTTACGGCGGAAGTACCCCGCACCGACGGTGACCACTTGCCGAGCCGTCTGCCCTTTGTATCCACCGGACTTCAGGTAGGCGTCGCTGGCGGCGACCATCTGGATCACCAGCGAGGAGTACAGCGCCTCGGTCGCGTCGATGTCGGCCTCGAAACCGTACGCGATCACGTAGGTCGAGTTCGACGCCACGTCGCACGTCAGGTCGTTGGCACGGGCGATCTGCACGAACAGCTGGACGTAGGTCTTCAGGCCACGTTTCCCGGCTTCTCCGATCGTGACCTGGCGGGTCAGAGGAACGGCGGCAGCCCGTGCGGCCGGGTCGTGCGCTCGGGCCAACGCGAGATCGATCGACGACGCCGTCGCCAACCTCTGAGCCGCGGCCATGAACGCCTCGGCCTCATGCTCGTTGTCGGTCCCCTCCGCCTGCCGTAGCAGTCCGGCGATGCGGGTGAGCAGCTTGTCGTCGCGCATGCCCCACAGGGTATCGGCGTCCCCCGACACGGTCGATCACTCTGTCCACAGGTCCGCACATGTCAGTCGAGCCACACCTGCGCATACAGGTCCCAGCGTTCGAGTTCACCGAGGACCAGGTCCGTGAGACGCCGCCGGTCCGGAGTCGCGACTGGATCCAGCCCCGCGAAGCACAGGGTGACGACGCCGGGCGTCCGGGACGACCACGCGCTGACGCCGCCACCCGCTGACGCCAACTGCGCGGCGGAGGCGCCCACCGTCGTGGACCGCATGGCGACCGGTCCCGTCGTGGCGCCGCCGAGTGTCGCGAACGACGGCGGCAGGTCGCCCAGTGCCGATGCAAGACACAGCGGAGTGCCGGCACCCGCGGCGAGCCGCCGAACGACTGCGTCCGGCAGCGCTTGTGCGACCACAACGGTCGAAACGAACGGGTCAACGTCTCGTTCCCTGCGGACATAGGCCTCCTTGCACGATGCTCGCAGCTCAGAGAGGTCGTCATAACGATCGGCAGACACCGTCACCTCTGCGGTCGCGGCCGACGACGCATTCGACCGCAGATCGTCGTCATCGCCGCGAGTCGACACTGGCAGATTGATCTTTACATCGTCGCCGGTCGCCACCCGCCCCGATCGCTCGAGCACACCGAGCACCAGTGCCACGAACAGCGTGTTCGGTGTGCCGTTCGCTTCCAGCGCAGTCGCGTCGAAGACGGCAGAATCCACGGTGACAGCGATCGTGGGACACGTGAACGGCGCGTCGTCGGCAGCCTGACGCGGCTCTCGCGCCGCGCTCGGCGCCCTGTTCCGGAACAGTTCGCGTACGGCCGACGCCGCTGCTCGGCCCAGACTCAACGCATCGGCGATGGGACGTCCGCCGTCGACGTCCAGCGGCCGCGAACATCCACGAACAGCCTCGTCGACCGCGGCGAGGATCGCGCCTCCGTCCGCGACGACGTGGGAGAACACCAGTGACACCAGTGTCTGGCCGTCGCTGGTCGGTGCCGCAGTCAGCCTCCACGACGGCCCGGCGACGCTGTCGATCGGCGCCGCGAGTTGTGTCCGAGCCCAGTCGCCCTCCCCACCCGGCCGGACCGGCAGTTCCGAAGTCGCGACGACTCCCGCGGCAGGTGTGGACCTCCAGAGGTCGCGCGTCGGGCCGGCGGTGCGCACCGCCAGCCGCGAGAGTCTGCCTGCGCGCAGGCCCTCGCCAAGCCGGTTCACCAGGTCCGCATCGACGTCGGACCCGAGTCGCCACACGACCTGGTTGACCACCGGAAGGTCGACGACTCGCTCCATCACCAAGAACAGGTTGTCGTCGGCCGTCAATCGCCCCACTGCGACTGCGGTCACCGCTGGTCCACCGACGCCAGCACCTCAACGAGGGTGTCGAAGTACTTCGCGACGGACGCCTCGGCGATCGGGTTGTCCGGCCGCTGGGTGGCTGCGAACAGTCCGTCGTCGGTCCGGCTGATCCAAATGGACGCGTGGTCGGTGACGCCCTCTCCGGTGAAGATCAGCGCGTCCCGTAGACGGTCGGCCGCCGGGAACCATCGGAAGTCGAGATACGAGACCATCTGGGGGTTGGCGATCACCGACGGGTCCAGGACGCCCTTGCCGATCAGCACTCCGAGGGCGCCGTGGACCGGGTCCGCGGACATCTCCTTCGCCACCGCCAGGCCGCGCACCGCGTCGCCGAGGACATCGGCGAGATTCTCAGTCCGGACGTCGAACGCGACCGGGACGAAATTGATGTACCACCCCTGTGCGGCCACGTGGTCACCGCTCCGTGTGCTCAGCACGGTCGCCGTCAGGTAGCGCTCTCGCCCCACCAGCCTCCGTTCGGTGACGCCAAGCGCCGCGAACACCAGAGCCGACAGCCCGGCGCCTGACGCCTTCGCCCAGCCGGCGAGCCTCTCGACGCGGTCGGCGTCGGCGATCCGGACCTGGTCGATCCGCACCGGCTCCGACCGCCCGTCGACGATGCCGAGGTCGAGGGGGAACGACGGTATCGCCGGAGTGCTCCCTCCGAGGATCGACTCCCAGTGATGAACCGACGCCGTCTCGGTCGTCATCGCTTCCGCGCGAGCGTATTCGGACGCCGTGTGCTCGATGTGGCTCGCGCCCACGACCGGCCGGGGTCCGCCGTCGCCGTGATAGCGCGACAGGATCTCGGCGAGCCCGATCGCCTGTGAACTCGCGTCACCGAACGCGTGATCGATCGCGAAGTAGAAGTCGAACGAGTCGTCATGCGCCACCGCTCCGAACGCCACCGCGGGGAACACGTCGAACACAGCTGTTGATGGCAGGCGACGGTGCAGGTGATCGACCGGATCAGTTCCCTGCGGCAACACGTGCGCCTGGACTTCGATGTCGGACGCGTCGACCAGTCCACGCACCACGTCATCGCCGTCGAATCGAAACGTCGACCGCCACCCGTCGTGATCTCGGAGGAACCCGTTGAGGGCCGCCGTCATCCGGTCGAGATCGAGGACTCCGGGAACCGGGACCGTCGCGCAGGTGAAGGCGTGATGCTCTCTGCCGGCCACCCGATCGGCTTGCACTGCGACGATGTGATCCCGCTGCAGAAACGACGGGCCAACCGGATGCAGAGGGGCTGCCCGGCCGGCGGCCGCGGTGGCGTCGGTTGGTGCCCAGTCGACGACAGCGCCCGCGGCCGGTCGCCATTCCCGCCCGGCTGCGATCCTCACTGGACGATCCGGACGGGGCGGCCGAGCGCTGCATCGCCGGTTTCGACGACCTCGCTGAGGACGGCGGCGAACTCGGCGACGAATGCGTGGACCGACGACGCGGCGATCTCGTTGTTCGGGTACCTCATCGACAGGTTGAGCCCGCCTGCGGCACGGTTGATCCACAGATAGACCTCGGAGCCGCTGCGGACACGGCTTCGGAGGGCCCGCTCGTGTTCGGACCAGGCGTCGGCCCCGGGGACCGCTCGTCCGTCGACGAAGGACACCACGAACTCCGGTGCCCCCGGGACGTCGAGAATGCTCGTGACGCGTGGCAACGAGAAGGGCACGACATCCCGGTTTGCGCGGATCGCGGCCGAGGTGCCTGCGATCGTCTCGCCGAACGACGCCGCATGTCCGATCGGATCGTCGACCGGCATCACACCGACGAACCAGCCGGCCGCGGCCGCGAACTCGGGAGCATTGCGTGTGTGCATCGGCATGATGAATCGCAGACCGTCGGCGCCGAGTCGCCCAAGCGCGGTCTTGACCGCGCTCAGGAAGCCGCTCGTCTGAGATCCGCCGAATCCCTTCGCTGCCGCGACGAACGCCTCGGTCGCATCTGCGTCGAGCAACCATCTGGACAGGCTCGCCTGAAAATCGGGCGCCGTGTCACCGGTCGGACGGCGAACCGGTAGAGGGAACGACGGAAGTCGCCGGTCTGCGCCGAGGAACTCGGCCCACCGTTGGACGACGGGGTGGTCGTGGTCGAGCGCATCGTCGACCGCACGCTCGAAGGCGCTGAAGTCGACATACGACCCCACCGGCGGGAGGAGCGGCACACGCCCCTGCACCCGCGCCCGGTAGAGCTCAGTGAGCTCCGCGATCGCGATGACCTGCGTGTACGCGTCCATCACGGCGTGATCTGCGGCGAACACCACGGTGAACCACGGTGACGCCGAGTCGGGTTCGACGGTCACGACCGCCAGGTGAGGCCACCGGACGGCCGAGATGACATCGGCGAAGAAGCTCTCGATCCGACTGCAGATCTCAGCGCTTCCGCGAGGCTCCGGAGCACGACGAGCCTCGACGGTGATCGCCTCCGCAGGAACGGTGGCCCGAATGAACCCCCGACCGCCGACCGCGGGGACCGCGGTGGTGCGGTATGCCTCGTGACGAGCGACCCAGTCGCCGACCACCGCACCGAACGCGTCCGTGTCGAGGGGTTCGTCGACACGGAAGGCTGTGCCGATCCAGGAGCCCGCAGCCGCCTCGGGAGCATCGGTCGCGCACGCCACGTGTGTCTCATGGTCGGTCGAGAGCGGCCGGTGATCGTTTCGCCATGCCTCGGCACGCGCGGTCGGCACCCAACCGATCGTCTGCCCGCCGTGCAGCGGGTAGTCGGCGAGTTCGCTGTACTCCATAGTGTCCCCCTCGTGAGTCTGGCCCGGATCTCGGAGATTCGCGTCTTCTCGCGCCCCCTGAGAAAGGATCTACTCCTCGACGAAGCGTCGTTTCAAGACTCGTGACAGGCGTCATCGGTCTGCTCCGAGAGTCCTGGAGATCACAGTTCGCGTGTCTTCACGGCGGTCCTCCGTAGGGTGCGAACGCGGCACTGCAGACTGCCATCGAGGCAGGTGAACGCCCCAGAGCATCGTCTGATCGGACTACATTCGGCGCGGCGCATGTTCTGCTCGCCCCGCGCAGAACGCACGTGAACGCCGACCGGTGTGCTCGGTGGCCACGTCCCGTTAACAAAGAATTATCGGTATTCGACCCACAAAAAGGCGCCTCCCGCTTCAAGCGGGAGGCGCCTTTTGGCTACTGCTCGAGCCAGACCTGGATCAGGCCTCGTCGAGGAAGTTGCGCGACACGGCCGGGTCGACGGGGACGCCGGGGCCGGTGTTGGTCGAGATGGTGACCTTCTTGACGTAGCGGCCCTTGGCTGCCGACGGCTTCGCACGCATGATCTCGTCGTACGCTGCGCCGTAGTTCTCGGCGAGCTTGGCAGCGTCGAACGACGCCTTGCCGATGACGAAGTGCAGGTTCGCTGCCTTGTCGACGCGGAAGTTGATCTTGCCGCCCTTGATGTCGTTGACGGCCTTGGTCACGTCGGTGGTGACGGTGCCCGTCTTCGGGTTCGGCATCAGACCACGCGGTCCGAGGACACGTGCGATACGGCCGACCTTGGCCATCTGGTCCGGCGTCGCGATCGCGGCGTCGAAGTCGAGCCAGCCACCCTGGATCTTCTCGATCAGGTCCTCGGCGCCGACCTCGTCTGCGCCCGCAGCGGCAGCCTCGGTGGCCTTGTCGCCTGCGGCGAACACGATGACGCGGGCAGTCTTACCGGTGCCGTGCGGCAGGTTGACGGTGCCGCGGACCATCTGGTCGGCCTTGCGGGGATCGACGCCGAGACGGACGGCGACCTCGACAGTGGCGTCGGTGTTCTTCGACGACGTCTCCTGTGCGAGCTTCACAGCCTCCAGCGGACTGTAAAGGTTGTCGCGATCGATCTTCTCAGCTGCGGCCACATAGGCCTTGCTCTTCTTGCTCATGCTCTGTTCCTTCTCCCCGCGCGGGGCGGGAGTTAGTGGTTAATGGGCCGAGCACGGCCCTCCCACGGATGTTCTGGTGGTGCGATCCGAGTCGGGATCAGCCTTCGACGACGATGCCCATCGAACGGGCGGTGCCTGCGATGATCTTCGCTGCGGCGTCGATGTCGTTGGCGTTCAGATCCTCGGCCTTGGTCTTCGCGATCTCGCGGACCTGGTCCATCGACACCTTGCCGACCTTGTCGGTGTGCGGCACGCCCGAGCCCTTCTGCAGGCCTGCGGCCTTCAGCAGCAGCTTGGCTGCCGGCGGGGTCTTGAGCTTGAAGTCGAACGAACGGTCTTCGTACACGAAGATCTCGACCGGGATGACGTTTCCACGCTGGGATTCCGTCGCAGCGTTGTACGCCTTGCAGAACTCCATGATGTTGACGCCGTGCTGACCGAGAGCCGGACCCACGGGCGGTGCCGGGTTGGCCTGGCCCGCCTGGATCTGGAGCTTGATGATCCCGGAGATCTTCTTCTTCTTGGGAGGCATATCCTCTTGTCCTTTTTCCTACAGATCCGCGCACGCTGGATACGCGGAAGTCATTGCACGCTTGGCGGTGAAGCCGGTCAGATCTTCTCGACCTGGTTGAAGCCGAGCTCGACCGGAGTCTCTCGGCCGAAGATCGACACCAGGACCTTCACCTTGCGCTGTTCGGTGTTGACCTCGCTGATGGAGGCCGGCAGGGTCGCGAACGGGCCGTCCATGACGGTCACCGACTCGCCGACCTCGAAGTCGACCTCCACGAGGTTCGACGCGGCGGCTGCAGCAGCCTCGACGCTTTCGCCCGCCTCTGCGGCGGCCTTCGCCGCCTGGGCCTTGCGGACCTCGGCGCGCGGAAGCAGGAACTGAAGGACTTCCTTCAGTGACAGCGGCGACGGACGCGAGGTCATGCCGACGAAACCTGTGACTCCCGGGGTGTTGCGCACCGCGCTCCACGAGTCGTCGTTGAGTTCCATGCGGACCAGGATGTAGCCGGGAAGGACCTTGCGGTTGACCTTCTTCTGCTGGCCGTTCTTGATCTCGGTGACCTCTTCGGTCGGAACCTCGACCTGGAAGATGTAGTCGCCGACGTCGAGGTTCTGAACACGGGTCTCGAGGTTGGTCTTGACCTTGTTCTCGTAGCCCGCGTACGAGTGGATGACGTACCACTCGCCGGGTGCACGACGCAGTTCTGCCTTGAGCTGGGCGACAGGGTCGATGTCGGCTTCCGGCTCCGGCGTTGCGGCGGTCTCGGGCGCGGCGTCCTGCGTGGTCTCATCAGGCGTCACGTCACCGACCTCCGGCGATTCGATGTCGTTCTCCGGGGTGCTCACTGCGCCCAACTCCTTCATTGCTCACCCGGGCCGTCGGCCCGTCAGTACTACGGGGTGTGCCCCCGCAGTGTCGCGGGCGCAAACGCCCACTCTCGCACGTGTCAGCCGAATACGAGAAGCGCGAGCTTCGCGAATCCGATGTCCAATCCGGCGATGATCGACGTCACGACCACCAGGAACGCGAGGACTGCGATCGAATAGTTGACCATCTCACTGCGCGTCGGCCATACGACCTTGCGCATCTCGCTGATGACCTGCTTGAGGAACGACCAGATGCGCACAAACGGGTTGCGGCTCGTCGACGCACCGGTGTCGGTGCTGCGAGACGAGGTCGCGACCGTCGCCGATGCGGCTTCCGCCCGACGTCCCCGTGCCGAACGCTTACCGCTCGGACGAAGCTCGTCGTCGGCCCGGATGCCGTCGACCTCGATCGTGTCGTCGACCCCCGCGCCGTCCATTCGGCCAGCCTTGCGATCCCGCTTGGCCACCTTCTCACCGATCCCTTCGTATGCAAACTGCCCGAGGGCAGGGGCGACAGGACTTGAACCTGCAACCTGCGGTTTTGGAGACCGCTGCTCTGCCAGTTGAGCTACGCCCCTTTGTACCGGACTCGAGCCCGATACGGTCGTCGCTTACAAAACCAACGCGCCACCCTTAGGGCAGCGCGGAAGTCTGTGAAAGCTCAGACTCACACAGTGTAGAGCAAACCTGCGGTCGGCCCCAACTCGGTGGTAGATCAGGCGAACTGAACGAGCGCCTGCGCACGTCCGAAGATCTTCCGATCGCCCTGCTTCGCGACGAGCGCGATCACTCCGCGACGCGTCTCGGGGTCGAGCGAACGGACCTTTCCGGTGAACTCAACCTCGGCGTATCCGACTGGCGGGACGTACACCGGGCTCGTGAAGCGGACGTTGAACTCGTAGATGGCCGCTGGGTCGCCGACGAAGGAACTCACGACGCTCGCAGCCAGACCCATCGTCTGCATGCCGTGCGCCACCGGCTGTTCGAGGTCGATCGCCTTGGCCACCTCAGGGGAGAAATGGATCGGGTTCGGGTCGCAGCCGACCCCTGCGTAGTTCACCAGGTTCCCGAGTGTGAGCACCTTCGTCACCGGGGGAATCTCCTGCCCGACCACAAGCGAGTCGAAGTCGATGGCGCCGTACGGTTTCGGTTCGACCTGCGGATCAGGGTCCGAGTACCGGTCGAACGGACCGAACACGGTCTGTGCGGTACGCGGCTCGTTGTCGACCTTCATCATCACGTGCTCGAGTTTGTCGAGCATCGCCGGATCCGCCTCGACCGACGGACGCGCCACCACGGAGGTGAACGTGGTCATCACCGGCTCGTCGTGCTGGTTCCAGACGATGTTCTTCGTGACCATCATGTCGGTGCCCATCGACTGCCGGAACGACTCCAGCGAGACGTCGCAGACCAACTTGTCGCCCACCTTTATCGGCTGGTGGAACACGAGCCGCTGGTCTGTCTGCATCACCTGCCACACGTCGTACCCGGTGACCACCTCTTCGAAGAGGCGTCGCTGGGCGATGATGCCGAGCACGGAGATGAACGTCGGGGCCGCGATGAGCGAATCATGTCCGAGTTCGGCGGCCTTCGCCTCGTCCCAATGCACCGGATGGTCGTCTTGGACCGCTCGCGCGTGCTTGCGGATCTCCTCACGGCCGACCTCGTAATAGTCGTCGACCGTGTAGCTGTACCCCACCACCGACCTGGAGTGCGCCGCAAGCTCCTCCGGCGTCATCTTGGTCTCGACCTGCTGCGTCATCTGCTGCACTCTCCTCACACGCCCCCCGTGGGCCGTCTAACAACACCGCGGCCTTCGGGCTGGACCTGCGGCGCACACATGGTCTCATCTCACAAACGGATCGATACTCGATCGTTATATACGATTGTCACTCCCCGGTGGAGTGCAAACAAAATCAAGCGGGCCACCTCACATGGAGGTGGCCCGCTTGAAGGGTCTGTATCACGTCACGCGGAGGCGCGACGAGAAGTCAGCGCGACTCCTTGTGAGCCTCGTGCTTGCCGCAGTTCGGGCAGAACTTCTTCAGCTCGAGACGATCGGGGTCGTTACGACGATTCTTCTTGGTGATGTAGTTGCGGTGCTTGCACACCTCGCATGCCAAGGTGATCTTCGGCCGCACATCGGTTGAGGAAGCCACTTTGTTGCCTACTTTCGCGTCTAGCTTGTAATCGGGCCCGTATCGCGACCCAGGCTCTGGGCCGGGGCGTGCACCGGGTGTTCGATGTGTAGCGGTGGGGGGACTCGATCCCCCGACCTCACGATTATGAGTCGTGCGCTCTAACCAGCTGAGCTACACCGCCCTGTCGGTCCCACAACTCGCGAAGCGAAACCAGCGAGCCCCCTGACGGAATCGAACCGTCGACCTTTTCCTTACCATGGAAACGCTCTACCGACTGAGCTAAGGGGGCGTGCCTCACTACCCGACAGCATGTCGCCACCGTGACGTAAGAGCCTCAACGAGGTTACACACAAGCAGGTCCGATAACCAAAACCGCTGGTCAACTGTCCTACATGAAGGAACCACGTCAGTGGCAGATACAGGATTCGAACCTGTGTAGCTTGCGCGACGGATTTACAATCCGCTCCCTTTGGCCGCTCGGGCAATCTGCCATTGTGCTGCCCGAAGGCAACGGGAGAAAGAATACAACGAACCTCCCACCACCGCACAAACGCGCTGTTCAGGGACGGTGTAGTGTGCCCAGCATGGCTGATTCTTCGTTTGACGTCGTGAGCAAGGTCGACCGCCAGGAGGTCGACAACGCACTGAACACCGCAGGCAAGGAGCTCTCGCAGCGATACGACTTCCGCGGCACCAACACCACCATCGCCTGGTCCGGCGAAGAGAAGATCGTGATCACCTCCGACACCGAGGAACGGGCCCTCGCGGGCCTCGAAGTGTTCAAGGAGAAGCTGATCCGCCGGGACATCTCCCTCAAGGCGTTCGACGCCGGCGACCCCGTCGGCTCGGGCAAGACGTTCAAGATCTCCGGCGACATCGTCCAGGGCATCGACTCCGAGCACGCCAAGAAGATCTCCAAGAAGATCCGCGACGAAGGCCCCAAGGGCGTCAAAGCACAGATTCAGGGCGACGAACTCCGCGTCTCGTCGAAGAAGCGCGATGACCTCCAGGCGATCATCGCTCTCCTCAAGGGTGAGGACTTCGGCATCGCCCTCCAGTTCGTCAACTACCGGTAGACCGCCCGTGATGCCGCGCTGAAGCGTGGGCTGGGATTCCCACTCCTCGGCAGTCCTCGCGGGCTCGCCTAGCGGCTCGCGCGCTGTGGAGGGCTCGTCGTGAGAATCCCCGCCCACGCTTCAGTGCTCGCTTCACCGCGGGTGCCCTCGATTAGTCAGAATCGATGATCAGAACGACTGACCTTGATCGCGGGCCATCTGCTCCAGTCGGGCGATGCGCTCAGCGGTGGGCGGGTGTGTGGAGAACAGACGCGAGAGCTTCTCGCCGGCCCGGAACGGGCTCTCGATCATCAGATGCGACTGCGACGTCAGATCCGGCGTCGGCGGCAGCGGAGCCGACGCGATCCCGCCCGAGATCTTGCCCAGTGCAGATGCCAGCGCCAGCGGGTCGTTCGTCAGTTCCGCACCCGAGGCATCGGCCTGGAACTCACGAGACCGCGACACCGACATCTGGATGACGCTCGCGGCGATCGGCCCCAGCAGCGACACCAGGATCATCGCAAGCGGGTTCGGACCATTGTCCCGGTTGCCGCCGAACATGCCCATCCACATCGCCATGTTCGCCAGTCCGGTGATGACGGCGGCCATCGCGCCGGCGACCGAGCTGATCAGGATGTCTCGGTTGTAGACGTGCGACAGTTCGTGGCCGAGGACCGCGCGGAGCTCCCGTTCGGTGAGGAGTTCCATGATGCCGCTCGTGCAGCAGACGGCCGCGTTCTTCGGGTTGCGGCCTGTTGCGAAAGCGTTCGGCGACTCCGTCGGACTGATGTAGAGCGCCGGCATCGGTTGGTGCGCCTGCGTGGCGAGCTCACGGACGATCCGGTACAGCGCGGGAGCCTGCACTTCGGTGACAGGCTGCGCATGCATGGCCTTCAACGACAGCTTCGCGCTGTTGAAGTACGCGTACGCATTGGTTCCGACCGCCAACAGCACCGACACGAACAGGATCGTCGTGTTCTGGAAAGCAGCACCGATGCCGACGATGATCGCCGACATCAGACCCATCAACGCAGCAGTTTTGAGCCCGTTGAAATGCACGCCAGCCTCCTATGGTTCCTCTGAGACGTTCATACACTCAAACGCTCGGTGCGCGGAGAAAAGTTCCAGACGCAACCATTCGAGGCGTCCGACGTCAGCCGATCCGTTCCACGGTGTACCGCACCAGTGATGCGAAGGCGTTGTTGGCGTCACCGGCGGGCAGGGTTGCGAGGAGACCGTTCGCCTCGTCCGCCATCTCCTGCAGTTTGGCGCGCGCCGCGACCATTCCGTCGGATGCGACCAGCAGGTGAAGTGCCTCGGTCACCTCGGCGTCGTCGGTCACCGGACGGGCAGCACCCGTGTCGGCGTCGACGAGCAGTTCACGCAAGCGAACCGAGTCGGGCCCGTCGCCCTGCAGCGCGTAGATGACCGGCAGCGTGTGGACCCCCTCCCGGAGGTCGGTGCCCGGCGTTTTACCGGAGTCTCCGGTCACCGATGCGATGTCGATGACGTCGTCGGACACCTGGAATGCGGTACCGATGATGTCGCCGAGACGCTGCAGAGTGGCGGCGCGCTCCGGGTCCGCTCCCGCGGACATGGCGCCGAAGCGGCCCGCGGATGCGATCAGCGAGCCCGTCTTCTCCCACACCACGCGGAGGTAGTGCTCCACCGGATCTCGGCCCTGAGCGCCGACGGTCTCGCGCATCTGGCCGGTCACCAGTTCTGCGAACGTGTCGGCGATGATCCGCACCGCATCCGGGCCGAGCGTCGACACGAGGTGCGAGGCACGGGCGAACAGGAAATCGCCCGCGAGGATCGCGACCGAGTTCGACCACCGGGCGTTCGCCGACTGCGCACCCCGACGCAGCGGGGCCTCGTCCATCACATCGTCGTGGTACAGCGTCGCCAAGTGCGTCATCTCGATGACGGTTGCCGACGTGATGACGTCGTTGTTCTCCGGGTCGGGCCCGAAGTGCGATGAGAGGATCGCGAACATGGGACGGAAACGCTTGCCTCCCGCCTTTGCGAGGTGAGTCGCGGCCTCGGTGAGGATCTCGTCGCCCGACGAGAGTTCACTCAGCAACAGATCCTCGACGCGGGCGAGTGATGTCTGCACCTGCGTTGCGAACTCGTCTGCGCCGAGGTCCAGTCCGGCGAATGTGGACTTCACGGGTGTCGTGCCCCATCTCGTCTTCTCGGGTCGCCGCGTGTTCGGCGAGAGGTCGATGACACCGCCCACCCTATCGTCCGACACCGCCCGACATACTGGTCGGGTGACGAGCGCAACCCCCGGTGACCACGACAGCCCCAACGGTCTCCCATCCGACGCCGACCTTCTCGTCGTCGGTGCAGGTCCCGCCGGTGCCGCGGCAGCAGCGCACGCTGCGCGACGCGGACTCGACGTCGTTCTGCTCGACGCCGCGACCTTCCCGCGAGACAAGACCTGCGGCGACGGCCTCACACCTCGCGCGTACGCCGCGATGAAGCACCTCGGCATGGGGGATTTCCTCGCCGACCGACCGGCGATCCGCGGTCTCGAACTGAACGGGTGGGGCCGACGGCAGCAGGTGCCCTGGCCGTCGTCTGCCTTCGGCCCGGTCGGCAGCGCCGCGCCGCGATGGGAGCTCGACGACGCGATCCGCCGCTTCGCACTGGCGAAGGGCGCCCGCATGGTCGAGGGTGCCAAGGCGATCGGCGTCCAGATCACGGGCGGCCGGATCGAGTCGGTGACCGTCAAACGTGGTGGTGAGCACTCCGCGATCGCCGTGCGAAACGTTATCGTCGCCGACGGCGTCCGATCGGGGTTGGGCAAATCACTCGGTCGCGAGTGGCATCGGGACACGGCCTACGGAGTCGCTGCGCGCTCGTACGTCGCCTCGGATCGGTCCGATGCGGAATGGATGGGTTCCCATCTGGAACTGCGCGGCCCGGACCGGGAGCTGCTGCCCGGGTACGGCTGGGTGTTTCCGCTCGGAGACGGGACCGTGAACGTCGGCGTCGGCGCCCTGGCGACCGGGAAGCGTCCAGCGTCGATGGCCCTGCGGCCGGTCCTCGAACACTATGCGCAGATGGTCTCTGACGAGTGGGCGCTGACCGGCGCTCCGGAGCGCGTCGCGTCTGCGCTGCTTCCGATGGGCGGCGCGGTCAGCGGTGTCGCCGGAGCGAACTGGATGCTGATCGGCGACGCCGCGGCATGCGTGAATCCCCTCAACGGCGAAGGCATCGACTACGCGTTGGAGACAGCCGAGCTCGCAGTCGCGATGCTCGCCGACGAAGCCGACTTCACCACGGCCTGGCCGGCGTTGCTCCGTCGTGAGTACGGACCGGTTTTCGCGGCCGCACGACGCGCGGCAGGCCTGTTGACCGTGCCGAAGACGGTTCCCGTACTCGGGCGTCCCGGGATCCGGTCGGCGGCCCTGATGTCGACCGTGGTCAGGGTGATGGGGAACCTGCTGACCGCCGACGACTCCGACCTCATCGCACGCGCCTGGCGCGGCGCGGGGATAGCCGCGTCACGATTCGAGGCGCGTCCGCCGTTCTCCTGAGCCTGAGCCGTACTTCCACGCACTCGCGGATTTCGACGACGAACGCTGCATCCGACGACGCAGACCGACGCCTCGTTCGCAGCCGCGGCTCTTGTGAAGGTCGCGTCTGTCGGTGAGTGTCGCGAACAGGCCCCTACGACGGGCGAATCGCGTGATGGATGGCGGCGATGCCGCCGGTCTGGTCGATCCAGCCGACGTCGGTGAAGCCCGCGGCGGAGATCAGCGATGCCAGGCCGTCTTGATTCGGCCATTCGCGGATCGACTCGGCGAGGTAGACGTATGCGTCCGGGTTGCTCGACACCTTGGTGGCGACGGCGGGCAGCGCCTTCATCAGGTACTCCATGTAGACGGTCCGGAACGGCCGCCACGTGGGCGTCGAGAACTCGCAGATCACCAGGCGTCCCCCCGGCTTGAGCACCCGCTTGAGCTCCGACAGGGCAAGCGGTACGTCGTTGACGTTGCGGAGACCGAACGAGATCGTCGCGGCGTCGAACGACGCATCGGCGAACGGCAGATGCAGCGCGTCGGCCGCGACCTTCGGCACGTTGCGTCGAACACCGGCCCGCAGCATTCCGAGCGAGAAGTCCGCTGCGACGACGGTGGCGCCGGAAGCCGCCAGCTCCGTCGTCGACACCGCGGTTCCGGCGGCGAGGTCGAGGACCACGTCGCGGGGACGCAACGCGAGCGCGCGCCGCGTGTTGCGTCGCCACAGGCGGTCCTGGCCGAACGAGAGCACCGTGTTGGTGATGTCGTAGCGGCGAGCGACTCCGTCGAACATCTCGGCGACGTCGGCGGGCTGCTTGTCGAGACCGGCACGGTGGGGACCAGTAGTCATGCCACCGAGACTATCCGCGCCGCGTGCGGCGTCCCACTTCGGCCACGACGAGCATGAGCATGATCACGACAATCCATCCCGCGGCGACGATCGACACTGCCGGTTTGATCGACAAGTCGGCGCCGCGACCGGCAGGCCTGGCAAGGGTGTCGGGATCGGTGGAGTCGTAGTCGACGAGGATCCGCTGCCCGGTCGCCAGCTGCGTCGGATACAGGAGCCCGAGCTTCGGGTTCCGCAGGACGCCGTCGGGGGTCACGAAGTTGACGGCGGCATGGAGCCTGTCGGCGGCGATCACCTCGGCGACCGCGGTCGCCTTGTTCGCGTCGATCTTGGCGTCGTTGCGGTAGGCGCCGGCGACGATGACGGCCCCGATGAGCGTCACGACGACGCCGAGCGCGGCAAGCGTGATCTGCACGCGCCTCTGCAGTGTCGGGGTCATGGGGTGAGAGATTACCTCGCCAGTCGGCCGACGATGCGGTCGTGGACCGGTCGCAGACCTTCGCGGCTCGTCGCCACCTCGATGACCTCGATGCCGCCGTCGGGCGCTGGTTCGTCGAGCATCGCTCCGAGGTCGGCGAGGTTCGCGCGGCGGTGGCCGATGTGGAACCCGGCGCACAGGGACGCGAGGTCGGTGCGGTGCGGCGTGCCGAAGATCCGGTCGTACACACCCGTGTAGTCACCCGTGTCGAACCGCGGATCACCTTGTTCGAGGAGGCTGAAGATGCCGCCGCCGTCGTCGTTCGCGACGACGATCCGCAGATTGTGCGGACGTGGTTCGGCGGGGCCGATGACAAGGCCGGTCGCATCGTGGATGAACGTGAGGTCGCCCATGAGCGCAATGGTGCGTGCTTCGCGATCGGCGGTGAGCGCGACACCTATGGCGGTCGCGTTCGTGCCGTCGATGCCTGCGACACCACGGTTCGACATGACGGCCACGCCGTCGACCACACGCCCGGTGAGCGCGATGTCGCGCACCGGGTTGGACGCTCCGACCACCAGCCGATCCCCTGAACGCAGCACTGATGCGACGGTGCGAGCGACGTGCAGGCCGGTGGTCACACCGGTGGCGTCGAGTTCGGCGTTCACCGCGGACACCACACGTGCATGGACATCGGCGGCCTGAGCCAACCAGTCGGCGCTTGGGGCGCCTGCCGGTTCGGCGCGGGTGCCGGTCGCCCGAACGTTTCCGGACACGTCGGGCCAGCGCGGACCCGTGGTGAGTGCATAGACGTCCACGTCGGGGTCGGCGAGCAGTTTCGACACCGAACGGTGCAGTGTCGGCCGCCCACAGATGATGGCCTGCTGCGGTTTGAGTTCACGCAGTGCCAATGGGTGAAGTGGATTCGCCGGTCGCGGCGCGGTCGGCTCCGCGACGGTCGGGAGGGCGGCGAGCTCGGGATGGACTCCAGACCCGTGCCCCGACACGACGACGGTGTCGCGCGTCAGGTCGATGTCGAGTGGAATCTCGAGTCGCCCACCGGGCGAGTACGTCCACGGCTCATCGTCGGGACGGCCCGCGAACTTCCCGCCGGCCTCGTCGGCCAGATCCGCGGTCGGATCGTCGGACGCATCGGGGACGAGCGGCTCACGGAGCGGGATGTCGAATTGGACTGGCCCCGGGTTTCCCGTGCGCGCACCCCGCGCGGCCGCGATGACACGCCCGACTGCGGAACGCCACTGCGAGTTGGTGTCGAGGTCCTCCTCTGCGAGACCGAGGCTGATGGCCGCGCGGACCTGGGTGCCGAAGATGCCGAACTGCTCGATCGTCTGGTTGGCGCCGGACCCGAGCAGCTCGTACGGCCGATTGGCGCTGATGACGATCAACGGCACACGAGCGTAGTTCGCCTCGAAGACCGCGGGGCTCATGTTCGCTACGGCGGTCCCGCTCGTCATGACGACGGGCACCGGCCTCCGCGACGCGACCGCCAGCCCGACCGCGAGATATCCGGCCGATCGCTCGTCTATCCGCACGTGCAGTCGGAGGCGTCCCTGCTGGTGGGCTGCGTGCAGAGCGAAGGCGAGCGGCGCATTGCGCGAACCTGGGCACAGGACCGCTTCGCCGATGCCGCCGCGAATCATCTCGTCGACGATCACGCGAGCTTGCAGAGTGGACGGATTCATGACGAGAACCCTATTACCGTTGGCCCATGGGCTTTTATTCGGAGCGGGTGCTGCCGCGGATCATCACGAAGACGTGCGGGATGCCTGCGATGGACAAACTGCGTCGCGCCGCGTGCGAGCCGTTGTCGGGTCACGTCGTGGAGATCGGGTTCGGTTCGGGTTTCAACGTCGGCCAGTACCCGGATTCGGTGCGGCGGGTGTCGGCGATCGAGCCGAGCGACGGCGGATGGGCACTCGCTCGCGCGCGTGTCGCGTCGTCGACGATTCCGATCGACCGCGCGGGACTCGACGGTCAGCGGCTCCCGTTCGACGATGACACGTTCGACGCCGCGCTATCGACGTTCACTCTCTGCACGATTCCCGACCTGCCCGCGGCGCTCGCCGAACTGCGCCGCGTGGTCCGGCCCGGCGGTGTGTTCGCATTCCTCGAGCACGGGACCGCACCCGACGACGGCGTACGGCGTTGGCAGCGCCGACTCGAACCTGTTCAGAAGAGACTCGGCGGCGGGTGTCACCTGACGCGCGACATCCCGTCGACGATCGCCGACGCCGGCTGGGACGTCACCGCTGTCGACGCGTTCTACGCCAAGGCCTCCCCGAAACCGTTCGGCGCGTTTGTGATCGGCTCCGCCAGCAACCCCTGATCCGTGCCATGCCGAGCTCGCACCCTTCGTCACACATGTCGACTAGCCTCGTATCCATGAGTCGCGAATTCGACGTCGTCGTCTTCGGAGCCACGGGCTTCGTCGGCGAGCTGACCGCCCGTTACCTCGCCCAGCACGCGCCGTCCAACACCCGCATCGCGCTTGCCGGGCGTTCGGAGACCAAGCTCGCAGCGGTTCGGCGCAGGCTCGGTGAGAACGCGTCGGGTTGGCCGCTGATCGTCGCCGACTCGCAGGCGCCGTCGTCGCTCGACTCGATGTGTGCACGCACTCAGGTGGTGTGCACCACCGTCGGCCCGTACTTGAAGTACGGCGAGAACCTGGTGATCGCGGCCGCGACCGCCGGGACCGACTACGTCGACCTCACCGGCGAGGTGCCGTTTGTGCGTTTCGCCATCGACAAGGCCGACGACACTGCTCGTGCGACCGGCGCGCGCATCGTCAACGCGTGCGGGTTCGACTCCATCCCGTCCGACATCGGCGCCTACCTGCTGTACCGCCAGATCACCGAAGACGGCGAAGGCGAGATGACCGACACGACGATGGTCCTGACGTCCATGCGAGGCGCGGCTTCCGGCGGCACGATCGACTCGGTGCGCGTGATCACCGATCAGGCGAAGGACGCGCAGACTCGTCGCCTGCTCCTGAATCCGCAGTCCCTGTCCGGTGGACCCGGAGAGACACCGCGGGCCGGCATCAACTCCGAGCCGAGCGACATCTCACCGGTGGACGCACGCAAAGTCGACAAGTCACTCCGCGGCACTTTGGCGCCGTTCTTCATGGCCTCCTTCAACACACGCATCGTGCGACGCTCGAACGCCCTGCGCGACGGCGCCTACGGTGACGGCTTCCGTTACCAGGAGACCATGGCGGTCGGCAGCATCCCAGGCCTGTCCGCAGTCCTCGCGGGAGCGGTGTCGGTGGGTACCGGACTGTTCCTCGGCGCGATGAGCCTGCGTCCCACTCGCAAAGTGCTCGACTGGGTGCTGCCGAAGCCCGGCGAAGGCCCGAACGAGAAGTCGCGCGAGGCCGGTCATTTTGTCACCCAGACGTTCACGCAGACCACCACCGGCCGACGCTACCGCTCGCAGATGCGAGCGCACGGCGACCCCGGATACAAGGCGACCGCCGTCATGCTGGGTGAGAGCGCGTTGGCGCTCGCCCTCGACCGCGACAAGCTGCCGGACCGCTCCGGTGTTCTCACCCCGAGCGTCGCCATGGGAGACGCTCTCATCGAACGGCTGCGCGCCGCCGGTTTTGTCGTCGAGGCGCACCCGCTCGACGACTGATGGACGTCCCCTCACTCGTCTCCGGCGAGTGGTACCTGGACAGTCCAGCGCTGCGCACGCTGCGTGACGAGTGCGGGACTGCGATGGACCGATTCAACGCGCTGGGCGCAGCCGACCACGCCGGCCGGGCCGCGATCCTGCGCGCGGCGTTCGCCGAGTTCGGCGATGACGCCGAAATCGTTCCGCGTCTGCGCTGCAGCTACGGGTTCAACATCCGAGTCGGACGAGGAACGTTTGTCAACGCTGACGCGTTCTTGATGGACGACGGCCCGATCACCCTCGGAGACCACGTCCGGATCGGCCCGTCCGCCGTCCTCGCCACCGCACTTCATCCGATCGACGACCACGCGCTTCGTCGCGAGGGCTGGGAGCGGACCGCCCCGATCGTCATCGGCGACAACTGTTGGCTCGGCTCGAACGTCACCGTTGGTCCGGGCGTCACGATCGGCCGGAACACTGTCGTCGGTGCGGGCAGTGTTGTCGTCCGCGACCTACCGGATCACGTCGTGGCCGTCGGGTCGCCCGCTGTCCCCATCCGGGAACTGCCGACCGAGTGAGAACTGGTGAACTGTCGCCGCTGTACGACGATATTTCACCAAACGATCAGGCCTGGCCCGGCTTCAGTTCGATGAAGAGTGCGTCCATGTCGGCGCAGAGGCGGTCGCCGTCGTGCAGGGTGCCCTTGACGAACAATTTGCGGCCGTCGCGGCGCTCGACCCAGGTACGCAGTGACAGTGTGGTCTCGAGTGGAGTGAGCGAACGGTAATTGACCGTCAGGTACGCCGTCCGGGAGACGCCGCCGATCTTCAGAGCAGCCGCCATACCCCCGAGGTCGTCGAACGCGACTGCGACGTGACCGCCGTGCGCGACCCCGTTGCCACCGAGATGGAATCGACGGAAGGTGACGGTCGCGTCGACCCCGTCGGGTCCGCCCGCACTGATCTCATACGGCGGCAGCGTGATGTTGCCGCGCGACGGAAGGTCGATGCGGGTGCCGGACGGGCTCGTCCACTCGTCCACGAGCATCGTGTCGAGCTTCGCGTTGAGTTTGACGAGGTCTTCGATCACCTCGTCGGCCAACGCGTGGGTCGGGCTCGCGTATCGGACCTTGTCCATGAAGCTGCGGACCTGTTCGATCATGTCGCCGTACGTCGGGCCGCCGCGCTCCGTGGTCACCTGCAGGTCGGCGCGGAATCCGCCCTCGTGAGGCGAATCGTCCTTCGCCGGCACGTTCCAGTCCTGCTTCGAGATGTCCGTCATCGTCTCACCGTATCCGCACGACTGAACGCCCCCGCCGTCGGCCGGTCATCACATCCCCATGAATCGGGCACATAGGACGTCCGGTGCGGCATATTCTGTGCACCACAACAACTCTGGACGAAGGCTACGACATGTCGATCAAGAACATTCTCAGTGAATCGGACTACCGGCTCGTCCTCGCGACCGAAGACGACCAGATCGCGGATCTGTCTGAGCGCAAGCTCCTCAAACTCCATCGCCGCATCCGCCGGGCCCGCAACAAGCACGTCGGTCAGTATCGCCGCGCAGGAGCGGCGAAGGTGTCGAAGAAGGGCGCCCGGGGCCAGGCCAAGAAGGCGAACGTCAAGAGGGCCGAGCGTGCCGAGGTGTTCGAGGAGGCCCTGAGCCGAGTCAGTCGTAGGCTCGGCGTCGTCGCGCACGAGGCGGCCGAGGCGCTCAAGGCCGAACGTCTCGCGGCTGCCGCGGGTGGATCCGCCGGTCCCGGCAAGGACGGAAAGAAGGGGTCGGGAAAGGTCTCATCGAAGGGCAAGGCCAAGGTCGACGACACGCGTGACAAGTCGGGCCGCAAGAAGTACGAGGCGTCGTCGATCGCACAGGGCAAGCGCCGGCAGGCCAAGCGTGACAAGCGCTGACTAACCTGGAGTCCATGACTTCGAACCCGTTCGACCCGACGCAGTGGAAGCCGGTCCCCGGCTTCTCCGACCTCACCGACATCACCTACCACCGCCACATCGGTGAGGGCCGGGCGAACGGGATCGTCCGCATCGCTTTCGACCGCCCCGAGGTCCGCAATGCGTTCCGCCCCCATACCGTCGACGAACTCTTCCGCACGTTCGACCACGCGCGTCGCTCCCCCGACGTCGGCACCGTTCTGCTCACGGGCAACGGCCCGTCGAGCAAGGACGGCGGGTGGGCGTTCTGCAGCGGCGGCGACCAGCGCATCCGCGGCCGCAGCGGCTACCAGTACGCGGCCAGCCACGACTCCGACGTCGCCGCCGCGACCGTCGACGGTGTGGACGAAGCGCGAGTGAAGGCCGAGGGAGGTCGTCTCCACATCCTCGAGGTCCAGCGGTTGATCCGTACCATGCCGAAGGTCGTCATCGCCGTGGTCAACGGTTGGGCGGCAGGCGGTGGCCACTCACTGCACGTGGTGGCCGATCTGACACTGGCGTCCCGAGAGCATGCTCGTTTCAAGCAGACTGACGCCGATGTGGGCAGCTTCGACGCCGGATACGGCAGCGCCTACCTCGCGAAGCAGGTCGGACAGAAGTTCGCCCGCGAGATCTTCTTCCTCGGCGAGGCGTACGACGCGGAGACGATGCACAAGATGGGCGCCGTGAACCGCGTCGTCGATCACGCCGAACTGGAGAACACCGCGATCGAGTGGGCTCGCGCCATCAACTCGAAGTCGCCGACCGCCCAGCGCATGCTGAAATTCGCGTTCAACCTCACCGATGACGGCTTGATGGGTCAGCAGGTGTTCGCGGGTGAGGCGACCCGCCTCGCGTACATGACGGACGAAGCCGTTGAAGGCCGTGACGCCTTCCTCGAGAAGCGCCCCCCGAACTGGGACGACTACCCGTACTACTACTAGAGGCCGCCGCCCAAACGTCCGCCGGTCGCGCATCCGCTCATTTCGTCGACATCTGCTCACCTCCGGAGGTGAGCAGATGTCGATGAGATGAACAGTTGGTCGGCGAAGTGAGCAGGAACCTCATCATCGCTTTATCCCCACCATGACTCGACGATAGCGAAACCGGCGATCCGATTCCGCGGGTGTCAGAGGGTTTCAGAACCAAGGGATCTTGGCGAGGAGTCGGCCGATCCAGTCGAGGACGCCGAAGAGGCCGCGGCCGGGACGGGTGGACCTCACACGCTGTTCGTTCAGGTACACCACACACAGACCGCCGACAAGAACGACGACCGATGCGATGACCGCACCCGCGATCACCAACGCGAGGGCGGTGCTGGACATCAGCCGATAATCTCGGCGAGTTCCCGCATGCTCTCGACACGCTCGGCGTGAGTGTGGGCCGCAGGCGATGCGAGCAAGACCCCGACGTCGGCGCCACGGAACGCCTCGACACGCTCCTGCACATACGAGCGGGGACCGATCAAGCTCATCTTGCGGATCAGGTCGTCGGGCACCGCGGCCGCGGCCTCGTCCTTGCGTCCGTCCAAGTAGAGGTCTTGGACGAGCTTCGCCTCGTCGACGTAGCCGTAACGCTGCACCAGCGAGTTGTAGAAGTTCTTTCCGCGCGCGCCCATGCCGCCGATGTAGAGCGCGGCGTGGTGGCGGACTCCGTTGAGCGCGTTCTCCGCCGCGTCCTTGTCATCAGTGATGAGCGTCGACGTCTGGACGACGATCGACAGGTCGCCCAACGACGGGTCGCGCTTCGCCTTGCCCGCCGCGAGCGCCGGGCCGAACGCCTCTTGGACGTACTCAGGATGGAAGAGGAAGGGCTGGAACTCCTCGAACAGTTCCGCGGCCAGTTCGACGTTCTTCGGGCCGATCGCTGCGAGCAGCATCGGGATCTTCTCGCGGACCGGATGGTTGATGATCTTCAACGGCTTGCCGAGACCCGAGCCGCCGTCCTCCTGCGTCAACGGCAGCTGGTAGTGCTTGCCGCGGTACTCCAGGCGTTCACGACGCCACACTTTGCGGCAGATCTCCGCGTTCTCGCGGGCACGTCCAAGCGGGTAGTCGTACTTGACGCCGTGGAAGCCTTCGATCACCTGCGGGCCGGATGCGCCGATGCCGAGGATGGCGCGCCCGCCACTGATGTAATCCAGACCGGCGGCGGTCATCGCCAGATTGGTGGGCGTGCGCGAATACATCGGCAGGATGCCGGTCTGCAGTTCCATCGTCTCGGTTCGAGCCGCGATGTACCCGAGCTGACTGACCGCGTCGAAGCTGTACGCCTCCGGCACCGTCACCCGTCGCACGCCGACCGATTCGAAGTCGCGGAGATTCTCGATCGTCTCCCGGAAATCGCCCGCGTAGTTGATGGGCATGCCCAGCTTCAGCGTCATGCCGCGATTCTTGCACACCGCCTCGAAGCCGGATCGGAGACGGGATCGGCTCCTCCGCCCCGGCGTCTCGTTAACCCACGCGACACCTCAGAGAAAGCTGAGCGTCAGCCAAGAGGCACGCGGTTGGTGAAGCACTCGGATCACGGTGGTGAACTTTACGTGAATACGCCGATGACTTTCGGAAACCGCCAGGTCAGACACCTCAAATCGGGTAACCACGAGTTGACGGGGCGTACCGTTCGTCGCCCATAGTTATGCCCATGACCGCAGAGATGATCATTCTTGTGCTGTTGATCGTCACAGCCCTGGGCTTCGACTTCACCAACGGCTTCCACGACACCGGCAATGCCATGGCAACGTCCATCGCAACCGGCGCACTCAAGCCGAAGGTGGCCGTCGGCCTCTCGGCGATCCTGAACCTCGTCGGAGCATTCCTCTCCGTCGAGGTGGCGGCGACCATCACGAAGGACGTCCTCAAGATCCAGACGACGTCCGGCGACGCGAAGGGCGCCCTCATCGAAGGGCTCGACGCCAACAAGGCGTTGATCATCATCTTCGCGGGCCTCATCGGCGCCATCCTCTGGAACCTCTTCACGTGGCTGTTCGGCCTACCGTCCAGCTCCTCGCACGCGCTGTTCGGCGGCCTGATCGGTTCCGGTCTCGCCGCACTGGGCACCACCGGCATCAACTGGCACGGCATCCTGGGCAAGATCATCGTCCCGGCCCTGTTCGCTCCGCTGATCGCCTGCGTCGTCGCCGCGGTCGGCACACTCCTCATCTACGCGATCACCAACGGCATGTCCGAAGCCAAGAAGGAGACCGGATTCCGTCGCGGCCAGGTCGCATCCGCATCGCTCGTCTCCCTCGCACACGGAACCGGCGACGCACAGAAGACGATGGGTGTCATCGCACTCGCCCTCATCGCCACCGGCCACCTCGACGCGGCATCGGTCTCGCACGGTCTCCCGATCTGGGTCGTCGTCACCTGCGCCTCGGCCATCGCACTCGGCACCTGGCTCGGCGGCTGGCGCATCATCCGCACGCTCGGCAAGGGCCTCGTTGAGATCAAGGCGCCCCAGGGCATGGCGGCCGAGGCCTCGTCCGCGGCGATCATCCTGACCAGCTCGGCTGCGGGCATGGCCCTCTCGACCACACACGTCGCCACGGGCTCGATCCTCGGTTCCGGTCTGGGCAAGAAGGGCGCCGAAGTCCGCTGGGGCGTCGCGGGCCGAATGGCCGTCGCCTGGGTCACCACCCTTCCGGCGGCAGCACTCGTCGGCGCGATCTGCTTCTGGATCGCCCACCTCATCGGCGGTGCGCCGGGCGCGATCGTCATCTTCCTGATCCTCGCAGCGCTCTCCGGCTACATGTACTGGCGTGCACAGCAGCAGAAGGTCGACCACAGCAACGTCAACGCCGAGTGGGACACCGAGACCAACTCGGCCGTTCCCGCCGCAGACGACGCTCCGACGACCACCAACCAGGCCTGAGCGGCCGAGAAGTCTAGAAAAGGCTGCACCTCATGGACATCATCTCCTCCATCACCAAGGTCCTCGCCGTCGGACTCATCCTCGGCGCAGGCCTCCCGGCCCTGTTTGCACTCGGCATGCGTGCCGAGGCTGCCGGCGAAGGAACTCTGCAGCGCCCGGCGAACCCGGCGCTGAAGTACCTCGGCTACGTCCTGATCGGCCTGACGGCCATCGTCATCGTCGTCGGAATCCTGTGGATCACCCGCCAGACGCTGAACTACTACTTCGACCTCAAGATCTTCCCCGACTTCGCGTACAAGAAGTGAGCTGACACGACCATGGCACCCACACTCTTCGAGAACGTCGTCAACTGGATCCGCGCGGGCTACCCCGACGGTGTTCCCGCTGCCGACTATCCGCCCCTCCTTGCCCTGCTCACGCCAGTCCTGACCGAATCGGAGATCACCGATATCGTGCTCAAGCTCGCACTCGAACACGGTACCGAGAGCCCGGCGACCCCGGAACGCATCAAAGATGCGATCCACGCCGTCACCGAGCAGGCTCCGTCCGCGGAGGAACTCCGCCAGGTCTCGGCTCGTCTGGCCGCTGCCGGATGGCCGCTCGCCGTCTCCGTTCCGGCAAGCGAATAATCAACCGCCATGGAACGCCATTCGTTTCTCTCCACGATCCGGACCTGGCTGCGCGCCGGGTACCCGGAAGGCGTGCCGCAGAGCGATTACGTTCCACTCTTCGCGCTGCTGCGTCGCCAGTTGAGCGAAGAGGAGATCCGGCAGGTGGCGATCGACATGATCGCCGACAGCGAAGTCGAGACGATCAACCGCGTCGACGTGGGAGTCGAGATCTCCAAGGTCACCGACGAACTCCCCCGTGACGAAGACGTCGCTCGGGTCCGCACCACACTCGAAGCGGCGGGCTGGCCGTTCGACGACGCCCCGTTCTCATCGACAGACAGCCCGGAGGACAAGCCCTGAGACGCCTCGAACCGCTGGTTCTTCCCTCGAATCCCGCCGTGATTCACGCCCGGCGGGATTTGTCGGCTCTGCTCACCGGCGACGCCGCGTATCTGCCGCTGCCTGACCTCGACTCGAATGAGTCGTCACGGCTCCGCGCTCACCTCGGCGTCGGTGAGCCGATCGACGACAGGTGCTGCCTCGTCGTGTCGACGTCGGGCACCACCGGCGTTCCCAAAGGCGCCATGCACACCCACGACACGCTGCGCGCGTCCGCGCAGGCCACAGCCGAAGCCCTCGGCGGGCCAGGAGTCTGGTTGCAGACGCTGCCGCCGCACCACATCGCCGGCCTGCAGGTGATGCTCCGATCACTCGCCGCAGGCTTCGACCCCGTGATACTCGACCTGACCGACGGATTCGACGTCACGGCACTGCCCGCCGCCGTCGACGCGCTCGCCGGACCGCGCCGGTACACCTCGCTGGTACCCGTCCAGTTGCGCAAGGTTCTCGCCGACCCCGACGCCACCGCCGCGATGCGGCAGTTCGACGCGATCCTCGTCGGCGGCGCCGCCACTCCCCCGTCCCTGCAGCAGACGGCGCGCGACGCCGGACTGCAGATCGTCACCACGTACGGGATGAGCGAGACCGCGGGCGGGTGCGTCTACAACGGCATCCCCCTTGCCGGCACCACTATCCGCATCGACGACGCCGACTCGGACGGTGTCGGACGAGTTGTCCTCGGCGGAGCGACAGTCGCCCTCGGCTACCGGAATCTCGCGGACCATCCTGCCTTCGCCGAGCCCGGGTGGTTCCGCACCGACGATCTCGGCGTCGTCACCGACGGTGCGCTGCGCATCGTCGGTCGCGCCGACGAGGCCATCTCGACGGGCGGACTCACGGTGGTCCCCCAAGTCGTCGAGGCGGTGATCGTCGACCTCGACGCCGTCACCGACTGCGCGGTCGTGGGAGTACCCGATGAGCGGCTCGGTGAGCGTGTTGTGGCTGTTGTTGTACCCGCCGCCGGACACGACGCTCCGAGCGTCGACGAGATAAGGGAGATCGTCGTCGAACGCCTCGATCGCTACGCCGCGCCGCGCGAGGTGGTCTTCGTCGACGCTCTGCCCCTTCGCGGTCCGGGCAAGGTCGACCGTGCGGCGCTGCGAGATCGGCTCCGCCAGAACACTCTCTGATCGTCGTCGACCCGAGCAGCCGCCGAACGTGACAGATCTCGCGCCGCCTCCGGGTCGCCGGGAACCGGCTCGTCGACTGAACCGTGACATGCTTGATCCCGTGGCAACGGTCAACGAATGGATCCAGGGCGCACGACCGCGGACGCTTCCGAATGCGATCGCTCCAGTGGTGGCAGGCGTCGGTGCTGCGGCACGGATCGGCGACGTCGTGTGGTGGAAAGCCGGCCTCGCCCTCGTCGTGTCGTTGGCGTTGATCATCGGCGTCAACTTCGCCAACGACTACTCGGACGGGATCCGCGGCACCGATGACGATCGAGTCGGCCCGATGCGCCTGGTCGGCTCGAAGGTCGCTTCGCCGTCTGCGGTGAAGACTGCCGCCTTCACGTGTTTCGGAATCGGCGCGGTGTGTGGTCTTGTCCTCGCGGCGAGCACCGCGTGGTGGCTGATCGCAATCGGCGTCGTGTGCATCGCCGGTGCCTGGTTCTACACCGGAGGAAAGAAGCCGTACGGCTACCTCGGCTTCGGCGAGATCGCGGTGTTCGTGTTCTTCGGACTCGTCGCCGTCTTGGGGACTCAGTTCGTCACGATCGGTCGGATCGACTGGGTCGGCGGAGTCGCCGCTGTTGCCGTCGGATCGTTCTCGAGCGCGGTCCTGGTCGCGAACAACCTGCGAGACATCCCGACCGACACCGAGTCGGGGAAGATCACCCTCGCCGTCCGACTCGGCGATCGCGGCACCCGCGGACTATTCGTCTTCCTGATCGCCGTGCCGTTCGTCGGGACGATCGTTCTGATTCCGGTGACGACGGCAGCTCTCGCGGGCCTGGTCGCCGCGCCCTTGGCCGCAGTCGCACTGCGCCCTGTCGCGTCCGGCGCCAAGGGCCGTGACCTCATCCCCGCACTCGCGACGACGGGACTCGCAATGCTCGCATGGTCGGTCGCGACCGGATTGGCCCTCGCCTTCGCCTGAGATCGGCACGACGAATCTTGGGGACGCGTCAGACAGCGGCACGGCTCTCCAGGACTTCCGTCACCGCGCTGCGCAGGCTGTCGACGTCGGTCACCGATTCGATCACCGCGCGTGACGCGGGATCGCCTGCGTCGAGAATCCCGAGGAGCAGGTGCTCGGCGCCGATACTGCGGTCACCACGAGTCCTCGCCAGGGTGACGGCGGAATGCATGGCGTCCCTGACCGGGCCGTTCATGCGTGCACGGCCTCTGCCGCGAGGACCACGACGACCACGACCGCCCTCCCACGGGCCTTCGCCGTCCCAGCCCGGCCCACCGGGTCCACCCGGTGCACCGAACGGGCCGCCGAATCCCGGCCCACGACCGTGCGGACGGTGGTGACCGCGACGCTCGTCGCATCCGTCACCGCGGCGAGGTCCGCGGCCGCGGCCGCGGCGTTCGCCCCAACCGTCAGCGAGGTCGTCGCCGAACTTGTCTCGGACTGCGGCGCGCACGCGATCCAGGTCGATGCCGATGCTGGCGAGGGCGTCTCGGTCCTCGTCGTATCGGTTCTTCTCGTCCGACTCGGCGGTCGGCTCGTCGGACTGGTGGAACTCACGTACAACGCCGCGCGCAGCGTCGAGCGTGAGGCCCCGCTCCCCGAGCAGGGTGAAGATGGGGCTCCGCGCGTTGCAGAGCATCCCGAGGATCAGGTGGTCGTTGCCGAACGACGGGTGGCCCAGGTCGCGGGCCTCCTGCGTGGCGAACATGAACAGTGTGCGGTCTTCCCGCGAGAAACGGTCAAACATCGTTGCCGTCCTTTCCAGCTGCTGGTGCAGCCTCTCGATACGAGTGCTTCTGGTGCACGGCCTGCCGGCTGACCTGTAGGACGTCCGCGATCGCCTGCCAACTCCAGCCTGCGGCTCGAGCGGAGGCGACATGAACGTCTTCGAGGCGGTCCGCGAGAGTCCTCAGCGCTCGGACTGTTCCCAGTCCTACGGCGGGATCGGAACTCGCCGCGGTTCCCGTCATCGAGTCGGTGTCGGTCGGCATCTCTTCGTCGTGCATGTTGTCAGGTTATGTTGACACTACGCCTGTTGTCAACATTTATTGACGAACTGATTTTGCGAGACTACTCGGCCGCGATCGACTCGCTGATGTTCTGGCGTGACGCGCGGACTGCCGGGACAACGGCACCGAGAAGGCACAGCACAGCCGACACCGCGACGTACCAACTCGACGACCACAGTGGGCTGTAGACGATGTCGATGGAAGTCGTCTCGGTGAGAATCGCATCCGCGAGGACGTGCAGCCCGGTGCCCATCACCGCACCGGTCACCGCCCCGATCACGGCGATGGCGCCTGCTTCGGCGAGCACCATGCGGAAGACGAATCGGCGAGAGGCTCCCATCGACCGCAGCACGCCGATCTCACGTCGTCGTTCCAGCACCGACAGCAGGAGCGTGTTGAGCAATGCGATCGCCGCAGCCCCGGACACGATCCACTGGATCGC
Source organism: Gordonia sp. PDNC005 (assembly GCF_016919385.1). NCBI lineage: Bacteria > Bacillati > Actinomycetota > Actinomycetes > Mycobacteriales > Gordoniaceae > Gordonia > Gordonia sp. PDNC005. The sequence continues at coordinate 3,183,756 of NZ_CP070351.1, forward strand.
GACGGTGAATCCACCCGACTGCTCCGCCGTTCGCTGGGCGGCGGCCAACGCCTGCTCCCCTGTGTAGACGTTGACGGGCGAGCCGCCGACTCCGGGATGCGCGTCGGCGATCCTGGCGACCGCACGACGCACCGCATCGTGATCGGCCCCCGCGTCGATCATCACCTGGAGGTACGTGTCCCCCGGGCGCTTGAACCAGGTGTGCAGCAGGGTGATGGACACCGCAGCCACCCCGGAGTCCATCGAGACGTAGTTCACCGTCTCGAGGACACGCAACTGTCGGGGTCCGGCGGGTGTGGCCAGAGTGAGCTCGTCGCCGACATCTGCGTCCAACGTGCGGGCCAGAGTCCGCGACAACAGGATTCCCCGACCGTTCAGGACCTCGTCCGCCGCCTCCTGCGACGCTTTCCGCAGGAACGGGGCCGATGCTCCACGTTCGAGTCCCTGCACGACGATCCGAGCGTCTCCGAGGTTCACATTCGCCCACTGTCCGCCGATGACCCGCCGCACGCCCGGAGTCGCGGCCACTTCACGCCGGACGACCGGATCGAGTACCGGCCCGGTCGGAATCGACGCAGCGTCCTGCGACGACACGTAGAGGTCCGGTTCGCTCAACCCGCCGAGCGACGACGACAACGATCCGACGAGGTTGTTCAACGCACCTGATATCCCGATGCCGACCGAGACTGCGACGGCGACGGTCATCACCGTGGCCCATACCCGGCGGGGCGCACGTTCGGAGTTCACCGCGGCCAGTCGTCCCGGCCCGGCGAATCCGGTGGCCACCGCTCGCACCCCGGCCACCAGCAACGGGCTGAGAGCGAAACAGAGGATCAGTCCGCCGACGGCGTAGACCGCTCCCGCGAGGATCGCCGCGCGCCCGTCGACGGTCTCGACGATCAACCAGGCTCCGAGGACGCCCATCACACCCACCACACCCGACGTCCATAGGAGTCGCGGCGACACGCCTGCCGCCTCGGTCACCTGCCCGGGGGCCATCGCCTCCACCGGCGTAACCGAGAAGACTGCCTTCGCAGCGAGCGCCGTCGCACCGATACACGCGAGAACAGCTGCTCCGATTCCCGCCGCGGGGACCAACGCAGGCAGCGTGTAACTGACTTCCATCCCGACCGAGGACGATCCGCCCGGTACCCGACTCAGCGCCCACCGGCCTGCGACGACACCGATCGGGATGCCCGCGACGCCTCCGACTACACCGAAGAGCGCGGATTCGCCCAGCAGGTCGCCTGCGAGATGCCGCCGTCGTCCACCGAGGGCGCGGATCATCGCCAGGCTGCGTCGACGGGACGCGACCGCCATGTTCATGGTGTTGAACACCAGGAAGGCGGCGATGACCAGCGACACCATCGACACGAGGAGCGTCGAGTCACGGACGACCGAACTCGCGACCTCCGCCTGCCTGACGCGGAAGTCGGGGTCGACAACGCTCGCCCGATCTCCCACGACGTCCTCGACCGACTCGCGTAATGCGTCGGAGTCGGCGTTGGCGATCGGAACGATGAGCAACGAGTCGACTGCGTCACTCAGGCCTGCCAGCCGTTGTGCCAGTGGCAGGTACGCGAAGACGAAGCGGCCGCCGTTGAGACCGGACGCCTCGTCACCTAGCACCCTCCGGATCGTGAGCCTCTCGCCGGCGACGTCGACGGTCTGCCCCACGGCCAGCCCGACCGTCGGCCCGACCACGATGCCGTCGGCCAGGTCGTCGATGCTCAGCCCGGAATCGTCCGACTCCGCAGCGGCCCCGAGCTCCGGCGACAGCATCGAGGCCCGATAGTCCGAGCCGAGCAACACGGTCGGACTGCCGTCGATGACAATCGACCCGCGGACGATCGGGACCACCTCTTCTGCAAGCGGAACGTGCTCGCGCAGTTCCCCCGCGATCGACGCGGGCACGCCCGAATCGGTGATGCCGGCGACCTCGACGGTGGCGACGCCAGCGATCGCCGCGTTGAAGTCGCGTACCGACGCCGTCAACGAGCCGTACACCGAGAGCACCGCGACGAGCAGCGCGGACGACACCGTCACCACGAGCAGCGACGTGACGACCCTGAGTTTGTGCGATGTCAGCTCTCGCAGACCGAGCACCCTGATGCGGGTGAACCCGGCTCCGATGCCCCGCATCAGGCAGAACCGCTGATCACTCGCCCGTCCCGGACGGTCACCACCTGGTCGCACGATCGAGCGGCGGCGGCATCGTGCGTGACCATCAACACCAGCCGGTTCGCGTCCTCGTGCGCGACGTCGGACAGCAGTTGCAGAACATCGGCGCCGGTGTGGGAGTCGAGGTTGCCCGTCGGTTCATCGGCCAACACGATGGTCGGCTCCATGATCAACGACCGCGCGATGGCGACACGCTGCATCTGCCCGCCGGACAGTTCAGAGGGCCGGTGATCGATCCGGTGTCCGAGGCCGACCCGTTCCATGAGTTCCACCGCCCGCGGCTTCGCCTTCGCCAGCGAGCGAGAGTCGAGCAGCATCGGCAGTGCGACGTTCTCCCACGCCGACAGCGTCGGCACGAGGTTGAAGAACTGGAAGATGAATCCGACTCTATGCCTGCGGAACTCCGACGCCGCATCGTCAGACAGAGACGTCAGGTCGACGCCGTCGACCTCGATCGAGCCGGATGTGGGGCTGTCGAGTGCACCGACGATGTGCAACAACGTCGACTTTCCGGCACCGGACGGCCCGACGACCGACACGAACTGCCCGCCGTCCAGAGTCAGCGACGCACCGTCGAGCGCGCGGACCGTCTCCGTTCCCATGCGGTATTCACGGACCAGGTCGACGGCGTCGACGACGGGCATGGCGTCTCCTTCAGGAGTTCCAGACTCCCGTGGCGAAGTACTCGGTGAGCACGGCGGTGGGCGGCCCGAGGTCGAGTTCCTGCGCGGCGACCCATTCGTCGTTGTAGTAGGTGTGATCGTAGCGGTCGCCGCTGTCGCACAGGAGCGAGACCACACTGCCCGCGCGACCCGCGTCGGCCATCTCCGCCATGATCGTGCACGCGCCCCAGAAGTTGGTTCCGGTGGAACCGCCGACCCGGCGGCCGAGGCGTGCGCTGAGGAACCGTGCGGCGGCCACCGACGACGCGTCGGGCACACCGATCATCCGATCGATCACCTGGGAGACGAACGACGGCTCGACCCGAGGACGGCCGATCCCCTCGATTCGCGATCCGCCGGTCGAGGTGATGGTGCCGTCGCCTGCCTCATAGGCGGGCAGGAACACCGAGTTCTCGACATCGACGACGGCCAGACGCGTGTTGTGCTGCTGGTAGCGGACGTACCGCCCGAAGGTCGCCGAGGTCCCACCGGTGCCGGCGCCGACGACGATCCACTCCGGCACCGGATGAGGCTCGCCGGCCATCTGCGCGAACACCGATTCGGCGATGTTGTTGTTGCCGCGCCAGTCCGTCGCACGCTCGGCCATCGTGAACTGATCGATGAAATGACCGTCCAACTCGGCCTCGAGTCGCTGTGCGACAGCGTAGATCTCCGACGGCGAGTCGACGAAATGACAGCGGCCACCCTGCGCTTCGATGAGTTCAGTCTTACGGGGCGAGGTGCCCTTCATCATCACCGCGACGAACGGCACGCCGATGAGCTTGGCGAAGTACGCCTCGGACACTGCAGTCGACCCCGACGACGCTTCGATCACGGTGGTGCCGGGGCCAATCCACCCGTTGCACAGCGCGTACAGGAACAACGATCGCGCGAGGCGATGCTTGAGAGAGCCTGTCGGGTGTGTCGACTCGTCCTTCAAGTACAGGTCGATCCCGCCCGCTTCAGTCCGCGACCACGACGGCAGGTCGACTTTCAGAAGATGGGTGTCGGCACTGCGCAGACCGTCCGCCCCGATCCGACGGACCGCTTCGGCCGTCCACTCGCGATCAGACGTGTGCTCGACGATCCGCGTGGCGGTCATTCGCTGTCGCCCCGCAGACGCGACTGGAGTTCGTCGTGACGAGCACTGCGTGCGGCGTCGATGCGGGTGATCTGGTCGTTCACCCGGAGACGGAGGGTCTTGAACGCGACCATGCCCACTGGAAGTGCGATCAGGACGCCGAACACCGCGGCGACCACAAGCGGCACGTCGACGCCCGCGGCTTTGCCGACGAAGAAGATGACGGCCGCGATCGCGACGACCAGCGCGAGACGAGCAGCCGTGTAGAGAGCGATCGCGGTGATCAACGTCCCGGTCGTCGCAGGCTTCCCGCCTGGCCCAGCGTTCTTGGCGTCGGTGTTCTTGGTGTCCGCTTCCACGGGGAGGTCTTCACTCATACCTCCTAGGATACGGCCCACGACATGGGACGAACGCCGCGCCAAAGGTCCCTCAACGGACATTACGGCCTCTTTACCTACACCTGACTGTTCGAGCAACCACCCCAAGTGCGTGTACTAGTGGAGCCAGGACGGGGAATGAACCGACACGACGCAAACAGCGTCGTCCCACGACTCCAGGAGGGTCCGATGACCGCAATCGCAGATCAAGACGAGCAGGCCTCAGAACTGATCACTCCGGCTCTCGCCGCGCAGCACAACCTGACGCCCGGCCAGGTCGCCGCAATGTTCAACGTGAACCCGAAGACCGTCGCACGATGGGCGTCGTCCGGCGTCCTCAAGTCGATCCGCACGCCGGGCGGCCACCGCCGTTTCCGCGAGGCCGACGTCGTCGCCCTCCTCAACCGCGGCTGACTCTTCCCGCTCACTTCAGCAGCAAACCGCTCCCCTCGGCCGCATTCGCTCACTTGCACAAGTGAGCGGATGTCGCCGAGGGGAGCGGTTTGTCGTTGTGGGTCTCAGACAGTCCGACTCACAGGCCCGCGTAGGAGTGGAGGCCCGAGACGACGAGGTTGATGGCGAAGAGATTGAAGAGCAGCGCGACGAAGCCGGCCACGTTCACCCAGGCGGCGGCCTTGCGCCAGCCTGCGGTGGCACGGGCGTGGAGATACGCCGCGTAGATGACCCAGGCGATGAACGAGACGCTCTCCTTGGGGTCCCAGCCCCAGAACCGACCCCACGCCGCTTCGGCCCAGATGGCGCCGAGGATGATGCCGAGTCCGAACAGCGGAAATCCGACGACAACACACTTGTAGGCGACCCGGTCGAGGGCGTCGCTCGACGGAAGCAGCCGATCGATGACGGCCGCCGCGCCTTCGGACTGCTCGTCGCCCTTTGCAGCCCACCGCTGTCGGACGAGGTAGAGGACACTCGCGACGCCCGAGACCAGGAGGACGCCAGAGGCGACGGAGATGATCGAGACGTGGATGATCAGCCAGTACGACTTGAGCGCGGGCACGACGGGCGCGGGCTGCGTGTACAGGTATCGGCCGCCGATGAACATCAACAGCACCACCGGCAGCAGCACGAAGCTGAGGAGCGGCCGGTAGGCGGGTTTGCGCAGCGCGACGACGCCTGCGAGGACACACGCGAGCATCGTCAACGAGATGAACTCGTACATGTTGCCCCACGGCGCACGATCGGTGGCGACGCCGCGGAGAACGATCGACACGAGGTGCGCGAGGAATCCGACGAATGCAACGGCCCAACCCATGCCGGAGAGCACATCGCCGAGCTGACGGCGCGGCGCAGGACCGGCGACGCGGCCGGGGACCCGATCACCGGGCACACCGGCAGCCGGGACTAGTTCCTTCTTCTCCGCCTGTTCCGCGGTCTCCACTCTCGCGTACCAGACGGCCGCGAGGGACAGCAGGAACATCACCATCGCGAGGACGTACACCACGATCGAGGTGCCGTACAGCCAGTCCGAGAGCCGGGCCAGGTCCATGTCGACGTATCCGTTGTCGCCCATCAATGTTCCTTCGTGTTGTGCTCGCGGCGGGTCATAGTCGACCGCGTCCGCGCTTGTCGGCGTCGGTCAGCAGACCGTGCGCCTGGTCCTCGAAGCCCTCGCCCCAGCCCGCCTGATCGGTCCGGGCCAGTCCGGCCACTTCTACTACAGTACGTCGGACTTCGGTGTCGGGCACCAGTCGAGCCCAGATACGGCGGCGACGGATCAGCAGCGACACGAGCAGTCCGAGGACCATGACGACTGCCGAGATCAGGACTCCACCCTGCGCCGGATCGTGCGACACCTGAACCGAGACCCACCGTTTGTAGCCGTCGAACGAAACGCGAGTCCCGTCGTCGAGCACGGCGTCTTGCCCCACCTCGAGGTTGACCGACGCCTTCCGTGTCAGTCGTCCCTGGTCGATCAGCTTCTGGTCGAGGGTGTACACGTTCTGCGGTTGACCGGTGTCGATGCCGGTGTCTCCGCGATACACGCGGATCGCGACGGCAGGCGAGTTCACGACGGGCGACTGCGAGTCGAGCAGGTTGTGCATGAACACCGGGTCAGGCGCGAACAACCCTTCGATCGCGATCTGGTTCTTCCGACGGACGTCGGCGTCCGGGAACATGCCGGCGGGTGTGTCGAATCGGACCGCGCCCTCGGACAGCATCGTCTGAGTGGACTGCGGGATGAACGGCGCTGTCTGCGTTCGCTTCTGACCGTTGGGGAACGTGACCGTGAAGGTCGGCGCGAAACCGTTGCCGAGCACGTACACGCGGTCGCCCGAGACACGCAGCGGCTTGTTCACCTGGACCGACGTCTTGTCCCACGTCGCCGGGTCGGACGCCGGATCGTCGGTGTACGCCACCTTCGCGTCGTACATGTCCGGCTGACCGGACTTGAGGAACGTCGCGGAGAAGTCGTCGACGCGGAAGCAGAACGGTGCGAGTCCGGTGCCGTCGACCATGGCGCCCGATCGGAACGAGTCGTAGACGGCGGTCGAGGTGTTGCACAGGACCTGCTCGCCGTCTGCGACGAGCGTGCGGGTGCCTTCGTAGCCGAACATCTTGCCTGCGGCGATCGTCACCAGCAGCGACAAGAGCGCAAAATGGAAGACGAGGTTGCCGAACTCCCGGAGGTACCCCTTCTCCGCCGACACTTCGACGGCACCGTTCGGGTACTTCGTCGACGGCTCGACGGCGACGGTCCGTGTGCGCCATCCGCGCAGGTTTCCGGTGATCCGTTCGGCGATCTCGGCCGGCTCGCCGTCGATCGTCTCGGTGATGTGGCGCGGCAGTCGCTTGAGGTTGCGCGGCGCGGCGACCGGAGGGGTCCGCATCGCCTTGTAGTGCTCCCAGATGCGCGGTGTCAGGCAACCGACCAGTGAGACGAAGAGCAGCACGTAGATGGCGGTGAACCAGCTCGACGAGTACACGTCGAACAGCTGGACACGATCCATCCACACGCCGAGCTCACCGCGTTTGGAGATGTAGTCGAGTGTCTTCTGCTCGTTGAGATCACGCTGCGGCAGGAGTGCGCCGGGGATTGCGGCCAACGCCAGCAGGAACAGCAGCGCGAGTGCTGTCCGCATCGACGTCAGGCCGCGCCAGGTCTTACGGAGCGGCGCGATCACGAAGCGCTGCACCGGGTTTGGCGTACTCATATGCCCACTTCCCAGTCGCTGATCAGATGGAGGCGGATCCAGTTGACGAAGTCCATCCATGCTCCGGTCACCATCAGGGCTCCGAGGATGATCAGTGAGACGCCGCCGATGATCTGGATGACGCGAGTGTGTCGACGCAGGAAGCCGAGGCTCCGCACCGCCCAGGCCGACGATGCGGCCATGACCAGGAACGGAAGGCCGAGGCCGAGGCAGTAGGCGGTCACCAGCAACGCTCCGCGCCAGGCCGACGACCCCTCGGTCGACATTCCTGCGACGACGACCGCGCCGAGCGTCGCACCCGTGCAGGGCACCCAACCGATGGCGAAGACGCCGCCGAGGATCGGCGCTCCGATCACGCCGGAGTAGCGCCGCGGAGCCATGCGGCGGTCACGCTGCAGAAACGGGATCATGCCCAGGAACACCAGGCCCATGATGATCGTGACGACTCCGCCGATGCGCTGCCACAGCTCGAGTCGCTCAGCGTCGAGGAACGTCGCAGTGAGGCCGAACACCGCTGCCGTCGCCAGAACGTAGACGACGGTGAAACCGAGGACGAACAGTCCGGCAGCGCCTACGACCCGGAACCGCCCCCTTTTCTGCCCCTCGGCGGCTGACACGGCCGGCGCGTCGGCGCCGACGAGGCCTGCCAGGTACGACAGGTACCCGGGGACGAGCGGCACCACGCAGGGTGACGCGAACGAGACGAGCCCCGCGATCATCGCAGCGCCCATGCCGAGCAGGAGCGGACCGGAGGTGACCGTCGTGGCGAACGTCTCGCCGATCGATGCCAGGGGCGTCACCGTCATTTCGGTTCGCTCGCGACGCGGAGTACGGCCGCCTTCAGTTCGTCTGCGGTGATCGACCGCAGGTACACCACGGCGGGCCGGTGCTGGCGATCGAGGATCACCGTGGTCGGGACTGCGCCCACGGGGACCCCGAGCGAGGCCAACGACGCTCCGCCGTAGTCGAAGATCGATCGGTAGGCGACCTTGTTGTCGCTGACGAAGTCCTGCGCACTCGACTTGCTGTCCCGGAAGTCGATTCCGAGGAACGCCACGCCCTTGTCCCGAGTCGCGAGGTACGTGTTGTCGAGTTCGGTGAACTCCTTGCGGCAGGGTGCGCACCACGACGCCCATACGTTCAGGACGACGACGTCGCCCTCGAACTCGGAGATCGACAGCGTCTCGCCGGTCAGCAGGTCGGGGCCCTTGACGTCGCCGACGGTGCGTCGCTGGTCGATCGGGTACTCGATGACGATCTTGCCGTCAGGCGACACGAACTGGTTGCCCTGGGCTGGGACGACGGCGTCGTCACCGGTGCTGCAGCCTGCGATGACGGCGACAGCGGTGAGCAGCGCGACGGCGGCAGCCGTGACACGGCGAAGTCGAGCCATCGTCGTCACGCGCCCGTGATGCGAGGGTCCGACGCTCCGGCCGGCTCCGAGTACACGATGTCGATGAGCGCGTCACCGTCGTAGACCAGGCTGGTCAGCGAGGCCAGTGAGCACTGGCGCACCCGCGGGTCGTGCCAGAGGCGCTGACCTTCGAGGAATCGGCGGAGGGTGTACACCGGCAGCTGGTGACTGACGCACACGGCTTCGTGGCCGCGGGCGGCGTCGCGCGCCTCGCTGGCCGCGGCGAGCATGCGGTGAGCGATCTGGATGTACGGCTCGCCCCACGACGGGGTGAACGGGTCGCGCAGCTTCGCCCAGTGGCGCGGCTGACGCAGGGCGCCGTCGCCAACGGCTACCCGCAGACCTTCGAACTGGTTCCCGGCCTCGATGAGATCCGGAACGGTGATGATCTCCTTGCCGTGCGCGGCGGCGATCGGCGTGGCCGTCTCCTGCGCACGCTGCAGCGGCGAGGCGAACACATGGGAGATGTCGTGGTCGGCGAGCGCATCGGCGACGCGCTGTGCCTGATCGCGACCGTTCTCGGCGAGACGGAAGCCGGGCAGGCGGCCGTACAGGATGCCCTCGGGGTTGTGGACCTCGCCGTGGCGCATCATGTGGACGATCGTCTTCATCAGTTTCCCTCTCCGGGGGCGGGCGCTGCGGCCGCGGCGGCGGCAGCGGCGGGCAGTGCGTCGGCGATGCGCGAAAATGCATCGTCGTCGAGCGCTGCGGACACGAACCACGCTTCGAAGGCGCTCGGCGGCGCGTACACGCCACCCGCCAGCAGTGCGTGGAAGAACGGCGCGAAGCGCCAGGTCTCGGTCTTCTTGACTCCCGCGTAGTCGACGATCTGCTCATCGCTGTCGGTGAAGAAGAAGCTGAACAGGTTTCCGGAGAACTGCACGCGGTGCGCGACACCCGCCGCGGTCAGCGCGTCTCCGACCATTCCCGCGATCCGGTTCGCGTTCGCGTCGAGCGTCGCGTACACCTCGGCCGTCGCGTTCCGCAGCGTCGCCAGCCCGGACGCCACTGCGACGGGATTGCCCGAGAGCGTTCCCGCCTGGTACACGGGTCCAGTCGGCGCGAGATGCTCCATGATGTCGGTGCGGCCTCCGAATGCGGCGGCGGGCAGTCCACCGCTCATCACCTTGCCGAAGGTGTAGAGATCGCCCGCGACTCCGTCGATGCCGTAGTAGCCCGCGGGGCTTACTCGGAACCCCGTCATCACCTCGTCCATGATCAGCAGGGCACCGTGTTGAGCGGTGATCGCGCGCAGGCCCTCGTTGAACCCGGCGACCGGCGCGATGGCGCCCATGTTTCCCGCGGCGGCCTCCGTTATGACGGCCGCGATGTCGGATCCGTGCTCGGCGAATGCCGCTTCGACGGCCGCGAGATCGTTGTACGGGAGCACCAGCGTGTCGTGTGCGGACGCCCCGGTGACTCCGGGCGACGTCGGCAGTCCGAGTGTCGCGACACCCGATCCGGCGTCGGCCAGCAGTGCGTCGACGTGACCGTGATAACAGCCCGAGAACTTCACGATCTTGCTTCGGCCGGTGAATCCGCGCGCGAGACGGACCGCCGACATCGTCGCCTCGGTGCCCGAGTTGACGAGTCGGACGCGGGACACCGGGTCGACGCGGTCGATGATCTCTTCGGCGAGCTCGATCTCACCGACGGTCGGAGCTCCGAATGAGAGACCACCGGTGGCAGCCGTGCGAACCGCGTCGACGACGGCCGGATGCGCGTGTCCGAGGATCATCGGACCCCAGGAACACACCAGGTCGACATAGGTATTGCCGTCGACGTCGGTGAGGGTGGACCCGGAGGCCGACGTGATGAACCTCGGGGTGCCTCCGACAGCCGAGAATGCACGGACCGGGGAGTTCACACCACCCGGCGTCGCATGGGCGGCGCGGGCGAAGTACTCCTCGCTGCGAGCGGTGGACTGTGCGGTGTTCTCGGCTGGTGCGGCCATGACTTCCAGTGTCCCAAAACCTCAGCGATGCACCCAATCGGCCCAGGTTGTTCTCAGGTTCGACACGGGCGGGTTCAGCCGAGCGCGGCATCGACCGCATCGGCGATCGCCCGCTGGCCCGCGACATTGGGGTGCATCACGATCGGCGACGACCCGCCGACCATCGGTTCGATCCACCGGACGCCCTTCGCCGCGCAGGCGTCGTGGCCGCGGGACCGGACCGACATGTCGACGAACGTAGCCCCGGCAGCCGACGCGGCTCGAGCGATCGCCGAGTTGAGCCGCGACTGCACTCGTCGGACGTAGGGGATGTCGCCGTCGGCGATCCGGACCGCGGGCCTGCACGACGTCGACTGCGGCACCAGCCACGGATATCCGACGATGACGACCTTCGCGTGCGGAGCGCGGGACGCGATGTCGCGGAGCCCTCGCTCGACGGCCGGTCCGATCTCGTCTCGGATCGACACCGCAGGACCGGCGCCCAATTCGGTTCGACACGGAGCGCCGGACGGATCGGTGTCGGCGACGTCGGCGCAGTCCCGGATCAACGATGAGTAGAGCGACGCGTCGTTGCCGCCGACCATCACTGTGACGAGATCCGTGTTCGGAGTGACGGCATCGAGCTGCGGTCCCGCACCCTCGTACTGGTCCCGGTAGAGGTGTTCGGTCCGCGCTCCTGCGCAGGCGACGTCCACGAGGTGGTGACCGCGGCGGGCGGCGAGCACGGTCGCGAAGTCAGACGATGACCGTTGGCAGGTGAACTGGGAGTCCGGCTGGAGCGGCAGGATGCCGGTTCCCGCAGCGAAGCTGTCGCCGAGATTGACGTGCTGTATCATCCGGGCAGTGGATTCAGCGGTCCGGGAAGTGTCGTCGGGCGTGCCGCGCGAGTTCATCCACACCACGCCTCCGACAATCACCGCGAGTGTTGTCAGAACCACGGCCGCCGCAGCGGCGGGGCCGAATTTCCGGTCACTCACCAGTCGACTTCGTCCCCTTCGGCGGAAGGCCCAGCTTCACGGCGAGGTGCGCATCGGTCAGCTCCGAGCGGAATCGGTCGACATCGCGCGCCCACGCCTGCGCCAGCTTGCCGTTCTTCAGTTTGACGCCGACGCCTTTGCGACGGCGCGGGACCGCGTGCAACTCGCCAAGCGCTGGAGCGCTCTCCCAGTCCTGGAAGTCGCTGCCGCGGTTCTCCGGGTACACCGTCACGATGTCGGAGAGGGCGATGGTGCGGGCCCCCTGCTGGAGCGTCTGCTCGGTCAGTCGCACCGAGACGTGACGTCGGGCAGCTTTGACCTGCAGAATCGTGAAACCGATGAGCACCACGCCGAAGATCGTGAGGACCTCCCAGTGGATACGTCCCTTGCCTGCGATCTCGAGCCACAGCGTCAGCGCCAACAGGGCCGGTCCGATGACCACCACCCACCAACTGCCACCGGGTTCGTAGAACAGCGTCTCTCCCACGTCTTCCGGCAGCGGATCGAGCGCACCGGCGGGATCGGCCGCCTCCGCGTCCACCTCGTCCGGCTGGAAGTCCTCGTCCTCGGTCTCGTCGGTCTGGAGTTCCTCGGTCTGGAGTTCCTCGGTCTGGGGTTCCTCGGTCTGGGGCTCGTCCGACCGGTCGGTCACGACGCCGAGTCCGGTGTCGAATCGGATTCGCAGTCGCCGCTCAGTTTGCAGTTGAACCACTTGTCCGCCCGCGGGCGATACGCGAGCAGGGAACCGGCCAGGCCGATCACCGCACAGGCCAGGACAACGGCGAGGCCACCGCTCTGGAAGCCGATGGTCAAGGGCAGCAGCATCGCCACGACGACGCACGTCAGCGCCGACAGGGACGACCGCCACTGCAGTTCTCCGCGGTAGGTCTTCGCCCCGAGCAGCAGATAGGCGACGCCGAGCAGGATGATGAGCACCCCGATCGCGAGCGGACCGAACTCGAGTCCGACGTTGACAGACTGGTCGACGACGGTGAGAACGCCGAGCGCGATCAGCAGCGCACCGGAGATCATCCACAGTCGCATCGCCCACACCACGAGTGTCGGGCGGTCTTTCGGGTCAGGCTTCGGGCCTCGAGTTCGGGCTTTGATCTCGATCACCGCACACCGCCGTTCTGTCGATTGCCGGACCGCCACGCCGCGGTGTCGCGGCAGAAGACGGTGGTGTCTCGGTGCATCAACGCGACGAGCGCGCCGATCGCTGCGACACCTCCGATGATCTCGAAGATCATCGCCCATGCGGGAACGGTAGCCCCGTCGTTGCTGTCGGAGGTGATGAACAGTGAGATCACCCCGAAGACGAGTTGCACCGAGAGAAACGCACTGAACACACCCAACACCTGGCGTGCCCAGTTCCGCCCGTCCCACGTGAACTTGAGGACAACGCCGGCCACTGCCAGGAGAATGACCGACAGGATCACCATCGCGCCGATCGTCACCGCACTGGCACTGGCCGGCACTTCTTGGCCGTCCTTGATCATCTCGTCGATCGATTTCTGCATCGTCTCGCGCAGGACCGAGTACTGGGCGACGAAAGTGATCAACTCGGCGACGATCACCACGGCCCACAGTTCAACGGCGAGCCGCACACTGTCCGGACGTTTGGGGGCGTCCGTTGTGTCAGGTACGGGTGGAGGGACGGTCATGCTTCCCAGAGTAATTGGTCTAGCTGAGATCGGTTCACAGCGAGCATGTCCGCGCTTGGAGCGTCAGAGTCGACGCGCGAGGTCGACGGCGGCGTAGGTGAGGATGATCGAGGCGCCTGCGCGAGCGATGGACAGGACCGACTCGTAGAACGCGGCATCGGCGTCGATCCAGCCGTGGGCACCTGCTGCGGCGATCATCGCGTACTCGCCGCTCACCTGGTAAGCGGCGACGGGAGCATCGGTCCGGTCGGCGACGTCCCGCAGGATGTCGAGGTAGCTCATGGCCGGTTTGACCATCACCATGTCCGCGCCCTCGTCGAGGTCGGCGAGGAGCTCACGCTGCGATTCCAGCCTGTTCGCCGGATCCTGCTGGTAGGTCCGACGGTCACCCTGCAGCGACGACCCGACGGCCTCCCGGAACGGGCCGTAGAACGCGGACGCGTACTTGGCTGTGTAGGCGAGGATCGAGACGTCGGCGAAGCCTGCATCGTCGAGGGCCGCCCGGATCGCGGCGACCTGGCCGTCCATCATGCCGCTCGGCGACACGACATGTGCGCCGGCCCGAGCCTGTGCAACGGCCATCGACTCGTAACGCGGCAGGGTCGCGTCGTTGTCGACACGACCTTCCGCGTCCAGGACTCCGCAGTGCCCGTGGTCGGTGAACTCGTCGAGGCACGTGTCCGCCATCAGTACCGTGGTGTCGCCGAGATCGTCACGGAGCACTCGCAGCGCCCGGTTGAGCACACCGTCCGGATCGTCGGCGCCGGAACCTACGCCGTCCTTGTCGCCTTCCGTCGGGACGCCGAACAGCATCAACCCACCGACACCCGCGGCGACGGCCTCGGCGGCCGCCACGCGCAGGGACTCGAGCGTGTGCTGGTGGACGCCCGGCATCGACGTGATCTCGCGCGGCGCGTCGATGCCGTCGGCGACGAACATCGGCAGCACCAGCTGCGCGGGATGCAAGCGCGTCTCCGCGACGAGCCTACGCATCGCCGGGGTGGTCCGTAGACGACGAAGACGGGTGAAACCGGTGCTCATGCGGACCTCCTGCGTCACGAACGCGAGCGGCGGGACTTCTTGCGCGGGGGCGGCAACGCACCCTCGGCACGCAGCTGCGCCGCGTGGGCGGCGAGCGCGTCGACCAGGTCCGGGATGGAGGCCGACTCGGGCTGCACGTCCACGCGCAGACCGAACTCGACAGCCGTCTCGGCCGTCTTCGGCCCGATGCAGGCGACGATCGTGCGCGCGTGCGGCTTGCCCGCGATGCCGACGAGGTTGCGAACGGTGCTGCTCGAGGTGAAGCAGACGGCGTCGAAACCACCGGTCTTGATCATCTCGCGCGTCTCGACTGGCGGCGGAGCGGCCCGGACCGTGCGGTAAGCGGTCACGTCGTCGATCTCCCAACCACGCTCACGCAGACCTTCGGAGAGCGTCTCCGTGGCGATGTCGGCGCGCGGAAGCAGGATGCGGTCCACCGGGTCGAACACCTCGTCGTACGGCGGGAACTCGTCGAGCAGGCCGAGCGACGACTGCTCGCCGCTCGGGAGCAGCTCCGGGTTGACGCCGAAGGAGCGGACCTTGGCCGCGGTGGCTTCGCCGACGCACGCGATCTTGACTCCGGAGAACGCGCGGGCGTCCAGGCCGAACTCCTCGAACTTCTCCCAGACCGCGCGGACTGCGTTCGTGGAGGTGAAGACGACCCACTGGTAGCGGCCGTCGACGAGGCCCTTGACCGCACGCTCCATCTGCGCGGGGCTGCGCGGCGGTTCGACGGCGATGGTCGGCACCTCGCGCGGGATGGCGCCGTGCGATTCGAGGCGGTCGCTCATGTCGGCGGCCTGGTCCTTGGTGCGGGGCACCAGCACGGTCCAGCCGTACAGTGCACGCGATTCCCACCACGAGAACTTGGCGCGCTGGGTGACGACCTTGCCGACGGTCAGGACCAGCGGGCCGCTGAGAGCGTTGCCGAGGTCGTTGACGGTGGCAAGGGTGGCTTCGATGGTGCGCTGCGCACACGTGGTTCCGTTGACGGTGATGGCGACGGGTGTCTGCGGCGCCACTCCGTGCTCGGTCAGCTCGCTGGCAAGCTCGGCCAGATGGCCGGAGGTCGCATGGAGGACGAGCGGTCCCGGTGCCGCAGCCAGAGCGGCCCAATCGACGTCGCCGCGGACGTCGGCCACGGTGTGGCCGGAACCGATCGGCATACCTGCGAAGCTGGGGACGACGGCGTCCGACGGGATGCCCGGGAGCACCTCGAACGAGACCGAGGTGCGCGCGACGGCGCTGATCTCGGCGAGCACGGAGTCGGCGCTCATCGGGTCGCCCGCGACCACGCGGACGACGTTGACGCCGGTCTTCGCTTCGGCGACGAGGGTCTTCGCGACCTGTGTGGGATCGCCGAGCGCCGGGCGGACCACATCGACGGTGTCCTGCTCCGCAGTCTCAGCGGCTGCGGCCTCAGCGGCTTTGCGACCCGCACGCGTCGGCACGGGCTCGACTTGTGCATGGGCTGAACCGATCAGTCCGACAACAGCGGCGGGAACGTCCGGGTCGACGAATGCCGACGTCGCGTTCACCAGCACGTTCTGTGCCTTGACGGTCAGGAGGTCCGGGTTACCGGGACCCGACCCCACGAACAGGATTCGGCCGGGTTTAGCATTCTTCGTACGGCTCATGCGTTCGCACTCTCCTGCCCCCGCCCAGGGGGCTGCAGTTCGTTCGACGGCCCGGTCCGCCCGGCCCGTCGACTTCCTCCTGCTGGCGCGCAGACGGCCCGTGTCCGGGCCCAGGCGTCACTTCCTGGGCACGTAATCGGCCGCGCCGAGCTCCAGCAGTTCGGCGGCGAGACTCTCCCCGAGTTCAACGGCACGATCCACCGGGCCCACCACCGAAGCTCGGATCACGTCGGATCCGTCCTCGGCCGCGACTCCCGCGCGGAGCGAGAGTTCGTCGAAGATGCGCCCACCGGAATCGATCGACTCGACCACCTCCGCGATCGCTCCGACCGGGGCGGTGCACCCGGCCTCGAGGGCCGCGAGCACTGCGCGTTCGGCGTCGACCGCTGCACGGGTGGACGGGTCGTCCAACTCGGCGAGTATTCTCACCAGTTCGGCATCGTCGGCGAGACACTCGACGGCCAGGGCCCCCTGTGCCGGAGCAGGCAGCATGACCACGGGGTCAAGCGCCTCGGTGACTGCATCGGCTCGGCCGATGCGCACCAGTCCGGCTCGGGCGACCACTACCGCGTCCAGTTCCCCGTTCGCGACTCTGCCCAACCGAGAATCAAGGTTGCCTCGTAGGGGGCGAATTTCCAAACCGAGACCCAGTGCTTTAAGCTGCGCGGCCCTTCGCGGCGACGACGTACCGATCGTCGACCCCGCGGGAAGCTCACCGAGGACCATTCCACCCCGACTGACCAGCGCATCTCGCGGATCGACGCGCTCGGGAACAGCCGCCATCGCCAGGTCTGGCTCGGGTGCCGTGGGGAGGTCCTTGTAGGAGTGGATCGCGACGTCGCATTCACCGTTCCGCAGCGCAAGGCGGATAGCGGTCGTGAACACACCGATGCCGATCTGGGCGACCGGAGCACTCGACGTGTCGCCCGCGGTGCTGATGATGACCAGTTCGGCGGGATGGCCGTTGGCCGTCAGCCGATCCGCGATTCCCTGCGCCTGTGTGGTCGCCAGGAGCGATCCTCGTGTGCCGATGCGGATCACGCCCCGCTCCCCTGAGGTGTTCTCCAGCTCTCCGAGCGGAGTCGAGGGGATGTTCGCAGCATTAGACACGTTGAAGCCGTCCTGTCGTTCGTGATCGTCGAGTCGAGCGGGCCGAGCTCAATGGGAGTCAGAGTCGCCGCGTGCGGCGATCCCCGACTCGGAGGCCGAGACCGACTCGGCTGCACCGGGTTTGAGCTCGAAGAGTTCGCGAAGCGCTTCCGCGTAGTGATCGCCTCGACCAGTGGACGCGAGTTGTTTCACGCGCACAGTCGGCGCGTGCAGGAGCTTGTCGGCGACACGACGCACCGTTTTGGCGACCTCGTCGCGCTGTGCGGTGTCGAGGTCGGGCAGTCGTGACTGCAGGCGCAGGATCTCCGCTTCGACGAGGTCCGCGGCCCGTTGACGCAGCGCCGCGACCGTCGGCGTCACTTCGGCCTGACGCTGGGCCGCGAGGTAGTCGGAGAGTTCGGCGGCGACGATACCGCGGGCAGCGACGGCGTCGTCCTGCGCGGCCTTCGTCTCCTCATCGTCGCGGAGTCCCTCGATGTTGATGACGTGCACTCCGGGCAGCGCTGCCACCACGGGGTCGACATCTCGGGGGATGCCGAGGTCGCAGAACATGAGAGGCGCCGGGTTGGTGCGTTGTGTGAGCGCCGAGTGCACATCTGCCACACCGATCACGGAGCTGACTGACCCGGTGCACGTGACGACGACGTCGGCGTCGGCCATGACCTCGGCCATCGAGTCGAACGACGTTCCGTGAGCGGTCACGCCGTACCGTTCGGCGATGCCCTCGGCGAGCTCCGCCGCACGGGCCGCGGTCCGGTTGACGATGGTGATCTCTTGGACGCCGTCACGGGCCAGTTGGCTGGTGGCGAGCGACCCCATCGCGCCCGCGCCGAACACGACCGCCGACCGCATCGGCGCCTGCTCGGTTCCCGCGTTTCGCATGGCCTGCGCACGGTGCAAGGCAACCGAGACGACCGACGCGCCTGCGCGGTCGATGCCCGTCTCGTGGTGAACCCGTTTCCCGACCCGCAATGCCTGCTGGGCGAGCTCGTGCAGCGTGCGGCCTGCGGATTTGTGCTGGTCCGCCTCCGTGTACGCGGTCCGCAGCTGCCCGAGGATCTGCTGTTCGCCGACGACCATGGAGTCGAGTCCGGCGGCGACCGTGAACAGATGCTCCACTGCCGCCTCGGAGTACCGCACGTACGCGTGCCCGGTGAGTTCGGAGACGCTCATTCCGGTGTGCTGACCGAATACGTCGCCGACCGCTTCGAGCGCGGGGTGGAACGCCTCGACGACCGCGTACACCTCAACGCGGTTGCACGTCGACACCAGCATCGCCTCGGAGACGGCGGGCGATCTGACGAGCGCCTCGACGATCTTCGGTCGGTCCGTGTCGGAGACGGTGAGTCGTTCGAGAACCGACACCGGAGCGCTCCGATGGGACACCCCGAACAACAAGACACTCACTGCATCGCCCGTTTCCAGCCAACCGGTTTCCCGGCACCCCAGTGATGCCGATCCGATGGGCACATGTCTTTCCAGGCTAGTTCACGCGTTGGTACAAATGCACCTCTGCCGTCTCGATGTGGGGAGTCAGACATTTGATGGACAGTTGCCTAACGCAGACTGTCCAGGTCGGCGCGCAGTCGCGATTCGTCGACCTCCCAGTATCCGTGCTCTTCGCCGTCGACGACGACAACCGGCACCCGGTCCCCGTATTCGGCGCGCAGCTCCGGGTTCCCCGCGTCTGCGGCGGCATCCACGTCGACGATCCGGGCGGTGAGGCCGTAATCGGCGAGGATGCGGTGCAGGTCCTTCTCCGCGGCGGCGCATGCGTGGCAGCCGGCCCGCGACATCAGTTCCACAGTGACGTCCATGACGTCCAGTCTGCCAGTCCTGCGCGTTCTCTCCCGGCGAGCCGCTCGTCACAGCGTCCTCGTCGGCGCCCCGGGATAGGCTGGCAGCATTCCACTGTGGAGTGAGCACTCGTGACGAACGGGAGGTGGCCGATGAGCCGCGATTCGATGGAACCTGATCATGAGCACACGCCGGAGGAGGCCTCGGATCACGAGGCCGACCTGCACGAAGCCCGCGAGCTCGAGTCCGAGCAGTTCGACGTCGATCACACCGCAGACGTCGACGGGGACGAAGTCCTGCACGACCGCGACGGCGCCCGGCTCTCCGACGATCCGGACGTCGCCGAGTGGGACGGGCCGACCGAGGACGACGAGTTCCACCGGATGAGCGCGTGGCTCAACCGTCGTGCAGGTCGATTCCTGCAGACGGCGGAAGAGCTCCGGCAGGCGCTCGCCGGCGAGGCTTCGGCTCGCGCTGCGATCGAATCGCTCGGCAACCGGATTCCCGTCGACGAGACGCAGAGCCGCGACCTGACCGCCGCGGCCTTCTTCGACGTCGACAACACGCTGGTCCACGGCGCGTCGATCGTTCTGTTCGCGCGCGGCCTCGCCTCCCGCAAATACTTCTCGTACGGCGACATCGCGAACTTCGCCTGGCAGCAGGCCAAGTTCCGGGTGACCGGCAAGGAGAACGCGGAGGACGTCGCGCAGGGCAAGGACAAGGCGCTGTCGTTCATCGCGGGTCGCGAGACGTCGGAGCTGGTCGAACTCGGCGAGGAGATCTACGACGAGTTCATCGCCGACAAGATCTGGCCCGGCACCGCTGCGCTCGCCCAGCGTCATCTCGACGCGGGTCAACAGGTGTGGCTGGTCACCGCGACGCCCGTCGAGCTAGCTCAGACCATCGCCAAGCGCCTCGGCCTCACCGGAGCCCTCGGCACGGTCGCCGAGAGTGTCGACGGCAAGTTCACCGGGCGGCTCGTCGGAGACATCCTGCACGGGCCGGGCAAGGCGCACGCGGTCCGATCGATCGCCGTCCGCGAAGGACTCGACCTCAAGCGGTGCACCGCCTACTCCGACTCGCACAACGACGTCCCGATGCTGTCGCTCGTCGGGACCGCCGTCGCCATCAATCCCGACACGGACTTGAAGGAGATCGCGCGGGTCCGCGGGTGGGAGGCCTACGACTTCAGAACGGCCCGCAAGGCGGCCAAGTACGGCGTCCGTTCCGCCGTCGTCCTGGGCGTCGCGGGCGGCACCGCAGCCGCAGCGTCCCGCCTCCTCCGCCGCAAGTAGCCCGCCGCGTACATAGCCAACAGGAGGACTTTCCGCCGGTTGTGACGACATGTTCGTCACAACCGGCGGAAACTACCGGCGGCTTTGTCCACAGATCGCTAGATGGCCGGGATTTCCGTGATTTCCGGCCCATCCTGTGGACATGGGGGACAGCAACGACGTCGCTCACCGCGTCGAGCGGTTGGCACGCGAACAATCCGGGGTCATCAGCAGGCGGCAGGCCCTCGACTGTGGAGCCGACTCGGCGTTCGTTCGACGCCGCGTGTATCGGCGCGAGTGGGTCGCGGTGTACCGCGGCGTGTACGTGACGCACACCGGGCCACTGACCTGGGAACAGCGAGCGTGGTGCGCGATCCTCTACGCCGCACCTGCGGTGCTGGGATATCAGTCGGCGATCCACGCGACACTCCGGTCGAGCGACCCGACCGGTCCCGTGCACATCGTCGTCGACAGCCGACGCAGCGTGGAACCACGGCCGGGGTTGATCATCCACTACCGGTCCGGGTTGGACGACGTTGCGATGTGGAATGCCCACCCACCGCGAATGCGGGTCGAGCACGCAGCGCTCGACTGCGCAGCACACGCTCGGAACGTCGTCGATGTGATCGCCGCCCTCACCGATCCGGTCCAATCGCGGATCACCACGGCGGACCGTCTGCTCGGAGCGCTCGCGAACCGTCCGTGCACAAAACGGGCCACGTTCCTCGCGAAAGTACTACTCGATGTCCGCTCCGGTGCCTGCTCGACGCTCGAGCATCGGTATCTCTCCCACGTCGAGCGTGCTCACGGCCTGCCGCAGCCGATCCGACAGTCTCCGACCACAGTCGGTCGACCGGGCTTCCGTGACCTCGAGTACCGCGACTACGGACTCATCGTCGAACTCGACGGCCGTCTCGGCCACGACGACGCACACTCGCGCGACTCGGATATGGAACGAGATCTCGATGCGGCAGTCGGGGAGGACAAACGCACCGTGCGCGTGGGGTTCGGGCAGGCGTTCGACCGACCATGTGAGACAGCAGCGAAGATCGTCAGGCTTCTTCGCCGGCTCGGCTGGACGGGCCGTCCTCACTCATGCCGACGGCCGGACTGCCCACTTCGCGACGAGAGTTTCCGCCGCTTGTGACGAACATGTCGTCACAACTGGCGGAAACCCAGCCGTTCCCTACGCAGATCAGCCCAGGTAGACGCTGCCGCGGCGCGACAGCATCCGGAACAACGTCTGCTGGATCTCCTCGCGGACGTGATCGGTGAGATCGAAGACGACGAGCGGATCGTCGGCAGCCTGCTCGTCGTACACATCGGTCGCGATCGGCTTGCCGAAGTGGATGTGCCACTTCGACGGAAGCGGAATCATGCCGAGCGGTCCGAGCCATGGGAACAGCGGCGTCACCGGGAAGTACGGCAGACCGAGAGTGCGCGCGAGCGGCTTGAGGTCGGCGACCATCGGATAGATCTCCTCCGACCCGACGATCGAGACCGGAATGATCGGCGCCTTGGTGCGGATAGCCGTCGTCACGAACCCGCCGCGACCGAAGCGCTGCAGCTTGTAACGGTCCTTGTACAGCTTGCCGATGCCCTTGAAACCCTCCGGCCACACGGCGGTCAGCTCACCGCGCCGCAGGAGCGCTTCGGCGTCCGCGTTGCAGGCCAAGGTCGCACCGATACGGCGGGCGAGGTCGCTGATGACGGGCGTCTCGAACGCCATGTCGGCCGCGAGGACCCGCAGGTACCGCTCGTTCGGGTGATTGTCGCGGACAGCGAGCGACGTGATCAGCGCGTCCACCGGGATAGTGCCGGCGTGATTGGCGACCAGCAGAGCGCCTCCGCTTGTCGGGAGGTTCTCGATTCCGGTCACTTCAACGCGGAACCACTTCTGGTACACCTGGCGCACCGCCGGGAACCACACGGATTCGGCGAAATGCGGATCAAAACCGAAGTCGTCGACGGCGAAGTCGCCGGTCATGCGCTCACGGATGAATCCGGACGTCGCGATAAGGGTGTCGGCGACGGCACCGCGCAGACCGCCGAGGCTGAACAACGGTGAGTTGCGGTTCGGTGCGATGGGCAGCGGCTCGTCGTGCAAGTCGATTCCGTCGTGAATCGGTGTGACCGGCGCCGCCGGCCGGCCGAAGCCGTCTGTGTTCGGGTGTCCGGCGTCCGTGCGTCGGCCGAGTCGGGGATCCGTGTAGAGAGCGATCACCTTGGCGGTACGCGAATCGGTCGGCTTCTCTGCCGCGGCCATGGTTTCTCCTCTCACTCGTCGACGGCTACGGCCGTCGAACTCGACAAACGTCTCGGTCACATACTACGGGCGGACGGCCCCGTCATTGCAGTGCCGTGGCGGTCGCCACAGCCCTGGCCTCGAAGCCGCGCCACGCGTCGGCGGACAACACCGGTTCCGTCTTTCCGCGGGTGATGAAGTCGTCGAGGGTCTCAAGCGTCGTGAACTTCGGCTCGAATCCGAACTCCGTCCGCATCCGGGTGTTGTCCAGGACGCGCCCGTACGTCAGGTAGGCGGTGTGCTCCGATCGGATCATGGGCACTCCACCGTCCTGCAGAACGCCGATCAAGGGCGGGATCAGACTCGGAGCCACTGGCAACTGGATGTGGCCCGCACGATGAACCGCCTGGCCCAGACTCACCACGCCGTCACCCGCGACGTTGAACGTTCCCGGCTTCCGGTTGAGAGTCGCGTGCTCCATCGCGGCGAGTGCGTCCTCCTCGTGCAGGAACTGCAACCGCGGCGAGAATCCGAACGCGGTCGGGACCAGCGGCATCGACAGGTAGCCGCCCATGCGGGTCTTGATCCGTGGCCCCAGCATCGACTGGTAGCGGAGAATCGTGACGTCGATGTCCTGGCGCCTACGCGACAGACCGCGCACGTACCCTTCGACGTCGATCAGATCGCGCCCGTAGCCGTTGCGCGGCTCCTTGCGAGCGCGGGTGCCTTCGGTGAACGACGCCGGGTCTTTGGACGTCGCGCCGTACACCATCGAGCTCGAGCGCATGATGAGCCGCTTGACCGAAGGGCTGCGCTGGCACGCCGCACACACCTGCATGGAGCCGACGACGTTGAGCTCCTTGATCGCCGCCGAGTGCTCGACGTTGTCCATGATCGACGGCGCCGCGTGGACAACAGTGTCGACCTCGTACGTGGCGATCGCCTTGGCGATGGCGGGGCGTCGAATGTCCAGCCGTAGGAACTCCGCACGGCCCATGCGTCGCAGGAGGTCTTTGCGCGGCACCCGTGAGTCGACGGCCACCACTCGGTCGATCTCCGGGTTCGCCGCGAGCCTCGCGACCAGGTAGCCGCCGAGGAACGTCGACGCGCCGGTGACGAGCACAGATCGCGGCACGTGCTTCTCGGTGTCTTCGCTCATGGGCTAAGGATAGTGCCGAAACGAAAGAACCCGCCCTCGCGGGCGGGTCCATCGATCACTTGCCGAGTTTACGACGCTGCACACGTGTGCGGCGGAGCAGCTTGCGGTGCTTCTTCTTCGACATGCGCTTGCGGCGCTTCTTGATAACGGAACCCATGGGGCTCTCCCTCACGATCGATTGTGTGTCTCCCGCCCCACAGGGGGCCGGCATTGTTGTCCGGGGCCGTCGCCGACTCTTCAAGCTCATACGAGCCCAGGGGCGACAGCGACCTGATCGCCAATCCTACCGCCCGAATGAACACGAGGCGAAATCGGGCGGTGAAGCGGCCTGCATCAGACACGATCACACCGCCCGCCGTGGATGCACGATGGGCGGTGTGACCGGTGAAGAGCAGGAAAATCTATCCGGCGTCGAAGTACGACGTCTCGAGGTATTCGTGAACCGCCTTGGCGTGCACACGGAACGAACGTCCCACGCGAACGGCAGGCAGCTCGCCGTTGTGCACCAGGCGGTACACGGTCATCTTGGACACGCGCATGAGCGACGCGACTTCTGCGACGGTGAGGAACTGCGAGGCGGAAGATGCATTCGCAACTCCACGATCGGCGAATTCGTTCCGTTCACCCGGCTTTTCTGCAGCCATGTATTCATAACCTCCGGTGCACGCATCGCGGCCACCGGCTTCCCCTCCGGCGGACATCAGACACGTACGTGCTGGTTGTACCTTAGCGTGGCGGATGTGAATAGTGCGACGTGAGAGAAAGAATGAGTTCCGTCTCTTCGCCATTCATCAGGTGTTCACCACCATTGCCGCTGGCAGCAGCGTTACCACGCGCACCGGGCGAATTCACGGTTACGACACGCGAGTGGCGCATCAACCCTCAACTTCGGGTCGACGTGCCATGCGTGCACTGGTCTTCGCGCAGGCCGCGGTCGCTTCGTTCACCGCATGCCGGAGGCCGTAGCGTTCGAACTCGCGGAGCGCCGCAGCCGTCGTTCCACCAGGTGAGGTGACCGCAGCGCGCAGATCGACGGCTGTCAGACCCGACTCAGCAAGAAGCACACCCGAACCCTTCACCGTCTGAACCGCGAGTTCCGCCGACTGCTGACGCGTCAGGCCGAGCGCAACGCCCGAGTCGATCATCGCCTCGACCATCAAGAAGAAGTACGCAGGTCCCGACCCGGAGATCGCAGTGACCGCGTCCAGCGACTTCTCCGGGACCACCATCACCTTGCCGACCGACTCCAGCAGGCGCACCGCGACGGCCACCTGATCGTCGTTCGCGTAGCGCCCTGGGCTGACGGCGCACATGGCCTCGTTCACCAGCATCGGCGTGTTCGGCATGACGCGGATCACCGGCGAACCGGCGGGCAGCGACGCCTCGTAACGTTCCGCGGGGATGCCCGCGACGAGAGTGATCGTGATCCGTTCGTCGTCACCGGAGTCGTCTGCCTTCGCGAGCGGCGGGAGCACCGAGTCGACGGCGTCCGGTTTCACCGCGATGAACACGACCTGCGCGCCGCTCGCGGCGTCGGCGACGTCCGTCGTGACACGGACGCCGTAGTCCTCGATCAGTTCCGCGGACCGGGCCTTGGATCGCTCGACGACGACGAGGTCCTTCACCGGCTTCCCTGCGTTGATCAGGCCGGCGAGCAGCGCCTCACCGATCTTGCCGCCGCCGATGATCGCTACCCGCTCGCTCATGTCAGTTCACTGTCCTTCAATTTGTCGTGTCGTCTTGTCTGGCGGCCGTCAGCGACGAGCCGGAATCAGCGCGAGCTGTCGCGACTGCGCGACCACCGCACCGGTCGAGTCCACCACGAGGTGGTCCTCGGAGAACATGCCGCGTCCCACTTCGACTGTCGACGCCTCGTACCGCAGCCAGCCCGGGGCGGGGAGCCGTCGGACGTAGGTGGTCAATTGCACGGTCGGCGCCCAGCCGAACAGGCCGAGGTTCATGACCACAGGCGGTGAGATGTCGCAGACCAGAACCGGAAGGTCCAGCCCGAGGTCGGCAGGCTGCTGATCGATGTCCTTGGCCCGGACCCACCCGCGGATCACCGGATCGCCCTTCTCACCCCGCGCAACGGGGAACGAACCCGCGTCGAGGACGAAGTCGGCGGCCACACCGAGGTGCATCACCTCACCGACGGGACTGTCGGAGACTCCCAGTCCGTCCGACGTCGGCTCGACGGGCATCCCCGCGAGCAGACCCTCGGCGCGGTAGGCCGGTTCGCCCTCGTCGAGACGTCCGAGAGTGACAGTCGAGGTCACCATGGTCCGCTCGTTCTGGGTCACCTCGACGCGCGCGAGGGACACGGTCCTCCCTCGTTTGATGATCGAGACGTGGACCGCGACGTCCGCCGGGTCGGGTGCCGCGAGGAAGTCACTCGCCACCGCGATGGCGGTGACACCCTCGACGAGTGCGGGGTCGGCGTCGGGTGCGGCGAGATCACCGAGCGCGGCACGGGCCGCACGCGTGACGACCATCTGCAGGCTGCCTCCGTGCACCTTCGGGCCGATCGTGAACGCCTCGTCGATGACTGCCGCGTAAGTGATGGACGAGCCGTCCGCACCACGGGCGAGCGTCTCCAGACGCAGGAGGTCGGCGAGTTTGGTCATTGATTCCTACCTGTCGCGTTCGAGGTGAGTTCGCGCGAACTCGAGTGACCGGGCGAGCATCGCGGCACGCTCATTCTTCGTCTTCGCTCCCGACGTGTGCACTTCGAGGACCACGGAACCGTCGAAGTCGCTCTCGGCGAGTCTGCGGCACACCTCGATGCACGGCTGGGTTCCGTCGCCGGGGATCAGATGTTCGTCGTGAGCAGCGCCTGTGCCGTCCGTCAGATGCAGATGCTTGAGGCCCCGGCCCATCCGGTCGGCCATGGCGAGGGCATCGTCACCCGCCGTCGCGACGTGTGACAGGTCGAGGGTGTAGTTGTCGTAGCCGACCGATGTCGGGTCGATCGGCTTGCCGAACGCCGACGCACTGGCCCCTGGACCGCCACCGCGTTGCGCCATCCGCTGGGCCGGACGCGTCCCCCCGCCGAACAGACGATCCGCGCGCATCGGGAACATGTTCTCCACTGCCACGGACACGTCGGACGTCGACTCCAGTTCGGCGACGAGGTCGTCGAACGCTGCGACGTAGTCGCGCTGCCACCGGAACGGGGGATGCACGACGACCGTCGCCGCTCCGAGTTCCTCCGCCGCGCGCACCGATCGGGCGAGCTTGGCTTTCGGGTCGCGTCCCCACACCCGCTGGGAGATCAGCAGGCAGGGAGCGTGCACCGACAGCACCGGCACCTGGTACCTGTGCGACAAGCGGGCGACCTGCGGAATGTCCTGGCTGACCGCCTCGCCCCACACCATCAGCTCCACCCCGTCGTAGCCGAGTTCGTTGGCGTACGCGAAAGCCGCCTCGGTGTTCTGCGGGTACACGGACGCCGTCGAGAGGCCGATCGGAATCGGGAAACGCAGTTGGCTCACCGGATGCTTCTAGGGTTGCGCCGCGAGGAAGACGAGTGGCCCGATGGTCACGAGCATGCCGACGGCCAAGGCGAGCAGAGTGGTCGGAAGGTCCCTCTTGCGCAGCACATGAGCGAAGGTGACGATCGCGAAGATCACCACGATGGCAAGCACCAACGCCAGGTACACGTATTTCTTCCAGAGCTCGGTGAAGCCCCAGAACAGCCCGGCGCCCACGCCGAGACCGAGGACGATCTCACCCGCGAACGCAGCCCACCCGAGTGCTGCAGACGGCTCTGCGTCTTCACGGTCAGCGGCCCGTGCGGCCTTGGCTTCGGCCTTCGCAGCCTTCTTGGCGGCCTTCTCGTCTGCCCTCGCAGCCTTGGCCGCGGCCTTCGCAGCGGCGGCATCGTCCGAGTCGTCGAGGATCCCATCGGCGACGTCGTGCGATTCGTCGTCGAGGCTCGACTCGTCCGATGCGTCGGTCCGTTCGTCTGCGTCAGCTGCGACGAAGTCGTCGACCAGTGGGATCGACGTGGTGTCCTCGGCGGTGTCGGCAGTCCTGTGAGCCTCGACGGCCGACGTGTGGATCACTGCGGGCGGCAGGTCGTAGTCGAAGACGTCGTCCGCTTCGACCTTCCGCAGCGATCCCGTGTCAGCGTCATCGAACACCACCGGGATGACCCCGGTGGCGTCGTTCGATTCGGGTTCTACGGGCGTCGTGGGAGGCGTGTATCCGGGCATCCCGCTCGCTCCGACACCTCGCGGGGCGTCGACCGCCGACCTCTTCGTCGGCGCCGTGTACGACGGCATACCCGACGACGTGGTCCCGGTGCTTTCACTCCCGGGGCGTCGGACCGATACCGACTCCGACCTGGGGAAGGCGTCGTCACCCCCGGATCGTGCGATCAGTTCCGATACGGTGATCGGCTTCGACTCCGGCTCGGCCTCGTCCGCCATACGGTCGCACCATCCCTTCGTGCAGTCAGTTGGTGGTCATCGCGCCTGCGGGCTCCGAATCGAGGCGGCGCAAGATGACACCTTCCCGCAGAGCCCACGGGCAGATGTCCAGTGTATCGACTCCGAGCGCCCGCATTGCGGCCTCCGCCACCAGCGCGCCTGCGACGATCTGCGGGGCTCGGTCGGCGCTGACTCCTTCGAGTTCAGCGCGGTCGGCCGTCGTCATCCGGGAGATGAAGGCGGTGAGCTGGCGCAGTCCGCTGACGGTCAGGGTCCGCTTGACGCGTGGACCTGCACCGGAAGGTGCGGCACCGGTCAGGCGAGCGAGGGAGCGGAACGTCTTGGACGATCCGACTGCCAGGTCGGCCTTGCCCGCCGCGCGGAGTTCCTTCGCGGGTTCCTTCAGCTCGGCGTCGAGCCAGTCACGCAGAACTGAGACACGCCGCCTGCTGGGCGGGTCGCCCTGCAGCCATTCCCGGGTGAGTCGGCCTGCGCCGAGCGGCAGCGACAGCGCCACATCCGGTTCTTCGTCGACGCCGTTCGACATCTCGAGGCTTCCCCCGCCGATGTCGAAGGCGAGGATGCGTCCCGCGCTCCACCCGTACCACCGTCGGACGGCAAGCGACGTCAGACGTGACTCGTCGATGCCTTCGAGCACCTGTAGATCGAGGCCGGACGCGTTCTTGACCTTGCGGAGCACTTCATCGCAGTTGGTGGCGTCGCGTACCGCCGAGGTCGCGAACGCCATGACTTGCTCACAGCCGGATGACGTGGCGATACGGGTGAAGTCCTCGATCGTGGAGACCAGCGCGCGGGAGCCGGAGTCACGCATGCGTCCGTTCTCGTCGATCTCCTCCGCGAGCCGCAGCACCGCTTTGGTCGAACTCATCGGGTTGGGATGTCCACCCCGATGAGCGTCGACCACAAGCAGGTGCACGGTATTGCTGCCAACGTCGAGCACTCCAAGTCTCACCGGTCAAAAGTACTCGGCGAGTCCGATCCGCGCGACTCGGCCGGCGAGCGGACAGCTACCGTTGAGCCGCACGTCCAACAGGAAGGGCCCTTGTGTCCGACGATGAGCGGAAGTCCTCCCCCGCCCCCGAAGTGAGCCTCGACTTCCCGCGCGAATGGTACGAGTTCTTCGACCCGGCCGATCCCGAACACCTGATCAGCGTCGATCTGACGTGGATGCTGTCTCGCTGGACCTGCGTGTTCGGCACTCCCGCGTGCCAGGGGATCATCAGCGACCGGCAGCCCGACGGATGCTGCACACACGGCGCGTATCTGACCGACGACGATGACCGTGAACGGCTCGCGGCCGGTATGGCGATGCTGACGCCGGACGATTGGGAGTTCTTCGCCGAGGGTTCGGCGGACGATCCGCTCGGCCCCGGCGGCTATCTCGAGGAGAACGAAGACCTCGAGGGCGAGCCCGCGTTGAAGACTCGACTCCACGACGGTGCGTGCATCTTTCTCAACCGGCCGGGATTCCCTGCCGGACAGGGCTGTTCACTGCACGGGATGGCACTGCGGAAGGGCATCGAACCGCTCACGGTGAAACCGGACGTGTGCTGGCAGCTGCCGATGCGTCGGGAACAGGACTGGGTGACGCGCCCCGACGGCACCGAGATCCTCAAGACGACCCTGACCGAGTTCGATCGACGAGGCTGGGGTGAAGGCGGCCACGACCTCGACTGGTACTGCTCGGGTTCGCCCGACGCACACATCGGTGCGACGCAGGTGTTCGAGTCCTATAAGCCGGAGCTCATCGAGCTTGTCGGCGAACCCGCCTACAACGTCATCGCTGCCGCGTGCGGCCGGCGGAACCAGTTGGGACTCATCGCCGTCCACCCGGCGACCGCGGCCGCCACCTCGCGCCGCGCCACCGATCTCAAGTACGAGCACATGTAGTCCGGACCTTTCGACTCGCAAGCTCGCTCAAGGAGCAGGTGACCAGCGCCGAGTGAGTCGAAAGGTCCTGCCGATCAGATCACGGCTCGAATTTGTAGCCGAGACCGCGCACGGTGATGAGGTGCCGGGGTTGGGACGAGTCGGGCTCCACCTTCGAGCGCAGACGCTTGACGTGCACATCGAGCGTCTTGGTGTCTCCGACGTAGTCGGCGCCCCACACTCGATCGATGAGCTGGCTGCGTGTCAGGACTCGACCCGAGTTGCGCAGCAGATACTCGAGGAGGTCGAACTCCTTCAGCGGCAGCGTCACGTCGGTGCCACTGACGCTGACGGTGTGTCGCTGCACGTCCATGCGGACCGGTCCGACCTCGATGACGCCGATCGCTGCGTCCTCGTCGTCGGCCACCACTCCCCCGCGGCGCAGCACTGCGCGGATGCGGGCGATCAGTTCACGCGCCGAGTACGGCTTGGTGACGTAATCGTCGGCGCCCAGCTCCAGGCCGACGACCTTGTCGATCTCGCTGTCACGGGCGGTCACCATGATGACCGGCGTCGCCGACTTGGCGCGGATCAGCTTGCAGATCTCAGTGCCCGACACGCCGGGGAGCATGAGGTCGAGCAGGACGATGTCCGGGTTGATGCGCTCGAACGCGGGCAGCGCCTGCGTCCCGTCGTTGACGATGCTCGCCTCGAAACCCTCTTTGCGGAGTAGGAAGGCCAGCGGGTCGGCCAGCGATTCTTCATCCTCGACGATCAGTACGTGCGTCAAAGCGAAAGTTCCTCTTCTTTGTCCGGGTCGATGGGGATGTACAGGCTGAACGTGGAGCCGGTGCCCGGCTTGCTCCACAGCCCGATGTGGCCGCCATGGCTGGCTGCCACGTGCTTGACGATGGCGAGACCGAGACCGGTCCCGCCGGTTGCGCGCGAACGTGCCTTGTCGACGCGGTAGAAGCGTTCGAACACTCGCTGCTGATCGACCGGGGCGATGCCTATGCCTCGGTCGGTGATCGCGATCGCGATCATGTCGAGGTCGTCGATGACGACCCGCTTGCGGCTCACCGACACGACTTCGCCGGTCGGCGAATGATTGATCGCATTGACCAGCAGGTTGCTGAGAGCGGTGAGCAGCAAAGTGCGGTCCGCCTGCACGGACACCCGCGACGGCCCGTCGGTGACGAGGTCGATCTCGGCGATCTCCGCGGTGACGCCCGCAGCGGCGACGGCGTCGTCGACGAGGGCGTCGATGTCGACGCGCACGAAGTCGGCGATCGCTCCGTCCTGCAACCGAGACAGGCCGATCAACTCGTTGACGAGCGAGCCCATGCGCGTGGCCTCTTTGAGGACGCGGCGACCGAAGTGCTCGACGGCGGCCGGATCGTCACGGGACTCGAGCATCGCCTCGGCCATCAAACTGATGGCGCCGAGAGGTGTCTTCAACTCGTGGGAGACGTTCGCCGCGAAGTCACGGCGAGTGGCCTCGACACGCTGATTGGTGGAGTCGTCGTCGCCGTACACGAGGACGTAGCGCTGCCCGGTGAGGGCCGCGAGGCTCGCAACACACCGCACGGTCTCCACAGGGCGGTGCACCGTCCGGCCGGTGGAGACGAAGCCGAGCGACGACTGCGGAGGCGAGAAGTCGAAGTGCCGGTCCACGCCGGTGGTGAAGACCTCGGAGACCGCTTCGGCGACCCCGTCGGCCAGTACGTCCCGGACCATCCCGAGGTCTGCTGCTCGGTCGTTGTAGACGACCACGTTGTGGTATTCGTCGACGACGACGATGCCGGTCTCCGAGTGCGCGACCATCAAGGTCAGCAAGTCACTCCGCGAGACGTCTTGGGGCTGGAGGGCGTGAAGGTAGGAGGCGTCGACGTTCGCCGGGCCGAAGCGGCCGGCTGCGGCACCATCGATCAAGCGGTCACCGCTGGTCTCGGACACACCCGAATCCTACGTGTCATCGCCTGAAGTTCGCAGCCCGGGAAGCCACTCTTCGCGCAGCATTCACTGCCGGTCCACATGGGTTGCGTCGAGGTGAACCGACAGTGTGCGGAGCGTGTCAGGATGCGACGAGATCCGAGTACTCCGGATGCTTCTCCAGGTAACGCACCACGTACGAGCAGACGGGCACCACGGTCTGGTTCTTGGAGCGCACGTCGTCGAGGACGTGCTTGACGAGGTCTGCGGCGAAGCCGCGTCCACCGAAGCGGTCGTAGACCACCGTGTGCGTCAAGGCGAGTCGATCGCCGTCCTGCGTGTAGTCGACGTATCCGACCTCCAGCGCGTCGCCGTCGTCGTTCTCGAGGTCAGCGCGGTAGCGCTCACGCTCGGCCAGATGCGTCACCGAAATCGTCCCGTCAGCCATGCTTCCAATGTAGCCCAGGCCACACTTGTCTGCACGCGATGTCGGATGTCGCACGTTCAGCCTACGACCGGGCCCAAAGAGATCGCGCCACCTGCAGGTTTACCCTGCAGATGGCGCGATGTCCCGGTGTCTGCGAATCCGGCGAATCGACTCTTCGATCTACTTCGACTCGCCCTGAGCGGCGACGGCTGCCGCCCCTGCGGCAGCGGCCTCCGGATCGAGGTACTCACCGCCCGGGGTGACCGGACGGAGGTTCTCGTCGAGGTCGTAGCGCAACGGGTTGCCGGTCGGGATGTTCAGCTCCGCGATGTCGGCGTCGGAGATCCCGTCGAGGTATTTGACGAGGGCCCGCAGAGAGTTGCCGTGCGCTGCGACGAGAACTGTCTTGCCTGCGCGGAGATCGGCCTCGATCGTCTCGGTGTAGTACGGGATGAAACGTTCCACGACGTCGAGCAGGCACTCGGTGAGCGGCACGTCGATGCCGTCGTACCGCGGGTCCCCGGTCTGGCTGAACTCGGCGTCGGCCTCGATGGCCGGCGGCGGAGTGTCGTAGCTGCGGCGCCACAGCATGAACTGCTCGTCGCCGTACTTCGCCTTGGTCTCAGCCTTGTTGAGGCCCTGAAGTGCGCCGTAGTGACGCTCGTTCAGGCGCCAGTCGCGGACCACGGGGATCCAGTGCCGGTCGGCGGCGTCGAGCGCGAGCTGCGCGGTGGTGATCGCACGACGCAGGAGCGACGTGTAGAGCACGTCGGGGAGCAGGTTGTGCTCAACGAGCAGTTCGCCCGCGCGGACCGCTTCGGCGCGGCCCTTGTCGGTAAGGGCGACGTCGACCCAGCCGGTGAACTGGTTGGACGCGTTCCATTCGCTCTCGCCGTGCCGCATCAAGATCAAAGTGCCGTTGCTCATGGGAGCTAGTTTCTCATACGCCTTCCCTGTCGTTGAGCGACCGACGGCCGCTCAACGACAGGAAGGAGTTACTTGCGGAGGTCCTTGCGCAGGATCTTGCCCGACGCCGACTTCGGGACCGTCTCGATGAACTCGACCGCACGGACCTTCTTGTACGGCGCGACCCGCTCGGCGGTGAACGCGATGACCTCGTCCTCGGTCAGCTCGGCGCCCGGCTGGGTGACGACGAACGCCTTCGGGATCTCCTCGCCGTCGGCGTCATTGACTCCGATCACGGCGACGTCGGCGATCTGCGGATGCGTCAACAGCAGCGCCTCGAGCTCGGCGGGCGGAACCTGGTAGCCCTTGTACTTGATGAGCTCCTTGAGGCGGTCGACGATCGTGATGCAGCCTGACGCGTCGACGGTCGCCATGTCGCCGGTGCGCAGCCAACCGTCGTCTGTGATCGTCTCGGCAGTCGCGGCGTCGTTGTTGAGGTACCCGACCATGACGTTCGGTCCGCGGACCCACAGTTCACCGGGTGCCGAGACGCCTTCGCCGGGCTGATCGACGTCGGCGCCGGTGGCCGGGTCGACGATTCGATTCTCCGAGTTCGGGACGGCCCAGCCGACCGACGCGAGGGGTGCTTCGACTCCGACGGTTCCGGTTCCGCCGTCGAACGGGATCAGGTGACTGACGGGCGACAGTTCACTCATGCCGAATCCCTGCAGCATCCGCAGGTTCAGGCGCTGGGCGACGGCGTTGCCGAGCTCGGAGTCGAGCGGTGCGGCGCCGGACACCATCGTGTGCAGCGACGACAGGTCGTAGTTGTCGATGATCGGATGCTTGGCGAGCGCAACGGCGATGGGCGGCGCGATGAACGCATAGGTGACCTTGCGTTCCTGGATGTTCTCGAGGAACTCGACGAGGTCGAAGCGCGGCATGATGACCAGCGATGCGCGGGCGCGAAGTGCGGCGTTGAGCAGCACCGTCATGCCGTAGATGTGGAAGAACGGCAGGACGGCGATGATCACATCGTCTTCCTTCATTCCCTGCAGCGGGCGAATCTGCGCGACGTTCGACACCAGGTTGGCGTGGCTGAGCTTGACGCCCTTCGGGTTGCCGGTGGTGCCCGAGCTGTACGGGAGCGCGGCGATGTGAGTCGACGGATCGAAGGTGACGTCGGGTGCGGGGAGTCCCGCACCGAGCAGGTCGACGGCGTTCGGGTGACCGCTCGCGGCCTGCCCCTCACCGTCGAGCACCACGACGTCGGCGTCGTCGAAGCCCAGCTCACGTGCGGCTTCGAGCGCCTGCGGCGCCATCAGGGAGATCGTGACGATCATCCGCGCCTTCGAGTCGACGAGTTGCTTGCGGATCTCATTCGCGGTGAAGAGCGCATTGAGCGTGGTCGCAGTGGCGCCGGCGCGCAGGACTCCGTGGAAGACGGTCGCGAAAGCCGGAATGTTCGGCGACAGGATCGCGACGACGTCGCCCACCCCGATCCCGCGCGCGGCCAACGCACCTGCGGCAGCATCGATCTGGGCGACAAGCTGTCCGTACGTCGTCGTGGTGCCCGACTTCGGGTCGATGAGCGCGATCCGCTCGCGATCGGCGTCGGTCAGATCCGAGAACAGGAAGTCGTAAACGCCGACTTCCGGGATCTCGACGTTCGGGAACGGGGAAACGATGGTCATGTGGCGCCCTTCGGTGTGGGAGGAGTCACCGATGACCTTACCAACACTCGTTGTCAGAGTTAGGGCTGCCTCCCGCGGCGGGTCAGCCGTCGAGGGGAGCGATCTCGGGGAGATCGTCGGGATCGATGAGGTGAGCGAACGCCTCGAGGTTCTTCATCGGCTCGCCGCGCGCGGTGCGCCACGCCCATTCACGTTTGATCGACGTCAGAAAGCCGATCTCGAGGATCTGATTGAAGTCGCCGTCCGCCGCCTCGAGGACCTGACCGAGCACGCGGTCCACTTCATCCTGAGTCACCGCGTCGGCCGAGATCCGGCCGATCAAATAGATGTCACCCGCGTTGTCCAAGGTGTACGCCACCCCGTACAGGCGGCGGTTCCGCTTGAGCAGGTAGCGGTAGACCGCCTCGAACTCCTCGTCGGGTCTGCGGCACACGAAGGCCTCAACACGCACTCCATTGACTGCCGCGGTCAGCAGGACGGTGGTCTTGAGTTTTCGCTCACCCGGCAGCTCCACGACGAGGTGCTCCGACTTCGCGCCGCCGGACGACTTGCGCGCGTAATCGATCCCGGATGCGTCGAGCGCGGCGCGCAGCGGCTCGGAAAGGTCGTTCGCGTCGGATGTTGGCATGGGATGTCCCTCCAGTTCGTTTCGGTGCGTCAGACGGTGACGCGCGGGCGAGAGCGACGCCGACGCAGACCGAACAGCCCAGGCGAGCGGCCTGCGGCACGTCGGTAGGCGGTGGTCGCCCGCTCGTAGCTGGCGAGCAGCGCGTCGGTGGTGTGATCCCACGAGAACCCCTGGGCGTGCACCGCAGCGCGTGCACCGAGGCTGCGAAGTCGGGCGGGGTCGGCGAGGAGCGCGGCGAGCCGCGACGTCCACTGGTTGATGTCGTGGCCGTCGACGAGTTCGCCTGTCACCCCGTCGGCGACCGCGACTCCGAGTCCACCGACGTTCGCCGCGAGGACCGGAACCCCACACGCCTGAGCTTCCAGTGCCACCAGACCGAAACTCTCCGAGTAGCTCGGCACCGCCACCAGGTCGGACGCGCGGTACACGTCGGCCAGGTCGGTCGGCGATTGCGGCGGTAGGAAGGTGACACCCGCGGCGATCCCCAGGCTCGCCGCGAGTTCGATGAGTGCTTCGGGCAGTCCGAGTCCGTTGCCGGACGGTCCACCGACGACGAGTAGTCGGAGTCGGCCAGTCGAGTCGGCCCGGATCAGCGGCGCCATCGCCCGCATCAACACGTCGGGTGCTTTGAGCGGTTGAATCCGGCCGACGAACGTCACGATCACATCGTCGGGTGCAAGGCCGAAGCGCGCTCGAGCGGCGATCTTGTCGCCGGGCACGTAACGATCGAGATCGGCGCCGGGGACCACGATGTCCACCCGGTTCGGATCGGCTCCGTACAACTCGACGAGTTCGGATGCCTCGGTCGGAGTGTTGACCACCAGCAGATCGGCCTCGTCGACAACCTGCTGCTCGCCGATCACCCGCAGCTTCGGTTCCGCGGTGTCGCCTTCGGCGAGCGAGGCGTTCTTGACTGCGGCGAGCGTGTGCGCGGTGTGGACGAGCGGCACACCCCAGCGGTCCCTGGCCAGCCAGCCGACCTGACCCGACAGCCAGTAATGGGAGTGGATCAGGTCGTAGTAGCCGGGTTCCTGTGCGGCTTCTGCTCGCAGCACGTTCGCCGAGAAGGCACACAGCTGACCGGGCAGGTCACGCTTGTCGAGACCGTCGAACGGCCCGGCGGGCACATGCCGGACGGTGACGCCCGGCGCGGCCTCCACACTCGGTTCATCGGTCGACGATGTCGCCCTGGTGAAGATCTCCACCTCCACTCCTCGCTTCGCGAGGCGAGTCGCCGTCTGCCACGCGTAGACGTTGAGACCGCCCGCGTCACCGGTGCCCGGCTGTGCGAGCGGCGACGTGTGCACGGAGATGAGTGCCAAGCGCCGCGGGACATGTCGACCGGTCATGCCTCCAGGGTAGTGAATCCGCGGCCGGGTCTCCCCCGCGCCCGCACCCGCGACGTGACAGATGCGGGTTCGCGCATCGCTTCGACAAACGCGCGCGATCCGCTCTACGATTTGTCGGTAACGATTTTCATTACCTTCTGATCGTTCAGCCCGCATCACCGAGAGAGCCACGGACTTTTAATCCGCAGCTCGTAGAACCGAAAGTCTTCCTGTCGACATGTCTTCAGTCCGTTCATTCCGCGCCGTCGCGGCGCTCATCGCGGCCACCGCCCTGGTCGTCTCCTTGGCCGCATGCTCGGAGGAATCCGGCCCGAAGGACACCGACCATCCCGTCGTGGTCGCGTCGACCGACGTGTGGGCCTCCGTCGCCTCCGCGGTCAGCGGAGAGAACGCCGACGTCAGCGCACTCTTCTCGGTACCCGGCGGGGATCCGCATGAGTTCGAGCCGACAAACGCCGACACTGCGCGTGTGCTCGACGCGAATGTGATCGTCATGAACGGCGGCCATTACGACGAGTACATGGAGCGCGCCGCCGCCGACGCGAAGGGCGTCAAGGTGACCGCGCTGGAGGGCGCATCGGATGCGGGAGGCCACGAGGGACACTCTCACTCGGAGGAGCACGCGTTCTACGACCTCGCCGTCGTCGCCGACACCGCCGACCGCATCGCCGACGCGTTGGCCGAGGTGGCACCCGCACACGCCGACGCCTACCACTCGAACGCGAAGGCGTTCCGCACCGACGTCGACGCCCTGCGTGCCCGGATGTCCGTCATCGGACGCACACATCCGAACACCCGCGTAGCGGCGACCGAACCGCTCGCGACTGCTCTCCTCGAGTCTGCCGGGATCTCCGATGTGGCGCCTGCCGGATTCACGGCGGCCGTCGAAGAAGGCCAGTCCCCGTCTGCCGCGGACCGCGCCGCATTCGACGATCTGCTCACCGGTCGCAAGGTGTCCGCGCTGATCTACAATGTGCAGGCCGTCGACGCCGCCACCGAAGCCGTGCTCGCCACCGCGAACAAGGCCGGAGTACCCGTCGTTCAGTTCACCGAGACGCTGCCGGACGGCGTCACCGACTACATCGCATGGCAGTCCGCTCAGATCGCCGCGCTTGAGAGGGCCCTCACCAAGTGACCGAACCCGTACTGCGGTTCACCGGTTCCGAACTGTCGTTCGGATCTCGTACCCTCTGGCGTGACCTCGATCTCGACGTCGAGCCGGGTGAGTTCATCGCCGTGCTCGGACCGAACGGCTCCGGCAAGACGACTCTCCTGCGCACAGTCCTCGGCCAGACGTCGACAACGGCGGGGACGATGACCGTCAACGGCAGACTCGGGTACATCCCCCAGCAGCACGCCGACGATTCCGACACGATGATGCTCCGCGGCCGCGACCTCGTCGGGTTCGGCGCGGACGGCACTTCGTGGGGTCTGGGGCTCCGCGGACTGCGCACGCGTCGCGCCCAGGTCGACGCGGCTCTCGCCGAGGTCGACGCGACGCGCTACGCCTCGAGCCCTGTCGGTCTGCTGTCCGGCGGTGAGCAGCAGCGGCTGCGCATCGCACAAGCCCTCACTCGCGATCCGGCGATCCTGCTCTGCGACGAACCGCTCGCCAGTCTCGACCTGAAGAGCCAACAACTCGTCGTCGACCTGCTCGACGCGCGTCGCCGCCGGGCAGACACTGCGATCCTGTTCGTGACGCACGAGTTGAATCCCGTCCTCCCGTTCGTCGACCGCGTCCTCTACCTCGCGGGTGGGCAGTTCAGAGTCGGCACCGTCGACGAGGTGATGAA
Organism: Gordonia sp. PDNC005; assembly: GCF_016919385.1. Lineage (NCBI taxonomy): Bacteria > Bacillati > Actinomycetota > Actinomycetes > Mycobacteriales > Gordoniaceae > Gordonia > Gordonia sp. PDNC005. Next base: position 3,222,551 of record NZ_CP070351.1, read on the forward strand.
CTCGAAGACCCTCTCCGAGCTCTACGGCAGTCCGATCGACGTGCTTCGCATCGGCGGTCGCCTTGTCGTCGTCGGCGGCGAGGACTCCCACCATTGCATCGAGCACGGATACGCCGACGAGGCCGTCTCGTGACGACCACCGTCCTCGCCGCCGACATGGGCAACTTCTGGAACTTCACACAGACCGGCGATCTGCTCTCGCGTGCGTTTGTGCAGCAGTCGCTTGTCGCCGTCGCACTGCTCGGCTTGATCGGCGGTGTGCTCGGCCCGATGATCGTGGCCCGTCAGATGAGCTTCGCCGTCCACGGTGCAGCCGAATTGTCGTTCACCGGCGCCGCGGCCGCACTGCTCGCCGGGGTCGGCGTGAACATCGGTGGCGTGATCGGCGCAGTCGTCGCGGCCGCCGTGTTCGGTCTGCTCGGGCAGCGCGCACGCGAACGGGACTCGGTGATCGGCGTCGTGATGGCGTTCGGACTCGGCCTCGGTGTTCTGTTTCTGAGCCTCTACGGCCGTGTCGGGACCGGATTCGCATTGCTGACCGGGCAGGTTGTCAGCGTCGGACGGGATGGACTGATCGCAGTCGGCATCACCGCCGTGGTTGTTCTCACCGTGTTCGCGATCATCTACCGGCCGCTGCTGTTCGCGAGTCTCGACCCGCGCGTCGCCGAGACGGCAGGCGTCCCCACTCGCCTGCTCTCGGTGGTCTTCGCCGTCCTCGTCGGCCTGGCCGCCGCGCAGGGCGTTCAGATCATCGGCGCTCTGCTGGTGATGAGCCTGCTCATCACGCCTGCGGCGGCAGCGTCCCGATTGTCGGCGAACCCGACCGTTGTGTTGATGCTGTCCGTGGTGTTCGCCGAGGCCGCCGCAGTCGGCGGCTTGGTGCTCTCGCTGGCTCCCGAACTCCCCGTCTCGGTGATGGTCACCTCGATCTCGTTCGCGATCTATCTGGGCTGCCGTGTGTTCGGAATGCGCCGACGAGACTGACTAGACGGTTGATTCCCGGGATGACGACCCCAATCCGCCACCGTCGGAACGTTGTGCCGCAAAAGTCACATAGGTGTGGTGCACGAAACGCGCCCCGGTGTTACGTTCCTGCCAGATCGTGGAGGAAGGACGCGTACCTCGAGAATCCCGCTGACGGTTGTCGCTCAGTTCGCCTCTTCCTTCGCACCCGGGTTGCATCGGGTCGAGATCATCTCGGTCTCGGAGACGACGGGGCGGGAAGGTTCGAGATTCCAGCTGGGCTTGTCCGGCTGAACGATCCTGGCGAAGGTCCAGTGGCAGTCGAACTGCGCCTTCATCCCCGGAGTGTCGCCGTCGGGTGCGATCGCGAGGACCTCACGCCACGCCTCCGCGCCCGCTGTGACGCCGACGACCCGACGACCGTTCGCTGTCGGACGGATCTGCAGGCTCGCGCCCACATCGGTCTGCACCCAATCGGCACCCGCGATGTACGGCGGCGGCAGGGTGTTCGGGATCGAGGAACTCCCGCTGCTCGACAGGTCTGAGCTCGAGGAGACCGGCGTGGACGACGCGGTGAGCGTGGGTGACGCCGGCGCGGCCGGGTCCGTCCCGCATGCTGCGAGAACGACGGCGCCTGCCGCGGCCGCGGCCACCACCAGCGACATCGGTCGCACGCGCCTCATCGGGTCGCCTCGACCAGCACCGCCGCGGGCACATGGACCCGCTCCCATGCAGCGCGACGTGCACCGTCGGGATCACGCACCACACGCGGTGGGTCGTCGAGGATCATCACGCGACGGTCGCCCTTCCGGTACGCGGGCCATGCGGGCGACGGCACACCCTTACGCGCGAACCACGTCCAGTTCGACTGCATGGTCGCGGTGATCCGCTTCGTCGAACCCCAACTGCCCGCCGCCGCGAGACCGACACCGATCGGGTCGCGGTAGATGCCGAACACCGCGAGGAGCTCTGTCGCATGCGTCGCGCCGATACCTGTCGCGTTGAGGAGGGCGGGCGCGTAGTCGTAGCGGTAGACGTAGGTCGGCGCCGTCTCGCTGTGGTACCCGGCGAAGCGGATCGTCGGTTCCCAGAACGTCGCATCCGCGGACATGCGAACCTGGTCTCGCTCACCCGGATACAGGAGCTCGAGCTCCATCCGGATCTCCGGATCGTCGACGCCGACGAGCGCCTGTGCGGCATCGGGCATGATGTCCCAGAATCTGGCGAACAACTCGCCTTCGTCCTTGTTGTTGCCGATGATCGTCGGAACCGGCAACGTGTTGCCGTCCCGAGCCGCGTCGAGCGGCGCCTGCGGCAGGTACTCGCCGTCCACGGTCGGCGCGAACGGCATCGGGTTCGACAGGTTCGCGCTGCGCGCGAACCCGAGCAGCTTGTTGCCGATCCGCAGCAGTTCATGCGCCGACGCGCCGTCGAGGATGCGCGCGACGTCTGTCGGGTCGAGTGGTTCCTCGGTGCGCTCGGGTCCCCTTCGGCGGGTCGGGTCGGCGACGAGGCGGACGAACTCGTCGGCGAAGATCCGCGAGTTCTCCTTCGACACGATCAGCTCGGGCGCAGGGCTCTGCGAGATGGCCCGCGAGAACAGCCCCCGTGCCGACGGCGTGGACAGCAGTGTCAGGACCGCCGAGCCGCCCGCGCTCTCACCGAAGACGGTCACCCGGTCCGGGTCCCCACCGAACGCGCCTATGTTGCGCTGGACCCATTCCAGTCCGGCGACCATGTCCCGGAGCCCGACGTTCGAGTCGAAACGCCGCTCGGGAGTCGAGTAGTCGCTGAGATCGAGGAAGCCGAACGGACCGAACCTGTAGTTCACGGTCACCACGATCACGTCGCGGCTCCGCGCCAGGTACGAACCGTCGTAGATGGGCGTCGACGTACCGCCGAGGATGTAGGCCCCGCCGTAGTTGAAGACCATCACCGGGCGTGGCGTCACTGACGCCGTGGTCGGCGCGAAAACGTTGAGCGTCAGGCAGTCCTCACTGCGCGGCTGGAACCGACCCGAAGCCCGCGCGGTGAACAGCTTCTCCTGCACCGGCGCCGGACCGTAGTCGAAGCACTCGAGCGTTCCCGGCCACGGCGTGACCGGTTCCGGTGCGTGCCAACGCTTCTCGCCGACTGGCGGCGCAGCGAACGGGATGCCCTTCCAGGAGATCGTGCCGCGACGCGAACCGCGTCCACGCTTGCCCTGCACCGCGCCCTCGACGAGCGACACCACCGTGTCCATCACTGCCATGACGCCAAGAGTATCCGGTGGTCGATCGGCGCCGGCGACACTAGGCTCGGTGCATGCCACGGCTCTGGATCGACCTCAACGCCGACCTCGGAGAAGGCGTCGGCGACGACAGCGCGATGATGCCGCTGATCAGCAGTGCGAACATCGCATGCGGCTTCCACGCAGGCACCCCGACAGTCCTTCTGAACTCCTGCCGAGAAGCCGTCCGATTCGACGTGCGGATCGGCGCCCAAGTGTCCTATCCCGACCTCGCGGGGTTCGGACGACGGTTCATCGACGTCGCGCCCGAGGACCTCATCGCCGACGTGCTGTACCAGGTCGGGGCGCTCACCGCGCTCGCGTCGACGGTCGGCGGCCGAGTCGCGTACGTGAAGCCCCACGGCGCGCTCTACAACACTGTCGTCCACCACGAGGCACAGGCGCGTGCGCTGGTGGAGGCTGTCCGGCGCACCGGCCTCGAGCTGATGTGCCTGCCTGGATCTGCCGCCCAGCGTTTCGCTCGGGAGGCGGCGGTTCCCGTGATCATCGAGGCCTTCGCCGATCGCGGATACACACCCGAGGGCACGCTGGTGCCCCGTTCGGAGCCCGGGGCCCTGCTGACCGACTCCGATGAGATCGCCGCCCGCGTAGTGGACCTGGCCAGAACCGGCCGGATCACCGCGGTCGACGGCACGGTGGTGGACGCGGAGGCCGACTCGGTCTGTCTCCACGGCGACACTCCGGGCGCCGTCGAACACGCCCGCGCCGTGCGCACCGCGTTGGCCGACGCCGGTGTGGACGTGGCGGCTCGATGAGGTCCGAATCGTCGAAGGGGCTGGCCGCGGGGCTTCTGGCGTACGGGACATGGGGATTGTTCCCCCTGTTCTTCGATGCACTGCGCCCGACCGGAGCCTGGGAGATCCTGGCTCACCGAATCGTCTGGACGCTGCTGCTGTGCCTGGTCGTCCTACTCGTGATGAGGGATTGGCGTTGGATCGCCGACCTCCGCGGACAGTGGCGGCTGCTGGCCGGCGTGAGCATCGCGGCCGTGCTGATCGCGATCAATTGGGTCGTCTACGTCGCAGCGGTGACCTCTGGCCACACCAGCGACGCCGCACTGGGCTACTTCCTCAATCCACTCGTCACCGTGGCACTCGGAGTGGTGGTTCTGCGCGAACGACTACGCCCGCTGCAGTGGGCCGCGGTAGGCGTCGGTGTGGTGGCCGGCCTGTACCTGTCGATCGCGGGTGGCCACTTCCCCACGACGTCCCTCGCCCTGGCCGGCTCGTTTGCGCTGTACGGACTGGCCAAGAAGAAGGTCGGGGCGCACTTGTCGGCGCTGCGTGGACTCACGTTGGAGACCGCCGTCTTGACTCCCGCCGCCGTGGTGATCCTCGGGCTGGTGGGAATGTCCGGATCGGGCCTCGACTTCGGGCGGCATGGGACGGTGCACACGGCCCTGCTCTGCCTGTCCGGCGTTGCGACCGCCGTTCCATTGCTGCTGTTCGCCTCGGCGGCACGGCGCATTCCGCTCGTGACGATCGGGCTGATCCAGTTCATCACACCGGTCATCCAACTGCTGTGCGCCGTCACGGTGCTCGGCGAGCATCTGCCCACTCAGCGTTGGATCGGTTTCGGCATCGTGTGGGCCGCGCTGATCCTGCTGTCGATCGACAGCGCCATGGCCATCCGGGCCGCGCGCACGCCTCAGATCTGAGAACGCTGCGCGAAGAATTTCGGGCGACGACCGGGAAGCGTCGGCCCGCCGGGGCGGTCTTCGACGGACAGCAGTTCCGGCCGTTCCACGAGGAGGAAGCCCGCCGCGGTCAGCACCAGGGGCGCGAGTAGAAGTGCAGTCGCAGCCGCCCCACCCGTCGCGAGCTCCATCGCGGCGTATCGCGTCAACGCGAGGAGGCCCGCGAACATCGCGGCACCCATCAAGACCACGCCCATCCGGATTCTGGTCCATCCGATCTCAGGGCGCGTGAGTGCGGCCTCCAAGGTCAAGGTGAAGACAGCGCCCGCGAGAACGTCGACGGCGTAGTGGAATCCGAACCCGAGAGTAGCGCCCGTGGTCGCGATCAACCAGAACGTTCCGAAGATCCGTGACGCGGTGGATCCCCGCCAGCCGTGCAGGAAGATCGCCATCGCCCACGCGGTGTGCAGACTCGGCATGCAGTTCCGAGCGATGAACTGGCTGTAGGGGGCGGCGACGGGCTCGGTGATGTCGGGGTTGACCCACGGCCACACGTCTTGCCAGCCCGCGCCCGCCAGCTCATGTCCGAACGCATAGGTCGGGCCGACGACCGGGAAGATGAAGTAGACGATCGGACCGATCATGCCAATGATCAGGAAGGTCCGCACGATGTGGTGTCGTGGGAAGCCGTCGCGAGCGACGTTCCGCAGTTGGAAGAACGCGATCACCGCGGCGCCGACCGGCAGGTAGACGTACACGCGGCTGCACACTTCGGTGAGGAAGGCACTGTCGGTGACCACTCGTCCGACCGCCCAGGACGGCGAGCCGAGCGCACGGTCCGCGAGTTCGACGTACTCGTCGAGCACGGTGGTGTTCGCCTTCGTCGACAGGACGAGCCAGGCGTCGCCCACGCGGCCCATGACGATGAGCATCATTCCGAGGCCGACGGCTTTGAGCGTGGCGGCCTTCTCGGTGCCGTGGAGCTTCCAGAACGCGAACACGGCCGTCCCGACCAGACCCCAGAGGATGCCGTTTCCGATGGTTCCCGGGTCGCCGACGATCAGCCGCTGCAGATTCCAGACGCCTTCGAGCGCAAGAACACCCCCGAGGACCCACCAGCGCAGCCGTGCGGGCATGCAGACGAGAGCAAGGATCAGGCCGGCCATCTTGATCTCACCGATGCCGGGCCGTCCGACGAAGTCGTGAGCGAGCAGGTCTACCGGACCGCGGATGTCGAAGTTCAACGACACGATCTGGATCACGACGACAAACGCCGCAAGAACCCCGACCACGAAGGACCATCCGCGCACGCCGAGTTCCACGCGCCGCTTCGACAGAACGCGGACGCGATCAAGAATCCCGAGCCGCGACTGGTACAACACGGGTTACAGGCTAACGAACAATCAGGAAAATCCGAGAATCCTGTTGCCCGAATGTCATTCAGATGACACCTTGCGCACGATATGTGCGCGGAAAGTCCCCTATGCCAGCCGGCGTTGGCGCGCGAACTCCGCCAGAACGACTCCCGCCGCGACCGATGCGTTCAGACTTTCCACATCACCTGCCATCGGGACCGACAGGATCGAATCACACGTCTCACGGACGAGGCGGGACAGCCCCTTGCCTTCCGATCCGACCACAACGACCACCGGGCCGGTGCCGTCGTACTCGTCGAGCGTCACGTCGCCGCCGGCGTCCAGTCCGACGATCTGCGCGCCCGACTTCGCCCACTCGACAAGAGTGCGTGTCAGATTCGGGGCTTGTGCGACGGGAAGTCGTGCCGCGGCACCCGCGCTGGTTCGCCAGGTGACCGCCGTGACACCCGCACTACGGCGCTGTGGAATCAGCACACCGTGGCCGCCGAACGCGGCGACCGAACGGATGACGGCCCCGAGGTTGCGGGGATCGGTGATGTTGTCGAGCGCCACGATCAGCGGCTGTCGCGACGACGCGCGCGCATCGGCCATCAGATCGTCTGGGTGCGCGTACCGATACTCGGGCACCTGCAGGGCGAGACCCTGGTGCAGGCCGTTCGGCGACATACGGTCGAGTTCGGGTTTGCCGACCTCGAGGATCGAGATGCCACGGTCTCCCGCGGTCTGCACGGCTTCACGGACTCGCTCATCGGCCTCGATCGAGGTCATCACGTACAGAGCCGTCGCGGGAACCTTCGCCCGTAGGCATTCGACGACCGGATTGCGGCCGAGGACGTACTCCGGACCGCCGTCGTCGGACTTCCGCTGATTTCGCGGACGCCCGGCCGCCGCCTTCGCGGTGGCCTTGGCCTTCTTGTGCGCCACGTGGTACACGCGGTCCTCGGCCTTCGGGGTCGCGCCGCGTCCCTCCAGGCCACGACGCCGCTGCCCTCCGGAGCCGACACTCTGGCCCTTCTTGCTGCCGTCCTTGCGGACGGCGCCTTTACGCTGCGAATTGCCGGCCATGCTTCAGTCCTTCGTCTTCAGCGCCCACTGGGCGCCGTCGGGTGTGTCGGTGACGTCGACGCCTGCCGCTGCGAGGCGGTCACGAACCTCGTCGGCGGCGGTCCAGTCCTTGGCGGCACGCGCGGTCGCGCGCCGATCGAGTTCGGCGCGAATCAACACGTCGAGTGCTGCAGTCGCCGCGTCGTCGGAGTCGGCCGACGACGCCCAGTGCTCGTCGAGCGGATCGGTTCCGAGGATCGAGGTCATCGCCCGCACCGACGCCGCGACCGCAAGCGCCTTCTCGCCGTCGCCCGCTTCGAGTGCGGTGTTTCCCTCACGTACCGCGTTGTGCACGGCGGCCATCGCCGCGGGGACGCCGAGATCGTCGTCGAGAGCCGTCGCGAAGTCGTCGTTGACGTCGCCGACGGGCACGTCCGCGACACGTTCCGCGACACGCTTCACGAACGACTCGATACGACGGAAACCCGCCGCGGCCTCGTGCAGGGCGCCCTCGGAGTACTCGAGCATCGATCGGTAATGCGCACTGCCGAGGTAGTAGCGCAATTCCACGGGCCGCACCTTGGTGAGCATCGTCGGGATGGAGACGACGTTGCCGAGCGACTTGCTCATCTTCTCGCCACTCATCGTCACCCAGCCGTTGTGCAGCCAGTACTGCGCGAAGCCATCGCCCGCGGCGTGACTCTGCGCTATTTCGTTCTCGTGGTGCGGGAACACCAAATCCATGCCGCCGCAATGGATGTCGAACTCGGGTCCGAGCAACGACGTCGCCATCGCGGAGCATTCGAGATGCCATCCGGGCCGACCGTGTCCCCACGGCGTGGGCCACGACGGCTCGCCCGGCTTCGCCGCCTTCCACAGTGTGAAATCGCGCGGGTCGCGCTTTCCGGTGCCCGCACTCTCACCCTGGTGGACGTCGTCGAGCTTGTGCCCCGACAGACTGCCGTAGTCCGGTTGGCTCATCACGTCGAAGTACACGTTGCCGTCGGCGACATACGCGTGTCCGCGGTCGATGAGGCGTTCCATGTACTCGACCATCTGAGTGACGTAGCCGGTGGCGCGCGGCTCCGCCGAGGGCGGCAAGACGTTCAGCGCGTCGTATGCGGACGTGAACGCACGTTCGTGCGTCGTCGCCCACTCCCACCACGGCCGTCCGGCCTCATCGGCTTTGCGGAGGATCTTGTCGTCGATGTCGGTGATGTTTCGGATGAACAGGACGTCGAAGCCACGGTGAGTGAGCCACCGCCGGAGGACGTCGAACGCGATCCCGCTGCGGACGTGCCCGATGTGAGGCACACCCTGGACTGTTGCGCCGCACAGGTACACGCCGACCGTCCCCGGTCGAAGGGGAACGAAGTCGCGGACCTCGCGGGAAGCGGTGTCGTACAGGCTAAGCGTCACGGCCTGCGATTCTACTTGAGCGCGAGCAGCGCGGTGGCCACTGCGGCGACACCCTCACCGCGGCCGGTCAGACCGAGCCCGTCAGTGGTGGTCGCAGACACCGACACCGGCGCGCCCAGGAGCCCTGACAGGACCTCTTGGGCCTCGCTGCGACGCGGACCGATCTTCGGTCGGTTGCCGATGATCTGCACGGCGGCGTTGACCGGCGTGAAACCCGCATCGTCGAGCAGTCCGACGACATGCCGCAGCATCGCCTCACCCGTCACGTTTCGCCATTCGGGTCGGTCGACTCCGAACACGAGACCGAGGTCGCCGAGTCCAGCGGCCGACAGCAGCGCATCGCACAGCGCATGGACGCCGACGTCGCCGTCCGAGTGGCCCGAGCAGCCGTCGGCGTCGGCGAAGAGGAGCCCGACCATCCAACAGTCACGGCCGGATTCGATCGGGTGGACGTCGGTTCCGATGCCGACTCGCATGCTGGTGGCCTCCTGAGGCGTGCGGACTGTGTGGTTCACGCTGTGTGGTTCACGCCAGCAGTCGTGCCAGGCGCAGGTCGAACGGTGTGGTCACTTTGAACGCCATCGCATCGCCGTCGATCACGTGGACGCCGACGCCGAGCGCCTCCACGAGGCCCGCGTCGTCGGTGGCGTCCTGCGCGCCCGCGTGGGCGCGACGCAGCAGGTCGGTGGTGAACCCCTGGGGTGTCTGCACGGCCCGCAGGACAGATCGATCGACAGTGTCGGTCACGAATTGTGCGTCGTCGACCCTCTTCAAGGTGTCGGCGACGGGAAGTCCTGGCACAACGGCCGCATCCCCACTGTGCAGTGCCTCGACGACCGCCGCGAACAGCGCGGGGGGTGTCAGTGGTCGCGCTGCGTCGTGGACGAGTACCAGTTCGGCGTCGGTGACGGCGAGGGCCGCCCGTACCGAGTCACTCCGTTCCGCACCCCCGACGACAACGCGCGCAGCGGGAACTAGCTGCTGCGCGCGGTCGACGAGTTCTTCCGGGACTGCTACGACGATGTCGTCGATCACCCCGGATTCGCGGGCGGCGGCGACGCTGCGCTCAAGCAGCGTCGAACCGCCCACCTCTACGAACGCCTTCGGCTTGGATTCACCCAGACGAGTGCCCATGCCTGCGGCGGGAATCAGTGCGGCCACCCGACGGCGGCCACTGTGAGCGATCAGGACGCTGCAGCCAGGATCTCGTCGAGGATGCTGTCGGCCTTCTCGTCATCGGTGTTGCGAGCGAGCGAGAGCTCGTCGACCAGCACCCGACGCGCACGGGTCAGCATGCGCTTCTCACCTGCGGAGAGCCCGCGGTCCTGCTCACGACGCCACAGGTCGCGGACGATCTCGGCGACCTTGATGATGTCGCCCGAGTTCAGCTTCTCCTGGTTGGCCTTGAAGCGACGGGCCCAGTTCGTGGGCTCCTCCACGTTCGGAGCACGCAACACCTGGAAGACTTCGTCGAGCCCCTCTTCGCCGACCACGTCACGGACGCCGACATACTCGAGCTTGCTCGAGGGAATCTGCACCGTCATGTCGCCGTCTGCGACCTTCAGGACCAGGTATTCGACTTCTTCACCCTTGATGGTCCGAACAACGATGTTCTCGATCCGAGCAGCACCGTGATGGGGGTACACAACGGTGTCGCCAACTTTGAAATTCAATGTTTCCCTACCCTTCCGAGTGTTACCAGTGTAACACCCGCCCTCCGACACCTTTTCCAACGGTGCAGGTCAACACTGGTCTCGCCCGATCAGCGACACATTTATCGGTCTATATGCCTACCCGAGGGAACTTTTTCCCACCGCGCCCACTACGCTGCGTAGTGAAGGTTCGCCGGCTGGCGGACAGTGCGACGACCACCCGGAGGAAAAGGTGTCAGTGCTCAATCGGACCACCGGCCGACTGGCCAAGGCTGCAGCCGTCGGCGCCCTGGGCGCAGCAGTCGTCCTCGGAGCTTCGGCCTGCGGCGCAGGCAAGATCTCGCAGACCAACAACCAGCTCGCCGCCGTCAACGGCGCAGGGGGTTCGGTCACGCTGAGCCCCGACGCGGGAAGCGACCTGGCCAACGGCACGATCGCCCTGCGCAACGTCCAGATCGTGTACCCGACGGACAAGGCCGACAAGACCTTCAAGGACGGCGGGCCGTTCGACGTGTCGTTCGCGATCTCGAACGACAGCAACACCCGTTCGGTCAAGCTCGTCGACGTCGTCGGTCCCGAGGGTTCGAACATCGTGCTGACACCTCCGTCGACGTCCAAGAAGGACGGCGACAAGACCGCTGATCCCAGCACGATCGGCCCGAACGGCGTACTGCTGGCAGGCACACCCGCGAACGTGAACACCTCGATCGCGCAGGAAGCCGACATCTACCGCTTCACCGCGACGTTGACGAACGCCGGCTCGTCTGTCGCATCAGGCGTGACCGTCCCCCTGACCTTCAAGTTCGAGGTCTACGACCTCAGCGGCAAGAAGGTCGAGGACAAGCAGGTCGTCATCGACACGCCCGTCGACAACGGCACCCTCGAGCACCGCCTCGACGTGGTCCGCGACCCGCAGGCTCACAACGAGGGATCCGAAGAGGGACACTGACCTCTGATCTACTTCGAATCGACCCTCGACCGACAGGTCGGGGGTCGTTTTGTCGGACGGTGCGTTTAAGGTCGGGGCGTGGCGAAGACAAAAGCGATCTACCGATGCACGGCCTGCGGACATCAGGTCGCGAAGTGGGTCGGCCGTTGCCCCGACTGCGGTGAATGGGGTTCGGTCGAGGAGGGCGCACCCGTCGTCGCCGCCGGAGCCGCGTCCGTAGCGCCACGCAGCCCGGCTCGACGCATCACCGAGGTCGACGCCGGGAGTGCTTCGGCGACTCCCATCGGCATCGCGGAGTTCGACCGAGTCCTCGGACGCGGCATAGTACCCGGATCCGTTGTCCTCCTCGCGGGCGAGCCCGGCGTCGGGAAGTCCACCCTGCTGCTCGAGACCGTCAAACACTGGGCGGCGGGAGGCCGTGTTGCGCTCTACGTGACGGGTGAGGAGTCCGCGGGCCAGGTGCGTCTGCGCGCCGAACGGACCGACGCCGTCCACGAGAACGTATTCCTGGCGTCCGAGACCGACCTCGGAACCGTCCTCGGCCACGTGGACGAGGTGCGTCCGACGCTGCTGATCGTCGACTCCGTGCAGACTCTCGTCGCGTCCGGCGTCGACGGCGTGACCGGCGGCGTCACGCAGATCCGCGCCGTCACAACCGCGCTGGTCTCGCTCGCGAAGACGAACGGTGTGTCGGTGATCCTCGTCGGCCATGTGACGAAGGACGGCAACGTCGCCGGTCCCCGTTCGCTGGAGCATCTGGTGGACGTCGTCCTGTCGTTCGAGGGCGACCGCCACTCGTCGTTGCGCATGGTCCGCGGTATCAAGAACCGGTTCGGGCCGTCAGACGAAGTCGGCTGCTTCGAGCAGCGTTCCGACGGAATCCACCAGGTCAGCGACCCTTCCGGGATCTTCGTGCACGAACACCCGTCCGATGTTCCAGGCAGCGTCGCACTCGTCGCGATGGACGGACGACGCGCGATGGTCGGCCAGATCCAGGCTCTGCTGAACAACTCCGAGATGACCTCACCGCGCCGCGCGGTGTCCGGTCTCGACCCGGCTCGCGTCGCGATGATGCTCGCCGTCACTGAGAAGCACCTTGGGGTCAAGACCGGCAAGCAAGAGGTGTACGCCTCGACCGTCGGCGGCATGAAGGTGACCGAACCGGCGGCCGACCTGGCCATCTTCCTCGCGATCATGTCGTCGGCGAAGACCAAGCCGGTGCCGTCGACGACCGTCGCGATCGGTGAGGTCGGACTCGCGGGCGAGATCCGTCGAGTGTCGTCCACCGCTCGACGTGTCGCCGAGGCCAAACGGCTCGGCTTCCGTCACGCGATCATTCCGGCCGGCACGGACGAGGAGCTTCCGAAAGGCATCCGGATCACCAAGGTGTCGCAGCTCGACGAGGCGTTCGCCGCCATCGGTCCACGACGCCTCGAAGCGGTCGACGCGCCGTTCTGACGCGCTTCTCGTGGTGCGTCTTCCAGGGGAGGTCAGAGGATGACGCGCTTGTCGTAGTGCTCGGCGAAATGCTTCTGGACGTCGATCGTGACGAAGAGCGCGTGGGCGCTCGCCACGATCTCCTCGGGGTCACCCAGGTGCGCCGATGCCGCGAGATAGATCTTGCGGCGCTGCTTGCCGAGAATCCGGGCCTCGAAGTGGAGAGTGCTTCCGAGCGGGATCGGCTTGGCGAAGTCGACCTCGAGGTGGACCGTGACGACGGGAGCTCCGATCAGCAACGGCGCGGTCCCCGTGACCTCATCGAACGCGGCGGAGAGCACCCCGCCGTGGATCACCCCCGGTCCGCCCTGCATCCAGTCGACCACGGGCATCTGCGCGGTCACCGACAGATCGTCGCCCGCGATCACCTTGAGGTGCAGTCCGAGTGGGGTGTCGTCGCCACAGCCGAAGCACGTGCTGTGGTGCAGCCCGATGTGCTCGCCCGGCGCCGTCGCCTTCGGGTGGCGGACGAGGGGCTCGAGGTCTGCGGGCGGAACAAAAGCATGCTTCACGTCCAGTTACGCTAGTACGGTCCCGGCGTCAGCCGGAACCTCAAGTCCCACGATTGCCGAGGTGCGATGAACGACACGTCAAATGCCGACGCCGACCGCGCCGATCTGACGCGCGAGACGCTGCGCCGTGTGGCACCGGGAACGGCGCTGCGCGACGGACTCGAACGCATCCTGCGCGGCGGCACCGGCGCCCTGATCGTCGTCGGATACGACGACGACATGGAACGCATCTGCGACGGAGGCTTTCACCTCGACGTCGAGTTCGCGCCGACCCGGCTGCGTGAGTTGGCGAAGATGGACGGCGCGGTTGTGCTGTCCGCCGACGGCCGACGCATCGTCCGCGCGAACGTCCAACTGGTCCCCGATCCGTCGATCCCGACCGAAGAGTCCGGCACTCGACATCGGGCAGCCGAGCGGACTGCGATCCAGATGCGGGTCCCGGTGATCTCGGTGAGTTCGTCGATGTCGATCGTCAGCGTGTACGCCGACGGGCAGCGCCGCGTGGTGGAGAATCCCGACGCGATCCTGTCCCGTGCGAACGTTGCACTCTCAACACTGGAACGCTACAAGTCGCGCCTCGACGAGGTGTCCTCCCAGCTGTCACGCGCGGAGATCGAGGACTATGTGCTGCTCCGCGATGCGATGAGTGCCGCACAGCGCATGGAGATGGTCCGACGCGTGTCCGTCGAGATCGAGGAGTACGTGCTCGAGCTCGGCGTCAACGGCCGCCAGGTGGCTCTGCAGCTCGAAGAGCTGATCAGCGACAACGACACCATGCGTGAGCTGCTGGTCCGCGACTACCACGCGTCACCGGAAGCTGCGGGTACCGAACAGGTGCGTCAGATCCTCGAATCGGTGGAGTCGTTGTCGGACGTCGATCTCCTCGACCTCACGATGGTGGCGGGCGCCTTCGGCTACCCGACCACCCTCGAAGCTCAGGACACTGCGATGAGTCCGCGCGGCTACCGCCTGCTCGCACGCATTTCGCGACTCCAGTTCGCGCACATCGACCGACTGGTCCGCCACTTCGGCACACTCCAGGCGCTCCTCGCGAGCAGCGCCGCCGATCTGGAAGCAGTCGAGGGCATCGGCAGCATCTGGGCCAGGCACATCCGAGAGGGCCTCTCACGCCTCGCTGAGAGCTCGCTCGAGCGATTCGACTAGATCTGGTTGGATCTACTGCTGGGCGGGCTTGACGACGTTGAACGTGATCGGCGCAGATTCCTTCTCGCCGATCTTGGCGAAGGCCTGGTACCCGCCTGCCGGGATCTGAACACGCGGCTTCTTGCAGCCTGCGCTGCTCGTCGTGCCGGACCAGGTGATCGTGTCGCTGAACTGCTGGCCCGGCTGCAGGAGCTGGTTGTTCACCGTCTTGTCGGGAGCACAGTCCTGCGCCGCCCACAGCGTCCGTGCGCCGTCCAATGAGCGGACGACGACGTTCTGGGCGTTCTTCCCGAGGTCACGCGAGCATTCACTGAGTCCGCCGTTGGTCACGACGACTGTGAACACCGGCTGGTCGCCGACCGTGTACGTCGGCTTGTCGGTGTACAGGACAACCGACAGGCTCTGGTCGGCGCAGGCGTTCTGAACCGCGGGATCCGCAGGAGGAGGCGGCGCGGGCGTGGTGCTGCTCGGGCCGCCGTCGGAACCGTGATCTCCGCCGCCCGACACCGGCTCACTCGTGGTCGGCCCTGGGGCGCTCGACGACGGCGGCGGCGGAGTCGCCGCTGCGCTCGACGACGTCGACGATGCGGCGGCCGCATTCTTCGGCGACGAATCGTCGGAGGAACTGCCCGCCCAGATGATCAAGGCGATGACCACGACGATCGCCACCACTCCAGCGCCTACCGCCACGAGGCGGCGACGCCAATACACCTCGGAAGGCAGGGGTCCCTGGGGTTCGATCACGATTGCAACGGTATCGCCGCCGGGCCTCGCACGACGGCGTCGAACTTCGGCGTGTCGCGGATTGGTCCACGCCGCGGCGGGTTATTCTCCCCGACCGGCCTTTCGCGGGTCACTTTCGGGCAGTTCGCCGATGTCGCCGATGACTTCCACGAGATGCACCTGGCCGTCGTCGAGACGGTAGCTGAGGCCTACGATGGCGAGGTCGCCGTCCTCGACCCGCTTGGCGATGATGCGGCTGCGCTGCATGAGTACACGGCTCGTCTCCTGCACGTGGCGGGTGACGAACTCGAAGTACTCGGTGAGTCCCTCGCTGCGCCCGGCCAGGATGCTCGGCGCGACCTTCTCGACGACGTCGCGGATGTAACCGCCGGGCAGATTCAGGTTGTCCAGTGCGTCGAGGGTGGCGCCGACGGCCCCGCAGCTGTCGTGACCGAGCACGATGATCAGCGGAACGTTCAGGATGTCGGCGCCGTACTCGATGGTGCCCAGCACCGCCGAGTCGAGGACGTGCCCTGCGGTTCGAACGACGAACATGTCGCCCAGCCCCTGATCGAAGATGATCTCTGCGGCGAGACGCGAGTCGCCGCAGCCGAACAGCACAACGTGCGGCGACTGGCCGCCGACGAGCGCCTCACGGTCGGCGATACCCTGGCTCGGGTGAATCGGTCGACTTTCGACGAATCGCTGGTTGCCTTCTTTGAGAACAGTCCATGCCTGAGCGGGGGTCAGATCCTTCATGACTTCGAGTGTGCCACCGACCACTGTCCTTGAGTGGTTCGGGTACGCCGAACGCGACCTTCCGTGGCGTTCGACAGATCTGACCGGTTGGCACGTCCTGATCAGCGAGATCATGCTCCAGCAGACCCCCGCCGCACGAGTTGTCGAACCATGGACACGGTGGGTGGAGCGCTGGCCGAAGCCGTCGGCGATGGCTGCAGAGTCCACAGGCGAAGTGGTCCGCGCGTGGGGGAAACTCGGCTACCCGCGCCGCGCGATGCGACTGCACGAATGCTCGAAGGTCCTCGCCGACCAGTACGACGACGTGGTTCCGTCGGACGTCGACACCCTGCTGACGCTCCCCGGCATCGGTGACTACACGGCCCGCGCCGTCGCCTGTTTCGCCTACGGGCAGTCGGTACCGGTGGTCGACGTGAACGTGCGCCGAGTGATCGCTCGCGCCGTCCACGGCAAGCAGCATCCCGGAAACCCTGGACGTCGCGATCTCGCCGACGCCGAGGCACTGTTCCCGCGCACGGGCGACGGTGCCCCGGCACCGGAGACCCCACGCTTCTCGGCCGCGCTCATGGAGCTCGGCGCGCTGGTGTGCACCGCTCGCGAAGCCCGCTGCGACAAGTGCCCGCTCGAGCCAACGTGTGAGTGGGTTCGGCTCGGTCGCCCCGAGCACGAAGGCCCCGTGCGGAAGGTCCAGAAGTTCGAAGGCACGGACCGTCAGGCCCGCGGACGACTCCTCGACGTGCTTCGCGGAACATCGGGGCCGGTGGAACGAGCGGCGCTCGATCTCGCGTGGGAGCGCGACCCGGGTCAGCGCGCTCGGGCCCTCGACTCCTTGCTTGTCGACGGCCTCATCGAACTGACCGACGACGGCCTGTTCGCACTCGCAGGCGAGGGCTGAACACGCCCTAGGGCCGCAGGTCGCTCAGGAACGCCTCGACCGCTCCGCGATAGACACCGGGCGCGTCATCGTGGAGAAGGTGACCCGCACCGTCCACCCGCAAGTACGACGCCGACGGCTTGCGCGCGGCCATCTCCGCCATCTGCCCGGGCGGTGTCACCGAGAAACCCGCCTCCAAGAGCAGGGTCGGGACTGCCACGTCTGCCCACTGGTCCCAGAAGTGCCTTGTCCCCCATTCTTCGGCGATGTCGGCCCAGACCGGAATCGAGCCGTGCAGCCGTCCGTCGTCGAACGCCTCGTAGAAGTAGCGCCCCGCCACGTCCCCGAACATGTCGACTGCCGCCTGCAGGTCCGGGAACCGGTCGGGCCAACTGCTGAACCACGGCTGCCACGTTCCGGTGGTGCGTCCGCGGAAGTCGGGTGCCATGTCCTCGACGACCAGTGCCGACACGAGTTCCGGGTACGTCGACGCAGTGCACCACGCGTGCAGACCGCCCATCGAGTGCCCGATAAGCACCGCGGGGCCGCGATCGATCCACGTGATCACCTCGGCGAGGTCGGCGACGAACCGCTCCGTCGAGATGTCGGAGGAGTCGACCGAACAGGCGCCCTGGTGATTCGCCGAGTCGAATGTGAAGACTCGCCCGTAGTCGCGCAGCCACGGGATCTGCCGTCGCCACGTGCGGCCGCGACCCATCAGACCGTGGACCAGGACTATTGCTCCAAGGCCGCCTTCGACTACGTCGAGGCCGCCGTGATCGAGCAGGCCGGTGTCGGCGATCGCAGGTGCGTCGGGCGAGTCGGAGTCCACCCCGTCGACACTATCCGGGCCCCTTCGAGCCGACGTGCGCCGACACGTCCGATCGGGGGCGGATTGCATCTGGGACCGCTGCCAGGCGGCTCATCTCACGCGACTGGCGCCGAAGACCCGCAGTTCGCGATACGCGACGCGGAAAGTCGCTCGTGTGTGCAGGTCACCCGCCTCTCCGTCGTGCGCCACCCGGAACGGCTCGTCCGCCTCTATGGTGACGACCGGCGCCTGCACCTCCCGATACACCTTGGAGTTCCTCATCCGCCCGCTCAGAAGTGAGAACAGCAGCCTTGTTCCCGCATACCGATGTCCGCCCTCGAGGTACCGGACATCGAGCACTCCGTCGTCCAGGCGTGAGCGTCGGCCTGGCGCAAAACCCGGCGCGCCGTACATCGAGTTTCCGAGGAAGAAGAACGAGACGGTGGCCGGTCGCCCCTCAATTCGCACCCGCGCGGGTGAGGTCTTGATCAGCACCCGACGCATTGCCCGAACGGTCGCGGTGACACGGCCGATCCGGTGTCGTTGGTAGCGCGACCGCGCGCGGACGAACTCCGGATAGGCACCGATGCTCGCGGTGTTCAGCAGCAGCTTCTCGTCGTTCAGCCACACCGCGTCGACACGCGCGATCCGACCGCTTCGGATCGAGTCGACCACATCCGCCACGGTCGCGGCACCGATGTCCTTCGCGAAATGGTTGAAGGTGCCTGCGGGGAACACCGCAAGCGGCTTTCCCGACTGCACAGCGTGGGCAGCAACCGTCGCCACCGTCCCGTCGCCACCGGCGACGCCGAGGAACTGTGCTCGCAACGCCGCATCCGCGGTGACCGCGTCGAGGTCCGAGTCTTCGGCGAGCTCCACGATCTCGGCTTCGGGCAACGTCCGACGGATCTCTGCGGCGACCCGCGACCCGGTACCGTCGCCAGAGGCGGGGTTCAGGACCACAACAAGACCTGAGCCGTCCGGCTCCACGGCGACGGTCTCGGCCGTCGGCTCGGGGATCATGACGCGGCTGTCGTCGACCTGAGGAATCACGCGAGCCCCGGCGATCGCGACGCCTGCACCGATTGCGAACCCCGCGAGGACGTCACCGGGATAGTGCGCACCCGTCGCGACCCGAGACAGTCCCACCGCGCCGGCGAGGCCGCTCAGGAGATATCCCGCGGAACGGTTCTCGAGGCCGACCCCGATCGCGAAAGCCGCAGCGGCCGCCGAGTGCCCGGAGGGGAACGACGACGACATCGGCTGACGCCGGAAACGCGCGACGGGTACGGCGTCGAAGACAGGGCGTCGGCGAGGAAGAACGCGTTTGAGACCCTGGTTCACGACGAGGCTCGTGACCGCCAACGACGCCAATCCGCGGACGGCCCCTCGTCGTGATGAGAGGCCGCCGAATCCCAATCCGGCGGCGATCGCCATCCACAGTTTCGAGTGGTCCGCCGCAGCGGACAACGGTCGCATCGTCGCGTCGAGAAGAGGACTCGGAGACTTCGCCACTGCGTCGAAGAGATGAGAGTCGAGTTCGTTCAAACCCGAGTTGATCGTCCGAAGGGCACGCAGCGAAGGTTGGGCCATGACTCGAAAGTACGCGCGGTGGGCGTCGCCCTGACGATTTCGCGGGTTCGTCGGCCACTCACTCGCCTCAATGAACGGCAGCCCCGAAGCCGGACATTATGGTGTCGAGTACGGGCCCGTCGTCAGCGCCCTCATCTGAGGGGCCTGCCCGGAGAGCCCGCCTGGCACATGGATGCCGTGTAACCGATCAGGTGAAGACCACGCCTGACCTGAACGAAGGATTGAGATCTCATGAGCGTAGTCAAGATCAACGCGATCAGCGTCCCCGAAGGCGCCGGACCCGAACTCGAGAAGCGTTTTGCAGCTCGTGCGGGCACTGTCGACGGCGCCGCGGGTTTCCTCGGTTTCCAGCTCCTCCGCCCAGTGAACGGCGAGGACCGCTACTTCGTCGTCACGCAGTGGGAGGACGAGGCGAGCTTCCAGGCGTGGGCAGGCGGTGACGCGCGTGCCGCCCATTCGGGCGACCGAAAGCCTGTCGCAACGGGAGCGAGTCTTCTCGAATTCGAAGTTGTCATCAACGTCGAACCGAGCGCCTGAATCGTCACCGAGAAGATTTTTCTAGAACGTGTTCTAACTGTGCTCTAGTATCGGAGGAAACCCCCTCGCGATCTCAGGAGCACGCATGACCGACCCGATCGAGACCACACAGCTGTACATCGGTGGAGAGTGGGTGGATCCGCACTCCACCGAAGTGCTCGAGGTGTTCTCGCCGGCAACCGGCGAGAAGGTCGGGTCGGTCCCGTCCGCCGATGCGACGGACGTCGACAACGCCGTCCGCGCAGCGCGCGAATCATTCGACTCCGGCGTCTGGCGCAACACACCTCCGGCCCAGCGAGCTGCGGTGATCCGGCGAGCAGTAGAGCTGATCAACGAGCGCGGCGCGCAGATCGGAGCCCTCGTCTCCGCCGAGATGGGCGCCACCCCCGGCGACGTCGCCACCCTCCAGCAGCTCGCAGGCACCGGCTGCCTCTCGGCCTACGCCGACGCCGCCGAGCAGTATCAGTGGGAGGAGACCCGCACCGGCCTGTTCGGCGAGACCCTCGTGGTCCGCGAAGCCGTCGGCGTGGTCGGCGCGATCATCGCGTGGAACGTCCCACTGTTCCTCTTCTGCAACAAGTTCGGCCCGGCGCTCGCCGCCGGCTGCTCGGTGGTCCTCAAGCCCGCCCCGGAGACCCCGCTCAACGCGAACATGCTCGCCGAGATCTTCACCGAAGCCGGTGTTCCCGCAGGCGTCATCTCGATCGTTCCGGGCGGCGTCGAGACCGGCAAGGCCCTCGTCGATCACCCGGACGTCGACAAGATCACCTTCACCGGATCGACCCTCGCGGGCCAGTCGATCGCTGCGCGCTGCGGCGAACAGCTCAAGCGCTGCTCGCTCGAACTCGGTGGGAAGTCGGCAGCCATCGTCTTGGAGGACGCCGACGCGGCCGCCAGCGCACCGATGCTCGTCTTCTCCGGCATCCTCAACTCCGGGCAGGCGTGCGTCGCCCAGACCCGCGTCCTGGTCCCCCGTTCGCGTCACGACGAGATCGTCGACGCCATGGTCGCCGTGGCATCAACTTTCACCCCCGGCCTCCCCACTGATCCGGAGACCAAGCTCGGCCCGATCATCAACGACAAGCAGCACGCGAAGGTGACCGGCTACATCGCGAAGGGCAAGGCAGAGGGCGCGACCGCGGTCCTCGAAGTGGAGGCTCCCGCCGTCGGAACCGGTAACTTCGTCGGCCCGACGATCTTCACCGGCGTCACCAACGACATGGCGATCGCCCGGGAGGAGATCTTCGGCCCCGTCATCAGCGTCATCGCCTACGACGACCTCGACGAGGCGATCGCGATCGCCAACGACTCCGACTACGGTCTCGCGGGCTCGGTCTGGACTTCGGACGTCGCGAAGGGCATCGAAGTGGCCAAGCAGGTCCGCACGGGCACCATGGGCATCAACTGGTACGCGATCGATCCGTCGTCGCCCTTCGGCGGCTACAAGAAGTCGGGCATCGGCCGCGAGAACGGCAAGGAAGGGCTCGAGAGCTACCTCGAGCACAAGGCCATCCTCATGCCGATGGGCTACACCTCGGCGTAGCTCTCACCTCCGCAACGCTGCGCGGCACACCACCCCGGTGTGCCGCGCAGCGTCGTTCAGGCGCACTTCAGGTGGTCTCGGTCAGACTGGTGATCATGCGAATCCTTCTCGTCGACGACGAAGTCCGGCTCGCCGACGGGATCCGCCGCGGTCTGGAGGCCGAGGGCATGGTCGTCGACGTCGCACACAACGGAGTCGACGGGGTTCGGCTCGCGACCGACGGCGACTACGACGCGATCGTTCTCGACGTGATGATGCCCGGCATGAGCGGATACCGCGTGTGTCAGTCGCTCAGAGCCGACGACGTGTGGACCCCCGTCCTGTTCCTCACCGCGAAGGACGGCGAGTGGGACGAGGTCGAGGGCCTCGACACCGGCGGAGACGACTGGCTGACCAAACCGTTCTCCCATCCAGTGCTGGTCGCCCGGATCCGAGCGCTGGTGCGCCGCGGAGGTCGAGCGAGGCCACCCGTCCTCATCGCGGGTGATCTGCGGCTCGATCCAGCCGCGCGACGCGCCTTCCGCGGCGACGTCGAACTCTCGCTCACCGCCCGTGAGCTGTCCGTGCTCGACTACCTCCTCCGTCGCCGCGGCGAGGCCGTGACCAGGCGTGAGGTGATCGCGAACGTGTGGGGCGGCGACTTCGACGGTGATGAGAACATCGTCGAGGTCTACATCGCCCATCTGCGGGCGAAAATCGACAAACCGTTCGGCCGCGAATCGATCGAGACGGTTCGTGGAACCGGCTACCGCCTGTCCGGGACCGGGGGCGTGAGGTGAATGCACGTCAACGGATCACACGATCGATCCGTGCGAGGGTGACCGCGGGCGCGTTCGCCGTCACCGCAGTGGTCCTCGGAGTCGCGGCCGTCTCGACGGTCTTCATCGTCCGGGACGCGTTGACAGACGGTGTGGCCGTCTCACTGGAACAGGATCTCGACTCCATCGGCGATCGTGTCGAGGCCGATCCGGCGTCCGTCACGTCGATCGACGACGACCTCCTCGTCCGGCTGGACAGCCCGACGCCGGCGATGAACGACGACGACGCATCGTCGATCCCCGCAGTGGATGGGACCCCGTCCCGTGTGACCGTCGACGGAGATTCGTTCCTCGCCGCGTCCGACGACACCGACCGCGGACGCCTGACCGTCGCACGACCGCTCGACCACGTGGACGATTCCGTCGGGACGACCACGGTCTTGTTGGCGGCAGGGGTCCCCGCCGTCATCGTGTTGATCTGCGTCGTGGTCTGGGTGGTCAGCGGGCGGGCACTCGCGCCCGTTGAGCGACTCCGCCGGGAGGTCGACGCCATCGGAGCCGACGATCTGAGCGAACGTGTGGAGGCCGGCCGAGACGACGAACTGGGTGCGCTCGCGTCGACCATGAACCGATTGCTCGACCGGATCGAACAGGCACGCCTCGCACAACGAAGGTTCGTCAGTGATGCCTCGCACGAACTGCGTTCACCGTTGGCCACGATTCGTCAGCACGCCGAAGTGGCCGACGTCCATCCGTCGTCGACGTCTCTCGCCGAACTCAGCGGAGTGGTGTTGGCGGAGGGCGCTCGGATGCAGGAACTCGTGGAGGGGCTCCTGCTGCTCGCAAGGCTGGACGAACATCGCGGCCACACAATCGCCTCGGTGGACCTCGACGACATCGTCCTACGCGAGGCGAGTCGGCTCCGAGGCATCGGAGTCGACGTGGACACACGCGGTGTCGGGGCTGCGCGGATCGACGGGAACGAAGCACTGCTGGATCGAGTGGTCCGGAACCTCGCCGACAACGCGGCCCGCCACGCCTCACAGCAAGTCACGTTCCGACTGCACGCCGATTCTCGGTATGTGCGGTTGGATGTCGAGGACGACGGGACAGGCATTCCGATCGAACACCGAGAGCGAGTCTTCGAGCGGTTCACCCGTCTCGACGAAGCGCGAGCTCGGGACGCCGGAGGCAGTGGCCTCGGCCTCGCGATGACTCGGGAGATCGTCCGCAGCCACGGCGGCGACGTCCGAGTGTCCGACGGTTCCGTCGGCGGCGCGCTCCTCACGGTGACGCTTCCCACCGACGGCCGATCCTGAAAACCTCTTCAGCTCGCTTCAGAACTCGTTAAGCGCATCGAAGAGAGGATGCACGTATGAACGACAACGAAGACACCCGCCCTCTGCCTGAAGCCGACTCTGCGCCGACGCCGTTCGCAGGCGACCCGGGACAGACGCCGCACGGATCGGGAAAGGCTCGACGACGCACACTGTTGATCGGCTCGGCGGTGGTCATCGCACTGCTGACCGGTGGTGGTGTCGCCTATGCTCTGTCCACCGGATCGGACGACACTCCTGTCACCGTCTCCGACCAGTCTGTCGCGGACGACGCTGATCCAGATGATGTCGACGACAAGGATGACGAATCGGATCCTCAACAGAACCCGACGACGAGTGTCTCCGCGCTGCGTGACGCCGCGCGGGCCGCCATCACTGCGACCGGCGCCGTCGGCGCCACCTCAGTGGACGTGGAGAGGGACGGATACGACGTCGAGGTGCGTCTGTCCGACGGCCGTGAACAAGACGTGCACGTCCGCTCGGACGGCGCCGTCGTCCAGGAGACTCCCGACCGGACAGACGATCCGAGTGAAGTGCTGGACCTCAACCGCTTCGACGCAGTGGCCGCCGCTGCGACCGCCGCGGTCGGCGGCGGCAGCATGGAGTCGATCTCGTCGAGCGACGACCGCGGAGTCCGATACGACGTCGGCGTGCGGCTCACGGACGGACGTGACGCCGATGTGGACCTCACGGACGACCTGCGGGTCGTCAGCAGTGATGTCGACGACTAACAAGAACGAGGCACTCGACGACAAACGAGGCATGCATGCATGCCTCGTTTGTCATTGAAAGCCGCGGGAACCGCTGAGAATCAGGAGGTCGGAGTGGGCGACGCAGGTGCGCTCGGGGCAGACGACGGGATGGGAACGGCACCGGACGGGGTGGTATCGGGCTTCTGCACTCGCGAACGCAACGACTCGTCGTCGAGGATGTCGATCGCGCTGATCATCCACGTACCGTCCCGACGAACCATGTCATAGACGAGACGACTCGGGTCGATCTGCACGTCTTCGACAGTGTTTCGGGTCGTCGACAGATTCATGTAGACGAGCACCTTTGCGGTGTCACGGGTGTTCGACATGACGCCGGCGCCCTGAATGGTCACGGCGGAGACGATCTTGTCTTCCTTGACCTTCTTCGCGATGTCGAACTCGGAGACGTTCCGCTGGAACTCTGCCTTGGCGTTCCCGGTCAGGAAACTCATCGACTTGTTGATGTTGTCGGTGACAGTCTTGGGGTCACGCGCGAACATCGTCTCGGTGTACGCGGTGGCAGCTGACAGCGCACTGTCGCGTGCATTCTCTTCCGCCTTCATGCTCCAGTACCGGACGCCGGTGACCACGGCCGACGCTACGGCGGCAACCACGAGAAGGGATGCAACAGCGATGAGGAGGCGCTTCTTCGACATCAGTTCACCCACTCGAAGTTCGTCATCTTGAGGTCGTCGTTGATCCGAGTGATCGAGATCCTCGCGCGGAACGTCTGGATGTCCGGCTGCTGCGGGGCCTCGGGCGCGATCCCCTGCCAGACGAACACGACGAGCACACTGCCCGCGTCCTCATCCGCGTCCTCAACGGCAGACGCGGCGATCGTTGTGGTCGTCTTCATGTCGTCCGCCCGGATCAGGTCGGTCGCCTGCTTCATCGAATCGCGGAACTGCTGCTGAGCACGCCCGCTCGTGTGCTCCTGCATGAACTTGTACATGCTGTCGGCGTTCTCTTTGTTGAGAGTGGTCATCTTGATGACCACCTCCTGCGCGAACTGGTCATAACTGGTCCGGAGTTCGCGATTGTCGTCGATTCGAGACGAACCGACGAGGAAGCCGGCGGTGAGCACCACAGACGCGATCAACACCACAGCGGCGACGATGCCTGCAATAGCGGGCAACAGAACCTTCTTCGCCGACGGCGACGCCGACACGGGCGCCTTCACCGAACTACGGCGCGCGCGGTACGAGACACCTTCGGTCGGCACGTATGCCGCGTCGACGCCGTCCGACTCCGCAGTGGCATCGGCGGCGACATCAGCGCCTGCCTTGGCCGACTCGACATCGGCCCCTCCGTCGGTGGCGGCCGCCTCCGCCGTCACGTCGTCGTCGACGGTCACGTCGTCGGTCGACTCCTCCGAGACGACCGGGGCGGGCGCCTTGCCTGTCGACTTGCGACGACGCGAGACCGGGCTCGACTTGCGGACCGTTGCCGGCTTCTTGGCGACGCCATCGGACTCCGGTTTCAGGACTCCACCGTCTTCGTGATCAGTTCGTACCATTGCTTCTTCTGGTTGCGGTTGTCGGCGCCGGCCTGGGTCTTGTACTTCTTGCCGTCCGGGCCGATGAACTCCCCTGTCTCCGGATCGTACGTTGTCGCGTACGTGGCCGGCGAAGCGTCGTAGTCGGACGGGGTGCCGGGCACCACGTGTCCGGCGGGCTGACGCGGCAGGTCGGTACCGGGGAACCCGTTGGGAAGTGCGACGTTGTCACGCTTGGACGGAACGAATCCGGTCCGGCACTCCGCCGGGGTCGGGGCACGACGTCCGGGGAACTCCACACACGGGAAGTTGCGAGCGCCGCGAACAGAGCTCTGCGCGTCCTGCGGCAGGCGGCACAGAAGTCCCGGCGGCAGGTCCTGCGGTGTGGTGGCCGACGGGAATCGCCACTGGTCGGGCGGCAGGAAGCCGACCGTGCAGGTGGGCGGATCCTGGAAGCCGAGAGTGAAGTTCACGTTGGCGCCATGACGGTTCGATCCAGTGTTGATGGCCGTGATCAGCGCCGACAGCACCCGCGGGTACAGGACGATCGTCTGACGAAGGTTCGGCAGATACACCGCCATCGTCTTCGCGGCGACGCGCAGGTTCGACATGCCGAGCGCAAATCCCGGCGCCATGTCGTCGAACAGGCTCTTGGCCTGATTCGCGACACCGGGTCCCTTCTTCAGGATGTCGGTGATATCGGGATTGCTCGCGCGGAGCTGGTCGGTCACCTTCGTCAAGTCGGCTGTCCAGCTGCGAATGGCGTCAGCCGTCTGGTTCTGCGTTGCGAGGATCGGGCCTGCCTGACGCACCAGGTCGAGGGTCACGTCGACGTTGTCGTTCATCGCCCCGACGAACAGGACCATGGAGTCCATCATCCGCTGCAGTTCGTCCGCGGTGCCGTTGAACGCGGCGAAGGCCTCGTCCATCACCGCACGGACCTTCGAGTTGTCCACGTCGGCCAACAGGTTGTCTGCCTGGTCGAGCATCGCGGAGATCTCGACGGGAACATCGTCGGTCGACACCTTGGCACCGTCGGACAGCATCGATCCGGAGGCGTCCGCGGGTGGTGTGAAGTCGACGAACTGCTCACCGACGGCCGAGACGCTGCGGATCGCGACGGCCGAGTCGGCGGGGATGTCGGTCCCCGAGTCGATCGTCAGGTCTGCGACCACACCGTCGGAGGTGAGACGGACACCGGCGACCTTGCCGACGTTGACGCCGCGGAAGCTGACGTTGGCGTTCTGATACAGCCCGCCGGTGCTCGGCATGGCCACCTGAACGGTGTAGCTGCCGACGCCGAACATCTGCGGGATACGGATGTAGAACACGGCCATCACGATCAGTGAGACGACGGTGACGACGCTGAAGATCGCGAGTTGCATGCGAACGAAACGAGTGATCTTCATCAGTTGCCACCGCTCTTCTTCGTGGTGGACGGCTTCGCGGTGGACGGTGTTCTCGACGACTTCGGCATCAGCTCACCGGGGGTGGGATTGGCCGGGTCCTTGATCTTGGGCTGTGTGATGCCGGGGATCAGCGGCGCGGTGAACGGATTGGTCCCTCTCTTGGCGGCGTTCGCAGGCTTGCCGGTCACTCCCTCCGGGTTCGTGACCGAGGCGACCATCGTCTTGTTGAGACGACTCCACGTCAGGTCGAGAACCAGGTCGGAGTTCACGTAATCGCCCTTGACCAGACTCGGGATCTTGTCTTCGAGGAACGGGAAGGTCAGCAGCAGGCGCAGCGAGTTCGCGAGCGCGGGCCCGGTCATCGACAGCTGCTCCATGAGCTTGCGCATGTTCGGGACGATCGTCTTGATGTCGTCGCCGTTCTCTCGGAGCACGTCGTTCACTGTCGCCGACAGGTTTCCGACGTTGTCGAGCGCGGTCGTGAGGTTCGTCCGCTGGTCGACGAGCAACTGCAGTATCTCCGGACCGGAGTCGAGCGCACGCTGGACGGTCGGCGTCTGATCGTTGATGGCTTGCGTCAACCGGTCCATCCCCTCCATTGCGGAGATGATGTTCCCGGTCTGGCCGTTGAGGTCGTTCACGAGGGTGTTGATCCGCGGGATCAGGGTGCGGATCTGCTCGTCGTTGCCGCCGAGCGCCTGGCTCAGCTCATGGACGATGTCGCCGACCTGCGAGAGGCCGCCGCCGTTGAGCACCACCGACAGCGAGCTGAGCACCTGTTCGGTGGTCGGGTACATGCACGGGTCCACCTGCTGTGCCGCGTTGATGTCGGCAACCGGCTTCGTGGCCGGTTTGCTGATGTTGCCCTGCTTCGGGCAGTTCGGCAGGGAGAGACTGCCACCGGCCGACAGGTACTGTCCGGTCGTCTTCTCCGGCGGCACGATCGCGATGTGCGACGAACCGAGCACACTTGTCATGCCGATCATCGCGTGCGATCCGGTCGGGATCTTCACACCCTCGTTGAGGCGAAGCGTGATCTCCGCGCTCCAGTCCTTGATCGCTATGTCGCCGACGCTGCCGATGGTCGCATCGCTCATCATCACCGGAGCATTGCGGACGAGGCCTGCGGCAGACGGGATCCGCGCGCTGATCGTGTACGCGCCTGCACCGGTGCCCTCGGCGCCGATCGACGACAAGGACGTGACGGGATTGCCACTGCACGCGGTGGCGACCGGTGCGAGAAGCAGGAGCCCGGCGGCCAAAGCGACTGCGCGAGTACGTCCGCGCATCATCCTTCACCTCCGAACGGAACGAGCAGCTTGGTCAACGGATCGCGCGCGGCGGCACGCGACTCGGCGTCGCGCTCCACCACACCCTGGCGGGCTCGGGCCCGCACGTCGGCATTCTGGTAGGTGATCTGGTCGGGCCGCGCAGTCCGGCCGATCACCGGGTTCGCCATGAACGGCGGGTAGTTGACGACGATGTCCTTCATGATCGGCGCCAGTAGGTCGACACATTGCTCGACGTCGACCTTCGTGTCGCCTGGACGCGCCGTCGACTGGAACGTGCCGCAGAGCAGCGAGATGAGGTTGTTGCCCATGCCGAGGCCGAACACACCGTCTAGCGAGCCGGTCAGCGGGTTGTAGATGTTGAAGAAGTTCGACAACTGCGTGGGCGCCGAGTGTAAGAGGCCGCGCAACTGCTCGTCCTTCTTCTTCAGCGTGCCGGTGAGCTGCGCTAGCTTGTCGACTGTGGAGACCACGGTTGAACTGTTCTCCCCGAGGAACCCCTCGAGATCGCTGATCGCGCCGTTCAAGTTGGTCATCGCGTCGCCGAGCTCGGTGCTGCTGCCCGCGAGTACTGAGCTGACCGATGCCATGCGACCGTTGAACTGGACCAGCTGCTCGTGGCTCGTCGACAGCTGCTCGGTGAGCTTCTGCAGGCTCTTGACGGCACCGAACACGTCGTCTCGGTTGTCCGAGAGAGTGCCCACGACGGTGGACATCTGACGGATCGACTCGGCGATCGCCTCACCGTTGCCCGACAGGTTCATGTCGAACACGTCGACGGCGCGCGATGCGGGTCCGCGGTCGGCGCCCTTCGGCCCGAGCGCGGTACTCAACTCGGACAGCTGCTTCTTGACGTCGTCCCACTCCATCGGGACGGCTGTCCGTTCCATCGGGATGTCCGCGTCGCCGTCGAGTTCCGGGCCCTTCGTGTAGCCCGGGGTCAGCTGGACGAATCGTCCGGACACCAGCGACTGTGCGACGACCACGGCGCGAACGTCGGCGGGGATGGGTGTGCTGCGATCGATCCGCATGGTCACCTTGACGTCGCCCGAGCGGGGTTCGATAGAGGTGACCTTGCCGATCGGCACACCGATGACGCGAACCGAGTCACCCTCGAAGAGGCTGGCTGCGGTCGCGAAGTACGCGGTGATCGTGCGGGTCGTGGCGCGCTGGACGCCGAACCACACACCGGCGGCGACGAGAGCGAGAACGACGACTGCTGCGACGGTCGCCCATACACGGCGAGAGATCCGCATGTCAGTTGCCTCCGTTCTGCGGTGTCGGATAGGTGCGCTTGGGCGTCGGGCGGCTCACGTCCGGAGCACCGGCGTTCGGTCCCTGGTTCCAGTTCTTCGGGAACAGCGGGTTTCCGGAGAAGTCGTAGAAGTACTTCCACGCCTCGGGGTACTTGCGCTGCAGCACCTTCTGGAACGCGCCGAAGTAGTCGCCGAACGTGGCGACGCCGACGAGCGAGCTGAAGTACGGGCCGGAGCTCACGGCCTCGCCGAGGATGTTCGCGTACGGACCCAGGTTGTCGATGGCCTTGCTGAAGTTGTCCTCGTTGTCGTTGAGGATGTCCATGACCCTGTTGAACTTGTCCAGCACCGGGCGGAGCTGCTCGCCGTTGTCGTCGATGAATCCGCTCACCTGCGCCGTGAGGTCACGGGTCCCGGAGATCACCTGGCGCACTGCGGCGCGACGCATCTCGAGCTCGCCGAGCAGAGCGTTCGCGTCGATGAGCATCGTCCGGATCTGCTCGCTGCGTTTGCCGACGACGTCACTGACGCCCTTGGCGCGCTCCAGCAGATCGTTGAGTGCGTTGTCGCGGTCGGCGATCGCCTTCGACACACGGCCGACACCCTCAACGGCGCCGCGAACGTTCGCAGGCGTCTTGGAGAACGTGTCGGTCATCGTCTCGAGTGCCTTGTTGAGCTGGTCGGTGTCGGTCTCGCCCAGCGTCGTGGTCGCCTGATCGAGCGCGTCGGTCAGCGAGTACGGCGACGCCGTCGACTCGACGGGAATCGACTGCCCCGGCTTGATCCGGCCGTCGCCGATCGGGGTGAGCGTCAGATTTCGGCGGCCGAGGACGGTCTCGGTCTTGATCGCCGCACGAGTCCGGTCACCAAGAGCCACCGTGTCGTCGATGCGGAACCCGACCTTGGCTTGCAGACCGCCGTCGTTCTCCGCGATGGAGATGTTCTCGACGGTGCCGACCTTGACGCCGGCGACCATCACGACGTCCCCCGCGACGAGGCCGCCCGCGTCGTCGAAGTAGGCGTCGTAGGTGCTGACCTGCGTGAAGAACGGCAGGCGGTCCATGTTGAGCGCGCTGATGACGAGCATCGCAGTCAGGAGGAAGCCGATGACACCGACGGATGCCTTCGACCGCTTGGTCTTACGGTCCGGCGTCTGTTCACCACTCACGTCGCGCACCTCCCGCCTGCGGTCGTCTTGTCGCCCATCACGTCGATAGCCGTGAAGTAGTACTGCGTGTTGCCCGGCCCGGGGAGGAGCAGGCGGATGCGGCAGAAGTAGATCTGCAACCACGAGCCGTAACTGCCCAGGTTGGAGAGGGTCTTGAAGTCACCCGGGAGCCGTCCGAGCAGGTCCCGGATGAACGGCTCGGCTTTGAGCGCTTCCTCGGACGTCTTGCCGAGTCCGGTGAGCGCCTTCTTCATGTCCGGGCGGACGGTGCTCATCAGGTCGGCGAGTCCGGTGGTCGCCTTCGCACTCTCGCTGATGGCGCGTCCGATGACTTCCTTGTCGCCCGCGAGGCCGCTGATCAGCTGCTGGAGCCGGTCGACGCTCTGGTCGAGTCCCTTGTGATCGGCCTGCAGGGTGCCGAGCGTGGTGTTCAGATTGTCGATGACCGATCCGATCAGCGCGTCGCGGTCGGCGATCGTGTTGGTGAACTCGGCGGTGTTCGCCAGGAGCTTGTTCAGCGAACCACCCTGCCCCTGGAACACGGCGATCAATGCCGACGAGAGCTGGTTGACCTCGTCACCGCTCATGGTGCGGAACAACGGCTTGAAGCCACCGAGGAGCTTGTCGAGGTCGAGTGCGGGTTCGGTCTGCGAGATCGGGATCTCGTCTCCCGGCGACAGTGTGTCGCTCAGCGACCCGTTGCCCGGCTGCAGTTCGAGGTACCGATCGCCGGTGAGGTTTTGGTACCGGATGAGCGCAACCGCGGTCTTCGGCAGACGGTAGTCGTCGTTGACGTTGAACTCGATCCGCGCCTGGTTGTCGCGCGTCAGCTCGATCTTGTCGACGGTTCCGACGTCGACGCCTGCGATCTGGACGACAGATCCCGACTTCATCGCCGATGCACTGGTGAACATCGCCGAGTACGACTCGGAACTGCCGCCCTGGTAGCGGCTGAACACCAGGACCAGCCCGGTGAGGACCAGCAGCATGGCGACAGCGAATGTCGTGAGCTTGATGACGGTGGCGCGGAAGGCGCGTGCGCGACTATCCACGTGGCGTACCTCCGAACAGCAGATTGAAGAGCTTGCGCGACTCCACCTTCGGGGTGGTACGCGGCTGGTAGGGCTGGTCCGCGTTGTCGATCACGTAGAATGGGACCTTCTCCTTGGACTGGATGTCCGACAGACCCGCCTGGCAGGTGGGTGGACCGTCGCCGCGGACCTCGGGGAGGTCCTCGGGGTAGCGGTAGGGGTCCTGGCCGGGGATGAGACCCGCGTCGAGTAGGAGCATGCCGTTGCGGTCGCCGAGGAGCGGTCCGGCGATGTCGACCGCGTCGCTCGCGCCGGTGATGAAGCATCGCAGGCCGGGCGCCTGGTACCCGAGAAGGGCAGAGACCGGGCTGAGGTTGCTCAGCGTCGAGATCAAGTCCTTCTTGCTCTTGGAGAGCACACCGTTTCCGCTGCGCGCCATGCCGGTGACGTTGATCAGCAGGCTGTCGAGGTTCGAGGCGTTGTCGACGAGGGTGTTGCCGAGCACCGTCGCGTTGTCGACGGTCCGCATCAGATCCGGCATCGCGTCGGCGAGCACATTCGTCGCAGAGCCCGCCTCGGAGAACAGACGTCGCAGTTCCGGAAGGTGCTTGTTCGTCTTACCGAGGACGTCGTTCAGTTGGACGAGAGCGGTGCCGATCTTGTCCCCGCGCCCGGACAGCGCATCGTTCACGGCGCCGAGGACCACGTTCAGGCGATCGGGTTGCACCTGGGCCAGCACGTTGACGAGCTGCTGGTATACCGTGTTGAGTTCAACCACGACGTGTTCGGTGTTGATCACCGAGCCCTTGCTCAGGGTGCCCTTCGGCCCTTCCTCAGGGATGACGAAGTTGACGGCTTTGGCACCGAACACCGTGTTCGACTTGATGTCGGCGCGCACGTTTGCGGGAATCTTCGACAGTTGATCGGTGTCCATGTCGAGGACCAGGCGCGCGGTGTCGCCGTTGTTCTCGACGCTGGCGACGCGTCCGACTGTGACTCCTCGCAGCTTGACCTTCGCATCGGGGTTCATGACCAGACCGGCCCGCGGCGCGTTCAGCGTGACGGTGGTGGTGCTGTCGAACCAGCCGAGGAACTGCCCGGATGCGAGGGCGACGATCGCGACGAGCCCGCCGACCATGATGGTGGCGGCGAGCTTGCGCACGCCGTTGCCACGAGTCTGCTTAGCCATGTCTCACCCGGCCAGGTTGAAGTTGCCGTCGGCGCCGTAGATGGCGAGCGACGTGAGAAGGGTGATGACGACGACCACGACCAGCGACGCACGAACCGCGTTGCCGACGGCCACACCGACGCCGACGGGGCCGCCCGAGGCGTTGAAGCCGTAGTAGGTGTGGATGAGCATCACGGCGACGGCCATGCAGATCGCCTGGACAAACGACCACAGGATGTCCGACGGGATGAGGAATGTCGAGAAGTAGTGGTCGTAGACGCCGGACGACTGCCCGTACAGAACGACTGTGGCGAATCGACTGGCGATGAACGACGCGAGTGCAGCCAATGAGTACAGCGGGATGATCGCCACCAGGCCTGCGATGATGCGCGTGCTGACCAGATATGGGATCGATGAGATGGCCATGACCTCGAGGGCGTCGATCTCCTCGCTCACGCGCATGGCGCCGAGCTGCGCCGTCGCGCCTGCGCCGATGGTCGCCGCCAACGCGATGCCCGCGATCACGGGGACGGCGATGCGCACGTTGATGAATGCAGAGAAGAAGCCGGTGAGGGCCTCGACGCCGATGTTGGCGAGGGAGCTGTAGCCCTGGACTGCGATGGTGCCGCCGGTGAACAGCGTCAAGAAGCCCACGACGACAACCGTGCCGCCGATCATCGCGAGGGCGCCGGTGCCCATGGAGATCTCTGCGATCAGACGCAGCGTCTCCTTCTTGTACAGGCGGAGTGCACGCGGGATCGACGCGATCGAGTCCCAGTAGAAGAGCGCCTGGTCGCCGATCTTGTTCCAGTCATCACCCGCACGCTTGAGCGCGACGCGGGCGGTGAGGAGTCGTGTTGTACCTGGAAGAACCATGTCAGCCCATCGTCGCTTTCAGTCCGACCGCAGTCACGACGACGTTCACCACGAACAGCGCCATGAAGGAGTAGACGACGGTCTCGTTCACGGCGTCGCCGACGCCTTTTGCGCCGCCCTTCACGTTGAGTCCGCGGTAGCAGCCGACGAGCCCTGCGAACAGCCCGAACAACGCTGCCTTGATCATCGAGATGACGAGCTCACCGAGGCCGGTCAGCAGGGTGAGGTTGGCGATGAAGGCGCCTGGGTTCACGTCCTGCAAATACACGGAGAAGACGAATCCACCCGCGATGCCGATCGTGCAGACGAGGCTGTTCAACAGGAGAGCCACTCCGGTGGACGCGATGACGCGCGGGACGACGAGCCGGTGGATCGGGTTGATACCGAGAACCCGAAGCGCGTCGATCTCTTCACGAATCGTTCGGGCGCCCAGGTCCGCGCAGATCGCGGTGGCGCCTGCGCCTGCAACGATGAGCACGGTCACGATCGGCCCGATCTGCGTGATCGTGCCGAGGGCCGCGCCTGCACCGGAGAGGTCCTGCGCACCGATCTCTCGGAGCAGGATGTTCAATGTGAAACTGACAAGAACGGTGAACGGAATTGCGACGAGCAACGTCGGGACGAGGGAGACGCGGGCGATGGCCCACGACTGCTCTACCGTTTCGCGCCACTGAAAGGGACGACGGAACAGCTCCCGGGCTGATTCGACACCCAGTGCGACGAAGTCCCCCACACCGTTCATCGGGGCAGCAAGCTTGGTGAGCAAGTCCCCTCCTCCCACTTGTGCACGCAATCTAACACGCGTACCGGGCACGTCAGTGCCACTAATCGACATAGTTCCTGTTGATGGGTTACTTCGTTTTCAGTCGGTCAAGTCCGACGCCGAGAACGAACCACTACTGGTCGGTAGCGAAAAGTACTCGGACAGTGAACCGGACAACGCGTCTACAGTCCAGTCGTCGCCGTCTGCCTCGAAGACCTCGCGGATACGTGGTGCGGCCATCAGCGTGACCTTGGGCCCGTAGACGACGAACACCTGTCCGTTGACCGCCGCCGCCGCGGGGCTCGCGAGATAGCGGACCAGCGTCACGACGTGCTCGGGCGACAGCGGATCGACGGTGCCCTCCGGGGCGTCGCCGAAGACGCCGGCCGTCATCGCGGTGCGTGCACGCGGGCAGATCGCGTTCGCCGTGACCCCGTATCGAGACAGCGCGCGGGACGCCGACAGCGTCAACGCGGTGATGCCGGCCTTGGCCGCCGCATAGTTCGCCTGCCCGGCGGGGCCGAGAAGACCTGCTTCCGACGAGGTGTTGATCAGGCGGCCGTACACGGGCGCACCCGCGGCCTTCGACGCGCCGCGCCAGTACGCCGCAGCGTTGCGGTTGAGCAGGAAGTGGCCGCGCAGATGCACGTTGACCACAAGGTCCCACTCGTCGTCGCTCATGTTGAAGAGCATGGTGTCGCGGGTGATGCCCGCGTTGCTCATGACGATGTCGAGCCCGCCGAGGTCCTCGGTCGCGGTGCGCATGATCTCGCGCGCGGTCGCGGCGTCGGAGATGTCACCCGCCACCGGCACGGCCTTTCCGCCCGCCGAGGAGATGACGTCGAAAACGTCGCTGGTCTGCAGGGACCTGTCCAGATCGTTCACGATCACGGTGGCCCCGTCGGCCGCAAGACCGATCGCCTCCGCGCGCCCCAGACCTGCACCTGCACCGGTGACTACGGCGACTTTGCCTTCAAGCGACTTACCCACGGCGGACTCCTACTCTCCGGCGTCGCCCCGCGACGCTCGGTCTCTGACCCGAACAAGATTAGAACACGTTCTAACACTTCAGGTCGAGAAGTGAAGAAAGTACAACGCCCCGGACCAGTCGGGGATCATTCGATCGACAGTGCCGATCGTGGGCACGAGGCGACCACCTGGCGCATCTCCTCGACACGCTCGTCCGGAACCTCGTCGTTGAGAATGACCAGGTAGTCGTTGTCGTCGAGCTCGAAGACGTCGGGAGCCATCCCGACGCAGACGGCGTTCGACTCGCACAGATCAAAATCGGCCTTGATTCGCATTGCATCCTCCTCGCG
The DNA here is from genome assembly GCF_016919385.1 of Gordonia sp. PDNC005. Classification (NCBI taxonomy): domain Bacteria; kingdom Bacillati; phylum Actinomycetota; class Actinomycetes; order Mycobacteriales; family Gordoniaceae; genus Gordonia; species Gordonia sp. PDNC005. Next base: position 3,258,514 of record NZ_CP070351.1, read on the forward strand.
TCGCGTGCCCGGCGGTTGACGGACTCGGTGATTACACGTTAGAACGTGTTTCAGAAGTAGCCAAGCACACCGGTGCCACGAGCGCCGGAAGATCGCAGGAGACACCGCATGCGGATCGCATACACCACTGAGCAGGAGGAGTTGCGCCGCGAACTGCGCGACTACTTCACCGGGCTCATGACCACCGAGCGCCGCGCCGCCCTGACCGGCGGAGACGGCGAACTCGGCGAAGGCGACGCCTACCGCGACGTGGTCCGCCAGATGGGTCGCGACGGATGGCTCGCACTGGGCTGGCCGACCGAGTTCGGCGGCGCCAACCGGTCGATGATGGACCAACTGATCTTCACCGACGAGGCCGCCATCGCCGGTGCCCCGGTTCCGTTCTTGACGATCAACTCGGTCGCGCCGACGATCATGCACTACGGCACCCCGGAGCAGAAGGACTTCTTCCTTCCGAAGATCGCAGCGGGCGACCTGCACTTCTCCATCGGGTACTCCGAGCCCGGAGCGGGCACAGATTTGGCGTCCCTGCGCACAACTGCGGTCCGCGAAGGCGACGAATACGTCATCAACGGCCAGAAGATGTGGACGAGCCTCATCCCGTACGCCGACTACGTCTGGCTCGCGTGCCGCACCGACCCGGAGGCCTCCAAGCACAAGGGCATCTCGATGCTCATCATGCCGACGACCGCGGACGGCTTCTCGTACACGCCGGTCCACACGATGTCGGGTGTCGACACCAGCGCGACCTACTACCAGGACGTCCGCGTACCCACCAGCGCCCTCATCGGCGAAGAGGGCGGCGGCTGGTCACTCGTCACCAACCAGCTCAACAACGAACGCGTGGCTCTCTGCAGCGCGGCGCCGATCCAGACCGCGTTCAACGAGACGCTCGCATTCGCCAGGGAGCAGAGCTACGGCGGCGGACGTCTCATCGACGTCCCGTGGGTCCAGGCCAACCTCGCCCGAGTGCACGCCAAGGTCGAGTTCCTCAAGCTCGTCAACTGGAAGATCGCGTCGATCGCAGCGTCCGGCGGGTCGCCGTCGCCCGCGGACGCCTCGGCCACCAAGGTGTTCGGCACCGAGTTCGCCACCGAGGCGTACCGCCTGCTCATGGAGGTCGCCGGGCCAGCGGCGACATTGCGACAGGGCACTCCGGGCGCTCATCTTCAGGGTCGGCTCGAGCGGTTCGCCCGCACCTCACTGATCCTCACCTTCGGGGGCGGCACCAACGAGATCCAGCGCGACATCATCGGCATGCTCGCACTGAAGCTGCCCCCGGCCCGGCGCTGACCCGAACTTCCTCTCGACCAAGGAGCATTCCATGGACTTCACTCCCACCGAGGCGTCGGGTGATCTGACCGGCCTCACCACAGACATCGTCGCCCGCCTCGCCACGCCGGAACGGACCGCGCAGCTCGAGGCCGACAACACCCCGATCGATCGTGATCTGTGGCGCGAGATCGCGGCCTCGGGTCTACTCGGCCTCGCCGCATCGTCAGGCCGGGCAGGCGACGCCGCGGCCGACCTGACCACGCTCGAGACCACAGCCGTCGCGACTGCACTCGGCCGAGCACTGGCGCGTGTGCCCTATCCGCAGCACGCCGTCGCCGCGGTTCCGCTGATCGATGCGCACGGCCCGGCCGAGCTCACCGAGTTGCTGGCGCGTGCGGCCTCCGGCGATGCCGTGCTGACCGCGGCTGTCGAGGAGGACCTCAGTTACGACCTCCTCGCACCGACCGCGACGATCACCGACGGCCGGGTGTCGGGCGTCAAGGCGAACGTGCCGTACGCATCGGCCGCCGACGCGTTCCTCGTGATCGCAGCGGGCGCCGACGGACCGGTAGCCGCCGTCGTGTCCGCCGGTGACGGTGTGGACCTCGTCGAAGTCCGCTCGACGGGTCTCACACCGACATTCACGGTCACTTTCACCGCGGCCGAGGCCGTCATCCTCGGCGGCGGCGCCGCCACCGCCGAACTGGCTCGCGATCTGCTGCGTCTCGGTGTGGCCGCGGATCAGGCCGGTGTGGTCGCAGGCGCTCTCGACGCGACCGCCGAGTACGCCCGCGACCGCGAGCAGTTCGGCCGCAAGATCGGCTCGTTCCAGGCAGTCGCGCAGCGCCTGGCCGACGACTACATCGATGCACAGGCGCTGGCGCTGACCGTCGCACAGGCCGCTTGGCTGCTGTCCGGTTCGGACGATGCGGAGGCCGACGCGGCTTCGGACGCCGTCGGCACGGCCGCGTTCTGGACTGCCGAGGCAGGCCACCGCGTCGCCCACACCACGGTGCACGTGCACGGCGGCGTCGGCCTCGACACCTCGCATCCGGTGCACCGATTCTTTCTTCGCGCCAAGCAGAACGAGTTCACCTACGGTTCGGCACCGGTTGTCCTCGCCGAGCTCGGCGGAGCTCTGGCCTCGCGATGACCGGCCCGGCCGTCACCGATCCGCGAACGATCGGCGAACTCCTCGAACCGCTGGCCGAGGTGGTCGACCGCGGCGTCTGGTTTGAGGGCGAGTTCACTTCGTGGCGGGATCACCTGCTCGACGCCCGCCGTCGCGCGGCGGCCGTCCGGTCGATGCTCGACGCGTCCAGACCGGCGCACGTCGGCATCCTTCTGCCGAACTCAGTCGAGTTCTCCAGCCTCTTCGCGGCGGCTGCGCTCGGCGGGTTCGTGCTGGTCGGACTCAATTCGACGCGGCGCGGCGCGGCGCTGACGGCGGATGCGGTCCGGTCCGACTGCCAGCTCGTCCTCGTCGACTCGGCATCATCGGGCCTGTTCGACCCCGCGCCCGGAATGCGGGTGATCAACGTCGATTCCTCGGAGTGGTCCGACCTCCTCGCCGCGACGTCGGGGGCGGATTTCGTTCCAGCACACACCTCGCCCGACGACCTGGTGATGCTGATCTTCACTTCCGGAACAACGGGCGATCCGAAGGCCGTCCGGTGCAGTCAGCGCAAGTTCGCCGCGGCCGGAGCGATGCTCGCCGACCGGTTCGGCATCGGGCCGTCGGACGTCGCTTATCTCGCGATGCCCATGTTCCATTCCAACGCGCTGATCGCAGGGTGGTCGGTCGCGGCCGCGGGCGGCGCGTCCATCGCGATCCGGCGGAGCTTCTCGGCCCGAGGGTTCGGTGATGACGTGCGCCGCTACGGCGTCACCTACGCGAACTATGTGGGCAAGCCGCTCCACTACATTCTCGCGACCGAGGAGCGTCCCGACGACCGCGATGTGCCCCTGCGCATCATGTACGGCAACGAGGCGTCGGCGTCCGACCGAGCCGAGTTCAATCGCCGCTTCGGCGCACGGGTGATCGACGGGTTCGGTTCCACCGAGGGCGGTGTCTCGATCTCACGGACGCCCGAGACGCCGGACGACGCGCTCGGTCCGCTGCTCGCGCCGAACGCGATCGTCGATCCCGACACCGGCGAAGCGGTGGCGCCCGGTGTGGTCGGAGAGATCGTGAACACCTCGGGCCCAGGCCTGTTCGACGGCTACTACGGCGACCAGGCCGCGACCGACGAACGTCTCCGCGGCGGGATGTACCGAACCGGGGACCTCGGATGGGTGGACGACGAAGGATTTGTCCACTTCGCCGGTCGCATCGGGGACTGGCTGCGTGTGGACGGCGAGAACCTCGGCACCCGGCCCATCGAAACCGTCCTGCGGCGTCATCCCGCAATCCGTGAGGTCGTCGTCGTCGGAGTCCCGACCGAGATCGGCGACGCCGTCGGCGCGGTGCTGGTCGCTCCGGGTCTCGACCGTCCCGCCTTGGACGAGTTCCTCGACGCTCAGCCCGACCTCGGACCGAAACAGCGCCCGACCCGCGTCTGGCTGGTGGAGGCACTCCCCGAGACCGCGACATTCAAGACCGCCCGCGCCGCTCTCGCCGCCTCGCTCGGCGATCCGTCCTGGATCGCCTAGCGGCCGAAGGGCAGCAGCGCCATCTCGCGGGCGTTCCGCACGGCTGTTGCGAGTTGTCGCTGCTGCTGCGGCGACAGCCCCGTCACGTCGCGACGCCGAATCCGTCCACGGTCGTTGAGGAAGCGCCGAAGCGTTTCGGTGTCTTTGTAGTCGAACGTCAATCGGGGGTCGGCGCTTCGTCGCGCCTTGATCGACTTCGGTGTGGTCCTGGTCTTCTTCACCAGCTCGCCTTCTTGATTCCGGGCAGTTCACCACGGTGCGCCATCTCGCGGAACCGGACCCGCGAGACACCCGCCTTGCCGATGTAGCCGCGCGGTCGGCCGTCGACGGCATCGCGGTTCCGCAATCGAGTCGCGCTGGCATCGCGCGGCTGACGCGCGAGTTCGGCGCGCGCCGCCTCCTTCTCCTCTGGCGACGCCGCGGCGTCTGCCATCAGGGCCTTCAGCTCGGCGCGCCGGGCCGCATATCGTTCGACGATCACCCTGCGCTGTTGTTCTTTCACGATCTTCGACTTCTTGGCCATCAGCGGCTCTCCTTGAACTCGACGTGCCGTTTCACGATCGGGTCGTACTTCCGCAGCGTGAGACGGTCGGGATTGTTTCGGCGGTTCTTCCTGGTGACGTAGGTGTAGCCGGTGCCGGCGGAAGAGGCGAGTTTGACGATCGGACGTAGGTCGGTGCCGCGACTCATCGAAGCCTCCCCGCAGCAGCGATTCGCCCGACAACGGCGTCGATGCCGTCTCGGTCGATGATCTTGATCCCCGTCGTGCTGACCCGGAGCGTCACTCGGCGCCCCAGCGAAGGAACCCAGTAGGTCTTGCGCTGCACGTTCGGTCGCCACTGGCGCGACGTCCGACGATGCGAGTGCGACACCTGCTTTCCGAAGCCCGGGACCTTACCCGTGACCTGACATACGGCCGACACATTCACCCCTTCTTATTGGTAACGATTCGCATTAACACTGAGAGCGAGGCTACAGTCGGAATGAAATAAATGGAAATCGTGTTCATTAACACGTGAGGAGGAGCCACATGGCAGACGCACTGCAGCGCACCCCGGTGACGCTGGTGACCGGCCTGCACCGCACGACGAACGCTCGTATCGCGTACACCCTGCTGAGACCGGGCACCACCGTCGTCTCGCACGACCTCCGTGACGTCGCCACTGGACGCGTCACGCGGATCCAACATCGGATGGCGCCAGACGGCGTCGACAGCCTGATGATCGACGACATAGAACTCGAGCACGGCTGCGTGTCGTGCACTCTGCGGCTGGACCTGTTGCCGATGCTCAGAACGCTGCACCGCGATCCCGATGTGGAACGGATCGTCGTCCTTCTCGACCCGGCGATCGAACCAGAGTCGCTGAGTGTCGAGATCCGGCACACGATCGTGGAAGCTCGTGGAGCCGCTCCCGCCCCCGCGGGGACCGACGTCGAGGTCGTGGCGACCGTGTGCGGGATCGACGCACCGACCTGGCTCGTCGATGCGACCGGCGACCTGACGCTGCACGAGTCCAACCTCGTCGCGTCTGAGGACGAGCGCACCATGGCCCAGGTGACCGTGGGACAGACTCGTTTCGCCGACGCGATCATCGTCGACAACGCGGACGGCTCAGACACCGCCTACGATCTCGCCCGCCTGCACGCGACGCTGCTCCGACTGGCGCCGGCGGCCGGTATGCGAACCCTCAACAGTCAGCAGTCGTTGACGCGGGACCTCGTCGAATCGTCGATCACCTCGGCGCAGCCGGAGTCGCCCCGAGGACGTCCGACTCACCCGTTCGACCCACTGCTCGCAGGCAGTCCGGACCTCGACTCCGACTGCGGGGTCACCCTCGTTCCGTTCGAGGCCGACCGTCCGTTCCACCCGACCCGACTGCACGACGCGCTCGACGTCCTGTTGGACGGAGTCGTCACAGCACGGGGCCGACTGTGGCTCGCGTCGGACCCCGACGACGTCATGTGGTTGGACTCCGCGGGCGGAGCGCTCGGCATCCGACACGTCGGAACGTGGATCGCATGTGCGGACGAGACCGCTCAGGTGGCGCCCGAGCACCGCGCACTGGCCGCTCTCCGATGGGACCCGGAGTACGGCGACCGCCACACGTCATTGACAGTGCTCTGCCACCGCGCCGATCCAGACACGATCGTCCGCACGCTGACCGCGGCGCTTGTCGACGACGACGAGATCGCACAGGGACCCGCCTATCTCGCCGCGTTGCCGTCGCCGTTCGGACATGCGCACCGCGACCCGTGCGACGACCTCGACCGCCCCGACGAATCAGCTGCCGACTCGATGACCACGACTCGCACCGAGTCGAGAACAGATACAGAAGGAGAATGACATGAAGACCGGAATCCACCCCGCCTACGGGCCAGTCGTGTTTCGCGACGCCGCCACCGGCAAGGAGTTCCTGACGCGTTCCACCACGACCTCGGAGAACACCGTCGTGTGGTCGGACGGGAACACGTACCCGCTGATCACGGTCGACGTGACGAGCGATTCACACCCGTTCTGGACGGGCGCGCAGCGGGTCATGGACACCGAGGGCCGCGTCGAGCGGTTCCGTCGCCGGTACGGGCTCCCCACTGCTCCTTGAGCGCCTTTCGACTGGCAAGCTCGCTCAAGGAGCAGGGAAGCGAGTCCCTACTGCTCGTTGAGCGAGCGAAGCTAGTCGAAGCGAAGACGGCCGGACGATCGCCCTGTTCGATCGTCCGGCCGTCTGCGTGCGCTCCGTCGAATTACTCGACGGTCGCGTTCATGCGGGCCACCGCGTCCTTGTACTCGGCGACCAGCCCGTCGATGAGCTCGGCCACCGGAGTGATCTCGTTGCATCGCCCGACGATCTGGCCCGCGGGCATCGCGACGACTCCTGGATCGTCGGCCAGCGAGATCCGAGCGTGAGCCTCGCCGACGAGCAGGTTCTGCAGCGGCATGGGCAGAGCGTCCGGCGCGCCGGGGGCGTCCCACGCGTCGGTCCACTTGGTCTTGAGAAGTCGGGCGGGCTTGCCCGAGTAGATGCGGCGCCGGACGGTGTCACGCGAGGTCGCGGCGAGCAGAGCTTTCTGCACCGTGGACGGGCCGTCACCGGTCGCGCCGAGGTTGTACTCGGCGGCGGTCAGCCAGTAGGTGCCCATCCAGACACCTTGCGCGCCCATGGCGATCGCCGCGGCGATCTGCCTGCCGCTGCCCACGCCTCCCGCGGCGAGAACCGGAGCCGCGTCGCCGAGCGCGTCGACGAGTTCCGGCCAGAGGATCATCGACGTGACCTCGCCGGTGTGGCCGCCGCCTTCGTAGCCCTGCGCGATCACGATGTCGACGCCTGCGTCGACGTGGCTGAGCGCGTGCTCCTTGGCGCCCGCGAGAGCCGCGACCTGCACGCCGTTCTCGTGTGCGAGGTCGATGACGTCCTTCGGCGGCGAGCCGAGAGCGTTGGCGATCAGCTTGATCTGTCCGTACTTGCGGGTGTGCTCCATCGCGACATCGACGTGCGAGCGCGCCACCGAGTGCAGCCAGCCGAGGACGCCGGTGTTGATGCGGTCGCCGCCGTCGGGCAGTGCGGGAACGCCGAGCTCGTCGAGCGTCCGCTCGACGAAGGCCCGATGCTCCGGCGGAATCATGGTGTCGAGATCGACCTTGGAGCCCTCGGTCGGAATCTTGGCGGGCATCACGACGTCGACGCCGAACGGCTTGCCGTCGGTGTTCTCGTGCATCCATTCGAGTACGGCGTCGAGTTCCTCCGGCTCGTTGAATCGCACGCATCCCAGCACGCCGAGGCCACCCGCACGGCTGATCGCCGCTGCGACGTGCTCGCTGGGTGTGAAGCCGAAGATCGGGTATTCGATGCCGAACTTCTCGGCGAGATCAGTCTTCATGAAAGTCCTTCGTTATCGGGGCACTGCGGGGTCTAGAAAGCTTCGTCTGCGGGGCGCGACGTGGTGATGCTCGACGCCCAGCGGTAGTCGGGCTTGCCTGCGGGCGAACGCTTGAAGTCATCGACGAACCACACGCTGCGTGGGGTCTTGTAGCCGGCGAGTTCGGCGCGGACCACCTCGTTCAGGTCGGTCAGTGAGGGCCGAGCACCGTCGCGCGTTGCGATCACCGCGGCGACACGCTGCCCGAACCGATCGTCCGGGACTCCGACGACGCTGACGTCGAACACGTCCGGATGCGCCTTCAGGGCCGCCTCGACCTCTTCGGGGAACACCTTCTCGCCACCGGTGTTGATCGACATCGAACCGCGGCCGAGCATGGTGATGGTGCCGTCGGCCTCCACCCGGGCGTGATCCCCGGGAAGGGAGTACCGGACGCCGTTGTACTCGACGAAAGTGGACGCACTCTTCACCGGATCGTTGTGGTAGCGAAGCGGGATGTGCCCGGTGCGAGCCAGCATGCCGGTCTCGCCGCTGCCGGGCTCGATCTGCGTGCCGTCCTCGCGGAGCACATGCGTGTTGGGGTCTGCCTTGACCGTCGGCGCGCCGACCCTGCTCTGCCCCTTGACCGCCATGCCCATACCGCCGAAGCCCGTCTCCGATGAGCCGATGGCGTCGACGATCACCGCATTCGGGAAAGCCTCCAGGTAGCGGTCCTTGACGGACGGCGAGAACAATGCCGCCGACGACGCGACGGAGAACACCGACGACGTGTTGTACTCACCGGCTTCGAGCGCGTCGATCATCGGACGGCCCATCGCATCACCGGTGATGAAGACGACGTTCACCTGGTGCTTCTCAACGGCCCGCCAGACGGCTTCGGCGTCGAAGTCGGGGTAGACGACGGCTTTGCCGCCCGCGAACAGCGATTGGAAGATGGCCCACTGGCTTCCGCCGTGGATGAACGGCGGAATCGGGAACCGAACAAGCTGGCCGCCGTCGGCCCCGGTCTTCGCGTGTTCCCACTCGTCGTCGATCGGGCGGCCCGAGTACCAGTCGATGCCGCCGCCCAGCACCCGCCACACGTCTTCCTGCCGCCAGACGACGCCCTTGGGCTTGCCGGTGGTCCCACCCGTGTACAGCATGTACAGGTCGTCGTTGCTGCGCTCTTCGAAGTCGCGCTCAGTGGAGGACGACGCGATCGCGTCCTCGTAGTCGAGGACCGTCTCCTCTGCTCCCTGAGCCGAGTCGAGGGAATTGATCACGATGCGCGCAGTGATGTCGTAGCTCGAATTCGAGAACACGTTGCAGACGCGCTCGGAGTACAGTCCTTCGTGGATGAGGACTCTCATGCCGGAGTCGGCGAAGATGTGCTCCAGTTCGGCCTCCACGTAGCGGTAGTTGACGTTCACCATCACCGCTCGCGCCTTGAAGATGGCGATCATCGCCTCGACCGATTCGATCGTGTTTCGGCTGTACAGACCCACTGCGTCGCCGGGTCGGACGCCCAGCTCGCGCAGCTTGTGGGCGAGCGCGTTCGATCGCGCCTCCATCTCGGCGTAGGTGCGCTGCTGGTCGCCGGATTCGAGAGCGATGCGGTCGGGCATCAAGTCGACGGCGTGCTCGATCAAGTCGGCAATCGTGAAGGCCATACGTCAAAACTAGAACGTGTTATCGTTCGCGGCAAGGATTTCGTGACACTCGGCGCATCCCGCCCAGTCGACGACAGGAGCAACCATGACCACCGAGACCCAGACCGCGCCGGAATGCCTCGTCGAGAAGCGCGGGCACGTCCTGATCGTCACGATGAACCGTCCGCAGGCGCGCAACGCCCTCTCGGGCGAGATGATGCGCATCATGGAGGACGCCTGGGACCAGGTCGACGCCGATCCGGAGATCCGGGTCGCGATCCTCACCGGAGCAGGCGGGTACTTCTGCGCGGGAGCCGACCTCAAGGCCATGAATCAGAAGGCCCCGGGCGACAAGTTCGCCGAGGGCGGCTGGGACCTGACGCGCCTGCCCGCACTGCTCAAGGGACGTCGTCTGACGAAGCCTCTCATCGCCGCTGTCGAGGGTCCCGCCATCGCCGGCGGCACGGAGATCCTGCAGGGCACCGACATCCGTGTCGCGGGCGAGAGCGCCAAGTTCGGCGTCTCCGAAGCCAAGTGGGGCCTGTTTCCGCTCGGCGGCAGCGCCGTCCGCCTAGTCCGCCAGATCCCGTACACGATCGCCGCCGACATCCTCCTGACCGGCCGTCACATCACCGCGGCCGAAGCCAAGGAGTACGGCCTGATCGGATACCTCGTGCCCGACGGCTCCGCTCTCGACAAGGCCCTTGAGATCGCCGATCAGATCGCCGCCAACGGCCCGCTCGCCGTGCAGGCCATCCTCAAGACCATCCGCGACTCCGAGGGCCTTCACGAGGAAGAGGCGTTCAAGATCGACGCCGAGCTCGGCGCGGCCGTGTTCAAGTCGGCCGACGCGAAGATCGGTCCCCGCGCGTTCGCGAATCGCGAGAAGCCGGTCTTCACCGGCGAGTGACACGCGGGGTCTTGGGGCGGCGCCTCGATCGAAATCCGGCGAACGGACTAACAAATCCGTGCCAGGCGACGACAATCAGGACATAGACCGTTCAACCCAGGAGGTCCCCATGTCCGTCCGCACTCGACTCGCCGCGGGAGTCGTCGCCGCAGCCGGCGCCGCAGCCCTGATCGCCGCCCCCGCCGGCGACGCCTCAGCTGTCACCAAGGCGTATCCGATCGGCGACTGCACCAACTTGAGCCCGAACGTCGTCGACATGCCGTACCAGCCGAACCGAGTGTTCGTGTCGGAGTACGCGGGGACCGTCTACATGCAGATCACGTACGGCAGCCTGTGGGTCGGCCTCGGCTACGACTCCCACGCACGTCTCGCGTGGAAGAACCTCAACACCGGCCGCAACGGCGTCCTCGTCGCCAACAGCAGGGTTCGCCCACCGAACACCGGCGTCCACAACTTCACCGTCAAACGGTCGTCGTTCGGTCCCGGCAAGGTGCGCCTCAGTCTGACGACCACGAATCGCAACGCGGTCTGGGCCGTTCCGGCCCGAACGTGCACGTCGACCGTCGTCGCGCCGTAAGCCGGGCTCGAAGTCGGACACCGCGGCGCGGCGCGGGCCATCAGCGCAGCGAGGCCCGTCACCACACGAGAGGAACCCCGATGCCCGACTACGACTCAGTGGCTGACGACTACGAGACAAACTCCCGACCGCCGACGAAGTCCTATCCGTGACCGTCGCAACCTAGTGTTGAGGCCCGCCGTCGCGCAAGGCGCCATCACCATGGGAGATCGGATCAGACGAGGGTGGCAAGCTCTCGGATGGTGTCGGCATCGCGGGCGGTGACCATGAGAGTCGTGACGCCGGAGGCCTCCCATTCCTTGATCTGCTCGCGGACCTGATCCTTCGTCCCGACGAGCATCGTCTCGCGGACCATCTCGTCCGGCACCGCGGCGACGGCCTCGGCCTTCTTGCCGGAGAGGAAGAGGCGGGTCACCTCGTCGACCACGTCGCCGTAGCCCATCCGGCGGTACAGATCGGCGTGGAAGTTCTTCTCCTTGGCGCCCATCCCGCCCACGTACAGGGCGGCGGACGGGCGATAACGATCGAGAGCGGCGGCGACATCGTCGGTGATCACGCACTGAGCGTTCGCGGCGATCTCGAAGGTCTCGCGCGTCCGTCGAGCACCTGGCCTCGCGAAGCCCTCGTCGAGCCAGCCGTTGAACATGGGCGAGATGCGCGGCGTGTAGAACACGGCGAGCCAACCGTCGGCGATCTCGGCCGTCTGCGCGACGTTCTTCGGCCCTTCGGCGCCGAGCCAGATCGGGACGTCTGCACGTAGCGGATGTGTGATCGGCTTGAGCGGCTTGCCGAGACCGGTGACGCCGGGCCCCTCCGCGAGCGGCAGCGGGTAATGCGGGCCGTCGTTGCGAACGGCGCCCTCCCGAGCGAGCACGTCCCTTACGACCTGGACGTATTCGCGAGTGCGGGCCAGCGGTTTCGCGAACGGCTGGCCGTACCAGCCTTCGACGACCTGCGGACCTGACACACCGAGACCGATCACATGCCGACCGCCCGACAGATGATCGAGCGTCAGGGCCGCCATGGCCAGCGACGTCGGCGGACGCGCCGACAACTGTGCAACGGCGGTCCCGAGCCGAACACGTGATGTCTGCGAACCCCACCACGCGAGCGGTGTATAGCAGTCCGAACCCCATGACTCCGCGGTGAACACCGAGTCGAAGCCCGCCGCTTCCGCCGCGACGACCAGTTCCGCCGCGTTCGGGATCGGGCCCGCGCCCCAGTAGCCGAGTTGCAGACCAAGTTTCACGCGCACACCTCTCCAAAGGATTCCTTGCCAGCAATACTAGAACGTGTTCTACTTCGAAGGTGACCAATAGTGCAGAAACCACGAGCCCCGAAGTAGCGGTGCCCGACCCGGAGTCGGTGATCCTGTCCGCCGAGCTGAAGAACTCCTTCGACTACACGAGGTCTCTCGGCCCCGTCCTGTCGCAGTTCGCCCTCGCACTGCGCGACGGTCGAATCGTCGGTAGCCGCGGATCCGACGGCCGAGTCAGCGTCCCGCCGACGGAATTCGATCCGACGACGGGCGCTGCGACGTCCGACATCGTCGAGGTCGCCGCCGTCGGAACTGTCCAGAGTTGGACGTGGCAGCCGTCGCCGTCACCCGAGCAGCCCCTGGACCAACCGTTCGCGTGGGCCCTGATCAAGCTCGACGGCGCCGACACCGCGCTGCTGCACGCCGTCTCCGCGGATACGGCATCCGAGCTGAGCACCGGCGCACGTGTTCACGCCGTCTGGCGTGAGGTCCGCACCGGCCGCATCGACGACATCTCACACTTCGCCGTCGGCGACGCGGCGTCGCAGGCCACGCCGTCCGACGGCGAGTCGATCGCCGACGCCGCCGGCAACGTCGTCATCACCACTCCCATCGGCATGACCGTCAAGCACACCGCCACCGAGTCTGAGTCCTGGTACCTCGAGGGCCTCAAGGCGGGCAAGCTCATCGGCGGACGTGTGGAGACCGGCGAGGTGTACTTCCCGCCGCGCGTGGTCTCGCCGGCCGACGGCTCGCTGACCACCGAACGCGTCGAGCTCCCCGACACCGGCACGATCACCACGTTCTGCATCGTCAACGTGCCGTTCCTCGGCCAGCAGATCAAGCCGCCGTATGTCGCGGCCTATGTGCTGCTCGACGGCGCCGACATCCCGTTCCTGCACCTGATCCTCGACGTCGAGGCGTCGGAGGTCCGAATGGGCATGCGCGTGAAGGCCGTCTGGCGGCCCGAGGAGGAGTGGGACCACACCCTGCGCAACGTCAGCCACTTCGCACCGAGCGGCGAACCCGACGCCGACTTCGAGTCGTACCGAAACCACCTGTGACCCGCGAGAGGAGAGAAAAACACATGAGCACGAACTTCCCGCGGATCGCGGTGGTGGGCTTCGCCCACAGCGCGAACGTCCCGGAGAGCACCGGCACCACCAACGGTGTCGAGATGCTGATCCCCTGCTTCGACAAGCTGTACGCCGACCTCGGCATCAGCCGCACCGACATCGACTTCTGGTGCAGCGGCTCGTCCGACTACCTGGCAGGCCGCGCGTTCTCGTTCATCTCGGCCATCGACGCCATCGGCGCAGTTCCGCCGATCAACGAGTCGCACGTCGAGATGGACGCCGCCTGGGCCCTCTACGAGGCCTGGGTCAAGATCGCCACCGGGGAGGTCGACCTCGCCCTCGCCTACGGCTTCGGCAAGTCGTCCGCAGGCGACATGGACCAGGTCCTCGCCCTGCAGACCGACCCGTACACCGTCGCTCCTCTGTGGCCCGACGCACCGTCGCTCGCCGGACTGCAGGCGCGCGCGGGCATCGATGCCGGCGCGTGGTCGGAGGCCGACATGGCGGCCGTCGCCGCCCGCGCCACCGGTGCGAACGTAGACGAGCTGCTCACCGCCGAGTACGTCCGCGAACCGTTGCGCGGAAGCGACATCGCACCGTACGCCGACGCCGCCGCGGCGATCGTCCTCGCCAGCGAGGAGCGGGCACGCGAACTCGTCGAGAATCCTGCGTGGATCACCGGCTGGGATCACCGGATCGACACCCCGAACTTCGGGGCACGCGACCTCACCCGGTCACCGTCGACCAAGCTGGCGGGCGACACCGTCTTCGGCGACCGCAGCCGTGACGTGGATGTCGCCGAGATCCATGCGCCGTACACGCATCAGGAACTGATCATCCGCAACGAGCTCGGCCTCGGAGAGCGCACGCAGATCAACCCGTCCGGCGGGGTCATGGGCGGCAACGCCCTGTTCTCAGCCGGCCTGCAGCGGATCGGCTACGCCGCCCACGCGATCCACACCGGTCAGGCGCGCACCGCATTGGCGCACGCCACCAGCGGACCCCTGCTGCAACAGAACATGGTCGTCACTCTGGAAGGCGGAGACAACTGATGGGCCGCAATCGCGCCGCCGTGCTGGGCACGGGGCAGACGAAGTACGTCGCCAAGCGCAACGACGTGACCATGGCGGGCATGTGCCGTGAAGCCATCGATCGCGCCTTGGCCGACGCGCAGGTGAGTCTGGACGACATCGACGCCATCGTCATCGGAAAGGCCCCCGACCTGTTCGAGGGTTCGATGATGCCGGAACTCGCGATGGCCGAGGCCATCGGAGCCGTCGGCAAGCGACTGATCCGTGTCCACACGGCGGGCTCGGTCGGAGCTTCGACAGCCGTCGTCGGAACGTCGCTGGTCACCAGTGGTGTGCACCGCCGCGTCCTGGCAGTTTCGTGGGAGAAGCAGTCCGAGTCGAACGCCATGTGGGCGCTGTCTATTCCGGTGCCGTTCACGATGCCGGTCGGCGCGGGCGCGGGCGGGTTCTTCGCACCGCACGTCCGCTCGTATATCCACAACTCGAAGGCGCCCGGACACATCGGTGCGATGGTCGCCGCCAAGGACCGCCTCAACGGTTCGCTGAACCCGCTGGCACACCTGCAGCAGCCCGACATCACCGTCGAGTCGGTCCTCGCCTCGCAGATGCTGTGGGATCCGATCCGCTTCGACGAGACGTGCCCGTCGTCCGACGGCGCCTGTGCGGTGGTGATCGCCGATGAGGCCGCCGCCGACGACGCGATCGCCGAGGGTCGACCGGCCGCGTGGATTCATGCGACCGCCATGCGCACTGAGCCGCTGTCGTACGCACACCGCAACGTCGTCAGCCCGCAGGCCGGACGGGACGCCTCTGCCGCCCTGTGGAAAGCCGCGGGCATCACCAATCCCCTCGAAGAGATCGACACCGCCGAAATCTACGTGCCGTTCTCCTGGTTCGAGCCGATGTGGCTCGAGAACCTGGGCTTCATGCCCGAGTACGAGGGTTGGAAGCTGACGGAGGCCGGCGACACCGCGATCGGCGGAAAACTGCCGGTCAACGCATCGGGCGGCGTGCTGTCGTCCAACCCGATCGGCGCGTCAGGAATGATCCGCTGCGCCGAAGCCGCCATTCAGGTGATGGGCAAGGCCGGGGCACACCAGGTCGCGGATGCCCGCAAGGCCTTCGGCCACGCCTACGGCGGCGGATCGCAGTACTTCTCGATGTGGGTGGTCGGCGCGGATAAGCCGGAGCACTAGGCCCTCGACTCCGCTCGGGGAGCAGGAAGTGCATGACGCGCGGCGTCGGAGTTCAGGCTCCGGCGCCGCGCGTCATCACGTTCTCGATCGATGTGATGAGGGAGCGGACGGCAAAAGCGACGTCGTCACCCGCCTCCGTGAGCTGATACACCGGGTGGCCCGGACTGTCAGCAGGGACGCTTCGAACCACGAGGTGGTCGTCGCACAGGGTCCGGAGCGTCTGGGTCAGCAGCCGGTCGCTGATGCCGTCCACTTGGCTGCGGATCTGGCCGAATCGCTGCGGGGTCCGTGTGAGGCGCCCGAGAACGAGGGCACCCCACTTGCCCGTGACGTGTTCGAACACACGACGCGACGGGCACGCCTTGGCGAAAACGTCGAACGGGAGGGCTGCGGACTCGGACACGCGGATCAATCTACGCCCTTGACTTGAACTTACAAAAGGTAAGTGATGAGATCATGGCATGAATCCGCTCAAGCACGCGCAGGGCCTGTCCACGGCGATCGCCCGCATCATCCTCGGCATCATCTTCCTGGCTCACGGCTGCCAGAAGTTCTTCGTCTACGGCATGGACAACGTCGCCACCAACTTCGACATGATGGGCGCGCCGTTCCCGACTCTCTCGGCGTGGATCGCCGCGATTCTCGAGTTCGTCGGCGGCATCGCCCTCATCGCGGGCATCGCTGTCCCGCTCTTCGCATTGCTTCTGATCTTCAACATGATCGGTGCGATCTTCATCGCCCACATCGACTTCGGCTTCTGGGCCGGCGACGGCGGCTACGAGCTCCCGCTGGCTCTCATCGCAGGCCTGATCGCCGTCGCGATCGCCCAGCAGGGTGTGCTCTCGGTCGACGGCCACCTCACCAAGCGATTCACCCCTTCACAGAAGTAGCGCCCCCGCGACAACAGCGAAGCCCCGCCCATTCGTCCGAATGGGCGGGGCTCCGTTGTACGGACCTCAGTGTGGGTCAAGCCTTGCGCAGCGACTTCATCGTCGCTTCGACCTCCCAGAACGCGCGGAGGGCGAGTAGATCGCCGTTCGCGTCGGCCTTGTAGGTGAAGACGCCTTCAGCCTCGGAGATGTGCCCCGCGATGTGAGTGACGATCTTGCCGATGTACGCCACTTCGTTGCCGCAGATCACCTCTTTGTCGAAGAGGAACTCGAGCTTCTCGGTGGTGCCGATCGTCTTGTCCCAGAACGCGGACAATCCGTCCGCGCCTCGGTGACCGACACCTTCCTCGTCGAACATCGACGGCCCGACGGGATCCTCGACGGATCCGTCGACGGCGAAATTCGCCAGCCACGCGGCCTTGTCGCGGGCCTCGACCGCTTCACGCGACCGACGTCCGGCGAGTACCGCGGGATGATTCTCGCGGTCGATGTTCAGGTACGCCGGGGTCGTCACGACATCACCTCGGTTCCTGGGCGCGAAGCGTTCACGACTTTGTGCCGTAGTCGACCTGGAGTTCCTTGATGCCGTTGATCCAGCCGTGGCGAAGACGGTTCGGCTCAGCCAGCTTGGTGATGTCCGGCACCATGTCGGCGAGGGCATTGAACATCAGGTTGATCTCCATGCGAGCCAGGTTGGCGCCGATGCAGAAGTGTGTGCCGTTGCCGCCGAAGCCGACGTGCGGGTTCGGGTCGCGCAGGATGTTGAAGGTGTACGGGTCCTCGAAGATGTCTTCGTCGTAGTTCGCCGAACCGTAGAACAGACCGACGCGCTGACCTGCCTTGATCTCCTGGCCGCCGACGACGGTGTCACGGACAGCGGTGCGCTGGAAGCAGTTGACGGGCGTCGCCCAGCGGACGATCTCGTCGACCGCCGTCGCGGGACGCTCCTTCTTGAACAGCTCCCACTGGTCCGGGTTGTCGAGGAAGGCGTTGATGCCGTGCGTGATCGCGTTACGCGTGGTCTCGTTGCCCGCAACCGTCAGCAGGATGAAGAAGAAGCCGAACTCGGCCTCGGTGAGTCCCGCGCCGTCGATGTCGGCTTCGACGAGCTGGGTGACGATGTCGTCGGCCGGGCACTTGCGACGCTCTTCGGCCATGTTGTAGCCGTAGCCGAGGATCTCCATGTTCGCAGTGAGCGGGTCGATCTCGAAGTCGGGATCGTCGCCGTTCATCATTGCGTTCGACCAGTCGAACAGCTTGACGCGGTCCTCTTCCGGGACGCCGAGGAGGTCGGCGATCGCCAGGAGCGGCAGGTCGACGGCGACCTGCTCGACGAAGTCGCCGCTGCCGGCTTCCGCCGCCTTGCGGACGATCTCGCGTGCCGCGTCGTCGAGCTTCTCTTCGAGCGCGTGCACCGCCTTCGGAGTGAACGCACGCGACACGATCTTGCGCAGGCGGGTGTGCTCCGGCGGATCGTGGTTGATCAGAAGAGCCTTGGTGACGTCGATCTGTTCTGCCGGCATCTCGTCGTCGAAACGCATGATGACGCCGTTGGCGTTCGCCGACCAGTCTTCCGCGTTCTTGGAGATCTCACGGATGTCGTCGAGCTTGGACACCACCCAGTAGCCGCCGTCGTGGAAGCCGCCGCCCTTGCCGGGAAGCTGCGCGTTCCACCACACGGGAGCGGTCTTGCGGAGCTCCGCGAACTCCTTGACCGGCAGACCCTGCTGCAACATGTCGGGGTTGGTGAAATCCCAACCCTCTTGATGCATGAACGGGCACTTACCCGCTGATTCCTGGGACGAGCCCGCCGCATCGATGTCCTGTGCCTGGGTCACGCCATCACCTCATTCCAAAGGTCGCGGGTCTCGCCCCTGTCAACGAGAACCCGTTACAATTTGCTGTAGGTCACACTCTGCCACACTGGATAGACGCGAACAAGAACTTGTTCTAGTTTTGACGCAGATAGTCTTTCAGAGAAGAGGTCCTGTCATGGGTGTACCCGTCATCGTCGAAGCCGCACGCACGCCGATCGGCAAGCGCAACGGCTGGCTGTCCGGCCTGCACGCCGCCGAGATCCTCGGCGCGGCACAGCGCGGCGTCATCGATCGCGCCGGCATCGACCCGGCGCTCGTCGAGCAGGTCGTCGGCGGCTGCGTGATGCAGGTCGGCGAGCAGGGGAACAACGTCACCCGGACCGCATGGCTGCATGCCGGACTCCCCTGGCAGACGGGCGCCACCACCATCGACTGCCAGTGCGGTTCGGCCCAGCAGGCCAACCACATGATCGCCGGGCTGATCGCGTCGGGCGCCATCGACGTCGGCATCGCCTGCGGTATCGAAGCGATGTCGCACGTTCCGCTCGGCGCCAACGTCGGCACCGACGCCGGGCCCCGCCGACCGGAGTCGTGGGACATCGACATGCCCAACCAGTTCGACGCCGCCGAGCGAATCGCCAAGCGCCGCGGTATCACCCGGGCCGACGTCGACGCCCTCGGCGTCGCCTCGCAGGCCAACGCCAAGCGTGCATGGGACGAAGGTCGCTTCGATCGCGAAGTCCTGTCCGTCAAGGCCCCCGAGCGCACCAAGGACGGCCAGCTCACGGGCGCGATCCTCGATGTGAACCGTGACCAGGGCCTCCGCGAGACGACCCTCGAGTCACTCGGCAATCTCAAGCCCGTCCTCGAAGGCGGCATTCACACCGCGGGCACGTCGTCGCAGATCTCCGACGGCGCCGCCGCCGTCCTGATCATGGACGAGGAGAAGGCGAAGTCCCTCGGCCTGCGTCCCCGCGCCCGCATCAAGAGCCAGGCCCTCGTCGGAGCCGAGCCGTACTACCACCTCGACGGCCCCGTGCAGTCGACCGAGCGGGTGCTCGCCAAGACCGGCATGAGCATGAACGACATCGACGTCGTCGAGATCAACGAAGCCTTCGCATCAGTCGTCCTCAGCTGGGCCCAGGTCCACAACGCCGACATGTCGAAGGTGAACGTCAACGGCGGCGCCATCGCCCTCGGCCACCCTGTCGGCAGCACCGGCTCGCGCCTGATCACCACTGCGCTGCACGAGCTCGAGCGGTCCGACAAGCAGCACGCGCTGATCACCATGTGTGCGGGCGGCGCTCTGTCGACTGCCACCATCATCGAGCGCATCTGACCTCATGGATGCCAACGCCCGCCCGGCGCAGCTTGATTCACCGATCGTCGGGCGAATCATCAAGATCGCGTCGCGCCTCAACACGCGGCTGTACAAGCTGACCGGCGGGCGTCTCGGCGGAACGTGGCGGGTCGGTGCGGCGCTCAAGAAGCCGACGCCGGTCTGCCTGCTCACGAGCACCGGCCGCAAGTCTGGCGAGGCCCGCACAGTTCCGCTCCTCTATCTGACCGACGGCGGCGACATCGTGGTGGTCGCATCGCAGGGTGGGCTGCCGAAGAATCCGGCGTGGTTCTACAACGTTCGCGCCGATCCGTCGGTGCAGATCCAAATCGGCTCCGACACAAGGCCGTACACCGCGCGTATCGCCGGCGACGCCGAACGCGCCGAGCTGTGGCCCCGTCTGGTGCAGCTGTACGCAGACTTCGACACCTACGCGGCGTGGACCGACCGCGTGATCCCGGTGGTCATCTGCTCTCCGGCCTGACATCCGCGGGCCAATGGCGCTGAGATTGCTCCGCTCATCGACGCACGAGGGCATATTGCCCTCGCAACCTGATGAGCGGTGCTATTTCAGCACTACGGCCGTGGGATGAATGCGTGCGCCTGCGCGCGCTGAGTTCGTGACGCCTGCGGGTTCAAGTCCCCGACCCATGGCGGGTAGACCCGGAATCCACGCTTGCCCGAGGACCGGGCTCCCGAGGTGACGCCGAGCCGAACGAGATGATCGGCGGTGAACCGGAACACTCCGTGGTGTTCGCCGTCGTCGACGAAGACGATCAGCCCTGCTACCGCTTCGTCTGCGGGGAAGGGCTCGGTGCCGCCGTCTGCCGCACGCCTCCAGACCGAGACGAACGCTCCAGGCTTCGTCGGCGTGATCCGAGCCGTCCGTACTCGCCACACCTCGGCCCCGATCCGCGCGATCCGACCGGCGTAGTCGAGATTCGTCTCGTCCGGTGTCAGGGTGACGTCGTCCCCGAAGTACCAGAAGTCACCCACGTCGGGCCGACGACGGATTCAAGATCGAGACCGTTCCGTCTTCTGAGCCGAGGACCAGCGAATGCTTGTCGGGAGTCAGTGCCACCGAGGTGATCGGACGGCCCGCGTTCACAGTGCAGCGCTTGCCCGTCGGCAGATCGACGACGATCAACTGGCCGGTGGTGGTGGCCGCGGCGATCGTGCGGTCGCCCACGAGCGCGATGTCGTCGACGACGCCGGGCACCGGCGAAGTCAGGTCGGCCGCGGTGCTCACCTTGCTCGGATCGTCGAGCGGAATACGCAGGACACGGCCGGTGAGACTCTGCGTCATCGTCGCGTAGGCCGCTCCACCACTGATCACGATGCCGTTCATGCCAGTTCCGTTCACCGTTGTGTTCGGTGCGAGATTCTTGGGTGCACGGGCAGTCCAACTGTGGTCGATCGAACCGTTCTTGCGTACCTTGACCACGCCGAGGTTCGAGTCGGCGACATACATGGTTCCGTCGTGAGTGATCGCCATACCGTTCGGCATTCCGAGGCCGCGCGCGACAGTACGCGCCGTCGGCTTCGTCGACGTCGGATCGAACGACACGACGCGGCCGCGGAGCGGTAGGCCCGGAATCATGTTGATCGTGGTGTCCCCCGACGTCACGTACATCAGACCGTCCGGGCCGAGGCGGACCGCTCCGGGTGAATCGACACGAACCGTCCCCGTCTTACCGCCCCGGGCGTCGTACCGTTCGACGACGTTCTGCTGCACCCTCGAGACCCACAGGCTCCCGGCTTTGTCGTAGCCGAGGTTCTCCACCCAACTCAGCAGCGGGACAGGCGCCGGAATGAGTGTGCGGACGGTCGACGTCGTGCAGGCCGGCGACGCCGCTGCCGACGGCGCCACCACCGTCGCCGCAGCCATCCCCGCTACCAGTACTGATGCCGCAATCGACTTCCGCATGCCGTCCCCTTCGTCGCCGTCGACCCGAAAGGACTGTACTGCGCCCGACACACCCCCGCACGCGCGAAGGGCGTCTAGCCGAACATGCCAGGATCAGGCGAAAGAGCTTCTCCGCGGTAGTGCCGAAGTTCGGTCTCAGCCGACCGACCGGCCGTGGCCTTCCCAGAACTGAGCGCGCAGGGCCTTCTTGTCGGGCTTGCCGAGCGCAGTGAGCGGGAGCGCATCGGCGAAGACGACCTGCTTGGGCGATTGGACCGCGCCCTTGCGGCCCTTGACCGCCGACTGCACCGCGGCGGCGACTGCGGCCTTCGCGTCTTCGGACGAGTCGGCATCGGGACGCAGCACCACGACGGCAGTGACGGCCTCTCCCCACTTCTCGTCGGGAACACCGATCACACCGACCTGAGCAACCGACGGGTGTTCTGCGATCACGTCCTCCACTTCGCGGGGGAAGACGTTGAATCCGCCGGTCACGATCATGTCCTTGGTGCGGTCGACGATGAACCAGAAACCGTCCTCGTCTTCGCGCGCCACATCGCCAGTGTGGAGCCAGCCGTCGCGGAACGTCTCGGCTGTCTGCTCGGGAAGCCCGAGGTAGCCACCGGCGAGCAGCGGACCGGACACACAGATCTCGCCCGGCTCGCCCTGCGCGACAGGTTCGCCATTCGGTCCGGCGAGCTTGGTCCGAAGGAACGCCGAGGGCCGGCCACAGCTTCCGAGCCGGGCCTTGTCGTGCTCGTCCTTGCGCAGGTAGCTGATGACCATCGGACTCTCGGACTGGCCGTAGTACTGCGCGAAGATCGGTCCGAAACGCTCGATCGCCTCCGCGAGACGGACCGGATTGATGGGAGAAGCACCGTAGTAGACGGTTTCCAGAGACGACAGGTCACGAGTCTGGGCGTCGGGGTGATCCATCAGCGCGTACAGCATCGACGGAACGAGCATCGTGGCCGTGATCCGTTCACGTTCGATGGTGGCCAGGACCTCGGCCGGGTCGAACTTGGCGAGCACGATCATCGTGCCGCCCTTGATCAGCGTCGGCACGAAGAAGGCCGCTCCCGCATGCGACAGAGGTGTGCACATCAGGAACCGCGGACGCTCAGGCCACTCCCACTCGGCCAGCTGAATCTGTGTCATCGTCGACATCGCACGAGCCGTTCCGACGACACCCTTCGGCTTCCCGGTGGTTCCGCCGGTGTAGGTGATGGACACGACGTGCTCGGGATCGAGGACTTTCGCAGTCAGCGGCTGGACCGGATACTCGGCCGCAGCGGCGATCACGTCGACGGCCGATCCGACAAGAGCGTCCGGAACGGGTCCGAGCGTCAGGATCTGCGTGAGGCTGTCGACCTTCTCCAGAAGCGCGACGGCGCGTTCTACGAACATCGGAACCGGGTCGATGATCAGCGTCGAGACGCCTGCGTCCGACAGGACGTACGCGTGGTCGTCGAGCGAACCGAGCGGGTGCAGTGCGGTGCGCCGCCAACCCTGCGTCTGTCCGGCGCCGATGACGAACAGAACCTCCGGACGATTGAGCGCGAGCAGGCCGACCGCGGTCCCGGTGCCCGATCCGAGCGCCTCGCACGCCTGGACGTACTGGCTGATCGCGTCGGCCATCTGACGGCCGGTGAGTTCAACGTCGCCGAGTTGCAGGACAGGACTGTTGGCGTGCCGTTTGAGAGCGGCGACCATCAGGTCGCCGAGATGCACCGGTGTATGCAGCAACTGATCGGCTGCCAGGACTGACTGTTCTCCACTCATGAAATCCACACTAGAACGTGTTCTAACTTTACGAAAGGTGCGATCTCGAACCCGCCACAGAACCGGCATGTTGCGAGCAGGTCAGGGGACGGAAAACTACTCGTGGGTAGACGTGCAGGTAACCGAAGAAGCGTGTAACTATCGGTGACATGACTGATGTAGACCAGGCCACGACCCGACGCGACATCACCGATGCTCTGCTCAAGGCATTCGAGCGCAGGCACGAGGTCTTGGACGCGATCTTCGACGCCGACGATCGTGATTCCGCGGCCGACGCGATAGCGACCCTCCTCGACACTTCCCGTCAGGGCGTGGACGCCGTCCTGCACATGTCGCTCGATCAGCTCACCAAGGATTCCCGCCGCAAGAATCAGGCCGCGCTCGACGATCTGAACTCGGAGATCACGTTCACCCTTGCCGAGCGCCCGGCGAGCAGCGGCGACACCCTCGACCTCCGGCCTTTCTCAGCCGACGACGACGCCGACATCTTCGCCGAGCGCACCGCCGAGCAGGGTGTGGCCGGCGACGGTTCGGGCGCCCCCGCCGGTGAGCTGGGCGAGGAGATCTCCGCGGCATCCGACCGCGTCGACTCCGAGGACGCGGTCTGGCTCGTCGCCGTCGACGACGACGAGAAGGTCGGCATCGTGTTCGGGGAACTGACCGACGGCGCAGTCGACGTCCGTATCTGGATTCGTCCGGAAAGCCGCAAGAAGGGCTACGGAGTCTCAGCCCTGCGACGCTCACGCACCGAGCTCGCCGCCTACTTCCCCGGCGTCCCACTCACCATCCGCGCCCCCGGCGCCACCGCCTGACGGTCACCATCCGTCGATCGCGCAGAGACCAATGAAGGCCGGACCCCTGGGGGTCCGGCCTTCATTTGTTTTCACACGTGATCAAGCTCGCCACTCACGCCGGACGGAGCGGTCGTGGAGATTCTCCCGACGAGCCCTCCGCAGCGCGCGAGGCGATAGCCGAGCCCGCGAGGACTGCCGAGGAGGGAGAATCTCCACGCCCGTCAACGCAACGACAAACGGACACGAAATAGAGGGGTCAGCGAGCGCCGTAAGCCTTCACCTGCTGCGGAGAGTCGGCGATGAGGCCGCGGACGACGTCGCCGAGCTCTGACGGCTCCCAGCGCGCGCCCTTGTCCTTGCTCGCGGCGCGCTGCCAGCCGTCGAGCACAGTGACGGTTCCACCCTCGACCTCAAACAGTCGGCCCGAGACGTCGCCCGACTCCGCGGACGCCAACCAGACGACGAGCGGCGAGATGTTCGCCGGGTCCATCGAGTCGAACGAGCCGTCGGCCGGGGCGGCCATCTGCTCGGCCATCGCTTCGCCGGCGCCCAGCGTCATCTGAGTGCGCGCTGCGGGCGCGATGCCGTTGACGGTGATCCCGTACCCGCCGAGTTCAGCTGCGGCTTGGATGGTGAGTTCCGCGATCGCGGCCTTCGCCGCGGCGTAGTTGCCCTGACCGACGGAGCCGAAGATGCCCGCGCCGGACGATGTGTTGATGATGCGAGCCTGCGGCTTCTGACCGGCCTTGGCCTGTGCGCGCCAGTACTCGGCGGCATGACGCAACATCACGAAGTGCCCCTTCAGATGCACTCGGACCACAGCGTCCCACTCGTCCTCACTCAACGAGACGAGCATGCGGTCGCGCAGGAAGCCCGCGTTGTTGACGAGTGCGTCGAGTCCACCGAAGGTGTCGACGGCGGTCTTGACGATAGCGGCGCCGGTCTCCCAGTCGGCGACATCGCCCGCGGCGACGACTGCTTCGCCGCCCGCGGCGACGATCTCGTCAACAACCGATGCGGCAGAGTCGGCCGCGTAGTCGTTCACGACGACCTTCGCGCCGTCGGCCGCGAACGCGAGTGCGTGCGCACGGCCGATTCCCTGGCCTGCGCCGGTGACGATGACGACGCGACCGATGTTTGTCTTGCTCATGTGGGTGTTCGCTTTCTTCTCAGACTTGGTTGTCGGTGTTGCCCGCGGAGAGGAAGGCCGGCTTCTCGCCGCCTCCGTGGACGGTGAGTGTGGAACCGGAGATGTACGACGCGAGAGGTGAGAGCAGGAATGCGACGGCGTTGCCGACGTCGGCGGGCTGCGCGAGGCGGCCCATCGGGATGGTTCTTCCGACGGCCGCGACACCATCGGCGTCGCCGTAATGCATGTGCGACAACTCAGTCTCGACTGGACCGCAGATCACCGAGTTGAGGCGGACCGCGGGGGCCCATTCGACGGCAAGCGATTCGGTGATGTTGTCGAGCCCCGCTTTCGCTGCACCGTAGGCCGCGGTGCCCGGGGATGGACGGTGGCCGCTGACGCTCGACACGTTGACGACCGCGCCGCCGCCTTCTTGGCGAGCCATCACCGCATGCGCGGCACGCGCCACGATGATCGGCGCAAGCAGGTTGAGCTCGAGGATCTTCTGCGTGAAGCGGTCGGACGCGTCTGCGGCGAGCGCGAACGGCGAACCACCCGCGTTGTTGACGACACCGTCGATCCGGCCGTGCTCGGCGACGATGGCTTCGATCATGGCGGCGACGGCGTCGGAGTCGCGGACGTCGCAGGAGTGGAACTCACGATCGGAGCCTTCCACCGGCCGGCGTGCGCAGACGACGGGGGTGGCTCCGAGCCCTTCGAGGACGTCGGCGATTCCGGCTCCGACGCCGCGGACGCCGCCGGTGACCAGGACGATTCGCCCGGTCAGCCCGAGGTCGACGGATGTGTGCGCTGGTGTGGACATGGTGCTACCCTACCAAACAACCAAGCATTTGCTTGGGTGAGCAGAATGTAAGGAGCAGGTGTGCCGATCACCACGGCCCGCGCCGAATCGGGCATCGTCACCGTCACGGTCGACTTCCCGCCGGTCAACGCGCTGCCAAGCGCAGCATGGTTCCAACTGGCCGACGAGATTCTCGCCGCAGGCAACGACCCCGAGACCACCGTCGTGATCCTGCGTGCCGAAGGCCGTGGCTTCAACGCCGGCGTCGACATCAAGGAGATGCAGGCGACCACCGGCTTCGACGCCCTCGTCAACGCCAACAAGGGATGCGCCGCCGCGTTCTCCGCCGTCTACGACTGCGCCGTCCCGGTGATCGTCGCCGTCAACGGTTTCTGTGTCGGCGGCGGCATCGGACTGGTCGGAAACGCCGACGTGATCGTCGCGTCCGACGACGCGATCTTCGGTCTCCCCGAAGTCGATCGCGGAGCACTCGGCGCCGCAACTCACCTGGCCCGACTCGTCCCCCAGCACATGATGCGCACCCTGTACTACACCGCGCAGAACGTGACTGCCCAGCAGCTCGTCCACTTCGGATCGGTCTACAAGGCCGTCCCCCGCGAAGACTTGCTTGAGACCGCCCTCGAGGTGGCTCGCATGATCGACGCCAAGGACACCCGCGTCATCCGCGCCGCGAAGGCGGCGATCAACAACATCGACCCCGTCGACGTGAAGACCAGCTACCTGCTCGAACAGCGCTACACGTACGAACTCAACCTCGCAGGCGTCGCAGACGAGCACCGCGATGCCTACGTGGAAACCGGCAAGACCCTGAAGGAGAAGTGACCGTGGCAACCGACAAGACGAGCACGCTCGACGACGTCGTCGCTGAGCTGCGCGACGGCATGACCATCGGCATCGGCGGCTGGGGTTCACGGCGCAAGCCGATGGCCCTGGTCCGCGCGATCGCTCGCAGCGACGTCAAGGACCTCACCGTCGTGACGTACGGCGGCGCCGACCTCGGCCTGCTGTGCGCAGCCGGCAAGGTCCGCCGCGCCTACTACGGTTTCGTGTCTCTGGACTCCGCGCCGTTCTACGACCCGTGGTTCGCGAAGGCCCGCATCTCGGGCGCCCTCGAGGCCCGCGAGATGGACGAAGGCATGGTCAAGTGCGGCCTCGAAGCCGCCGCCGCTCGCCTTCCGTTCCTGCCGATCCGCGCCGGTCTCGGTTCGGACGTCCTGAAGTTCTGGGAAGGTGAACTCAAGACGATCGAGTCGCCGTACGCCGACGCCGACGGCCGCACCCAGACGCTGATCGCGATGCCCGCGCTCAAGCTAGACGCAGCGTTCGTCCACCTCGACGTCGCGGACGTCCACGGCAACGCGGGCTACACCGGAGTCGATCCCTACTTCGACGACCTCTACCTCGCCGCCGCCGACCGTCGCTACGTCGAGACCGACCGACTCGTGAGCACCGAAGAGCTCGTCGCCGAACTCCCCGTGCAGCGACTCATCGTCAGCCGCATGAATGTCGACCGCGTGGTCGAGACCCCGAACGGCGCACATTTCACGTTCGCGGGCGGCTACGGCCGAGACGAGGCGTTCCAGCGCTTCTACGTCGAGTCGGCCGGTTCCGACGACACCTGGGCCGCCTTCAAGACGCGCTTCCTCGACGTCGACGAAGCGACCTACCAGAACGAAGTCAGCAAGTGGCAGTCCGAGCAGGAGGAAGCCAAGTGAGCACCCCTGACAACACCAACGCAGCCGGCACCGACACCGCCATCACTCGAGCCGAGTACTGCGTCGTGTCGTGTTCCGACATCTTCACCGGTGCAGGCGAGATCATGGCGTCGCCCATGGCGCCGACTCCGCTGTTGGGCGCACGTCTGGCGCGCCTCACAACCGAGCAGGATCTGCTGATCACCGACGGTGAATCGCTGATCCTCGCCGACACCCCAGCCATCGGCAAAGTCGGTCCGATCGAGGGCTGGATGCCTTTCCGCAAGGTGTTCGACGTCGTCGCGTCGGGCCGCCGCCACGTGGTGATGGGCGCCAACCAGATCGACCGGTTCGGCAACCAGAACCTGTCGGCGTTCGGCCCGCTGCAGCAGCCGACCCGTCAGATGTTCGGCGTCCGCGGCGCCCCCGGCAACACGATCAACCACCCGACGAGCTACTGGGTGGCACGTCACTCGTCGCGTGTGTTCTCCGGTGACGTCGACATCGTGTCGGGTGTCGGCTTCGACAAGGTCGACGAGCGCAACCCCGCGTTCGACTCGCTGAACATCCATCGTGTCGTCACCAACCTCGGCGTGTTCGACTTCAACGGCCCGGGCCACACGATGCGTGCCCTCTCGCTGCATCCCGGAGTGACGGCTGACGAAGTCGCCGAGAACACCGGCTTCCCGATCGCGGGGCTCGACAACGCACCCGTCACCGCGACCCCGAGCGACGAGCAGCTCCGGATCATCCGTGAGGTCCTCGACCCCAAGGGCGTCCGCAACCGCGAGGTGAAGTCGTGACGGCCGAAGGTTTGAACACCCGTTTCACCGAGCTGGTCGGCGTCAAGTACCCGATCGTGCAGACCGGCATGGGATGGGTCTCCGGTCCGTCTCTGACCGCGGCGACCGCCAACGCAGGCGGTCTCGGAATCCTCGCCTCGGCGACGATGACGTACGACGAACTCGAGTTCGCGATCAAGAAGACGAAGACGCTCACCGACAAGCCGTTCGGTGTCAACCTCCGCGCGGACGCCACCGACGCGAACGAGCGAGTCGACCTGATGATCCGCGAAGGCGTCAAAGTCGCGTCATTCGCACTCGCTCCGAAGAAGGAGCTGATCGCGAAGCTGAAGGATCACGGCCTCGCCGTGATCCCGTCGATCGGCGCCGCGAAGCACGCCGTCAAAGTCGCCTCATGGGGCGCGGACGCAGTCATCGTGCAGGGCGGCGAAGGCGGCGGCCACACCGGCCCCGTCGCGACCACCCTCCTGCTTCCGTCCGTGGTCGACGCCCTCGGCGGAGCAGGTGAGACGTCCATCCCCGTGGTCGCCGCAGGCGGATTCTTCGACGGACGTGGACTGGTCGCGGCCCTGTCGTACGGCGCCGAAGGCGTCGCGATGGGGACCCGTTTCCTCCTCACGTCCGACTCGGCCGTGCCCGACAGCGTGAAACAGGAATACCTGCAGCGCAACCTCAACGACACCGTCGTGTCGCTGAAGGTCGACGGCATGCCGCACCGCGTCCTGCGGACCGAACTCGTCAACGCACTCGAGAACGGATCACGCGCCAAGGCCCTCATCGCCGCCGCCCGCAACGCCAACGAGTTCAAGCAGATGACCGGCATGCGGTGGACCACCATGCTCCGCGACGGCGCATCGATGAAGAAGTCAGGCGAACGCTCGTGGCAGCAGATCATCATGGCGGGCAACACCCCGATGCTTCTCAAGGCCGGCCTCGTCGACGGCAACACCGAAGCCGGAGTGCTCGCGTCGGGCCAAGTGGTGGGGATGATCTCCGATCTCCCGTCGTGTGACGATCTGATTCAGTCGATCATGACTCAGGCTCATGCCCGTCTGGATGCGTTGGCGTCGTTGCGTTAGTTCGTTTCATCGTCCGAACGGTGGGCGGTGGGATTCTCTCCCTCGGCAGTCCTCGCGGGCTCGTTGAGAGAATCCCACCGCCCACCGTTCTCGTTGAGGCTGTCAGCGGAGTTTCATTTGTAGTTGTGAGGACTGCCGAGGCGGAAGAATCTCCGACCCCGCACCCCGGACCAACAGCAGAACAGCAACAAATATCAGCGCAACACTGACGGCAACCCGGCCAAGTCGAACAGAGACCGCTCGAAGAACGCACCCACGTGAACGATCTCGCCGTCGACGAACGTGACGACATCCATCTGGAACGGCACCCACACGTCGCCGTCGCGCATGTACATGCCCGCCGCGGGCTGACCGTTGCAGGTGGTCGGGACCATCTTGATGTCGCCGGGAGCGGCCGCGGGGCACTGGGTCGCGGTGAGCACACCGATCTCGGCGTTGCCCTGATACCAGCCGGGAAACGGCGGCATCTCCCAGACCGCGTCGGCGGCGAGGACTTTCACCACACCGTCGATGTCATGGTCCTCGAACGCGCGACAGAACTCGGCGAACACCGCACGCTCGCGGTCCGTGAGTTCCGCGGCGCGCCTGCCGTCGCGAGTCGCGCCGTCGCCCATCGTCTTACGCGCCCTGGCGAGTGCACTGTTCGCGGACGCGACGGTGATGTCGAGCATCCCCGCCGTCTCCGCCGCGCTGAAGGCGAGGACGTCACGAAGGATGAGCACTGCCCGCTGGCTGGCAGGCAGGTCCTGCATCGCTGCGACCATGGCGAGCCCGATGCTCTCGCGCCGGGTCGCCGTATCGGCGGGGTCCCCGAGCGCGGCGTCGGGGAGCGGTTGCAGCCAGAGGCGCTCCTCATCGGCGACGACTGTCTCCCTCGGGTCAGATGCATCGGTTCCCAGGCCTGTGGGAAGCGGCCGTCGGGCGCGACCCTCCAATGCCGTGAGGCATGTGTTGGTGGCGATCCGGTAGAGCCAGGTCCGCACCGACGACCGACCTTCGAAGCGGTGGAACGCCTGCCATGCGCGGAGATAAACCTCCTGCAGCACGTCTTCGGCGTCGGATGCCGAGCCGAGCATGTGATAGCAGTGCGCCAGCAACTCGGCGCGAAACTCAGACGTCGCGGCATCGAACGTCGTGCCTTCTGCGCGTGTCGTCATGTCCTCATCCTCGCATCGTGTCGGCCGCCGGCGGCCGGTTTCCAGGCCGATCAGCCCTGCTGGTCGGCGAACGCTTCGGGCCCGACTTCGGCTGCGGCCTGGTCCATCCACATGACCTCCCAGGTGTGACCGTCTAGGTCGTCGAACGCGCAGCCGTACATGAATCCGTGGTCTTCGGACCGACCGATGGTGGCGCCCGCAGCTTCGGCCTTGGCCTTGATGGCGTCGACCTCGTCGCGACTCTCGGCACTCAGTGCGACGAGGACACCGCTGGTGGAGGTGGCGTCGACGACGGCCTTGCCCGGCACGAACGTCTGGTAGAAGTCGCGGCGCAGAAGCATGGCGACGATGTTGTCACCGAGGACGAGTGCGGCCGCGTTGTCGTCGGAGAACCGATCGTCGAAGGTGTAGCCCATCGACTCGAAGAAGGTGCGCGAGCGTGCGAGGTCGGCGACGGGCAGGTTCACGAAGATCATCTTGTGCATGGGAGCCTCCAAGGTCTGCGGCATCTGTTTTGATGCCGTCACAGATATAGACCGTCGGAGTCGCCGGAACTGATCGGTCGTGGCGAAAGAATTTCCCGATTCTACGAAATCCCCAGTTCACGGATGGTCGGCGCGTCGTCCGGGACGTTGATGACAACGATCGGATCGCCCGCTGCGATCGTCCCGCGGTGGACCACTCGAAGGTACGGACCGAGCCGGTTCTCAGTGGCGAACCGCTTCACCCAGCCGTGCCCGTCGTCGCCCATACGTCGCGCGAAGGTCTGACACGGAATCCGCGGGCTCGTCACTTCGACGACGACGGTGTCGCCGATCCGCCACTGCTCGCCGACGCGGGCGGCGTTGACGTCGATGCCGACGGTGCGGAGGTTCTCCCCGAAGAATCCTGCGGGGATGTCACGGTCCAATTCGTCGGCCCAGAAGTCGGCGTCCTCCTGCGCGTACGCGTACAGGGCCTTGTCGGGCCCGCCGTGGTGCTTCCGGTCGGCCTGGATGTCGGCGTACGCGCCGTAGTCGCCGATGCGGACAGACCCGTCGACCGGCCGCTTGTCGATCCCGGTGACCCCGACATGACCGGAGTCCGGCAGGAGTGCATGGACGACGCAGATGTCGGACACGTGAGGCATGGCGTCATCGTACCGAGCGACTCCCACGGTCAGGTGGTGCCGCGAACGACGAGTTCCACGGGCAGGCGGATGTTGTTCACCGGCTGCCCGTCGACGGCTCCGACGAGCGATCGGCACGCTGTCGCGCCGATCTCGCGTGCCGGCGACCGCACGGTGGTGAGCGGGACCGGCAGTTGGGCGACGATCGGGATGTCGTTGTATCCCACGAGTGCGAGGTCGTCGGGCAGCACGAGGCCGAGGTCGCGTGCCACGCCGAGGACTCCGACGGCGATGACGTCGGAGACGGCGAAGATCGCGCGAGGCCGGTCAGGCGAGTCGAGCAGCAGCCGCGCCGCACGTACACCGCCGTCGACGTCGAGCGTCGAGTGCACCACACGGTCCGATCTCAGGGCGATACCGAGATCGCTGAGCGCCGATTCGAACCCGTGCACCCGGTCGAGCGCGGTGGTCGCGTGGCCGGGCCCCGCGATCACGGCGATGTCGCGGTGGCCGCGGTCGACGAGATGACGTGCGGCGAGCGCACCTCCGTCGACGTCGTCGGCCACCACGAACGGCAGATCCGATTCGCCGTGGCGTGTCACTGCGATCATCGGGATCGAGCCGACTGACAGTTCGTCGACGAAGGGTTGGGCGGGCGCGTGGAGGCCGCCGAGGAGCAGACCGTCAACTTGGCGTCCGACGAGCAGTTCGATCGCGCGCCGCTGCGCCGCCGGTTCGTCGGGCGGGCTCGACAGCAGCACCGAGTAGCCGGCGAGAGCCGCGGCTTCTTCGATTCCCTGATATGTCGTTGCGACGACGCCGTCGGTGAGTCGGGTCATCACCACACCGAGGGTGTTCGTCTTTCGTGTGCGCAGGCTCGCCGCCCACTGGTTCCGCTGGTATCCGAGTTCTTCGGCGACCTCGCGCACTCGACGCGCCGCGTCGGACCACCCGTCGGCGGGCTCGCTCTGGCGAAGGACACGGGACACCGTCGAGGTGTGCACACCCGCGATCCGCGCGATCTCTTTGAGCGTCGCGGCCCGTTCGTCGGCCATCGTCGACTCCCTCGCCTTGTGGTTGACCAATCGTCATCCACACCTTAGCGTGTCCTGTGCAATCGTTTGCGCAATCGTTCTCACTAGGAGTTTCGGCCATGCCCCAGTCCATCGAATCGCTGTTCGCCATCGACACCCTGATCGACGACGAAGAGCGTGCGATCCGCGACACCGTCCGCAAGTTCGGGGTCGATCGGCTGCGGCCGCACATCGCCGACTGGTTCGAAGAGGCTCGGTTGCCCGCACGTGAGCTCGCGCAGGAGCTTGGCGCACTCGGCGCACTCGGCATGCATCTCGACGGATACGGGTGTCCGGGTGCAAGCGCAACCGCTTACGGCCTCGCATGTCTTGAACTGGAGGCCGTCGACTCGGGCATCCGCAGCCTCGTCTCGGTGCAGGGCTCGCTCGCGATGTTCTCCATCCACCATTGGGGCAGCGAGGAGCAGAAGCTCGAATGGCTGCCCGGCATGGCGGCAGGCGAGAAGATCGGCTGCTTCGGCCTGACCGAACCCGACTTCGGCTCCAACCCCGCCGGAATGCGGACCAACGCACGCCGGGACGGCGACGACTGGGTTCTGAACGGCACCAAGATGTGGATCACCAACGGCTCCATCGCCGACGTCGCCGTAGTCTGGGCCCAGACCGATCTTGAAGTCGGTGCACGCGGCATCCGAGGGTTTGTGGTTCCGACGAACACCCCGGGGTTCTCCGCACCGGAGATCACCAAGAAGATGTCCCTGCGGGCATCGGTCACATCCGAACTCGTGCTCGACGACGTGCGTCTGCCCGCAGCCGCGATGCTTCCGAAGGCCGAAGGCCTCCGCGGTCCGCTGACTGCACTCGGCGAGGCCCGATTCGGGATCATCTTCGGCGCGACCGGCGCAGCACGAGACTGCTTGGAAGTGGCGGTCGACTACGCCCGGAGTCGTGAG
Source organism: Gordonia sp. PDNC005 (assembly GCF_016919385.1). Taxonomy (NCBI): domain Bacteria; kingdom Bacillati; phylum Actinomycetota; class Actinomycetes; order Mycobacteriales; family Gordoniaceae; genus Gordonia; species Gordonia sp. PDNC005. Next base: position 3,292,301 of record NZ_CP070351.1, read on the forward strand.
GTGTTCGACAAACCGCTCGCCGGCTACCAGCTCACCCAGGCGAAGATCGCGGACATGGCCCTTGAGGTCGGCAAGGCGAATCTCCTCGCCCTGCACCTCGGCCGGTTGAAGGACCGCGGAGAGGTCACCCCCGCGCAGGTCAGCACCGGCAAGCTCAACAACGTCCGGGAAGCCATCAAGATCGCCCGCCAGTGTCGGACCATCCTCGGCGCCAACGGCATCACCCTGGAGTACCCGGTGATCCGCCATGCCAACAACCTGGAGTCGGTCCTCACGTACGAGGGCACATCCGAAGTGCATCAGCTCACCATCGGTCAGGCACTGACCGGAGAGAGCGCATTCCGGTGACCCTCGCTCCGCCGGAGTCCGCACTCGGCGGGCTCGTCGTAGCCGACTTCGGTCGAGTCCTCGCCGGACCGTACGCGACGATGCTGCTCGCCGACCTGGGAGCCGAGGTGATCAAGGTCGAGCGGCCCGGCGTCGGCGACGACACCCGATCGTGGGGACCACCGTGGGTGGGCGACGAATCGTCGTACTTCCTGTCGGTCAATCGGAACAAGACCTCCGTCGCCCTCGACCTCAGAGACACCGCCGACCTGGGCCGCGCTCGTGAACTGGTGGCGCGCGCCGACGTCGTCGTCGAGAACTTCCTTCCCGGGACCATGGACCGCCTCGGCCTCGGCTACGACGACGTGGCGCACACCAATCCGGGTGTCGTGTACTGCTCGGTGACCGGTTTCGGCGGAGAGAACAGCCTGCCGGGCTACGACCTGCTGATCCAGGCCGTCGGCGGTCTGATGAGCATCACCGGACCCGATCCGCAGACCCCGACCAAGGTGGGCGTTGCCATGGTCGACGTGATCACCGGATTGCACGCCACCGTCGGAATCCTGGCGGCACTGCGGCACCGTGACCGGACGGGGCAGGGCCAGCGCGTTGAGGTGAACCTGCTGTCGTCGTTGCTGTCGGCACTTGTCAATCAGTCGTCGGGGTACGTGACGGCGGGGGTTGTGCCGAGCGCGATGGGCAACAGTCATCCGAGCATCGCCCCGTACGCGGTCTTTCAGGCCGCCGATCGACCGTTTGTCCTCGCGGTCGGGAACGATCGACAGTTCGCGGCGCTCGTCGATGCATTCGACGGCCCCGAGCTCGCCGCCGATCCACGCTTCTCAACCAACGCTGCACGGGTGGCCAACCGTGACGAACTATCACGCATCGTCGACGCCGCGCTCGCGCGTGACACCGCAGATCGCTGGTACGAAGTGCTGACCGAGCGCGGCGTGCCGTGCGGGCCGCTGAACGACCTGGCGGACGCTTTTGCTCTCGCCGAGCGCCTGGGCCTCCATCCGGTCACGACGATCGACGACCCCGGACGTCCGGACTCGAGCCGGACCGTCTCCAATCCGATCCGACTGAGCCGCACCCCTCCGACGTACCGCACCGCCCCACCCCGTCTCGATTCCTGAGCCCTTCTCCGTTCCCTACGCCGAGGCGGCCAGGATCTCGCGAGGGTCGAAGGTGACGTGCACGGCGGTGATCAGCCCGTTCTCGACGTGGGTCCAGTTCGCGACGGCGGTGGCCGGCGCTCCGCCCATGCCGAGGTCGAACCAGGTGATCACATCGGTCTCGTCGGCGATCCGCTTGCGGACGTTGAGCGAGTCGGTTCCGGCAGCCATTCCGGTCAGTCCACGGACGAACTCGTCGGGTCCCTGTGCAACGCCGAACACACCGGTGAACGTGCAGTCCGGCGACAGATGCGGCGCGAGGTCGGTGAAGTCTTTGCGTGCCCAGCAGTCGAAGTAGAGGGCGGCGATGGAAGCGGGTTTTGTTGTCATGCGTCCACTCTCACCCGATGTCGATCAGCAGTCCAACAGATAGTTCTGCTAGTTGCTAGCATCAATGATTATGGAGTTGCACCAACTTCGCTATCTCGTCGCGGTGGCCGACTCAGGTTCGTTCACTGCCGCCGCAGCGAGTCTGCACGTGAGCCAGTCGGGAGTGTCGGCGCAGGTCGCGAAGCTCGAGCACGAGGTCGGACACCGACTCCTCGAACGCGGCGGGCGAACCGTCCATCTCACCGACGCCGGCGCGCAGATCCTTCCGCACGCCCGTGCGGCGCTCGACGCGGTCGCGACGATCGGATCGGTAGCCGACGAACTGTCGGGAGTGGTTCGCGGCAACCTCCGCCTCGGCACGGTCATCGGGTGCACGATCCCCGGGTATCTCGCGGGCTTCGCCGACTTCCGTCGAGCTCACCCCGGTGTGCAGGTCTCGGTGGTCGAGGACAACTCCGACAGGCTGATCTCCAACCTGGAGACCGGCCGACTCGATGTCGCGCTCGTTGCACACGCAGGGCCCCTTCCGAACGCCGTGACGGCCCAGACTCTGGTCAGGGAGCCGCTGGCCGCAGTGGTCCCCGCCGATCACCCCTGGGCGTCGAAGATATCGGTGACTTGCGCGGACCTGGCTGCAACGACTGTCCTCAGCCTCCCGATCGGAACCGGCGTCCGCTCGGCGTTGGCATCGACGTGCGCAGGCGAACGTGTTGAGGTCACTCCGGCCGTGGCCGCGCACTCCCCCGAATCGATCCTGTCGCTTGTGGAACTCGGCAGTGGCGTCGGCTTGCTGACTCCGTCGATGGCTAGCGGGCACCGCAGTCTGGCAGCAGTTCCGGTGGCCCGATCCACTCGGTCGATGCTGTCGCTCGCAATCGGCCCGGCGCCGTCCGCCGCCGCTCGGGCGATGGCCGCCGCCCTGGCCGCCCATCTGCTGCCGGCTCGGTAGTCTTTCAGGGTGGATCTCGAGGATTTGAGACGGTTTCCCGACGTGGACGGGCCTGGGCTCTCTGCATCGGACGCCGCGGACCGGCTGATCCTCGACGAGGCCGCTCAGCTTCTGGCGGCCGCTCCGGCCGGGTCGGTCGCCGTGATCGACGACGCGTACGGCGCCCTCACGCTGGGCTCTCGGGCCGACGGGGTCCGGGTCCATCAGGATCTCGTCACCGGTGAACGAGCACTCGCCGCCAACGCGGCGACCTTCGGCGTGACCGATATTCGGGCTCTCCCGTTTGGACCGGACGTCGTCGACGGCGCACGGATCGTCCTCGTTCGACTCCCGCGGTCGCTCGACCGTCTCGCCGAAGTCGCAGCGTTGATCGCGGCCAACGCCGACGACGACGTCGTGGTCGTCGCGGGCGGTCGGATCAAACACATGTCGGTCGCGATGAACGACGTGCTACGCGAGTACTTCGACCGCGTCGATGTGAGCCGCGCTCGCCAGAAGTCACGTGTGCTGTTCGCGCGCGGTCCCAGGCGCGACCACGCCGTGGAACGCCTCGCCGCGTGGCCCCAGACCCAGACGCACACCGATCCCGCCGTCACCGTCGCGGCGCACGGCGGAGTGTTCGCCGGCACTCGCGTCGACATCGGAACGCGTCTCCTGCTCGGTGTTCTCGACGCCGCTCGCCCTGACGCGGACAGCATCGTCGACCTCGCGTGCGGCACCGGAGTCATCGCCGCGTCGCTCGCTGGGGCTCGACCGTCGGCGTCCGTCGACGCAACAGATCGGTCGGCCGCCGCCGTCCGGTCGGCCCGCGCCACCGCCGAGCTGAACAGTGTGGGCGACCGTGTGCGCGTTGAGCAGGCCGACGGCTTGGAGAACGTCGCCGACTCGTCCCAGCACCTGATCGTGTTGAACCCGCCGTTCCACAGTGACGCGGCCCTGTCGACGGGGATCGCTCACCATCTGTTCGCTGACGCATCACGTGCTCTCGCACCCGGCGGAGAACTGTGGTGCGTCTGGAATTCGCATCTCGCCTACCGCGGTTCGCTCGGCCGGATCGTCGGGCCGACTCGCCAGATCGTGCGGAACCCCAAGTTCACCGTGACGGCGTCGACCAAGCTCTGACCTGACGCTCTCTGCCGTGCGACAGTCGAGGGATGGACGTCACCGAACTCATCGACCGCCATCAGATCACCGCCTTGATGACCGCCTACACCAGGGCGGTCGACACCAGCAGCTGGGACGACCTCGACCGCGTGTTCTCCGCGGACGCAGTCCTCGACTACAGCGCTCCGGGCGGCCCCGTCGGGACGCTCGCGGAGGCCAAAGCGTTCATCCGCAGCCTCGAGGGCTTCACCAGGTGGCAGCACATGCTCGGGCAGTTCGACGTCTCTCTTGAACCGGGAGCCGACAGCGCCTCAGGAGTCACCTACTTCTTCAACCCGATGATCGCCACCCGCGCCGATGGAACGGAACAGTTGTGGGAGGTCGGCGGCTATTACCATTTCGACGCGATCCGCACGTCCGACGGCTGGCGTCTCTCCAAGCTGGTCGACGACATCGTCTGGACCCGCGTCCAACCCTGAGAGGACCCACGATGACCGACTCTCCAAGTACACCCGCCTCAGCGTTGTACGGCACGCCGATTCGTACGTCGGATCACGTGACCGTGATTCCCGTGAGCATGCCCGCGACGCGGTTCCGGCCGTCCCGCGCCCTGGGCGTGTTCGTCGTGACCGACGACGGCGACACCACCTGGCGATCGGCAGTCGACGACACCCGGATCGCCCAACTCGGCATCACTGTCGGGCTGGTCGCCACAATCATGTCCCTCGCCGCCGTGATTCGGCGTCCACCATGGCCTGACCTTCGGCGCGAGGACCTCTGAAACACTCCGTCACTTCGCGACTGAGGTCGCTGCGACCAGATTCGCTTCGAATCCCGGTCCGATCAAGGGTTTCAACAGCATCAGTCGGCGCTTGCTCTTCAACTCGACGAGCAGGACCTCGTCGATCCAGAACACGGTCCTCAATGTCGAGACCTGCAGAATCAGCTGCCCACTCGCGTCCATTATCCGGAGTACGCCTGCGTCGAGCCCGACCGCCGCCTCGCGACCTGATTCCGCCCACCAGAACGCCTTTCTCATCCGATAGGCCGTCACCACGAAGAAGAACAACGTCATTGCGGGGATACCCAGCAGATACAGCAGCTCGTCGAACTGTATCGCGCAGAGCCCGAACGCCACGGTCTGCACGGCGATCATGATCCAGAGCCCGCGGTTATGCGACAGCCACAGAATCCAGGCCACGCGGCGCAACTTCGCTCTGTCACCCTGCACGTACGTGTACTCGTGGTCGAACTCGGGCACATAGCCCTTCGGAGTCGTCATCGCCGCATGCCCGCGTACACGCGGTTGTACGCCTCGGGCGGCATGAGCTCGGGGCCTGCGATGAGGGCCGCACCTCGGAGATGCTTCGTGCGCATCGCTGTGGCCCGCTTGTATGCACGCAGCGAGACGACGTCGGTGTACGGGATCTCAGCGGGGAGCTTCTCCGCGAGCGGACCGTAGTAGGAGAAGCCGTTCTCGCGGAAGACGAGTTCCTGTTGCCCGGGCTTCCGGTTAACGCGTCGAACGACGACCAAGCAGACCAGTCCGAGCAGGATCGGACTGACAAGCAGGTACACGAATCCAACCAGTGCGGACAGCCCGTCGAATGGCGAAAGCACCGTCGTCATGAGAACCATGACGACCACGCTCCACGCAACCGCGGGGCGTCGGAAGAACTCTGGAATCAGGACCGTCACGATGATCGCCAGCGATTCGGACCAGTCCCACTCATCAGGACCGAAGTTCTCCCGGTAGCGAAGCTCCGCGACCCGTGACTGTTCCATAGTCGTCCCCCTGAACAACCGAAAGCACGCAGACCCCCTGCGCCGTTGATTCTTACCACATAGTGGTCACGATCTACGGCATAGCGGACACGCGTCGGTCAGCGCGGGAGGATTCCGTCCAGAACGATGGAGAGGTACTGGTCGGCGATCTGCTCGACAGTCTTGGCGCCGCCTGGGCGGTACCACCGGACGGCCACCCACACAGTGTCGCGCATGAATCGGTAGACGAGGTCCACGTCGAGGTCGGGCCGGAAGTCGCCCTCGGCGACGCCGCGGCGCAAGACCGAGGCCCACAGTTCGCGGTTCTCGCGGTTGCGTTCGTTGATGTAGGAGAAGCGTTCCTGACCAGTGAGTTGACGCGCTTCGTTCTGATAGATCGCCACCGCCGTGTGTCGGGTGTCGATAGCCTCGAACGAAGCGATCACCAACTGCCGCAAGGTCTCGGCAGCGCTCAGGCCCGCGGCGTCGATCTCGCGGTACCGGGAGAACAGCGTGTCGAGGAAGTCGCGCAGCAGTTCGTCGACCATCGATTCCTTGGAGTCGAAGTGGTGGTACAGACTGCCAGAGAGAATTCCCGCGGTGTCGGCGATGTCGCGGACTGTCGTCGACCGTAGGCCGCGCTCGGCGAACAGTTCACCCGCGATACCGAGCAGCTCATCGCGTCGGGTCGAACCCGACGTCGCCTTCGACGTCAACGTGGCCTCCTCGAGTGGTCACCTCCACCCTACCAAGCGCTTGTTTGCCAATCCTCCACGACGCCTCCTGTCAAGCCTGCTCCGACGCAGGCTCCGAGTTCAAATCCCTGCCCCTGGTCTCCGATACAGCCCAGATCGCGCCGACAGTGATCGCACCGCCCGCAACGATCAGCAGACTGAGCGGAAGGCTGGAGCCACCCGACGACTCGACAAGGGCCGTCGCAACCATCGGCGTGAAGCCCGCACCGATAAGACTCGCCGCCTGGTATCCCATCGACACGCCGGTGTAGCGCACACCGGTACCGAACATCTCCGACAGCATCGGCGCAAGCGGTGCATACATCGCGTTCTGCGCAACTTGCGCGATCATCATTCCGAGAGTCAACAGCAAGACCGAACCCGAATTGACCATCGCGTACAGCGGAAACGCGACGACGACCGAGCCGACCACGCCTGCCAGGCTCACGGTACGGCGACCGACACGATCGGAGAGCGCCGAGAACAACGGAATGCAGACCATGGCGACCACCGAAGTGAACAGCATCGCGCGCACCACATCGGACGACGCGAACCCGACTCCCTTCGCGTAGGCGAGCATCTGAGAAGTAATCAGGGCGGTCAGCACGAACGGACCGATACCGACGCCACACGCGAGAATCACGTTCTTCGGGCGACGAAGGACCTCCAGCGCAGGTGGTCGCAATCGAGCCCCGTCGAGCGACTTCTTCGCCGCTTCGGCGAAGATCGGACTCTCGGCGACCGACATCCGCACATACAAGCCGATCACGAGCAGAATTCCGCTCAGCAGAAACGGGATCCGCCAGCCCCACGAATAGAACTGCTCGTCGGGCAGCATCGTCACCAGCATCACCGCGACGCTCGACGCGAACGACCCCAGCGGTGATCCCAACTGCATGAGCCCTACCCAGGCGCCGCGGCGTCGAGGATCCGCGTGCTCGATCACCATCAGTGCGGCCCCGCCCCACTCGCCGCCGACAGCGACACCCTGAACCACCCGCAGAGCGACGAGCAGGATCGGAGCCGCCATGCCGATCTGATGGAAAGTCGGCAGAACGCCGATCAGGAAACTCGCACCACCCATCAGGACCATCGACAGGACAAGCATCGTCTTGCGCCCGACGCGATCACCGAAGTGCCCGAAGAGGATTCCCCCGACCGGGCGCGCGACGTAGCCCGCCGCGAGCGTTCCGAACGCCGCGATCGTGGCTGTGGCGCCACTCGAGTTCGGGAAGAACAACCGACCGAACACGAGAGCGGCCATGGTGCTGTACAGCAGAAAGTCGTAGTACTCGATGACAGTGCCGAGCAGGCTGGACATGGCGACTCGCCGGATGCCCGAATACGTCTGTCGTACGGCGGGATCGTGGACGTCTGGCGTCCGGTCTAGATCAGTCACGGGCAGCTCCCTTGGCTCAGCCGTCGGCCGATCCGACGACGAGGAACGACCGTAAGGAGCAGCGCGTCGCTCGCGCCACAGGATGTCCCGATCCACGGGACGGCGAGTGCCGAATCGCGGTCAACGCGCGGCAGCGAACACCTCACGCAGGTATGCGTAGACCCGCTCGTCCAGTTCGTCTTGGGGGACGTCGTCGAGCCCGGAAATGAGTCGTAGATAGGGACCGAACAGGCCCCAGCCCATACTCATCCCGGTGAGAACCGCAGCGTGCAAGCGTGCATCCGCGATACCCGACCCGTCGTCGGCGTCGTCGTCGAGACGCCGGACCAACTCCTTCATCGCAGGATTGCTGCCGACGAGCACAGACGGGTCCCGGCCTTCGAGGATCACGTGTGCGAGCATGCGGACATACGTGCTCGATTTCGCGCGAAGCAGCACCCCTGCCGCCGACTCGGCGCCTCCAGCGGAGGCGAACGCGTCGGTCCACACTTCGGACGACCTGGTGAACACGAGTCGGAGCAACTGCTCCTTGGTTCCCACGTACTGATGAATCAGCCCATAGTTCACTCCGGCACGCTGCGCGACCTCTCGGAGAGACACACGTGCCGGCCCGCGTTCGGAGTACAGCTCCAACGCGGCGTCGACGATCCGAGCGGTGTCGCGCTCCTTTCCCGTCTGCGCGATGCTCTCGTTCATCAATCCCTCTCTCACCAGCCACGACCTGATCGACGAGGTCGCCTCGCCAAGGGTTGACTTCCCCCAATTCCGGGGCCTAGTGTAACCGGCACCACAATTACTAGCCATTTGGCTAGGGCCGTCTTAGATATCCGCCTCCCGGGCGGTGAACTGGAGCCTCGACATGACAAGCGGAATCCTCGGACGCGCCTCGGTCGTCCTCGAAGACATGCGTTGCCAGCACGGCCGCCCGGTGACCTTGGCTGACGTCACCCGGCGAACCGGTATCCCACGTTCCTCGGTCCATCGGATCTTGGACCAGCTCGCCGGTCTCGGATGGATCGCACGCGCGGGCAACGAGTATCGACTGGGTTCACGCATGTTCGACTTCGGCATAGGTGCAGCCCAGGGCGACGCCGAGATGGCGTGTGCCTGGCCGGTAGTCCAAGGCCTCGCCGCCAGAACCGGACTGATCGCATGCCTCGGCACTATTCGCGATTCACAGGTCGTCATCCTCGAGAAGGCCGGAGGCCCCCCATCGACGACTTCTCCGTTCCGGGTCGGCGCACGTCTGCCCGCGCAGCGCACCAGCCTCGGCAAGGTGCTGCTCTCTGCAGCGGGCAACGAGGCCCACGAGAACATCGACGCCAGACGTCGTGACGAACTCGGCCGCGTTCGCGAGACCGGAGTGGCCCACACGTTCGACGACCTCGTCCCTGGGATCGGGTGTGTGGCATCGGTGGTTCGAGTGCACGGGCGCCCCGCCGACGTCGCTCTCGCCGTCAGCGGCTCGTCACTACAGGTTCGCAACCGCGTCTTTCGGCTCAACGTGCAAGCGGCTGCAGCAGCACTCGGCAGGGCACTGGAGGCGAATGCCACTCGCATCGCCCCCGAACGCCTCACCTCCGTCTGAGCCACGCCACTCCGCCCAGTATTCGGCGTCGGCCTTCAGTGCGACGCCAGAGATTCCCCCTGGCCTCATCCGCCCCCGCATTCGACCTCTCCCATGAGTTGTCCTTCCATTCGCCTCGACAGTGAGCTCCACCTTCGACCGAAGTCGCAGTCGTCTCCACGGGCATTCCCGATTCACGGGAGACGGCGTTGTCGCGACCCATCGCACCGGCGATCGTTACCGACACCCTCGCCGCACGTGCCGGCGAGCACACATACGAGAAAGGGCGGTCGCAGTGAGCGGTCACTCACCAGACGGAGACTCAACCGTCGTCGACAAGAAGCTCAGCAATCCAGGTGAGCCGGAGCGATCCACGGCCTACTACATCGGCATCATCGTCATGCTCGGGCTCGCGCTCGAGGGGCCTCGGCTCCTGCTAACCCTGGTGACCACCGCCTGCTTCGGCTTCACCATCTCCGGGTGGGCGTACGTCCTCCCGCAGTTGCTGCAGACCCCGGCAACACCGCACGGGTTCGGTCTCACCGCATGGGACGTCGCACTGTGGCAGGGAATGCCTCAGGGGCTCGGTTCGATGACCGCGGGCGTCCTGGCCGGATTCCTCGCCCGCCGCTATGGGCCCCGAATCGTTCTCATCGGCAGCGGAGTCTTCTTCGCTGCTCCGTGCCTCATACTAGCCGGGTCGATCGGCACCGACAGTGCAACGCTGGTCCGCACCTGCGCCGTGATGATCGGCATCGCGACCGGCTTCTACTTCGGCAACACCCAGAACCTGATCGTGGAAGCCGTTCCAGCCGACCGCCAAGGGGCGAGCGGCGCGATGAACTTCACCGCGCAGAGCGTCTTCGGCGGCGTCGCATCGGGAACGCACTGAGGTCCGGCGATGACAGACACGACGATCGTCGACGGCGGCACGGCCGCTGCCCTCGCCCTCGAAGCCCTCGGAGTCACCAAGGTCTTCACCGTCCCCAGCGCCCACAACCTGACGATTCTCAAAGCGCTGCACACACGTGGTTCGATTCAGGTGATCGGATGCCGCCACGAACAGGGTGTGGTGCACGCGGCGGACGGGCACGCGCGGGTCTCCGGGGAGCTCTCCGTGGGGATCGTGAGCACCGGCCCCGGCACCGCCAACACCATGGGCGGCCTTTACGAGGCGCACTACGCTTCGTCTCCGGTGCTCCTCATCACCACCCAGATCCCGACGACCGAGATGGGCCGTGGGCGCGGGTTCGTTCACGAAGCCGACGATCAAGCCGAGATGCTGCGGACCGTGTGCAAACGAGTCGTCACTGTCGACCGCCCCGAAGCAGTCGCGAACACAATCGTCGAGCTGGGCCTCGAAGCGACACACGGCCGTCCCCGACCGGTGGCCGTTGAGATCCCCATCGACGTCCAAGACATGCCGACCGCGGTCGATACGTCGCTGCTGTTCGACGCAGTTCGCCCCGCGGGACGGCTCGTTCCGGCGGCGGCGGACCTCGAAGCGGCAGTCGCGATACTCACCTCCGCATCACGTCCAGTCATCTGGGCCGGTGGTGGAGTCCTCCGCTCCGGCGCCGAGAAGTCTTTGCTCGACTTCGCCCGCGCGTGGAACGCCCCCGTCCTGACGACCAGGGAGGGACGCGGGGCGTTGCCGGACGACGACTCACACAGCCTCGGGGCGCTGGGGACCACGACTCCGCTGCCCGACTATCTCGCCACCTGCGATGTGATGCTCGCCGTCGGCACTCGATTCCAACAGTTCCCGACCGCGGAATGGTCATTGCCGTTCCCTGACTCGCTTGTGCACCTCGACGTCGATCCGGACGTGATGAATCGTTCGTATCGGGCTGCGGCGACCATGGTCGCCGACGCCGACGAGGGTCTCCGGGCCCTTGTCGACACTCTGCCGTCGCCGGACACGACAACGGCGAAGGTCCGCGCGGAGCACCTCGCCGCAGGGCAGGCGGCCGCAGCGAGCGCACGCGACCTCGTCGTCCGGCGCATCGGTGCGGACCACGCCGCTATCTGCGCGTCTATCAACTCGCGCCGTGCGCGCGGCGGCCCCGTCGTCCGCGACGCGACCGTCCCGGCGTACGCGTGGGGCGAGACCCTGATGTCGGTGTGGGAGCCTCGCACCTCCGTCCGATCGACGGCGGCGGGGATCGGCCCTGGCCTCCCGCTGGCGATCGGCGCGGCCCTGGCCGCGAACGAGCACACCATCTTGCTCCAGGGCGACGGAGGGTTCATGTTGAGTGTCGGCGAGCTGGCGACCGCAGCGCAGGCGAACGCACCAGTGGTGATCTGTCTGTTCAACGACAGCGGTTACCAGATGCTCCGGAACATCGAAGGAGGCATCGGCGACGGCGACCTGCACGACGTCGACCTGGTGGCCCCCGATTTCACGGATCTGGCGCGATCGTTCGGGATCCGGGCGGAGAAGGCGTCGAGTGCCGCCGAATTCGATCGTGCACTCGCCGGAGCGCTGGCCTACCGCGCACCGACCCTGATCGAGATCGACATGGGAGCGCTCACTCCGCTCACGTTCCCCTTCGGGAGCGATTGAGCCCCTGGCACCCGGACGACTGCGCCGCCCACGACCTCCTGGTCGCGGGCGGCGTGATCGTTTCGAGTGAGGTCAGACGCCGAGCGCCTGCCGGTAGCGGCTGGGAAGCTCCATGAACGGCTCCCGGTATCGCGCCCAGTTCGGCAGGTCCTCCATCGAGTAGACGTCCTGCTGGACTGCGGCTCGACGCGGCCAGGTCGGGATGTTCACCCAAAGCCGGAGAAGATGCCGACGACGTTCGATCTCATCGTGATCGGTGTATGGCGTCCGCCCGTGGACGATCAGGCGGTTGTTCAGGAACTGGATGTCACCGGGAGCGATCTTCATGTCGAGGTAGAACTCCGGAGACGCCGCCAGTTCGCAGAACAACTCCAGAGCGGCTTCCTGCGCGGGAGTGATGTCGAAGTAGCCCGCTCGTGCCGCATCCCGAGTCTGCGCGACGTGCACACACGACGCGAACACCCCGTCCGGCTTGGCGAACATCGCCACGCGATCAGGAGTGACGATGTGTCCGTCTCCGCGTTCGGCGTCCAGCCGACTCCGCATGATCGGCATTCCATCGTACAGCAGCGCAGCGAGGGCGGGAGCCACGTCGACCATGCGGTCATGGACGGCGGCTGCGCTGGCGATCCGGCTGGCGCCTCCGACCTTCGCCTCTTGCAGACAGAGCAGGGACACCACGTCGTGGCCGTCGCTGTGCATGTTCATCGCCTGCGCCGTTCGGTAGCCGCGCAGCGACTCCTTCACCTTGTCGGCGACGTTCATGACGTGACCGAGGACTTCACCGTTGCCCGACTGGGGAATGACGGTGCCGAGATGCGCGCCGAGTCCGCAGTAGATGCGTGCGAGGTCGTCGTCGCTGTACTCATCGCGCGACAATCCGCGGATCAGCACGAACCCCCGCCCGGCCCACAGTTCGTCTCGAAGGCGCGCGATGAGAGCTCCGACCCGGCGGAGCGGGAAGGTGTCGACGGTGATCTCGGTCAGGTCGAGGTCGCCGAGAGATTTGAGTGTCTCAAGCGCGCTTGCGATGTCGGCCAGCTCGTCCTGCGACAGGGTCCACAGCCCGTCCTGCCGGTAGTCGAAGCTGCTGCCGAGCCATGCTCCACGGCCGCCCACTTCTGTGAGGTCGTGTCTGCCTTTCATCTTGTCGAGCCTTTCTCTGAGGTCAAGAGCGTTCCAGCGCGGGGCCGGCCTGCGGACCGCGGACCAAGCGGCCCGGCAGCGCTCCGGTCGGTCGACCGTCTCGGCTGACGACAACACCCGCGACGACTGTCGCGGTGTAACCCTGGGCGTCCTGCATCAACCGGCGTCCACCGGCAGGGAGATCGCGGACCACGCGAGGCAGATCGAGCTTGAGCCGATCGAGATCGATCACGTTGAGATCCGCCCGATGGCCTGGGGCGACGAGGCCGCGGTCGTGCAGACCGACCATCTCGGCGGAGCGCCTGGTCATGAGGTGGATCAGATGTGGAATCGGGATCCGGTCGCCACGGCGCCGGTCTCGTCCCCAGTGGGTGAGCATGTGGGTGTAGATGCTGCCGTCGCAGATCACTCCGAGATGCGCACCACCGTCGCCGAGCCCAGGGATCGCGTGGCGGCTCAGAAGCATCTCACGGGATGCTTCGAGCGAGAAGTCGGCGTAGTTGGAGAACGCCAGGTACAGAATCGTCCGCCCGTCTCCCTCCACCATTCGGTCGTAGACGAAGCTGTCCGGGGTGACGCCTGCCGCAGCGGCCTGTGCTCCGATGCTGGCGGTTGCGTGCGGCTCGTAGTCGAAGTCGTCGCCCATTTCGAAGAGATGGTCGTAGTCACGGACCCGGAGGCCGATCTCCATCACCGGATTCGGGTCGTTTCCCTCCGCGAGGATCCGAGCCCTGACCTCGGGCTTGCGGAGTTTCCGGAGCCGCTCGTCGAGCGGTCGTTCGGCCATCGCCTGATAGGTCGGCGTCGAGTAGAACGGATTCAGCGTGAGCTCGAGACCGAGCAGCACCCCGAGTGGGCGTGGGAGGACCTGGACGGTGGCTTCGCCGCCCGCCTCGTTCGCCGCGTCGACCTTGGCCATGATCGACCGCCACAATGTCGGATTGCGGTGGCTCTGCACCAACGACATGGTGAACGGTCGACCGGCGTCGGCCGCCTGACGCAGGCCCATGTCGAGCACTCGCTCCCAATCCTCGTCGTATTCGATGACGAACTGGACACACCCCGATCCGGCACGCTCGAGTGCTCGAGTGAGACCCGCGTACTCGTCGTCTGTCGCCGCGATGGTCGGGGTGAGCTGTCCGTCGCTCGACTTGTGGAACATCGTCTGCGACGTTCCGAATCCGAAGGCCCCCGCCTCGACTGCCTCCTCCAGCAGTGCCGCCATCTGGTCGATCTCGGACCGGGTGGCGGGTTCCCTCCGGTATGCGCGCTCACCCATCACATAGGTGCGAAGCGCGGCGTGCGGAACGTAGCTGCAGACGTCGGCATCGAACGTCCTGGAGGCGAGATGGTCGAGATACTCGGGATAGGTGGTCCACTGCCAGTCGACCCCTTCGCTGAGGACGACGTTCGGGATGTCCTCGACGCCCTCCATCAGCCGGATCAATAGATGCCGATCCTCGGGCTTGCACGGCGCGAACCCGACGCCGCAGTTCCCCATCAGAACGGTCGTCACGCCGTGATTGGTGGACGGAACCAGCCGGTTCTCCCATGTGACCTGGCCGTCGTAGTGGGTGTGAACATCTACGAAGCCCGGCGTGACGAGCAGTCCGGTCGCGTCGATCTCCTCGCGCCCCGCACCGACGTCGCCGATCGTGGTGATCGCACCGTCCACGACGCCGACGTCCGCGACGTACGGATCACCTCCCGACCCGTCGACGATCGTGCCGTTTCTGATGACGAGGTCGAAGTCCGACATCGCTGTCTCCTCACGCTGCGTTGATCCGGTCGATGACCAGGAAAACTACGTCAGGACGCCGAGCTTCGACCATGCGTTCTCCCGAATGCCGGGAGCCCGCCGCGCACCGAGCCCGTGTCCTCGGACTACGAACCGGAAATTGTCAGATCCTCATGCGAGAGTCGGCGCATGGCTCCCAGTCGCACCTTCTACACGTCCGACCTCCATCTCGGGCACCAGTTGGTGGCGGATCTTCGTGGATTCACCACCACTGTCGACCACGACTCATGGATCGTCGACATGTGGGCGGCGTCGGTCACCGACACCGACTGCGTCTGGATCCTGGGAGATCTGACCGGAGGCGGTCCCGGCAAGCAGCTGCGTGCACTGGAGATCCTGGATTCACTTCCGCGGAGGAAGTTCCACATCCTCGGCAACCACGATCTCGCGCACCCGATGCACAAGCGAGCCCGCACTTGGACGGCGAAGTACAACGAGACGTTCGACTACGTCGGCATCGCAGCTCAGGTCCAGATCAACAACACCGCAGTGATGCTGTCGCACTCCCCCTACGCCCCCGCTGAAGCCGCGAGCCCACGGCACACGCGCCACCTGCAGTGGCGACTGCCCGACGTCGGAGCGCCACTCTTGCACGGTCACACGCACCGTGAGACGGCCACGCACCCCGACGCGCCGCGGCAGTACGACGTCGGCCTAGACGCACACCGGTCCCTCGTGTCCGAAGCCGTCGTCGCGAATGCCGTCGCCACGATGACCCGGTGAACGACGAGGGCCGCCCGCACAAGCGGACGGCCCTCTGTCGGAAAGCGGGAGATCAGCGCTTGGCCGACTTGCGGCTGGCGCGACCCTGGATGAAGTTCCACATCTTCATCTGGGCGTTGGTCAGGCGGGTGTCGCTCTTGGTGAACGGCGCGGAGACGAGCTCGGCGAACTTGATCGGCATCGTCGACACCGTGACCGCGCGAGCATGGCTGAACGTGTCGAAACCGAACTTGCCATGGTAATTGCCCATGCCCGACCGGCCGACGCCGCCGAACGGCAGACCGTGCGAAAGCAGATGCAGAGCAAAGTCGTTGCCGCTGATCGATCCGCTGCGGGTGTTGTCGGCTACGCGCTTGAGGTTCTCGTTGTCGTCACCGACCCAGTACAGGGTCAGCGGGTGTCCCGCCGAGTTGATCTTGTCGATCGCCTCGGACAGGTTGCGGTACGGGTACACGGTGAGGACCGGGCCGAACACCTCGTCCTCTTCGATCTTCATGCCGGCCTTGACACCGGTCAGGAGGGTCGGCGGGATCTTCCGGGCATCGGCGTTCGGCAGCGCCTCGCCCGCGGGGATCACCTGGTGCTTGGTGGCGCCGAGTTCGACGGCGTCGTCGATCAGGCCGGTGATGCGCGTGTAGTTCTTCTCGTTGATCGTCGAGGTGTACTGATCGTTCTTCTCGATCGTCGGGAAGTTCTTGGTCCAGCGGGCGATCACCTTCTCGGTGAACTCGCCGACCTTGCTCTCCGGCACGAACACGTAGTCCGGGCACAGGCACACCTGACCGCCGTTGATCATGCGGGCGTCGGCGATGAAGTCTGCGGCCTCGGTGATGTCCTGGGTGGCGTCGACGATCACCGGGTTCTTGCCACCGAGTTCCAGGGTGACGGGGGTCAGGTTCTTCGCGGCCTCCTGCGCGACCGACGCACCGACTTCGGGTGAACCGGTGAAGAACATGTGGTCCACCTTCAGCTTCGCGAAATCGGAGCCGCCACCGTGGGCGGAGGTGACGACAGCGAGTTCCTCGATCGAGAAGTAGTCGGGGGCCACGCGCGCGATTACTGCGGTCGTCTTCGCGGTGACCGACGACGGGCGCAGGAGCACGCGGTTACCAGCGGCGAACGCCGAACCGGCGGGGACGATCGTCAGCTGCAGCGGGAAGTTCCAGGGGCCCATGATGCCGACGACGCCGAGCGGATCGTGGCGCAATCGCTGTTTGTAGCCGAGCGCACCCTGGATCTTGGAGACGTTGGTCTCCTTCATCCACTTCTCTGCCGAACGACGTTGGTGGGTGAGGTCGATGAGGCAGCCTGCGACGTCGGTGGCGATCGACAGTTCGCGGGGACGGGTGCCGAAGTCCTCGTTGAGCGCAGCGGTGATCTCGTCGGCGTTGTCGAGGAGCATCTGGCCGAGACGGTTGATCCGGTCGACGCGGGTCGCAGCGTCAGGGATGCCGTCGCGCAGGAAGGCAGCCTTCTGGATGTCGAGGAGCTCGGTGAGACTGTGCGATTCCGACGAGACCTTGTCGCCGGCGCGCACCGGGGTTTCTGCAGGCTTGGTCATACGACCCTCCACTTCATGGCGAACTGCTCGATGTTGAGACGAATTCTGAATGCCATCCCATACTACCGGCCGGGTGGCCCGAATCACAGGGCCGCCCAGCCGGTGAGCGCGACAGCGAGTCAGGCGCCGATCGCCCGGCCGAGCTGCGGCCACGACTTGTGCAGCTGGTCCTGCCAGTAGGGCCACGAGTGCGTGCCGCCGACTGGACGGTCGACCGTCGCCGGGATGTGCAACTGTTGCAGACGGGACGCCAACTGTTCGGTGCACACGCGCGTTGCGGTCTCGATCGCGCCGCCGACGACGAGCCTGTCGGCGAGAGTCCCCACCTCTGGCACCTCCCGGAGGTTGTCGTGTTCACCGGGAAGCCCTGTCGCCGCACTCAGATAGAGCGACAGCCCGCGAAGTCCCTCCGCGTGGCGGATCGGGTCGTTCTTCTTCCACAGTGGGCCGCGGAGTTCGCCCCACATGTTCCGGACGTCGCCTCCGCCACGGGTCTCGACGACGATCCGCATGAACAACGTCCCGTGCTCGCTCGATGTGCTGGCACAGCCGCTGTACGAACCGACCGCACGGTAGAGGCCCTTGTTCGCGATCGCGAGATTGAGGACCGACGTCGCCGACGACGAGATGCCTGCGATGGCGTTCTTGCCGGTCGTCTTGTACGAACCGTCGATGGCGGGCGGCAGTTCGTCGGCCAGAAAGGTGCCCCATTTGTTGACGCCGAGCTTCTCGTCGGCCTTGATCCAGTCGGTGTAGTACGAGAACGCGCCCTGCATCGGGATGACCACGTAGACGTGCTTGTTCGCGAAGAACTTCACGATGTCGGTGTTGAGCTGCCAGGTCGCCGAGTCCTCGCCGCCGCCTGCGCCGTTCAGCAGGTAGAGCACCGGGGCGGGTTTCGACGTGTCTTTGGGCTTCAGAACCGTCAGCGGGATGTCGCGCCCCATCGCAGCCGAGTGCACCGTGATGTCGGACATCTGGGTCGTGACCTCGGTCGAGGTGATAACCCCGCTCGGCTCCGCGTGCGCAATGGCAGGCAGCGCGGTCAGCGTCATCGCCGCCGCGGAGGCGAGTGCGGCCGCGCGGAGGATGCGTCGCGAGCGCGTCATGGTGACTCCTTCAGAAGTGGTGGTAGACGGTCAGGAATGGGTACGACTCGAAGAGAGCACCGGCGGCCGCGCGGAGGCCAATCCGTACAAGGGCGCCTCCCCATCGAGGCGTCGCTCGGCGAACGGGGTGAGACTCCACGCCGCGCAGTAAATGTCACGCAGGTCCTCGCGGGCGGTCCACGTACAGAATCGGACACCGTCGGCCATGCACGCCTCCTCGACGACACGGACGAGCGACCTGAGGACGCCGCTGCTCCGATGGGTTTTCGCGACTGCCGCGATCGAGATCGTCACAGCGTCCGGCTCCGGGGTCGGGAGTGCAGGTTCGTTCACGCGCGCAAGCAGGCGGGTCGCGAGGTCCGGGTGAGACAGGAGGAAGTCGAGGTCGGCTGCCGTCGACGATGTGTCGGAATCAAGCGCACCGACCGATGGTCGATGCATCACGAGCAGCCCCACGAGACGCCCGTCGTCGTCGACGCCGACAACACAGCCGGCGTTGATCAACGGTCGGAGGAAGACACGCGCCAGAGAGTCGCACACGACTGGGTCCGCGGCGTGGGCGCCGAGAACGGCGGCGTACTCCGGAATCTCGGGAAGCCCTTCGGCCAGCACCACGGCAGCCGTGACGAGATCGTCGGCGACCAGCGGCCGGGCTGCGGACATCGGTACTCCTGTGCAGGATCGTGAGTGGACGAAGGGGTGTCGGGCCGCGCAGTGCGCGGCCCGACGTGCGAGCTTGAGGCCCGCCGTGCCAGTCGTCAGGCGGACGGAGTCTGGCTTCCGCCGTTCTCGTTCGAGCCGGCCTGGTTCAGAAGCGCGTTGAGCGTCTTCATCAGATCGTTGATGCCGGAAATATCGGGGATGTTGCCCATGATGGAGGCCTTTCGCGGGGTGTGGATTAACAATTGAGACCCGGACTCGTGAGTGCACGCACACGGCATGCGCGACGTGACCGCGCTCTCATGTCGCAGTCAATCAGTCGATCAGATGAACCACTAATTGAGTTATCCAATCGTTACTGAATGGCCACTCAGTGCCACCAGGCATAAGCGTCCAATCCGGCGTAAGTGCGCACCCCAACGCCGCCTTTTCAACCAATCGGACGACACTTTCATCCCATGATCGGACTACTCGTCGGCACCGAAACCACTAGTGGGGCACTACGAGACGACGTCAGAACCACTCGACCGCTCATCGGAGACGACAACAGCCCGGGCAGCATGTGCCCGGGCTGTTGGTGAAGGTCGAATCTGTGCCAGCCGAGATCAGCCGAGTCGTTCGATGATCGTGACGTTGGCGGTTCCGCCACCCTCACACATCGTCTGAAGTCCATAGCGTCCGCCGGTGCGCTCGAGTTCGTTGAGGAGCGTTGCGAACAGCTTGGCACCGGTTGCGCCGAGGGGATGCCCCAGAGCGATGCCGCCGCCGTTCGGGTTGACGCGGGCCGGGTCGGCGCCCGTCTCCTTGAGCCATGCGAGAACAACCGGAGCGAACGCCTCATTGATCTCCACGACATCGATGTCGTCGATGCTCATGCCGGTCTTCTCCAGCGCCCACTTCGTCGCCGGAATCGGAGCCGACAGCATCATCACCGGGTCGTCACCGCGGACCGACATGTGATGGATGCGGGCGCGCGGCGTGAGGCCGTACTCCTTCAGTGCCTTCTCCGACACCACCAGGGTCGCCGACGACCCGTCGCAGATCTGCGAGGCCACAGCGGCGGTCAGATCGGAGCCCTCGGCGAGGACATTGAGTGACGCCATCTTCTCCAGCGACGTCTCGCGCGGGCACTCGTCGACGACGCAGTCTCCAAGCGGGACGTACTCTCCCGAGAAACGGCCCGCGGCGATCGCGGCGCGGGCGCGCTCGTGGCTCTGCAGTGCCCATGCCTCCATGTCGCCCCGGCTGATGTCCCACTTCTTGGCCATCATGTCGGCACCGACGAACTGGCTGATCTCGGCATCGCCGAAGCGCTCGACCCAGCCCTTCGACTCGGCGGTGGGCGTGGTGAATCCGAGTTCCTGGCCTGCAATCATCGCCTGGCTGATCGGGATGGCGCTCATGTTCTGAACGCCGCCCGCGAGGACGACGTCCTGCGTGCCGCTCATCACTGCCTGAGCGGCGAAGTGGATCGCCTGCTGGCTTGAGCCGCACTGGCGGTCGACGGTGGTGCCGGGAACGCCGAGCGGCATGCCCGCGGTGAGCCATGCGGTACGGGCGATGTTGCCCGCCTGCGGGCCGATGGTGTCGACGCAGCCGAAGATCACGTCGTCGACGATCTCCGGGTCGATCCCGGTACGCTCGACGATCGCCGAGATCACGTGTGCGCCGAGGTCGGCGGGGTGGACCGAGGCAAGTGAACCGCCGCGCTTGCCGACCGGAGTGCGGACGGCGTCGACGATGTAGGCCTGAGGTGCGGTCATGATGGTTGACTCCTTGCTATGCGCGCTGGCTGGAGATCGACACGATCTCGCCGGTGAGGTAGGTGGTGTAGTCGCTGGCGAGCATCGCGATGGTGGCGGCGATCTCCCACACTTCTGCGGCCCGGCCGTACGCCTCGCGGGAGGCGAGCTCGTCGAGCAGGTCGTCGCTCGTCACCTTCGCGAGAAACGGATGACGGGCGATCGACGGTGCGACGGCGTTGATGCGGACGCCGTAGTCGGCGGCCTCGACCGCGGAGCAACGGGTGAGCGCCATGACGCCCGCCTTGGCTGCCGCGTAGTGCGCCTGGCCCCGCTGTGCGCGCCAGCCGAGAACGGATGCGTTGTTGACCAGGATGCCGCCGTGGCCGGCGTCCCGGAAGTAGCGAAGAGCGGCACGAGTGGCGCGGAACGTGCTGGTCAGCGTGATGTCGACGACGCGATCCCACTGCTCGTCGGTCATGTCGGCGACCGGGGTCTCCCCGCCGAGTCCGGCGTTGTTGACCAGGACGTCGATGCGTCCGAGCTTCTGCGCCGAAGCGGTGATCAACGCGTCGACCTGTTCGGTGGACGACACATCGCAGACGTGGGAGGTGACACGCTCGGCGCCGAACTCTGCGGCGAGCTTATCGACCGTCTCGCCGAGGCGACGCTCATGAAAGTCGGATACGAGGACGTCGCCGCCTTCGAGGAGCACACGGCGGGCGGTGGCGAAGCCGATGCCGGTTCCGGCGGCGGCGGTGACCACGACCTTCTTGCCTTTGAGCAGGTCGTGGCCTGCGATCTCCTCGGGCGGGGTGGCGAGTGGGGAAACAGGCTGGTGCGAGGAATCGAGGGGGGATGTGGTGCTCATGGACGTGCCTCTCGGGGAAGGCCGAGGACGCGCTCGGCGATGATGTTCCGCTGTACTTCGTTGGAGCCGCCGTAGATCGTGTCGGCGCGGGTGAACAGGAGCAGTCGCTGCCACTCGTCGAGTTCGACGTTCTCCGGATCGGAGATGTTGTTGGCTCGCCCCTCCGTGGTGGCGGGCGGGCCGATCAGCGACGGCGCACCTGCGACGGCGACCGCCAGTTCACCGAGGTCCCGGTGCCAGTTGCCCCACAGCAGCTTGGTGACCGACGCGGCACCCGCTTCCGACACGATGTCGCCGGCCAGGGTGCGGCGAGCGTTGGCCTCCATCACCGACAGGCCGACCTTGGCGCGTCGCAGGCGAGCGGCGATCTCGGGATCGGCCGCCGCACCATTGCGCTCGGCGAGGTCGATCACGTTGTCGAGCTCGCGGTGGAAGCCCACCTGTTGGCCGAGTGTGGACACGCCGCGCTCGAACTGCAGGAGACCCATCGCGACCTTCCACCCGTCGCCCGGCTCGCCGACAATGAGGTCGGCGGAGGTCTTTGCATCGTCGAAGAACACTTCGTTGAACTCCGACGTTCCGGTGATCTGTTGGATCGGCCGGATGGTGACCCCGTCGGCGTCGAGCGGAACGAGCAGGAAGCTCAGACCCTTGTGCCGACTCGAGCCCTTCTCGGTGCGTGCGATCACAAAGCACCACTGCGACAGGTGAGCCAACGACGTCCAGATCTTCTGGCCGTTGATCACCCACCGGTCGTCGTCGAGCACCGCGGAGGTCGCCACACCGGCGAGGTCGCTGCCCGCCCCCGGCTCGGAGTAGCCCTGTGCCCACAATTCGGTGACGTCGACGATGTGCGGCAGGAAGCGAGCCTGCTGTTCGGGCGTGCCGTATTCGATCAGTGTCGGACCGAGAAGTTCCTCACCGAGGTGATTCACCCGCGCGGGGGCGTTGGCCCGCGCATACTCCTGGTGGAAGATGATCCGCTGTTCGATGGTCGCTCCGCGGCCGCCGTGTTCAACGGGCCATCCGAGGCACGTCCAACCGGACGCGGCGAGGTGACGGTCCCACTCGAGGCGTTCGGCGAAGAACTCGTGTTCACTGCCAGGTCCGCCGCGTCCGCGCAGCGACGCGAAGTCGCCCACCAGGTTGTCTGAGAGCCAATCGCGCACGGCCTGCGCGAAGACGGTTGCCGCATCAGGGGTGCGGGCCGCCCATTCGCCGAGGTCGACGGCCCGATCGGCGAGATTGATCGTCGTCATGACCGCTAGCTTAACCTACCAAGCATTTGCTAGGTTTTGTTCATGCTTCCGACTCCGCTGACCACCCCCGCAGCACTCCACCGCGCGGAACAGTTGTGGCCCGACCTTCCAGCGATCGTCGACGACCAGTGGGCCGAGCCGGTCCGACTCACCTGGAGCCAGTTCGCCGACCAGGTACGACGCTTCGCCGCGGGCCTTATCGACCTCGGCGTTCAGCACGGCGACCGAGTCGCCGTGTGGGCCCCCAACAGCCACCACTGGCCCATCGCCGCACTCGGCGTCCACTACGCGGGAGCCGTCCTCGTTCCGCTGAACACCCGCTACACCGTGACCGAAGCTACGGACATCGTCGACCGATCGGGCGCACGAGTAGTCGTAGCGTCGGGCGTGTTCGCGGGCATCGACCGTCTCAGCGAAGTGCTCGACTCACCGATCGTGCAGGACCGCACCGTCGTCGGGATCCCCCTCGAGCAGGCCGTCGATCCGGCGACCGGCGCCGTGCCGTGGAACGACTTCGTGAACGTCTCCGCGGAGGCAGCGGAGGCCACTCGCGAACGGGCGAACGCCGTCACCGGAGACGACCTGTCGGACATCCTGTTCACCTCCGGCACCACCGGTGCGCCGAAGGGTGTGCTCGCCGAGCATCAGCAGACCGTTGCAGGCTCGCATGCCTGGGGCGCTAACGGGCGTCTCACCGAAGCCGACCGGTACCTGATGGTGAATCCGTACTTCCACACGTTCGGCTATAAGGCCGGCATCCTGCCGTGTGTGTTGTTCGGCGCCGCGATGCTCCCGCTCGCCGTCTACTCTCCCACTGAGGCATGCAAGCTCACGGCCGCCGAGTCGGCGACTGTGTTCCCCGGGGCCCCGACGATCTTCCAGACGATCCTCGACGACCCCGCACGCGGCGACTACGACCTGTCGAGCCTGCGGCTGATCGTCACCGGCGCCACGATCGTCCCCGTCGTCCTGATCGAACGTCTGCAGTCCGAGCTCGGGGTCGAAACCGTCGTCACCGCCTACGGTCAGACCGAGACGAGCGGCTTCATCACCACCTGCAGGCCGGACGACGACGCGGTGACCGTCGCGACGACCTGCGGTCGGGCCTTCGACGGCATGGAGATCATGCTGTCCGACGCAGGCGAGATCCTGGCGCGCGGTGCGATGGTGATGCGTGGCTACCTCGACGACCCGAGGGCGACCGCAGAGACGATCGACGCCGACGGCTGGTTGCACACCGGCGACGTCGGCACCATCGACGAACGCGGCAACCTGAAGATCACCGACCGCCTCAAGGACATGTACATCTGCGGCGGATTCAACGTGTATCCGGCCGAAGTGGAACAGGTCCTTTCCCGCATCGACGGTGTCACCGAGGCCGCCGTCATCGGAGTCCCCGACGAACGGCTCGGCGAGGTCGGCAAAGCGTTCCTGACCGTGCGCGACGGCGCGAACGTCACCGCCGAACAGGTGACCGCGCACGCGCGCGAGCACCTCGCCAACTTCAAGGTTCCGCGGTCTGTCGAGTTCGTCGACACATTCCCCCGCAACCCGTCCGGCAAGGTCCTCAAGCGCGAACTGTCGTAGGCGACCGCTCAGGTCGTCTCGACCACCCGTCGCCTGACTGCGGGTCAAGCACCTTCGCGACGCAGGA
This sequence comes from Gordonia sp. PDNC005, assembly GCF_016919385.1. Lineage (NCBI taxonomy): Bacteria > Bacillati > Actinomycetota > Actinomycetes > Mycobacteriales > Gordoniaceae > Gordonia > Gordonia sp. PDNC005. Next base: position 3,316,742 of record NZ_CP070351.1, read on the forward strand.
CGAAACGCTGCACCTTGCCACTCGGGGTCTTCGGCAACGACTCCACGAAGTGGACGGTACGCGGGTACGCATGCTTCGAGTACTCGTCGCGCACCAGGTGCTTCAACTCCGTGGCGAGATCGTCACTTGCAGTGAAACCGGTGTTCAGGACAGCGAACGCTTCCACCACCTCACCGCGAATGCCTTCGGGGTCGGGTCGCCCGACGACGGCGACCTCGGCGATCGACGGGTGCACTGCCATCACGCTCTCCACGTCGAACGGTCCGATGCGATAGCCGGCGGCGAGGATCACGTCGTCGTCGCGCGCGGTGAAGGAGAAGTACCCCTCGTCGTCGACCTTCCCCGTGTCGGCCGAGAGGTACCACGCGCCGTCTTCGGTGAACCGCTCGGCCGTCTTCTCCGGCGCGGCGTCGTAGCCGGTGTACCAGAGGAGCGGACTGCCCTTCACGTCGAGCGCGATCTGACCGTCGACGATGCCCGCCGCGTACCCGGGCATCACCTGTCCCATCGATCCCGGCTTGAGCGGAAGCGCGACATCGGACTGCCAGTGATTGCCGATGACCATCCCCGTCTCCGTCTGGCCGTAGTGGTCACGGACCTCGGTGCCGAGCCGTGTGACCCCGAACTCGACGATGTCGGGAGTCAGCGGCTCGCCGGCCGACGACGCACGGCGCAGGTGCACTCCTGACATGTCCGCACCCGCGCGCAGCGCCCGGTACATCGTCGGCGCGCCCGCGAAGTTTGTGACGCCGAAGGTCCTCATGACGGCGACTGTCGAATCCGGCGTGAAACCCGCGTTGAACAGCAGACTCGTCCGAGCGGCGACGAGCGGTCCGAGAATCGCGTAGTAGAGCCCGTACGCCCAACCGGGGTCGGCGGCGTTCCAGAAGACGTCGTCGGGCGTCACGTCCAACGAGTAGTGCTGGTACGTCTGGAACGCGGCGAGGGCGCGCAACGGAACCGGTACGCCCTTCGGCTTGCCGGTGGTGCCGCTCGTGTAGAGCTGCACGAGAATGCCGTCGCCGCCGATCGCAGCGTCGTCGGAGAATGGCTCCGCACCGACCGACTCGGCAGCCAGATCGTCGACATCGAGTACCGTGACGGCCTCGATCGGATCGACCTTGTCTCGCTGTGACGCGTCCGTGATGACGACCTTCGCAGACGCCCCCTCCACCCGGAGCAGGATCGCACCTGTCGCGAAAGCGGTGAACAGCGGCACGTGGACGGCACCGATCCGCCACAGTGCCATCAGCGCGACGATCAGCTCACGCCGCTTGCCGAGGAGGACCGGGACCCGATCGCCGCGCTGTACACCTTTGGCGACCAGTACCGTGGCCATCGCACGCGACTCGTCGGTCAGTTGGCCGTGTGTGAACGGCGTCGACGTCAGATCCGGTTCGACCAACGTGAACGCGACGGCGTCACGGTCGTACCGATCGCAGAGCAGGTACGCGGCGCTCGCGGTCGGCGCGCTGTACTCGTCGAGCCACTGATGAACCTGTTGCTCGGCCGCCTGGCGTCCATCGGTCATGTCTTGCACTCCATCGTCGTCGTGTGGTCGCGGATGGAACAATGATGTGTGTGACCCCCGCCACCGACAACCCTCCGAAGAGGGGTAGGCCATCGGACGAGCTCGCTCGCCGTTTGCGTATGCCGTTGGAACGCCTTCGACTCCGCACCGGCGCGGGTCTGGCGTTCGCGGGCCGAGTGCTGCCGGGAACCGCCGACCACATCGAGCTGTTCGCGTTCGACGGCGACGTCGTCGGACCGTTGCGCGGCGCCAATCTCTACCCCGGCCACGGGCTCGGCGGTCGTGTGATCGGCCGCAGGCGGGCGGCCGCTGTGCACGACTACATACGGTCGCCGCTCATCACCCACACCTACGACGAGATCATCCGCGCCGAGAATCTGCGGGCGATGGTCGCCGCACCGATCATCGTGGGCCGCAAGCACATCGGCGTTCTCTACGCTGCCCGGCGCAATTCGCTCGATCAGCTCGGCGTCTCGTTGGACGCCGTCGCCGACGAGGCTCGAGGCGTGGAGCAGCAACTCGCGGTGGCCGACGTGCTCGCCACCCTCCGCACGGACGACGAAGAACGCGATCTCGCCGCATGGCGCGCACAGATCCAGGACTCGCATGCTCGCCTGCGCGCCCTCGCCGACACCACGTCCGACGCGGCGCTCCGCGATCAGATGCTCGACATCGCCGACGGACTCGCTCACGAGTCCCCCTTCGACGAACCGTCCGTCCATCTGACTGTCCGCGAGCAAGATGTGCTCGGCCTGCTAGCCGCGGGCCTGTCGAACGCGACCATCGCCGACCGCCTCGGCATCGGCGTGTACACGGTGAAAGACCACGTCAAAAGACTGCTGGTGAAACTCGATGCGTCAACTCGCTTCGAAGCCGTCGTCAACGCCCGCCGAGTCCGCCTCCTCCCCTGACTGAGCCTCCCAAGATCAATCGAATCATCGGGGTCCGACGACACTGTGCCACCGAACTTCGATGATCCGACCGGTGCCAGGACCACATTCGACCTATCGTCGAAGAATGACTGAGATCACCGACCTCGTAGCCCTTTTCGACGACGAATCCGCCAACTTCCGCATCGCCGTCGACGGCGTGAGTGAGGAACAGGCACGCGCTACCCCGACCGTGTCCGCGTTGAGCATCGGCGGGCTTCTCAAGCACGTCACCCTGACCCACGAGGGGTGGTGGAAGACGATCACCGACGCCGACCCGAACGCCGAGTTCGACATGGCCGGGGCCGCCCACGCCTATGAACTCACCGACGACGAGACCTTCGCCGAATGGGCCGAGAAGTACGACGCGCAGTACACGAGCACCGTCGCCGCACTGAACGCGACATCGGACCTCGATGCATTGATCCCGCTCCCCACCGCGCCCTGGGCGCCGGAGCGCGAATACCGGTCCGTCCGGTGGATCGTCCTGCACATGCTGCGCGAACTGGCCCATCACGCAGGACACGCGGACATCATCCGCGAGACCCTCGATGGCCAGAGCACCACGATGACCCACGCCCGCAACGCGGGCATGGACGTGTGACTCCGCTGCGGCGGAGTTACTGAACCGGCTTGACCAGCGGGAAGAGGATCGTCTCGCGGATTCCCAGTCCGGTGATCGCCATCAGAAGACGGTCGATGCCCATCCCGGTGCCCGCAGTCGGAGGCATCGCGTGCTCCATCGCGGCGAGGAACTCCTCGTCGAGGACCATCGCCTCGTCGTCGCCCGCGGCGGCGAGGCGCGCCTGGTCGACAAAGCGCTCACGCTGGATCACCGGGTCGACGAGCTCGGAGTATCCGGTCGCCAACTCGAAGCCGCGAACATAGAGGTCCCACTTCTCGACGACACCGGGGATGCTGCGGTGGGCGCGGACCAGCGGCGACGTCTCGACCGGGAAGTCACGGACGAACACCGGCTCGTCGAGCTTGCTGCCGACCATGTGCTCCCACAGCTCTTCGACGAGCTTGCCGTGCCCGTAGCCCTTGTCCTTGGGGACGTCGAGGCCCACTTCTGCGGCGATCGCCAGCAGCTCGTCGACAGTGGTCTCGAGGGGCACGATCTCGCGGCCGAGCGCCTCCGACAGGGATGGGTACATGGAGACGGACTTCCATTCGCCCGACAGGTCGTAGGTGGTGCCGTCCGGCATCGTCGGGGTGAGGGTTCCCGCCGCCGCCAACGCGACAGCCTGGACGAGTTCACGCGTGGTCACGGCCGCGTCGTCGTACGTCCCGTACGCCTGGTAGGTCTCGAGCATCGCGAACTCCGGCGAGTGCGTCGAGTCGGCGCCCTCGTTCCGGAAGTTGCGGTTCACCTCGAAGACTCGTTCGAGGCCGCCGACGACGGCGCGCTTGAGGAACAGTTCGGGAGCGATGCGCAGGAACAGGTCCATGTCGAAGGCGTTCGAGTGCGTCACGAAGGGCCGCGCGGCCGCGCCGCCATGCAGCGTCTGCAGCATCGGCGTCTCGATCTCGAGGAAGTCACGTTCGGTGAGGAAGCGACGCAGCTCGGCCATCGCCTTCACGCGGGTGCGGGCGATCTCGCGAGCGTCGGGGTTGACGATGAGGTCGACGTACCGCTGACGGACGCGCGACTCCTCGTTCATCTCCTTGTGCGCCACGGGCAGGGGCCGCAGCGACTTCGACGCCATCTGCCAGGCATCCGCCATCACCGACAGCTCACCGGTGCGCGAGGAGATGATCTCGCCGTGCACGTAGACGATGTCGCCGAGGTCGACGTCGGCCTTCCAGCTCGCGAGCGAATCCTCGCCGACCTTGGCCTGGCTGAGCATCGCCTGCAGTTGGGTGCCGTCGCCCTCCTGGAGGGTCGCGAAGCAGAGCTTGCCCTTGTTGCGGATGAAGATCACGCGCCCGGCGACTCCCGCGATCACACCGGTCTCGCTGCCTGCCTCGAGGTGTGAGTACTCGTCGCGGACCGCGCGCAGGGTGTGGGTGCGAGCGAGTTCGACGGGATACGCCTCGCGGCCTTCGGCCAGAATCCGTTCGCGCTTCTCGCGGCGGATCCGCAGCTGCTCGGGAGTCTGGTCGTCGTCGCGGGTCGTCTCGTCGTTCTGGTGCTCGCTCACGCCTCTAGGTTAAGTGTCCGGCCAGCGCAGACACCAATCGAGACGGGCAGGTCAGCGCGGGTCGTACAGACCGAGTGCGTCGGAGCCGATCGAGCCGGTCACGCCTCGGCTGCGCAACGCCCGATGACCTCCCACGACAAACCGCGCGCCACGCACACCGCGCGCCTGCAGGTGCCAGGCGAGCCACTCGGCGTCGTAGCCGTCTTCGGAGACGAGGATCCACTCTGCGTCGACGGTGGCCGCACGCAGCGCAACAGCGGAATCGGGGCGCAGAAGGTCCAGCGCTTGATCGGAGGCGACGGCGACCGCTCCGAGCAGTGCGCCGTGTGCGCGGTGCTGGGCAGCGTCTCGCAGGTCGACGGCGACGGCGCCTGCGGCAAGCGCGGCGCGGAAATCCTTCGCCTGCACAGAGAGGGGAACGGAGACGAACGGAGCAGAGACGGGTGCGGTGAGCGCAGTGGTCATGAGGGATTCCTCGAATGGTGATCGAACGTGCAGGGAGGCTGAAGAACAGGGCCGTCCTCGCTCAAAGGCGGGACGTCAGCCCTGACAACACTCCTGACAGCTCTTGATCACGTCGACCACTCTGCCACACCGGCACGCGAGGCGGCCAGAGTTTTGTGCAGGTCCGCGCGAAATCCGGCGAGCGAACTTCGGCGGCGATTCCTGGTGCACCGCCGAGAATCGCCGCCGACGTTCAACCGCGGCTACAGCGAGCGGCCGATCAGTTCCTTCATGATCTCGCTGGTGCCGCCGTAGATGGTCTGAACGCGGGTGTCGGCGTACATGCGGGCGATCGGGTACTCGGCCATGTAGCCGTAGCCGCCGAACATCTGCAGGCAGCGATCGACGACCTCTTTCTGCTTCTCAGTGCCCCACAACTTCGCCATCGACGCCGTCGCCGGGTCCAGCCGGCCTGCGATCTGCTCCGAGATGCAGTGATCCATGAGCGTTTTGCCCGCGAGGACGTCGGCCTTGCATTCGGCGAGGACGAACCGGGTGTTCTGAAATTTGAGGATCGGCTGGCCGAACGCCTCGCGCTCCTTGACGTACTTGAGGGTCTCGATCACCGCGGCTTCGGCGACGGCGACGGCCCCGACTCCGATGATGAGGCGTTCGCGCTGCAGCTGACTCATCAACTGGTAGAAGCCCTGTCCTTCGACGCCGCCGAGCAGGTTGGCGGCAGGCACCCGCATGTCCGTGAACGACAGCTCGCGCGTGTCCTGACCGTGCTGCCCGATCTTGGCCAGGACACGACCGCGCGCGAAACCGGGGAGATCCTTCGTCTCGGCGACGATCAGCGAGACGCCCTTCGCCCCCTGGGTCGGGTCGGTCTTGCACACGATGACGAGCAGGTCGCAGTGGGAGCCGTTCGAGATGAACGTCTTCGAGCCGTTGATCACGTACTCGTCACCTTCGAGGACAGCAGTGGTCCGGACGGACTGGAGATCGGAACCGGTGCCCGGCTCGGTCATGGCGATCGCGAGAACCGACTCACCGCTGGCCGCGCTCGGCAGCCACCGGCGCTTCTGCTCGCCGGTGCCGTAGGCGTTGATGTAGTGCGCGACGATCGTCGAGTGGACGGCGAAGCCGAACGCGGAGTCCCCGGCATAGGCGAGTTCTTGCTGGACGATCGCCTCGTGCCCGAAGTCGCCTCCGGATCCGCCGAACTCCTCCGGCAGATCGAGGCAGAGCAGACCAGCGTCGCCGGTCTTGGTCCAGAACTCACGGTCCACCTGATGCTGCTCTGCCCACCGTTCCTGGTTCGGGGTGGCTTCCTTGGTGAAGTAGGCACGGGCGTGTGCACGGAGTGCGGCCTGATCGTCGCTCTCCCAGGACGGGCGGTAGTCGGGGAACAGTGTCGTCATGGGCTTCTCGATTCGGTTCGGGACAAGTGGGGTCGCGAGCCGGCGGGCTTCCACCCGCCGGCTCGCTATACAGCTGTATAGTAAACAGTATGCATATACCGGTCAATGACTCGCCGTAGACTCATCCACTGACGATCGGAAGGAGCCGACATGAGTGATCCCCGCACATCCGCTTCCGATCTGACCGCTCGCGCGAAGATCCGGAACGCGGCACTCGACCTGTACGCCGAGTACGGCGAGGACCGTGTCTCGATGCGGATGGTCGCTGCCCATGCCGGGGTCACCGTCGGCCTGGTGCAACACCACTTCAAGACCAAAGACGGTGTCCGTGACGCCGTCGAGCAACTCGTGGTCGACTTTCACGCGCAAGCGATCGCCGACGCGCCGCCAGGCGAGTCACCTGCGGAGTCGGCAGCGGCTCGCGACCGTGCAGTCGCGGAGATGCTTCGGGCACATCCACCGGTGGTGGACTACATGCGTCGTGTGCTCCTCGACCCGCACAACGGCGGCGGCACACTCCTCGGACGCCTCACCGAGTTGAGCCGACAGGGCGTGGTGGAGATGCGCGGAACCGGCAGAGCCTCGACAGAACGCAGCATCGCCGATCAGACCCTCGGACTCATGATCAAGCACGTCGGCCACCTGTTCCTGCAGCCGATGGTCGACTCCATGTGGACCCAGCTCACCGCGCACGACCCGTCGCCTCCCGACAAGCCCGTGCTCAGCGTGACCGCTCGTACGCCGGATTAGCGCCCACTTCATCAGCGACGACGCGGCTGAGGTTACAGTCACTTCATGTCGTGTTCAGGATCACTTCATCTGAGCGAGGTCGCCCGATGAGCATGTCCCGCCGTTCCTTCCTGCGTCGCAGCGGTGCCGCAGCAGGCGCTGTCGCCGCGTCGTCCCTGGTCTCCGGAGTTGTACACGCGGAGCCGGCCGCGACGTCGTCGGCGAATGCGGCCGGCACCACGCTGGAGAAAGTCGGGGTCGGCGGACGTGCGAACGCCAAGGGCTACCGCAAGCTCGTGCAGGGCAAAGGCTGGCCGCTCTTCATCCGGGAAGAACTCGCGACGGCGAAAACGGGCCGTGACAGTCGACGAGCCGCGGTCGCATCGTTCGTGCAACTCACCGACATCCACATCACCGACGTGCAGAGTCCCGCACGATTCGAATACGTGCACCCGATTCAGGGACCGGCGTTCCGTCCCCAGGAAGCCCTCGGCACCCAAGGTGCCGTGGCTCTGATCAACCGGATCAACGCACTGTCGGGCGGACCGTTCACCGGCCGCGCCTTCGACTGCGTCGTCTCGACCGGTGACAACACCGACAACCACGAGATCATCGAACTCGAGTGGTACCAGCGGCTCCTCGCAGGCGGCGCGATCACCCCGAACACCGGCTCCAAGACGCGTTTCGAGGGCGTCCAGGCCCTGGGGTCGGCGCTCTACTACCGGCCCGAGCTCGATAAGCCCGACATCTACAAGGACCGCGGATTCCCGACGATCCCCGGCATGCTGCACGCGGCGATGCGCACACACACGAGCCCCGGACTGAACATGCGGTGGTACTCGGTCTTCGGCAATCACGACGACCAACTGCTCGGCACCGTCCCCAACGGGCTCGTCGACTGGCTGTACCTGTCAGACGTGAAGTACGACCTCCCGGGCTCCGACCCGACCGCGCAAGCGATCGGCCAGGCGCTCGGTTCCGACCCGGCCGCCGTCGCCGGGATGCTTGCGAAACTCAAGACCACCGGTCCGACGCTGCCCGCGACCCGCGATCTGCGCCGCCGCCCGTACTCTCCTCGAGAATTCGTCCGCAGACATTTCGATCCGGCGTTGACCGGAGCAGGACCGGTCGGCCACGGATTCGCGGATCCGGAGGGCCCCACGTGGTACAAGTTCCAGATCGCGCCCGGACTCCTCGGCATCGCCATGAACACGACGAACAGCATGGGCATCGCCGACGGCTCGATCAGCGAGAAACAGCTCGTGTGGATCGAGCGCCAGATCTCGTCGCACAGCGACCAACTCGTCATGGTGTTCAGTCACCACACATCGTCGACGATGACGGCCAAACTGCCGAACCCGGAGACCCCCGGTGAGCGGACGTTCGACGGCACGCACCTCGTCGAACGCCTGAAGTCGCACACCAACGTGATCGCGTGGGTCAACGGCCACACACACCGCAACGAGATGATCGCGCATCGCGGATCGACCGGAAAGCACAGCTTCTGGGAGATCAACACCGCGAGTCACATCGACTTCCCTCAACTGGCGCGCATCATCGAGGTGACCGACAACAAGGACGGCACGCTCAGCATCTTCACTCCGCTGATCGAGGCCGACAGCCCTTACACGGCAGACACCTCGGACCTGTCACAGAAGGGCCTGGCCAGCCTGTACCGCGAACTGTCGTACAACGACATCCACGCCGACCTCGAACTCCTCGGCGAGGCGTCGGACCGCAACTGCGAACTCCTGCTCTCGCATCCTCTGCGTTAGGGCGTGCCCTAAGCGTCTGAGAGTTCGACACGCAGTTCGGATTCAGTCGCAGCGACGACGTCGGCGGCAGCCACGCCGGGAGCCGTCTCCCGCAGCACGAACCCGCCGTCGACGACGTCGATCACCGCTAGATCGGTGATGATGCGGTCGACGACTCGTCTGCCGGTCAATGGCAGCGTGCAGGTCGGAACTATCTTCGACACCCCCGCACGGTCGCGATGCTCCATGACGACGATGACCCGTGCGGCGCCGTGCACCAGGTCCATTGCGCCGCCCATGCCCTTGACCATCATGCCGGGGACCATCCAGTTGGCGAGGTCGCCCTCGGCCGACACCTGCATCCCACCGAGCACGGCCGTGTCCACATGACCTCCGCGGATCATCCCGAACGACAACGCCGAGTCGAAGAACGCGGCTCCCGGTTCGACAGTGACCGTCTCCTTTCCCGCGTTGATCAGGTCCGGGTCGACGTCCTCGGCGGCCGGGTATCCGCCGGTGCCGAGGATTCCGTTCTCCGAATGGAGCACGACGTTGACCGAGGCGTCGAGGTAGGTCGGGATCAGGGTGGGCAACCCGATGCCGAGGTTGACGTACTCGCCGTCGATCATCTCCGCCGCGGCGCGTTGCGCGATCTGTTCACGCGTCCGACCTCGGGTGACGGTGGCGGTCATGCTGCGGCTCCTTCGGTCGTGACCGTGCGCTTCTCGATGCGTTTGGCCTGCGGTCCGGTGTCGACGATGCGTTGGACGAACACACCTGGAAGGTGCACCTCGCTCGGGTCGATCACACCGGGTGCCACGAGTTCCTCGACCTGAGCGATCGTGATGCGCCCGGCCATGGCGGCGAGCGGGTTGAAGTTCTGGGCCGTCTTGTCGAAGACGAGGTTGCCGTCGCTGTCGCCGAGGACGGCGTGCACCAGCGCGAAGTCCGCGGTGATCGATCGTTCCATCACGTAGTCCCGACCGTCGAAGGTGCGGACCTCCTTTGCAGGCGAGGCCACTTCGATCTCTCCACTCGGCGCGTACCGCCAGGGCATCCCGCCGTCGGCGACGAGGGTGCCGACTCCGGCCGGGGTGTAGAACGCGGGAATTCCGGCTCCGCCCGCGCGGAGTCGTTCGGCGAGTGTGCCCTGCGGGACCAACTCCACTTCGAGTTCCCCCGACAAGTACTGCCGCGCGAACTCCTTGTTCTCACCGACGTACGAGGCGGTGACCCGCCTGATCCGCCGCTGAGCGAGGAGGATCCCGAGGCCGTAATCGTCGACTCCGCAGTTGTTGGTGAACACCTCGAGGTCGGCGGCCCCCAGGTCGCGTATCGCTTCGATCAGCGCATCGGGCACACCACACAGTCCGAACCCGCCGACGGCGAGCGTCGCACCGCTGGTGACCACACCGACCGCGTCGGCCGCCGACGCGCACACTTTCCTGGACATGACCAGCCTCATTCCTCCGTTGAACAAACACCTCAGTGACGGCTTCGAGTGTCACTTTCTGCACGTCAACTGTTCAAGAGAGGCGAGCGAACCTCTCTCTGGGTGATCGATAGACGAGCCTTGCGTTCATTGAATGAACGCTCTAGCGTCGATGCCATGGCGGCGGCGGACAAGTCTGGACAGGGCGTTGCGCGGATCGCGGCGCTGCTGCGAGCCATCGGTTCGAGCTCGACTGCGGCGTCGACGACGGCACTCTCCGCGGCCGCGGGACTGGCACGTCCGACCGCGCACCGCCTACTCACCGCGCTTGCGGCCGAAGGACTCGTCGATCGTGACAACCGGACCGGCGACTGGTCGCTCGGGCCGGAGCTCTATCTGCTCGGCGCCACCGCAGCCGCGGCCTACGACATCAGGGACGACGCTCAGTCCGCGCTCGATCGACTGGCGGGAGAGTCGGGCGAATCGGCGTTCTTGAGTGCCAGGCGCGGCGACGAGACCGTGTGCGTCGCAGGTCAGGAAGGCAGCTTCCCGGTCCGTTCGCACGTGCTGTACGAGGGCATTCGATTTCCTCTCGGCGTCGCCTCTGCCGGGCTCGCAATCCTGAGCCACCTCCCCGACCGCGACATCGACGACTACTTGCGACGGTCCGATCTGAGTGCCACGTGGGGCCCTGAGCACGCGCACGACGTGATCCGCCGCCGCATCGCCGAAACCCGCCTCGACGGGTACGCAACAAATCCAGCCCTGCTCGTCGAAGCGAGTTGGGGCATGGGGGCAGCAGTGTTCGACGCCGACGGGCGGCCCGCATGGGCATTGAGCCTGACCGGCGTGGAAGCTCGATTCCAGCCGGAGCGCAGGACCGAACTGGGCCGACTACTCCTGGCTCAGGCACACGAGTTGACGCGAAAGCTCCAGCTCAGACGAAAGTCCGACACGCGAGTCATGTGACGCGTCTCAAAAACGACGCTTCAGGCTTTGCCGCCGACAACGACGCGCAATAGGGTTGGCTGACCTTAGTAGCGATCCCTGAGAAGGACGGCCATGCGACGCCCGATCATCCGTCTGTCCGTCGTGACGACGACTGTTCTACTCACCGCGGCGCTCGGCGTCGCACCCGCGTACGCCTCACCGATCGACGACGGCCTCGCCGCTGTCGGCAATCTGCTGCCCGGTGCGCCGCACCCCGCCAAGCCGAAGACCACGAAGACCGCTCCCTCGACACCGAAGACCCGACCGACCGCGTCACCGAAGCCGTCGACGACGACGTCTGCGGCGCCAACAACGGCCGCGGCTCCGGCTGGTGAGCGTGTCGATCTGGTGGACGGCACGTCGATCCTGCTGCCGCACTACGCATCCGCCGTGACCAAGGTCTCCATGCTGACCGACGTCCGCGAACGTCTCACGGCACAGGGCATGGACCTGCTGAACCGATTGATGTCCCTCCTCCCGGGAACGAACGGTCCCAGCCGCGGAACTCCGGTCCTCACCGTGACGCCCACCGCCGGTCTCCGGTCGGGCGCGACGGTCACCGTCAGCGGCAAGGGTTACCGCAGCGGTGAGAACGTGTACGTCACCCAGACGATCGCGAAGCCGTCGTCGGGGTACCCGAGCACCTACGCCGACGCCAAGAAGGTCACGGTGGGCTCGGCCGGAACCTTCAGCACGCAGATCGCCGTCACCTCGACGTTCGGCAAAGTGAACTGCCTGCGCATGGCGTGCTTCGTCGCATCGTTCACGGCATTCCCGAAGCTCACCGACCGTAGTCAGGACGCGTGGGTGCCGATCTCGTTCAGCGCGGCGGCCCCCACGCCCGGCGGGCCGGCCGCACCAGTGGCCCCCAGGACAGGCGCGGGTCCGTCTGTCAGTGTCGACCGCACCTCCGGGCTCAATCCGTCGGGCGACTCCGTCACCGTCTCGGGCTCGGGCTTCGCCACCAGTGGTCCCGGCGTGTACGTCGGCCTCGCGCAGTCGAACCAGTTCTCCGTCACCGACCAGTCGTCGTTCGACGATCGTGCGATCTGGGTGGCGACCAGCAACGGTCGCATGCGCGCCGACGGCTCGTTCAGCGTGCAACTCCCGGTCAAGGCGAAGTTCAGCCGCGCCGACTGCACCACCTCGCCGTGTGCGGTCTACACGTTCGCCGCACACGGCTCGTCCGACCGCAGTCAGGACACCGCCACCGGCGTCTCGTTCGCCGGAGGGCCCGCCGCCGATCGCGCCGTGGCGGTTCCGACCGACGGCGGCCGATCGCGCCCGGCGCCGCCTGCCGAGAACCGCGGCACCAGCACCGCCTCGACGTCGCTGTCGACCTCGACGATCGCCGCGAGCGGCACCACGTCGGTCACCGTGAACGGCACCGGTTTCGCGACAACCGGCCCCGGCGTCTACGTCGGCGTCGCCGAGACCGGCAAGTACTCGACCACCGACTCCGGCGCGTACAACCCGGTGACCTGGGTTCCGTCGACTCAGATCTCCGCGAACGGCTCGTTCTCGGTGACCCTGGACGTCACCCCGGTCTTCAGCGCGGGCAACTGCATCAAGAACGCGTGCGCCGTCTACACATTCGCCGCGCACGGCTCGCACGATCGCAGCCAGGACACCTCGTCGCCGCTGACCGTCGAAGGCACCGCCGCGGAGAAGGCTCGCACGCGCAACGGCGGCCCGAAGCCCGGCGCACCGTCGTCTGCTGCTCCCGGCTCATCGACGGCCCCCGCCGTCGCTGCGGCAGGCGACCCGTCCGCGCCCACGACAACGGCCTCGGCTCAGGACGAGGACTCGACCAACTGGTGGGCGTGGGGAGGCGGAGCGGTCGCGGTCTTGATCGCCGCTGCTGCAGGTTACGGAACCGCTCGACTCCGCAACTGATCTCAAGAGGTGGGCGCCAGGTGCACGTAGAGGGTCGTCGACACGGCCAGCACCTGGCGTCCCGTCTGGTTCGTGAGCGTCCGCTCGACCGCGACGAATGCTCGTCGACGATCGGGTTCGTGGTCGATCCGCATGATCTCGGCCTGACCGGACAAGACGTCACCGACGCGCACCGGACGTAGGAATCGCACGTCGACGCTGTGTCCGGCGATCACGTGCCAGTGCCGGTACATCGCTTCGACGGACAGTCGTTGGTTGATCGCCATCGTGTGGACGCCGGATGCGATCAGCCCGTCGTATGCGCCGTCGGCGGCCGCCGCCGCGTCGGAGTGAAAGTCTTGCGGGTCCCAGTTCTGCGCGAACTCGACGAGTTCGTCACGCGTCACCTCGTGCCGGCCGAACCGATACACGGTCCCGACCCGCAGATCGTCGCCGTAGAGCTTGTCCATCGTCCGACCGTATCGGACGAGTTCGACGTCAGCGTTTGCGGCGGATGAGTCCCTGCATCATCTTGTGGTGGCCGAGCACCGCACGGGCACGGTCGGGCAGTCCGGTGACGACGGGACTGTCCTGGTTCGGGGAGACGACGTGCACCGGTCCCGCGGCGAGATTCTCCAACCCTTCGCGGGCGACATCGCTCGGCCGCCCGACAACCAGTCCCGGCATGTCGAAGTCGAGCCCTGCGCGGCGCATCGCGGGCGTGTCGGTGACTCCGAGGACGAGATGCAGAACGTCGACGCCTGCCTCTCTGAGTTCCAACCACAGCCCTTCGGTGAAGATCCGCATGAACGCCTTCGACCCTCCGTACACGGTGTGCTCCGCCGATCCGAGGTACCCGCTCATCGACCCGATCGTGACGATCCCTCCCGATCCGCGCTTGCGCATGCGGGCGCCGAAGTGATGGGCCAGCGCCATCGGCACAGTCACGTTGAGCGTCAAGACGTTCATGAACTCGCCGAGATCACCTTCGACGAACCGGGAGCCGTAACTGTTGGCGCCTGCGTTGCAGATGAGAAGCCCGACGTCGAGTCCGTGAGTCTCGTCCATCACGAGTTGAAGGTCGGAGGGGACGGTGAGGTCGGCACTGATCACGAGGACGTCCGCACCGAGTTCTCGGCATCGTTCCGCAGTGGCCTCGAGCGGCGCCTTCTTCCGCGCGACGAGGACGACGTTCACACCCGCTGCAGAGACTTGCTCGGCGAACGCTGCGCCGACGCCTTCGGAGCCCCCGACGATCACCGCCCACGGTCCGTACTTCGCTGCGTCGATTCCTCGAACGTCTGACATCGCTCTCCCATGGTCGAAGGCCTGCATCGACTTCGACGCTACCTTCGCGGTGAAACAGGTTCAGCGCTTACGGGACCGTTCGTGGACACGGCGAAGACCGTCCAAGGTGAGGTGAGGTCTGTGGTCGGTGAGAGTGACGCACTCGCCGAACATGAGCGGTGCGAGGTAGCCCGTCGCGACAACCGCGACGTCCGCTCCGTCGAACCCGGGAACATCACGGCGGATCCGCTGGACGAGACCGTCGATCTGGCCGGCGAATCCGTAGAGGATGCCCGACTGCAGCGCTTCGACGGTGTTCTTGCCGACGACGCTGCGCGGAGGTCGCAGTTCCACCTTCCGCACGGTGACCGTGTGGTCGCTGAGCGCTCGGACAGCGAGGTCGATGCCGGGAGCGATCGCACCTCCGAGGAACTCGCCGTTCGCCGACACCGCGTCGACGACGGTCGCCGTTCCGCAGGCGACCACGATGCACGGGCGGCCGGGGAAGTTCTCGTGTGCGGCAAGCGCGTTGGCGACCCGGTCCGTGCCGACTTCCTTCGGGTTGTCGACCAGCAGTGGGACACCCGTCCGAACCCCAGGTTCGAGCAGCACGTGCGGCCCGTTGCCGAAGTACCGCGGCAGCATCACGCGCATCTCGCGCAGAAGCGACGGCACTGTCGACAGCACTGCAACCGCCGTCACCTGGTCGACATCACGCCCGAGCAACCCACGCAGCGTCAGCGCGAGTTCGTCTGCGGTGTAGTTCGGCTGAGTATGGATGCGCCAGTCACGCACCAGTGCCGCGTTGTCACCGACGCCCGCGAAGACCCCGAGGTGGATGTTCGTGTTGCCGATGTCGACGGTGAGCAGCATCAGGCGAGGGTGGTGACGAGTTCACGCTCGGGGTGGCGCGGGTCCTTGAGACCGGAGTCGGC
This sequence comes from Gordonia sp. PDNC005, assembly GCF_016919385.1. Lineage (NCBI taxonomy): Bacteria > Bacillati > Actinomycetota > Actinomycetes > Mycobacteriales > Gordoniaceae > Gordonia > Gordonia sp. PDNC005. Next base: position 3,332,216 of record NZ_CP070351.1, read on the forward strand.
GGGGACGTCGGCCGGGTCGTCGCCGACACTGATCTGGCGGTTGTCGGCGTCGACGAACACCACGCGCGGTGAGTAGGCGGCCACTTCGGCCTCGTTCATCACGCCGTACGCGATGATGATGACAAGGTCGCCGGGATGCACGAGATGCGCTGCGGCGCCGTTGATCCCGATCACGCCGGTGCCGCGTTCGCCAGCGATGGCGTACGTCTCCAGGCGGTTGCCGTTGTTGATGTCGACGATCGTCACCTGCTCGCCCTCGAGGATGTCGGAGGCCTCGAGCAGGTCGGAGTCGATGGTGACCGAGCCGACGTAGTGCAGGTCGGCCTGTGTCACCGTCGCCCGGTGAATCTTGGACTTCATCATGGTGCGGAACATGCTCAACCTTCTTCTTTTCCGATGAACCCGGTACCGATCGCGACGCCGACGTTGTCGAGTAGTCGCGTGGATCCCAGTCGGGCCGCCACGAGCAGCCGCCCGTCCCCCACTTCGGGGGGATCTTCCAGTCCTCGGCCGCGCAGCGCGAGGTAGTCGACCTCGATGCTCGGCTCGGTGTCGAGCACGGCTCGGGCTGCTGCGAGGATCGCGGCCTCCCCGTGCTCGGCGGCGTGAGTGCCTGCCAAGAGAGCCGCCGACAGAGTTGTCGCCAGCTCACGGTCCTGAGACGACAAGTACCGGTTGCGCGACGACAAGGCCAGACCGTCCGCCTCGCGGACCGTCGGAACGCCGACCACCGCGACGTCGAGGTTCAGGTCGTTGACCATCTGATTGATCAGAATCAGCTGCTGGTAGTCCTTCTCGCCGAAGTACGCGACGTGCGGAGCGACGATGTTGAAGAGCTTGTTGACGACGGTCAGCATGCCCGAGAAGTGGGTGGGACGCGCGGCTCCCTCAAGGATCTCGCCTGCCGGGCCCGGGTGGATCGTCGTCCGCGGGCCGACCGGATACATGTGCTTCGCGGTGGGCGCGAACACCAGCTCGACGCCGATCTCGCGGAGCTTGGCGACGTCGTCGTCGAACGTGCGCGGGTACGCGTCGAGGTCCTCGCCCGCGCCGAACTGCAGCGGATTGACGAAGATCGAGACGACCACCACCGTGCCGAGGTCCTGTGCGGTCCGCACCAACTGCAGGTGCCCTTCGTGGAGGGCGCCCATCGTCGGGACGAGCGCCACACGCTTGCCCGTCCCGCGCAGTGCTTTGGTGATGCGACGCATCACGGCGGGATCGCTGTGGACGGTCAGCTCGCCGGGAGTGAACAGGGGTGCATCGGTCACGGGTGTGCCTCCAGCATTTCGCGGAGGGCCGGTGCGGAATCGTGCTGGGCTGCAGCTCGACCGGCGAGCACACGATAACCGTGAGCAATGCCCTCGTGGACGTCGGACAGTTCATCAAGGTGTCGGGCGACTGTGTTGATGTCGCCGCGGGCGACGGGACCCGTCAACGCGGACCGTCCCTGTGCGAGCACGTTCTCCAACGACGCGGTGACCAGCGGCGCAAGAAGCTGCTCAGCCAGGCCGATGGACCCACCGTCGACGGTCGCGGTGCTCGCGGCCTTACCGCCGGGCCCTGCGATCGCGGCTTGCAGAGCCGTGACGGCGTCGGTGATCAGAGCGTTCAAGTTGTTCGCGCCGTGTGCGAGGGCCGCGTGATAGAGCGTCCGGCTCGTCTCGGCGATGCGGATGGGCGTCGCACCCAGTTCCAGAACCAGTGCCATAGCGATCGCGTCGCCGATCTCGTCGGCCGCCGTGACGCCGAAGCACGACGCCGACAGCCGGGCGGTGTCCTCGCGAGTGCCCACAAAGGTCATGGCCGGGTGCGTCGCCAGAACGATGCCGCCACGGCGAGCGATCGGCGCCAGGATGTCCACGCCGTGTGCACCCGCGGTGTGGGTGACGATGGTTCCCGGACGGAAAGTGTCGACGTCGGCGATCTGTGCTGCGACGTCGGCGAGAACGGTGTCGGGGACGGCGACAACGATGAGATCTGACAGCTCGACGAGTGCGGGCAGGTCGCGGATCTCGGCGGATGGCAACCGATCTTGTGCTCGGGACAAGGACTGCAGTGAGTTCGCGACGACGGACGTCACGCGATGACCTGCAGCGGCTAGAGCTTCGCCGAGCGCGGTCCCGACACGACCTGCACTCACGATCCCGACGCGTAGACGCGCCGGCGCCGTCGGTGAATTCACCGCTGCCTCCAACTCGAAGTTCCAGTCCCTCCCACATGCGGTGCGCATGCTCCGGGTACCAGACGTCCGGACACCACGATAGGCCTCCGACCATCACCTCGCCAGACGCTTGTGACTGGCTTCACCTGAAGTGCTCCCAGGCGGCGGCCAGACGTCAGTCGCGGCGGCGGCGACCACCGGACTTGCGTTCGCCGTCGTTCGCACCTTCGCGAAGTCGCGAGAAGAGCTCACTCGCAGGCCGACCTGCAGCGTGCGCGCCGTCTTCGTTCGGATGCGGCTGGGGTTGGGGCTGGGGCTGTGGCTGGGGACGTTGTGGGCGAGCGGGCGCCTGCCGCATCGGGCCCGACGGCGGTTCGTACGCGCCCGCGGCGAACGCGGTGCGCTGGTGACCACCGGTCTGCGGTCCCGCGGGGAACTGCGGCCGCGGGGCTGGACCGGGCTGCTGCGGACCCGGCTGCGGGCGCTGCGGTGCCTGCGGGACGGGCGGAGGCTGCGGGAACCGGCCCGACGGAGTCGGTTGAGATTGCTGCGGTTGGGGCTGGGCGGGCTGGGACTGGGCGGGCTGCGGCTCGGCGCGGGCCGGTTCGGGAGCCGGCTCCTCGGTGACCACCGGGATGATCTCCGTCATGCCCGACGGCGGGACGTCACTCATCGGCGCATGGCGTCCCGACTCGACCGGTGGGGCCGTCGATGCGAAGTCACGCTCGGCGGCGGCGCGGTCGTCCGAGTCTCCGGCGTACGTCACGCCTGCAAGCCCCGATCCGAGCTCGCGGGGCCGTTCGAGGCCGATCGCGATACGCGACGCAGGGAGCGGCTCGCCGAGCAACTGCTCGAGACTCGACCGCAACGCCAGGACCTGAACCTTGAGGTCTTCGAGTTCGTGGTTCGTCTCCGTCGACATCTCGTGGCGGATCGACGCCTCGACGTCGGACTCGTACTGACGGCGGGCCGCGATCTCACGTTCCAGTTGGAGTTCGTAGACGAGCCGCAGATCGCGTGTACGCCCTTCTGCGACGTCGGCCTGGCGGCGGTACTTCGTCACCAGGACCGCGCCGATCACCGCTGCCCACAGGGCCGCGATCACGGCGAGAGACGCCTGCATCGACAGGTCGTCGCCCAGCACCATGAGCAGACTCGCGACCAGCGCCAGCACCACGAAGAGCGCGATCACCCACTGGCCTGCAGAAGTACGCGAACCCTGATTGGAGTCGGACTGTGCCTCGTCGGTCATGCACGCCAACTTACCGGCCCGTAGACGCGTACGGACGTACCGGACCTCGGAAAGTCGTCCCCGTCGCCCCGTTCGGCTTTCCATCACCCCATTCCGCAGCGGCGTCGGCGTTCCGTCACCCTCACCGACGACCAGTGACACTTCTGCCGATAGGCGACAGAAATGGATCACGAAACGCCGCGAAGGCGCGTGTGGATGAATGAGAAGTCTGTCCACAACCTGGAGACGATCAGCAGACTCCGACTCCGCTCCTTGGGGTTCGACGTCGAACCCCAGGTGTACATCAACGGAGTGGGATTTGTTAGATCTCCTCGTCGAAGGCCGGGTGATCGTCGAGCTGGACGGGAGACAGCATCGCGACGATTCGGCGCAGTACACGAAGGACAGACGACGCGACCGCGTCGCCCAACTCGGCGACTATCTGATCCTTCGTCTGGATTCCACCGATGTGTTCGCGCGGTGGCGCGGTGCCGAGCGCGATGTACGACGTCTCGTCGAACTGACTGCCGCGCACCGATCAGCGTGAACTCGAGTGCGGCTTTTCCGTCACCGCTTTTCGTCACCAGCCTGCACAGGCGTCACCAATCCGGCGCAGAAGCGACGGAACGCCGTCGCCGGGACGGAAATAGGTGACGGAAGGCCTCTGCCGCCGGACGGACCCGCCGAGTGCGGGACCAGCCCAGGTCAGGCAGGAGCGGGGTCGGACGCGTCCGATTCGGCGTCCGGATCGTCCGGTGCGCGACAGCAGTGTTCCAGCCACACCGCGGCGGCGGCGAGCACGACTCCGCCGACTGCTCCGACGATCGCGGCGGGACGGTCGGCGCGCGCGGCGTCGAGCAGACCGTTGTCGAGTAGGAACACGAGCACACCCGTCCACCCGCCTGCGGCGATCGCCCCGAGAATCGCGGACGCCTTCGCCAACACCATCACTCGCGCGACGGCGATCGGATGCAGTTGTCCACGCGCTCGACCGATGTCACGGCCGGCTACTCGCGCCCGGACAACGAAGCCGGTGATGAACTCGAACACCGCGAGCACGTACAGGGACAGGCCGGCGGGCCACGGTAGCGAAGGAAACGCTCCGTAGTTGTAGCGGATCAGAATCCACAGTGCGAGCCCGGCGACCACCGCTATCAGGAGCAGGTCGCGGACACGTGTGACGGTCATGCGCTGCTCGTCGTCGCCGGTCTTGTTCATCGCAGCGCCCCCGCACGGCGGACGCCCGCCACCTCGGCGGAGTCCAAACCCTTGACGACCTCGACGACTGCCCGCGGGCCTGCTGCGGTGACGATCACGGCGTCGGGGTCGACTGCGAGCCACGGCACCAGCACGAAGGCCCGCAGTTCGGCGCGCGGGTGAGGGAGCGTGAGGTCCGGGTCGTCCGAAACCATCGTCTGGCCGTCGACGTCGACGGTGATCACGTCGACGTCCAGTGTCCGTGGGCCCCATCGCACGTCACGGATCCGCTCCGCTGCCCGCTCGCACGACCGGCAGAACTCGAGCCACTCCTCCGGCGTCCGATCGGCTTCGACGATCAGGGTCACGTTGGCGAAGTCGTCTTGTTCGACTCCGCCCCACGGCGCGGTGAGGTACACGTCGGACACCACGATCAGGTCATCGCCCGCAGCGTCGACGACCGAGCGCAGGAACGCCTCACGGTCGCCGATGTTCGACCCTGCGGAGAGGACTGCGCGGCTTGTCACGCTCCGCGCGGCTTCCGTGAGCGTCGTGTGACGACGGCGACGTCGTCGAAGGTCAGCGGGATCGGCGCGGACGGCTTGTGCAGCGTCACCTCGCATGCGACGACCCGTTCATCGTCGGCCATCACGGTGTCGGCTATCTCGGCGCCGACGGTCTCGATGAGGTCCCGCGACGGGCCCGCGATGATGTCGTGCGCGCATTGTGCGAGGGTGCCGTAGTCGACGGTGTCCGTGAGGTCGTCCGATGCGGCGGCGGCACGCAGATCGATCCACAGCGTGACGTCGACGATGAACTCCTGGCCGTCCCGCTTCTCGTGGTCGAAGACGCCGTGGTTGCCGTGGACGCGCAGTCCGCGCAGTTCGATCCGGTCAGCCATGAGTACCCCTTCGTCCCCCGGCGCGCCACGCGGCGGCCACATCGATCGCGTCGCGGCTCGCCGCCACGTCGTGCACTCGAACTCCCCACGCGCCCCCGGCCGCGGACAACGCCGAGACGGCCGCGGTTGCGACCTCGCGTCCGGCAGGCGGGCGATCTCGCCCGTCCGCCGCCAGCAAGGAGCCGAGGAATCGCTTGCGCGACGCCCCGATCAGAATCGGAAAGCCCAGTCCGACGAGTGTTGGAAGCGCGTGCAGCAGAGCCCAGTTGTGCTCTGCCGTCTTCGCGAAGCCGAGCCCAGGGTCGAGGACGATCCGGTCGGGATCGACTCCGGCGGCGACCGCCGCATCGACCTGTCCGAGCAGTTCACCCGAGACCTCGGCGACGACATCGCGGTACCCGACCGCGTCGTCGACCCGGTGGGTGAAATGACGGTCTCCAGCCGCGGCCGCACCCGCGGGTCGCCAGTGCATGAGGATCCACGGCGCGCCTGCATCAGCGAGAACACGACCCATGTCGGGATCGGCACGTCCACCCGACACATCGTTGACGATGCTCGCGCCCGCCTCCAACGCCGCCGCCGCAACCGACGCACGCATCGTGTCCACAGACACGCGCACTCCGGAAGCGGTGAGCGCTGAAATCACCGGGACCACCCGCTGAGCCTCCGTACCGGGATCAACACGAATCGCGCCCGGCCTCGTCGACTCCCCGCCGACGTCCACGATGTCGGCGCCCGCTGACGCCAACGCCTCACCGTGCCGGACAGCGTCGTCGACGTCGAGATAGCGACCGCCATCGGAGAACGAGTCGGCCGTCACGTTGAGCACACCCATCACCAGGGTGCGCTCATCGACGGGCTCGTCTGCGAGTGGTCGGCCGGTCACCGAGTGATCAGGTCCAGCGCTTCGCCGCGCGATGTCGCGCTGGTCTTGAACAGTCCGCGCACGGCGGACGTCGTGGTGGTTGCTCCGGGCTTGCGGATGCCGCGCATCGCCATGCACAGGTGCTCGGCCTCGATCACGACGATCACGCCGCGCGGGTCGAGTCGACGCACGAGCGCGTCCGCGACCTGACTGGTCAGGCGCTCTTGGACCTGCGGGCGCTTCGCGTAGAGATCGACGACGCGAGCCAGTTTCGACAGGCCGGTGACCTGTCCCGACTCGCCCGGAATGTAACCGACGTGTGCAACGCCACGGAACGCGACGAGGTGATGTTCACACGTCGAGTACATCGGGATGTCCTTGACCAGGACCAGCTCCGAATGGCCCTCGTCGAAGACTGTCGCGAGGACCTCGTCCGGCTCGGTGTAGAGCCCGGCGAACATCTCCCGATAGGCGTTGGCGACGCGGTGCGGCGTGCGCTTGAGCCCTTCGCGGTCCGGGTCCTCCCCCACCGCGATGAGGAGCTCGCGGACTGCGGCCTCCGCACGTTCCTGGTCGAACGCTCCGACCGCACCGTGTCCCGGCGCGGTCACGCCGTCCACCACATGGGTGTCGTCGACGCTGGTCATTGTCTCTCCTCGGGTCACCGGCGGTCGGACGAGCCGTCGCCGTCAGTCGGGTTCTCCGGCGGCCATCCGGGCGCCGACCAGTCACGTGGGGCGCCGTAGTCGGGTCGCGTGCCGTGCGTGGACTGCCCGCTCGGTGCGGCGGGCGGCGTCGTTCCCGGGTACAGGTACCCCTGGCCCGGTTGAGGCTGGGGACCGGTAGCCGGCTGGCCACTCGCGGGTTGCCCGTATGACGGCTGCCCCGCAGGCGGCTGTCCGTACTGGGCAGGAGCACCGTATACGGGAGGCTCCGGTGAGTACGTCTGCCCGTCGTACGCGGGCTGCGGCTGATACGGCTGCTGGTACTGCGGCGTCGGAATCTGCGGCGCCTGGTACTGGGGCGGCTGATTCTGCGGTGCCTGGTACTCCGGTGCCTGGTACTGGGGCGGCTGATTCTGCGGAACCGGTGCGATGGGCTCGGCAGGCTTCGGGGGCCACTCCTCACCACGCTCGACTGCCAGCTCGCCCGGAGTCTTGATCGGCGGCTTGGTGCTCGGCGTGCGGTCTCCGAAAACGTCGAACTTGGTGATCCGCGGACGCTTGACGACGTCCGAGAGGATCTCTTCGAGGTCCTTGCGGAGCAAGGTCTCCTTCTCCAGGAGGGCACCCGCGAGAACATCGAGGACGTCGCGGTTCTCGTCGAGGATGGCCCACGCCTCGGTGTGTGCGGCCTCGATCAGGTCACGGACCTCAGCGTCGATCTCCGCGGCCACACCGGACGAGTAGTCAACGCTGTTGCCCATGCCGCGTCCGAGGAACGGATCGCCCTGCTCCTGGCCGTATCGGACGGCGCCGAGCTTGGCGCTCATGCCGTATTCGGTGACCATCGCCCGCGAGATCTTGGTCGCCTGATCGATGTCGGAGCTCGCTCCGGTCGTCGGCTCGTGGAACACGAGTTCTTCCGCCGCCCGACCCCCCATCGCCATCACCAGACGCGCGAGCATCTCGGAACGGGTCATCAGCTCCTTGTCCTGCTCGGGCACGGCGAGTGCATGTCCGCCGGTCTTGCCTCTAGCCAGGATGGTGACCTTGTAGATCGGGTCCAGATCGGGCATCGCCCACGCGGCGAGGGTGTGACCGCTCTCGTGGTAGGCGACGACCTTCTTCTCGTGCTCGCTGATGATGCGGCTCTTGCGGCGAGGCCCGCCGATCACACGGTCGACCGCCTCTTCCAAGGCCTCTCCGGTGATCACGTTCTTGTGCTCGCGCGCGGTTAGCAGCGCGGCCTCGTTGATGACGTTCGCGAGGTCGGCACCCGACATGCCGGGCGTACGCTTGCCCAGCCCGTCGAGGTCGGCGTCGGGCGCGATCGGCTTGCCCTTCGCGTGGACGGCGAGGATCGCGCGTCGACCTGCGATGTCCGGGTTCGACACGGGGATCTGGCGGTCGAAACGTCCGGGACGCAGCAAAGCCGGGTCGAGGATGTCGGGGCGGTTGGTTGCGGCCATCACGATGACGCCGGACCGGTCGCCGAAGCCGTCCATCTCCACCAGCAGTTGGTTGAGCGTCTGCTCGCGTTCGTCGTGGCCGCCGCCCATGCCCGCGCCGCGCTGGCGGCCGACGGCGTCGATCTCGTCGACGAAGATGATGCAGGGGCTGTTCTCCTTGGCCTGCTCGAACAGGTCGCGGACACGCGACGCACCGACACCGACGAACATCTCGACGAAGTCGGAGCCGGAGATCGTGTAGAACGGGACGCCTGCCTCGCCGGCCACTGCGCGGGCCAGGAGCGTCTTGCCGGTTCCGGGCGGACCGTAGAGCAGAACGCCCTTCGGGATCTTCGCGCCCAACGCCTGGTACCGGGCGGGGTTCTGCAGGAAGTCGCGGATCTCGTCGAGTTCTTCGACAGCTTCGTCGGCACCGGCGACGTCTGCGAACGTCGTCTTCGGCATGTCCTTGCTGAGCTGCTTGGCCTTCGACTTGCCGAAGCCCATCACACCGCCGCGCCCGCCGCCCTGCGCCCGATTCATCAGGAAGAAGAACAAGCCGAACAGGATGATCATCGGGAGGACGAAGATCAGGATCGACTGCCAGATCCCCGAGTCCTTGGTGATGTTCGTCTGGTACGTCGCACCCGACTTCTGGGCTGCGGTGAAGATCCGAGACGAGACACCCGACGGGTATTGAGTGGTGACCTTGGTCTGGTCGGCGTCGTCCACCTTGACGGGCTTCTTCAGCTCCATCCGGAGACGCTGTTCGCGGTCGTCGATCTGAATCGACTTCACGTTCTTCGCGTCCAGCTGCGCCATCGCGACGGACGTGTCGACGCCGGTGTACTCACGGTCGGAGTTCCGCATCACGCTCCAGCCCCACAGGGCGAGCAGGACCACGGCCACGATGGCCAGGTTTCGGAACAGTTTCTTACGGTTCATGGGTGTGCGCGTGGACCGGTGCGTGAGGCGGCGTACTCGCCGCGCATGGGCACCGGACCTCCAGTCCTTCCCGTCGTTCGACGAATACGAGGCTACCTGTCAACGCTCGGGCGACCCGCAGTGTTCCCGGCGGCGCCAGATCAGGACGAGTAGACGTCCGGATGCAGGGTGCCGATGTACGGCAGATCGCGGTACCGCTCGGCGTAGTCGAGTCCGTACCCGACGACGAACTCGTTGCCGATGTCGAAGCCGACGTCGGCCACGTCGATCACCGCGCGCATCGCGTCGGGCTTGCGCAGCAGGGTGACCACTTCGAGCGACCGCGGTGACCGGGTCGCGAGATTCTTCATGAGCCACGACAACGTGAGGCCCGAGTCGATGACGTCTTCAACGATCAGGACGTCACGGCCCGCGATGTCACGGTCGAGGTCCTTGAGGATTCGGACCACACCGGACGACGACGTCGACGAGCCGTAACTCGACACGGCCATGAACTCCATCTGCGACGGAATCGGAAGTGCGCGAGCGAAGTCCGTCATGAACATGATCGCGCCCTTGAGGACACCGATCAGGACGAGATCTTCGTCCACGTCCTTGTATCGTTCGCCGACGGCCTGCGCCATCTCGACCGTGCGTGCATGAATCTGCTCACGGCTGATCAGGACGGACTCGATGTCTCCGCCGTAACCGCTGTCTGAACCCAAGGCGTTGTCGTCAAGTGCCACGCGTCTAGCTTGTCACGCCGACCGCCTGCACAGCACATCGGCACCGATCCGAGAGGCCACAGGCCGCGGATACCACTGATCTAGAGAATCAGAAGTCTCTTCCATCACAGTTGTCACAAGTTTGCCGAAACCGAGGAATCCATCAGGTTCCGTGTGGCACGTTCAGACGACCCTTTCGCGCTCTTTTGCGCGCTTCCATCACTGAAATGAGGCACATGCCCACCCAAAGGCTCAACCATGTCCGGATCACGTTCATCACGCTCCTCGCAGCCGTTCTGACGATCCCCCTCGTCGCCGGACCGGCCGCAGCAGCACCGGCGAACACACCGATCCAAGCCACCGTTCAGGCGAACAAGGCGGACGTCGTCGTCCGCATCGCCGACGGTTCCCTGTCCGTCGAATCCGGTTCACTCGTCGTCCGCAACGCCGCCGGATCGGTACTCGAAACGGTCCCTCTCACGTACCTGAACACCGACAAGCGGTCCTACCCGATCGACGCGACGGTGAAGGGCCGCACCGCGACCCTGGTCCCGTCGACCGATGCCTCCCGGTCGGTCACCACCCCCGCACGGGTCCGGAACGCTGCCGAGATTCGGCAGTCGGCGGCCGACGAGAAGCAGCTCTGCGGCCCGCAGACACGCAAGCAACGCGATCTTGAGGCCCTCAACCGGATGAACTCCGAACTGGCGACAGCCACCACCATCGGCGGCCTCGCCGGCGCGGTGATCGGCGCAGTCGTCGGTCTCGTCGGCGGCCCGCTCGCTTTTGCGGGTGCAGCCATCGGCGTTGTGGCCGGCGTCGCGCTCGGCCTCGGCGGAGCAGCGATCTCCGGGACGTTCACCCGCTACTTCGACGCCACCCATTCGAAGTTCAAGCCGAAGTTCTGCAAGGTCACCTAGTCCTCAGCAGAGTCACCTGTTAAGACGCTCGACGACGAGCACCCCGGCCCGCCTGGTCACGACCAGGCGGGCCTCGTCGTCTCCTCCCACCGCGATCGGGCCCTGGCCGTGCCAGTCGGAGACGAGTGCGTCGACGGCCGTGACCTGTCGGTGCGACGGCGCCTCGATTCCCCGCCGCTGAAGCCAGAAGCGAACCGCACGGGTGCGGATCGCAGACGGTGCGCCAGCGACCTCGATCACTGCCAGCCCCTCATCCGTCTGCCGGTCGAGGACGTCGCCAGCCAACGCGTCGAGGGCGTCGGAGTCGGCCGTGAGCTGGTCGGCGGTACGCGCGAGGGCCTCGGCTACCCCGGAGGCCAGCACGTCCTCCAACAGCGGTAACACTTCGGTGCGCACCCGGACACGGGTGAATCGCGGGTCACTGTTGTGCGGGTCGTCCCACACCGGCAGTCCCCAGCCCTCGCATGCCGCAACCGTCTGCGTTCGACGGATGCCGAGCAACGGCCGCCCCCATGGAGCCGACCACGGCCGCATACCCGCGAGCGACCGGCCTCCCGAACCTCGTCCGAGACCGAGGAGAACAGTCTCCGCCTGGTCGTCGAGGGTGTGCCCCAGCAGGACCGGCCTGTCGGAGCGCGCCATGTCCAGCGCGGTGTAGCGCGCGGTCCGAGCGGCCGCTTCGAGTCCGCCGGCGCCGTCGACAGTCACTCGCCGGACCTCGGCGGTGGCCCCCAGGCGTCTGACTGTGGCCGCAGCCGTTTCGGCGACGACATCGGATCCGTCCTGCAGACCGTGATCGACGACGATCGCGTGGACGTCCAGTCCCGCACGAACCGCACCCGCAGTCAACGCAAGCGAGTCCGCACCTCCCGACAATGCGACGCAGACGGGTCCCCCGTCGAGGTGAGCCGACACGTAGCCGCGGACCGCACCGATCACGGCGCGTTCGGCGGTGCCGGTCAGAGAACCCTGTCGATCCACGTCGAGGGCTCGTCGATCTCGCTCATCTTCGGGAGCGTGTCGGGTGAGTTCCAGACCGTGTTGAAACGCTCCATGCCGACGGTCTCGACCACTTCATCGACGAACGCCTTGCCGCGCACGTACTGCGCGATCTTCGCGTCCATGCCGATTAGGGCACGGATGAGACGCTGCAGCGGATTGCGCGGCGCACTGCGCCGGGCGTCGAATCCGGCACGGATCTGCTCCACGGTGGGCACGTGTGCCGGTCCGACGGCGTCCATGACGTGATCGGCGTGGCCTTCGAGGAGCGTCCCGAGCACCAGGACACGCTCGAATGCCTCGAACTGCTCGGGCGACTGCAGCAGCTGCAGGACCCCGACCATTCCCTTCTCGCGCGGTTTCCCGCTGCGCACAGCCTCGGTGACACGCGTGAGGACCTCGGTCATGGAGTCCTCATCACCGCCCGCCAGGCCGCTGACGTTCTCGCGCATGTAGCCGGTGAGCCACGGATTGGCGGAGAACTGGACTCGGTGCGTCACCTCGTGCAGGCACACCCACAGTCGGAAGTCGGCCGGCACGGCACGGAGCTGCCGTTCGACGGCGATGATGTTGGGCGCCACCAACAGCAGCACCCCGGGCTCATCGGTGTCGGGGTCGGTGCTGAACGGGTCGTACTGCCCGAGGATCGCGCCCGACAGGAACGCCAGCAGACCGCCGGCCTGGACACCGGCGATCTTCGCTCCCAGCCCGGTCTCGGGTTGCGGATCATCGGTGAGCATCGCCGGCATCGACCGCGACGCGGCGTCGATCCATCCGGCACGGTCGACGATGCGTGCCGTCGGCACTCGCAGCCCGTCGGCGAGTCCCGTGACCTCCCGGACTGGCCCTTCGGCATGGACCGCGGCGGCCGAGAGTTCGGCACGCGCCTGCTCCATCGTGTATCGGGTGACGCGGGGACCCGGCCGCGCCACTCGTCGCCCGATCGAGGCCGCGAGCTCCCAGTCGACGCCGACGGTGAGCGCAGACGTCTCGGCGGTGACGATCGATTCGTCCCGGTTGGTCTCGGCCATGTCGTGGCTCCTGGTCTGTGGATCGGTCATGTCAGCTTCGGCATCCGCATTCGCGGAGGGCGCCTGCGACCGTGTCGATCGCGGGCCTCGCGTCGGCGGGTGAGGTACCGCCCGACATCAATGCGAACGACAGCACTCGACCGTCCACGGTCTGCACTATCCCCGTCAACGACGTGACGCCCGTCAATGTTCCGGTCTTGGCCCGTACCCAGCCCGCACCCGGCATCGCGGCCGGATCAAAACGGTCGGCGAGCGTCCCCGTGCCATGCGCCACCGGAAGAGTGTCGAGCAGTGACCGCAGTTTCGGCGAGTTGTCACCGCCGACGGTCGCTCCCATCACCGCGTCGAGGACCCGAGCAGGCACTTTGTCCGCGTACGACAGTCCGGACAGGTCGGACAGGCGCACATCGTCGACGTCGAATCCGGCACTGCGAAGCGCGCGCAGGACCGCGTCCACACCGCCACTCGTGCTCGCCTGGCCGCCGGTCGCCTCAGCGAGTTCCACGCCGAGCATCTCGGCGAGCACGTTGTCGCTGAACCGCATCATGTCACCGACCCGCACGGACAGGGGCGCGGATTTCACCGACGCAATGGTCCGGCCACCGGCCGGGGCGTCGACCTCGGTCACCTGACTGTGCACCCCAAGAGCATCAGCGAGGGCACGGCCCGCCTCTTCCGCGGGACTGTCGGTACGTGGCGAGTACTCGTCCAGCGGATCGCGTCGTCCTGCATCGACCATCAGGGACGTCAGCGGGGTGATGTCACCGCCCTCGATGTCGCGGCGATCCCAGGTGCGAACCATCGACGGCCCGGTGAAGCCCGGCGTCGCGAACGCCACCGAGGTGACCTCCACTCCAGACCGTTTGATCTGCGTCGCCAGGTCGGAGATGCGACCGGGATCCGAGTAGAACGTCTGCTCACCGTCGCCTGAGGTGAGAGTCGGGTCGCCCGCACCGACGAGGATCGCCTGACCGTCGTCGCCGAGGACCACGTTCGTGGTGATCCGTTTGTCATGAGGAAGCGTCATCAGGACCGCCGCCGCCGTGAGGATCTTCGCGTTCGACGCCGGCGTCCGTGCTTCGTCGGCGTCTCGACTCCACAGGACCTTGCCCGTCAGCGGATCGGTGACCTGTCCGGTGAACTCGCCGAGGGCATCGGCGCGTGACGGCTTCGACAGCGCCGCACGGACGCCGGAGGCCGTCGGCGCGGGCGCAGCCTCGGACACCGCTTTGATCACCTGGTCGACGGTCACCGCGGCCGGCTGCGCGGGGGTTCCGTCCGGCACCGGGTCGGGTCGCTGTGTGTAGAACCACCAGCCCGCCGTTCCACCGCCTGCGATGATGACGACGAGCAGCAGGATCAGCGTGATGCGCAAGCCTTTTCGGGACTTCCGAGCGGGCTCGCCCGTCGGCGGGATCACGGTCGGCGGGATGCGCGAAGCCACGGAACCTCCGGTCTGGGAAATGCAGGGGACGGAACTAACAGTATCGTTGGAGGCCGTCGCACGTGTTTTCCACCGGCGCTGGGCCCACACGCTTTGATGCAGGGTCCCACACACGAGATGAAGGAGTGAACGCATGGAGTTCGAGGTCACCGTCGAGATCCCCAAGGGTGCACGCAACAAGTACGAAGTCGATCACGAGTCGGGCAAGGTCTACCTGGACCGCTACCTGTACACGTCGATGGGCTACCCGGCCGACTACGGCTACATCGACCACACCCTCGGCGAGGACGGCGACCCGCTCGACGCGATGGTCCTGCTCCCCGAATCGGTGTACCCAGGTGTCATCGTCAAGGCGCGCATCGTCGCGATGTACACCATGACCGACGAGGCCGGTGGCGACGACAAGCTGCTCGCGGTGCCCGCAGGCGACCCACGCTGGGATCACATCCAGGACGTCGGTGACGTCAACGAGTTCGAGCTCAAGGCGATCGCGCACTTCTTCGAGCGCTACAAGGACCTCGAGCCCGGTAAGTCCGTCACCCCGGGCGGTTGGGTCGGGAAGGACGAAGCGATCAAGGTCGCCGAAGCCGCCGTCGCTCGCTACCAGGGCTGACGCCCTCCCTGAAATGTAGAGAGCCGCCGCGAACCCCCGAGGTTCGCGGCGTCTCTCTATTCACTCGGCGGCCGGAACCTCTGCGGGTTCCTCTTCTTTCTTGGCGCCACCGCGAAGAGGCACTTCGGTCCAGGTGATGGTGCCGATGATCGCGAGAAGCGACAGGATCGACACCGACAGGAACACCTTGTCCATCGAGTCCGCGAAGCCCTGTTTGATCGGGTGCGAGATGCCGTGGGGCAGCCGTTCGATGATCGTCGTGTCCTTCATCAGCCCGTCGCTGTCGCCTCCAGCGGCCTCCGGGTTCTTGGCGGAAGCGATGAGTCCTTTGCCGAACGCCGCGACGTCGGGGTCGTCACTCTGGGCGGCTTCGACCACCGCCTGCTGGAACTCGGGAGTTCCGGCAGCGACCCGCATCTCGTCGGAGATATTCGGCCCCATCGTCGAGAACAGCAGCGAGAAGAACACGGCCACGCCCAGCGTTCCACCGATCTGACGGAAGAACGTCGCCGTTCCGGTCGCCATGCCGACGTCGCGCATCGGCAGGATGTTCTGCATCGCGAGCATCATCGGCTGCATCAGATTGCCGAGACCGAATCCTAGGCCGAACGCTGCGAGCATCACCAGGTACAGCGGCGTCTCGGTGCTCAGGTAGTGCAGGAGGAACGCCATCGTGGTGATCAGGATCGAGCCGATGATCGGGAACTTCTTGTAGTGCCCGCTCCGGGAGATCAGCTGGCCCGACAGGATCGAGGCGCTCATCATTCCGAGCACCATCGGCAACATCTGCAGACCTGCCATCATCGGGCTGGAACCGCGGAGCACCTGGAAGTACTGCGGCAGCATGGAGATGCCGCCGAACATCACGGCGCCGACCACCAGCGAGATGAAGACACCCTGCGTGAACACTCGGTTCTTGAACACCCGCAACGGGATGATCGCCTCGTCGCCCATCCGAGATTCGACGACCACGAACAGTGCGATGCCGATGAGGCCGATCGCGTAACAGATCATCGAGTTGGTCGACGTCCATCCCCATGTGCGGCCCTGCTCGGCCACGATCAAGAGCGGAGTGACCGCCACGGCTACGGTGGCCGCGCCCCAGTAGTCGGTGCGGTGTCCGACCAGCTTCTGCTGCGGGTAGTTCAGGACCTTGTAGACCACAACGAGCGCGATCAGGCCGATCGGAACGTTCACCAGGAACACCCAGCGCCATCCGGACACACCGAGGATCGAGTCCGCACCGGCGAACAGTCCGCCGAGCACCGGACCGAGCACACTCGACGTGCCGAAGACTGCCAGGAAGTAACCCTGGTACTTGGCGCGTTCGCGGGGCGCGACGATGTCGGCGATTGTGGTGAGGGCCAACGTGAACAGTCCACCTGCGCCCAGGCCCTGCAGCGCGCGAAAGCCCGCCAGCTCGTACATCGACGTCGCCATGCTGCACGCGAGGGAGCCGATCACGAAGATCGTGATCGCCAGCAGGAAGAACGGCTTGCGTCCGTAGATGTCCGACACCTTGCCGTACAGGGGCGTCACGACGGTCGACGTCACCAGGTAGGCGGTGGTGACCCACGCCTGCATGTCGTAGCCGTTGAGGTCGTCGGCGATGGTGCGGATCGCCGTCGACACGATCGTCTGGTCGAGCGCGGCCAGGAACATGCCGATCATCAAGCCGGCCATCACCGTGAGGATCTGACGATGGGTCAGACCCTTTCCGGGGAAGTCGGCCGAAGCTGCGGAGGTCATCGGGCGTCTTCTTTCTCACTACATGGAACGATGCGGTCTTCCACCGCATCGACGAATCGGGTCAGCAGAGCTGAGAAGGTGTTGAACTCTTCGTCGGACCAGTCGGCGACCATCTCTCCGACCACCTGACGACGACGTGCGCCGAGTTCACGGACTCGGACTCGCCCCTCGTCGGTGAGGATCAGCCGAAACGCACGACCGTCTGCGGGATCCGGCTCTCGCCTGACAAAACCTTCGGAGACGAGTTTGGCGACGTGCCTGCTGGTGGTGGAGGGGTCTGCGGCCATTGCCGCAGCGAGTTCACTCGCACGCATCGGGCCGTGTTTGAGGACGAACAGGCCGCGGTAAGCGGCGGTCTCGACTTCGCCCTCCGGCGAGCGGAACGACGTGTGGATGCCTCGGTCACGCAGCCTGATGAAGCGCCCCAGTGCGAGGAACACCTCATCGATGCGTTCGGGCGTGGGCATGCTTCGACTCCAATTACTTGCGTTGCGCAACTAAGTTCAGGTCCACCAGCATGCGCTCTGCAACTATCGGTGTGCAACCACCAGATAGCCACCGAACCTCGTGAACGCGGCCAACGCACCTCGCATACGACGCGACCCTCCCCGCTCGGTGAGCGGGGAGGGTCGCGGGCGTTCGGAGATCAGGCCAGTTCAGCCAGAGCTTCCAGGAGTCGATCGACGTCGTCCGAGGACGTGCCCACACCGAAGCTGGCGCGGACGGCACCGGTCGGGTGCCCCAGTTTGGCCAAGAGCGGGTGCGCGCAGAACTTCCCGTCTCGAACGCCGATACCACGGCTGCTCAAGTGCTCGGCGACAGCTCGAGGCGTATGCCCGTCGACGGTGAAACTCGCGATGGCGACTCGGTCGAGACCATCGTCGAACGCTCGGAGCGGACGCACGTGCCCAAGTGCGGCGAGACCCGCGTCGAGGCGGCGGATCAATACGTCGTCGTGGGCCCCGATGTTCTCGAAGCCGACTCGGCGCAGTTCGTCGGCCGCCGCGGCGATGGATACGGCGCCGAGCACGTTCGGCGAACCGGCTTCGTGCCGCGCGGCCCCGGCGTGCCATGCGACGTCGTCGATCGAGACGTCGGCGCTCGCGCCCCCGCCTGCAAGATAGGGCGGTGCGTTGTCGAGCCAGTCTGGACGCCCGACGAGCACGCCCGCGCCGAACGGCGCGTACACCTTGTGGCCGGAGAACACGAGGTAGTCGATCCCGAAGCTCGCGATCGACACCCCTCGGTGCGCGACCAGCTGTGCTGCGTCGACCAGAATCCTGGCCCCATGGCGATGTGCCACACCCGCGAGGCGGGCGAGCGGAAGCACTTCGCCGGTCACGTTCGACGCCGCTGTCACCGCGAGGAGCGCAGCGGGCGCCGACGCGAGCTCGGCCTCGAGCGCTGCAAGAGTCGCGTCAATCGTCGACTGCGATTCGACGATGCGGGCGCGCCCGGTCCGCGTCCACGGCAGCAGGTTGGCGTGATGCTCGATGTCGAGGACGACAACGTCGCCCGGCACGATCGATGCGGCGAGGTTGATCGAGTCCGTGGTGTTGCGGGTGAACACGACGGTGTCGTCGGCACGACCGCCGACGAACGTTTTGACAGTCGCTCGGGCCTGTTCGTAGCGGGCAGTCGTGACCTGCGACAGGTGGCCCGCGCCGCGGTGCACGCTCGCGTACTCCGCGAGAGCACCGGCGAGCCGGTCGGCGACCGCGGCGAGCGCAGGCGCCGACGCGGCGTAGTCGAGGTTGGCGTATGTGACGCCCCCGGGGTGTCCGGTAGCGGGCACCGAGACATCAGCGCCCACCACCGGGGCCAGTGCGAGAACAGAGGCAGGACGGCACGCGGGCGCGTCGAGGACAGCGGTCATGGTGAAGACTCCTTGGAATCGCGCTTGCCGTGCACACTGTGCACACGGCCAGGTCGTCACCCGGAGCACCCCACCGCGGTGGAGGGTTGCCGACCAGCAAGCCGGGGCTTGACGCTGATACTCGTGACCTGCCGACAACTATCCGCTGTCCCGCCCGCTCCGACGAGGGTTTCGCGCGCGGTGGTTTCAACTACGGGTCATTCGTTCACTCGTCGCCGACTCCTCCGCGGCCCGGTCGACAGATAGAGTCGTCAGCAGACACTTCGGGCGTCGCCCGACCACGATGGAAGGCCCGACCCGTGACGTATCCGCAGGACCCGCGCTTCGGCCGCTCTGGCGGCCCAGCGGGCCCGCACCCACGGCCGGGCTTCGGCGGACCGTCGGCGCAGGCGCCGCATCAGTACGCACCTCCCCGGTACGGACAGCAGCCCCCTCAGTTCGGCCCGGCGCCGTTCGGCCCGCAGGCTCAATTCGGCCCGCCCAACCAGTTCGGGTACCCGCCGCTTCCGAAGAAGTCTCGGACCGGGCTGATCGTCGGCCTCACCGCCGTGCTCGCGGTGGTCGCCGTCGGGGGCGGCCTCCTCATCTGGCAGCCGTGGAAGTCCGACGCAGACACCGGCCCGCACACCGAGACCGCGATGCTCGACAACAGCATCGCACTCACCGTCGAAGTCCCAGAGGGCTGGACGCTCACCTCCGGCCCCGTCGACGACAAGAACGTGACGATGATCGTGCCCGAATCTGAGACCCGCACACCCGCACAGATCGACAACGACGGAGAGTCGCTCGCCGACGGCGGCCGCGGAACACAGATCCACGCGCTCATCGCCCAATCCGGATCGTGCCCGCGCGGCGAGTCCCTGCAGGTCGGTGCATGGACACAGGACTCCAACAACCGATCGTCACATGCGAAAGCGTCACGCCGCGGCGCAACCACTCGGGTCGACGACACGAACTGCGTCCGCGTGGTCGGCGTCGATTTTGCGCACTCCGCGGACGACCTCAGCACCGAAGCGTCCGAACTGCTTCCCGAACTCGTCAACGAAGAGAAGATCACCGCCGCCCGCGCGGTATGACCTGGACACCACCTGCGAACGGAGACTTCACATGGGCATCATCGGCAAGATGCGTGGCGAACTCGTCGACATAATCGAATGGGTCGACGACTCGCGTTCCACCCTCGCGTGGCGCTTCCCGCGCTACAACAACGAGATCAAGAACGGCGCCCAGCTGATCGTCCGCGAGGGCCAGCAGGCGGTGTTCGTGTACCGCGGGCAGCTCGCGGACACCTTCGAGCCCGGTCACTACGAGCTGACCTCCGAGAACCTGCCGATCATGAGCACGATCCAGGGGTGGAAGCACGGCTTCAACAGCCCGTTCCGCAGCGAGGTGTACTTCATCAACCGCAGGCCGGTCACCGACCTGCGCTGGGGCACGCCCAACCCGATCACGTTGCGCGACCCCGACTTCGGCATGGTCCAGGTCCGCGCCAACGGACTGTGTGTCATCCGCATCGCCGACCCGGCGATCTTCCTCCGTGAAGTGATCGGCGCCGACAGCCAGGTGAACGCTGACGAGATCGCCGAGTTGCTGCGCCGTGTCATCTCCACCGCGTTCTCGGACATGATCCTCGAGACCGGCGTCGGAGCGATCGACCTGCAGGGCAGGCAGGTGGAGCTCAGCGACAAACTCCGCGAGTACGTGCAGACCCGCGTCGACGACGAGTACGGGTTGGCCATCGAGTCGGTGACGATGAACATCTCACTGCCCGATGAGATCACCGCAGCGATGACCCGCGGTGTCGCACGGGGTGTCGAAGAGCGCGGCTTCCTCAACAACGTCGGAGACATGAACCGCTTCCAGCAGGGACGCGCAGGCGACGCGATGCTCGCGGCCGCCCAGAATCCCGGCGGAGGCACCGCGGGCGACATGATGGGCATGGGCGTCGGGATGGCCATGGCCGGGCAGTTCGCCAATCAGTTCAACCAGCAGCAACAGCAGGCGCCCGCCGGACCGCCACCTGTTCCGTCGGCACAGACGTTCCACGTGGACCAGAACGGCACGGCCGCAGGTCCGTTCACCATCGACCAACTGCGCGGGTCCCTCACGCCCACCACGCTCGTGTGGGCTCAGGGCATGGCGGGATGGACCCAGGCCGGCCAGGTCCCGGCGCTCGCGCCGCTGTTCGCACAGGCCGGGCCCCCACCCCTGCCTCCGCAGACTCCGCCCACACCCCCTGCACCCGGTCAGTGACGCAATGACCCAGCCCCCACCGATCCCGCCGACCGGCAGACCACCTGCTGCGCGTCCGCCGATCCCGAGAGCGGCTGCACCCACGCCCACACCGCCGTCCGCGCCCAACGCCGCCGATCGCGCCCAGCGTCAGGTCACCGAACAGACACGCACCTACCCGTGCGGCAACTGTGGGGCGCCTCTCGCATTCGTCCCTGAACAGCAGGGTCTCGGCTGTTCGTCGTGCGGTACGTCGTACCCGATCGAGCTTGACCCGTCCGCGCAGATCGTCAAACACGATCTGCAGACGACGATGAATCAACTCGCGCAGCGGGCGCCACTCGGCCTCGCGTCGGTCGGCGGAAACGAACACGTCGTCACGTGTCAGGCGTGCGGCGGCAAGACGATCTTCAACGGCAGCCTCACCGCCACCCGCTGCCCCTACTGCGCCACTCCGATTCAACGCGACGACGTCCAAGACGCACCCGAGCGTCTCGCATTGGACGCCGTCCTGCCCCTGCAGGTCGGCGAGCCGCAGGCACGCGAATCGATCGAGAAGTGGATCAACAGCCGCTGGTTCGCACCGACCGAGTTCAAGAAGTACCGGACGCTCGGCTCGTTCACGAGCGTCTACATGTCGTATTACACCTACGACGTCGACGCGACGACCGGCTACTCCGGGCAGCGCGGGGACAATTACACCGTTGTCGTCGGATCGGGTGACAACCAGCACACGGAGACCCGAATCGCGTGGCGGCCGGTGTCCGGCGTCGTCCGCGACAGCATTCGCGACCTGCCCGAACTCGCCAACACCGGAATGGACGAGCCGCGTGTGAGGGAGCTCGAACCGTGGCCGATCCAGGCAGCGGTGCCTTACACTCCGGAGTTCGTAGCGGGTCACCTGTCGCGGACCTACGATCGCGATCCAGGCGACGTGTTCGACCGCGACGCCCGACCGCGCGTCGACGCCCAGGTGGAGAGCACTATCCGCTACGACATCGGCGGCGACCACCAGCAGATCCACCGCAAGCAGACGACGTTCGACATGCTGCAGTTCATGTATCTTCTGCTGCCGATGTGGCTGCTCACCGTCAATTTCGACGGCAAACCGTTCCAGGTCGTCGTCAACGGTCTGACCGGCGAGGTCCAGGGCCAGCGGCCGTGGAGCAAGGTCAAGATCGCCTCCGCCATCATCGCCGGGCTGATCCTGATCGGCGTCATCGTGTTCCTGTACCAGAGGATGAGGTAGCTCAATGATCGTCGTGGTGATCCTGCTTGTGCTCGCGGTGGTCGCAGGATTGACGGCCGCTTTCGCAGTCGCGCTGGCGAGGTCGGGGAAGAAGTCGCAGGCTGCGGCGACGCACATTCCCGGCGTGGACGTCGTCGTCCCCGCGTCATGGGCAGGCTCGCACGATCCCGAGGCTCGCCTGCATCGCCGGATTCGGGACGCGGCCAAAGCCCTCGACGCGACAATCGGCAACGCCGACGTGGCCCAGCTCGACGAACGCGCACGCCTGCTGCTCACCGCGCGGGAACTCGATCAGCGTCTGGTGACGATCTGGGCCCTGCCCGCGAACGCGAAGGCCGACCCACTGGCGGCCGTGGAACGTGGCATCTCCGAGTTCGAGGAGGCAGCCGCTGCGACGACCCTCGCGCCCGGACTCGACTCCGGCCTGTCGGCCCCGCCGACACTGCCGCCGATTCCACCTCTGCCGCCCCAGCCGGCCGAGCGTCGCGACCGGCCCGAGCCGCCCGCCGGTCTGGCACAGTGACCTTCAGCTCGTTCTTCTCCTCACCAACCCGCACCCTTCGCGGCTCCGGCGTGTCCGCCGAGTTCAGCAGCGTCGGGAAGGCGCACGACGCGCTCGCCGCTGGTGACGCCGTCGCGGTGACCGGCGCTTTCGGCTTCGACCCGACCGGCGTCGCCGCGCTGATCGCGCCCCAGACGTTCGGGCCGGCCGAACCCTTTGTCACCGTCCCCGACGGGTTCGGTCGAGCCACCTCCACGATCACCCCGGCCGACGTGCACGCCGACCGCGTGCGGTCCGCTCTCGCCGCCATCGATGACGGCCGAGTCGGCAAGGTGGTTCTGGCCCGGACACTCGACCTTCGGTTCGAGGATCCGATCGACCCCGCCGCCGTCGCATCACGGTTCGTGCCAGGTCCCAACGCGACGACGACCACCGCGTTCGCCGTCCCTCTGGACGCCGCCGGCCGCAGGGGGCACTGGCTGATCGGCGCGAGTCCAGAACTCCTCGTCCGACGATCCGGCCGGGTCGTGACCTGCCACCCGTTTGCGGGCACCGCACCTCGCTGGGGCGACGCCGTGGCCGACCGCGCAGCCGTCGAATCATTGCGCGCTTCCGACAAGGACCTCCGCGAACACGCTTTCGTCGTCGACTCCCTGGTGAACGCGCTCCGTCCGCTCTGCACCGAGCTCGACGTGCCCGAGGGACCGCAGATTCAGTCCACTCCGACGGTCTGGCATCTCGCGACACCGATCCGCGGCGTCCTGGCGGATGCCTCGACCACCTCACTCGACCTCGCCGCACTTCTGTCCCCGACGCCCGCCGTATGCGGAACTCCGACAACGTCGGCAGCCGAGCTGATCGCTGAGATCGAAGGTCCCCGCGACTTCTACGCCGGCGCGGTCGGCTGGTGCGACGCCTCAGGTGACGGCCAGTGGCTCGTCTCGATTCGATGCCTCGAACTCGACGCCGCACACACCGGCGTGACGACGTGGGCGGGTGGCGGCATCGTCGCCGGTTCCGATCCGGACGACGAGGTGGCTGAGACGGAAGCGAAGTTCCGGACCGTGCTGTCCGCTCTCGGCTTGTCCGGTTGATATCGACAGGCAGCTCCGATGAATTGGTGAATCCCGTCGTCCAGCGACAGGAGACGAACCGCCTGTGCGCTGGTGATCACCCCATCGTGGTCAGCCAGGAATTCCTCAATATTCCCAGAGTCCCCCATACTCCTTAGACGCATGAAACCCGCATAAGGATCCATGAACGTGCACGAACTGGTGAATTCTCGTCGCTGTACGACAAGAATTCACCAGTTCATCAGCCGAGCGCTTGGTCGAGGTCGCGGAGGAGGTCGTCGGTGCCTTCGAGCCCGACCGACAGGCGAACCATCGCGTCGGTGAGACCGATCGAGGCGCGTCCCTCCGGACCCATTGCGCGGTGCGTGGTGGTCGCCGGATGCGTGATCAGGCTCTTCGCGTCGCCGAGGTTGTTCGAGATGTCGATCACCTGCAGTTTGTTGAGCACTTCGAAGGCCCGCTCCTTGCCCGACTTCCCGGGCTGTGCATCGAGTTCAAAGGTGATCACGGTGCCACCGCCCGCCATCTGGGCACGCGCGAGGTCGTACTGCGGGTGCGAGGTGAGGAACGGGTAGATCGCCTTCGCGACGCGGGGGTCCGCGTCGAGGAACTCCGCGATGCGCAGTGCGGACGACACCGACTGGTCGAGTCGCACCTTCATCGTCTCCAGACCCTTGAGCATCGTCCACGCGTTGAACGGGCTCAACGCCGGCCCGGTGTGCCGCATCAACTCGCGGACCGGTCCGTCGATGAACTCCGTCGTGCCGAGCACCGCGCCGCCCATCACGCGCCCTTGGCCGTCGATGTGCTTGGTGCCCGAGTAGACGATCACGTCGGCACCGAAGTCGAGGCCCCGCTGCAGAAGCGGTGTGGCGAAGACGTTGTCGAGGACCACCTGCGCGCCCGCGGCGTGCGCCATGTCTGCGACAGCGCGGATGTCGACGAGCGTCTGCATCGGGTTGGACGGCGTCTCGAAGAACACGGCGTCGGTCGGCTTCGACAGCGCCTCCTCCCACTGCGAGAGGTCTTCACCGTCGACGAACACCGTCTCGACGCCCCACGACGGGAGGATCTCGTTGCAGATCACGAAGCACGAGCCGAACAGACTGCGCGCGGCGACGAGGCGCGTTCCCTTCTTGCAGATTGCGCCGAGGGCGACGAAGACCGCAGCCATCCCGCTGGCGGTGGCGAACGCAGCCTCGGTGCCCTCGATCTGCCGCAGACGTTCCTGGAACATGGCGACCGTCGGGTTGCCGTAGCGCGTGTAGACGAAGCGCTCGTCCTCACCGGTGAAGGCGCGTTCGGCCGCCTCGGCGGAGTCGTACACATAACCGCTGTTGAGGTACAGCGCCTCCGAGGTCTCGAAGAAGCCGGAACGCATCAGCCCGCCGCGGACGGCGAGGGTCTCCGGCGACACCCAATCGGGAAGCTTGTTACTCATGGTGATTGCTCCTTACGGCTGTCGCCAGGGAAGAGATTCTGCGCGCCACCCGGCGCCCCCACGATGCCCCGCGGCATCGGTCGCGCCTTCGAAGCCTTCGGTGATGTTGAACGCCGTCTGGAAGCCCGCCGCGGTCGCGGCTTCCGCGGCACCGATGGACCGTTGGCCAGATCGGCACAGGAAGAGCACTTCGTCGTCCTCCGTCACACCCGCAGCCCGGAGCTCGTCGACGAAGTGCGGGTTGCGGGCGCCGTTCGGGTAATCAACCCACTCGACGAACACGGTCTGCTTGCCGAGCGAGGTGATGTCGGGGACCCCGACGAAGTTCCACTCCGCACGTGTACGGCAGTCGACGAGCACGGCTCTCGGATTGTCCCGGAGCCTGGCCCACGCGTCGGTGACCGGAATGTCTCCTGAATACGTCATGCTGCGCACACCCTCCACTCGTCACCCTGCTTGACCACGGTGAGTTCGGTCTTGGTCTCGACGCCCTTGTTCTCGCGCTTCTCGGTCACGGTCACCGCAGCCCGATCACCAGCCACTTCGACGTCCATACTCGGGACGATCAGCTTGCCGTCACGATCGCGTTCCGCCCTGTTCTGATTGGCGAAGTCCAACGACTTCGGGAAAGTGGCGTCGGCCAGGTTCTTCTCGCACTGCGTACTGCGGAACTTCTCGTAGTCGAGAGAGTTGCGCGCCGTGTACATGTCGTTGACGACGTTCTGAACCTGCGCGGAATCGGTCAGCCGTTCCTCGGCGGGATTGGTCCAATGCCGGATCCCGATGAATCCGACGGCGAGCAGGACCACAACAAACGCGATGATGAAAGGCAGCGCGTCCCGCCACGTCTTCGGGGCCTGCTCCTCGGCGGGCACGTCGGTGCTGTCGGGCTGTTTCGCGCTCATAGGTCCCGAGTCTATCGAGTTGGGCGGCGGTGGTCGGCGGGGCGTCCCGCCCAGTTCAGCGCGGCATACCGGGTCCCGATCGTCAAGAGTTTCCCTCACGCCCGGGCCGACTGAGGTTCACCTCACTTAGAGATTTTGGCAGGGACCGCACACGACCTAACGTAAGAGACGACAGCATTCCATCCAGCTGAGGAAGCACGAGCACATGACTGACACCAACCGCCCGTTGCGGGTCGCCATCGTCGGCGCCGGACCGGCAGGCATCTACTGTGCCGATGCCCTGATGAAGTCGGACACCGCCGGCGAACGCGGCGTGAGCATCGACCTCTACGAGCGCATGCCCGCTCCGTTCGGCCTGATCCGCTACGGCGTCGCGCCGGACCACCCGCGCATCAAGGGCATCATCAACGCTCTGCACAAGGTTCTCGACAAGCCGCAGGTCCGTCTGCTCGGCAACATCGACTACGGCACCGACATCACGCTGGACGATCTGCGCGCCCACTACGACGCCATCGTCTTCTCGACCGGCGCCACCGACGACCGCGGCATGCACATCCCGGGTATCGATCTCGAGCGCAGCTACGGCGCAGGCGAGTTCGTCGCCTGGTACGACGGCCACCCCGACTTCTCGCGCACCTGGCCGCTGGAGGAGGAGAAGGTCGCCGTCATCGGCGTCGGCAACGTTGCGCTCGACGTGGCGCGCGTCCTCGCCAAGACCGGCGACGAGCTTCTCCCGACGGAGATCCCGGACAACGTCTACCAAGGCCTCAAGTCGAACAAGGCGATCGAGGTGCACGTGTTCGGTCGACGTGGTCCGGCACAGGCCAAGTTCACGCCGCTCGAGCTCAAGGAGCTTGATCATTCGCCGAACATCGAGGTGATCGTCGATCCCGAGGACATCGAGTACGACGAGGGCTCGGCCGTCGCTCGCCGCAGCAGCAAGATCACCGACCAGGTCGCGACGATCATCGAGAACTACGCGATCCGAGAGCCGAAGCAGGGCGCGATCCACAAGCTGTTCCTGCACTTCTTCGAGAACCCCGTTGAGGTCCTCGGTGAGGACGGCAAGGTTGTCGGTCTCCGCACCGAGCGCACCGAGCTCGACGGCACGGGCAATGTGAAGCCGACCGGTGCGATCCGCGAGTGGGACGTCACCGCCATCTACCGCGCGGTCGGGTACCTCTCGGACAATCTGCCGGGTCTCCCCTTCGACAGCCAGGCCGGCGTCATCCCGAACGAGGCCGGGCGAATCTTCGACGACGGCGCTCATCTGACCGGGCTGTACACGACCGGCTGGATCAAGCGCGGCCCCGTCGGTCTCATCGGCCACACCAAGGGCGACGCCAACGAGACCGTCGAGTGCATTCTCGACGACATGAAGGCCGGCTCGTTGAACACCCCTGCCACCCCTGCGGAAGACGCGATCGTCGCGCTGCTCGAAGAGCGCAAGATCCCGTTCACCACGTGGGACGGCTGGAACCGCCTCGACGAGCACGAGCGCGCGCTCGGAGCAGAGCAGGGCCGTGATCGCATCAAGGTCGTCGAGCGCCACGACATGCTGGCCGCGTCCGAACCTGACAAGGTCTGATCTGCACAGATGACAAAGGTCCGTCCCGAAAGGGACGGACCTTTTCTGTCGTCGCGGGCTACGGCTTCGGCTGCGAACGCTTCACGTTCTGCCAGTACCCTGCGTTGTTGAACGGGTTCTCGACCTGCTGGCCGATCGTGTAGCCGGAGATCGACGCGGGCCAGCAGCCCTTCCACTTGTCGTTCCACAGGATCGCGGTCTGGCCGGGCTTGAGCTCACCGGTCTTGGTCTTCTTGTCCTTGTCGGCCTTGACCCATCGGGTCGGTCCGCCGAACTCGGTGACGGTCACCCCGGTCATCGTCGAGCCGCCGATGTTCTTGACGCCCATGAAACGGTTCATCTGCCACACGGGGCCGTCGGACCAGTTGGGGCCCCAGAGCTTGAACGTACAGGTGACGCCGCCGATGATCTGGAGATCACCGGGGCCTGCGGCCTGAGCCGGAGCAGCGACAAGCGAGCTTGCACCGATTGCGCCCGCCGCGGCGATGCCGACGGCAGCACGTGTCAGGGTCTTCTTCATGAGGAATACCTTTCGTCTCGTCTGATAGAGCAACAGGTGGAAGCGTGTCCGCCCTTAACCGGTCTATCGGACCCCGCATACACAGGTGTTACGAAACTGTTCAGGTTTTCCTCAGGTGAGGCACGGATCAGGCCGGTGGCGGGCCCGGCCTGCGGGGCGGACCGGGATGCCCGCCCGCACCTGGCGGAGGCGGTGCGACAGGCCGCGGACCTGCGGGTCCTGTCGGTCCCGGGCGCGGTCCGCCCCGACGTCCCATGGGCGGACGTGGAGGCTGGCCCATGGGCCCGCCCCGTGGCATCGGCGGCCTGGTCGGTGCGGGCTGCGGACGCTTGACTGCGACCGTCGCCTGCGCGACGGTGGGCGGCGCTGTCGGCTCGGCCGCATCAGCGGCGAGCGGTTGAACGAGCTCTGCCGCACGCGTGGCCTTCTGGCGCGCGAGGTCGGTGGACGGGGCGGTGGCGACTGCAACTCCCATCCGCCGGCGCGCGAAGCTCTCCGGTTTGCCGAACAGCCGCACGTCGACGGCCGGGTCGGCAAGCGCCTGGGCGACTCCGGCGAATTTGATGCCGACGGCTTCGTGTCGGCCGTAGATGACGGCAGACGCTCCCGGCGACACCGCGGTGGTGTCGACAGGAAGCCCGAGGACGGCCCGCGCGTGGAGTTCGAACTCCGACAGTCGCTGCGTGGCCATCGTGACCAATCCCGTGTCGTGCGGACGGGGGCTGACCTCGGAGAAGTACACTTCGTCGCCCTTGACGAACAGTTCAACACCGAACACCCCGCGGCCGGTGCTTTCACCGTCACCCATCGCGGTGGCGATCCGTGCGGCAACCGATCGCGCGGTGCCGTAGGCGATCTCGCTCATCGGCTGAGGCTGCCAGCTCTCGACGTAGTCGCCGGACACCTGGCGATGCCCGATGGGATCACAGAAGTAGGTCGCAAGTCTGCCGGTCGACGGGTCGACCGCGCGCACGGTGAGCAGCGTGATCTCGTAGTCGAAGTCGACGAAGCCCTCGATGATCACACGGTCGTTGTTGACCCGGGCACCGGTCCTCGCCGCCTCCCATGCCGCATCGACGTCGTCGGGGCCCTTGAGCACACTCTGGCCCTTTCCCGACGACGACATCACTGGCTTCACCACACACGGGAACCCGATGCTCGTGACGGCGCGGCGCATCTCATCCAACGAGCCCGCGAACAGGTAGGGCGACGTCGGGAGTCCAAGTTCTTCATCGGCGAGACGACGGATCCGTTCGCGATCGAGCGTGGCCGACACTGCCTTGGCGCTCGGGATCACCTCGGCGACGCCTTCACTCTCGACCGCTTCGAGCGCGTCGGTGGCGATCGCCTCGATCTCCGGGAGCACGTAGTGCGGTTTGTGCTTGTCGATGACGGCACGGACCTGCACGGCGTCAGTCATGTCGATCACTTCGGCGTGATGCGCCACCTGATGAGCGGGTGCGTCGGCGTATCGATCAACTGCGACGACTTCGACGCCGAACCGTTGCAGCGCGATGGTCACCTCTTTGCCGAGCTCACCCGAACCGAGCAGGAGGACTTTGACCGCGGTCGGACTCAGCGGGGTGCCGATCACTGTAGACGCCATACCCGGCAGTTTACGGGCAACCCCGTCCGCATCGGCCACGACGGCATTCGATGGAAGTACGCTCGGTGAATGGGCATGTTCGACTCAGTGAAGAAGGCATCGCAGAACCTCGCGGTGAAGCAGTCCTCGCAGGACAACGCCCGCGTCGCGACGATGTTTCCCGGCGTTGAACTGCCCCGAGTCGATTACATCCCGAAGTCACGCGAGTTCGGGACCGCGACGCCGACCGCGTACATCGCAACTGTCGGCCTACTGCCGGAGGATGTCTTCGGAATACTGCCCGTCAACTCGGAGAGCGCAGCCCAGGGCTTCGAGTTCGTCTACCGCGACCGACCCGAGTACGCGCGCGGCCGAGCCGCGTGGCACCGACACCACGGATAGGAATCATGAGTCTCGACATCCAGGTCACCTTCGACGCCCACGATCCGCGGAGCCAGTCGCGCTTCTGGGCAGCTGTCCTCGACTACCGCGTTCCAGGCCCGCCCGGCATCGAGATCGGACCGGGCGATGATCCCTTCGACGCGTGGGACACCTTTCTCGCCGATCTCGGTGTGCCTGTCTCACAACGGAACGCCCGGTCTGCTGCAGAGGATCCCGACGGAGTGGGCCCGCGACTGTTCTTCCAGCAGGTACCGGAGGACAAGGTCGTCAAGAATCGTGTGCACCTCGATGTGCGCGGGGCGCCCGGCCTCGTCGGCGACGACCGCATGTCAGCACTGGAAGACATGTGCACTCGCCTGACGTCGCTCGGCGCGAACCGTGTGCGCCGCCAGGATCCCGTCCCGCCGATGGAGGGTGGCTACATCGTCATGGCCGACCCCGAGGGCAACGAGTTCTGCCTCGACTGAGGAAACGCTGCACTCCTCGACACCGACCGACACCTCGTTGGCAAACGCGGCCTCCCTGAAGGCCGCGTCTGTCAGTGAAAGTCGCGGGCGACGTCCAGCGCGGCCGCTCCCCACGGGAGCAACACCAAAAAGCCATGTCCACGACGAGAACGGGCTGATTCACGCCGAACTGGCCATCTCCCGTCGTCCCCAGCATCTTCGGAGTGCCGAGCACAGGCGAACAAAGCCCTTCACACCCACCACGACCTCGCCGCGACCCTCACAGACAAACGCGGCCTTCACAAAGGCCGCATTTGCCAACGAAGCGTCGGTTTACGTCAACGAAAGCCGCGTTCGTCGACGAGGGCCGCGGCTCGTTGACGACGGACGCCCTACTGCTCGTTGAGCGAGCGCAGCGAGTCGAAGCGTCTGGCGTCGGCCACGGGTTGAGTGGGTACGGCGGGTACGGCGACTGCACAAGGAACAGGGTGGCGACACTAGGTTGCGCGGTAGACGGGCGTCGATTCGGTACGACCGCGGAGCGTCATCTCACGTAGCAGCGACCAATGTGCGGCCTCGCCGGGGGATGCGGCGTCGATCGCACGAGCCGACGCGACCGGACGGCGGGGATCGTCTTTGGCGACTTCGGAGAGTCGAGCGCTCTCATTGACCGGATCACCGATCACCGTGTACTCGAATCTCTGGACGGCGCCCACGTTGCCTGCGACGACTGTCCCGTGGCTCACGCCGATGCCCGCCGTCAGTTCCGGAACGTCGGCGGCGAGGCCGTCGGCGATCTCCCGTGCCGCGGTGAGCGCTGCGGTTGCCGGCTCATCGAGTTCGACTGGTGCGCCGAAGATCGCGAGGACCGCATCGCCCTCGAACTTGTTGACCAGACCACGGTTGCGTTCAGTGGCGTCGACGATGACCGCGAAGAACCTGTTGAGCAGGGCGACGACCTCGGTCGGTGAGCGCTTCTCGGCGATCGTCGTCGACCCGATCACGTCGACGAAAACCACGGCGACGACCTGCTCGGTTCCACCGAGCTCCGGGTCGCTGCGCAGAGCGGCGGCGGCGACGTCACGCCCGACATGCCGTCCGAACAGGTCTCGCAGTCGCTCCTGCTCCCGCAGCCCCGAGACCATGGTGTTGAAGCCGTACTGCAGTTCGCCGAGCTCGGAGCCGTCGTAGACGACGAGGTCGACGTCTCGATCGACTGCGCCGTTGCGGACGTGTGCCATCCCTGCACGCACACTCTGAAGCGGCCCGGTGATGCTCCAGACGAACAGCGACGTGGTCAGCAGGCCGACCGCCCCCGCGATCACCGCGAGCACTGTGACAGAGATGAGCACGCTGGTGCTGCTCGTCTCGCCGCGGATCGCGCCGAACAGGACGACGAACGTGATGCCGAGCAGCGGCACGCCCGTGCCGATGAACCAACTGGTGAAGGCGCGGGACCGGACCGTGCCGCCGCGCATGCCGAGGCCGGCCTGCATCATCCTCGCCCACACCGGTCGCAGCAGGATCTCGGTGAACAGACTCGCGATCGACACCACGACGAGTCCGCACATCAGGATGATCAGGACCGTCTTGGGGATCAGTTCGGGATCGGCGAGCCCGTACAGCAGGCCGAGGACACCCGCGCCGCCGATCCACAGCACACCTTGCAGGAGGACGAGTCGGCGCTGAGCACGGCGTGCCCTCTTGGCGTCGTCGCGAGACGGGACCTCCCCGTCGATCGACCACCGGACCGCTTTGACGGTCGACGCCGTTCCGACGACCACACCGAGCAGCAGGGCCACTCCGATGTAGACCGGCACCGCTACGAAGTTGATCAGCACCAGATCACGCCGTAGGAACGACGGCTCCGGGATGCCGAACAGCACCAGGCAGATCGCGATCACGATGCCGATCACGTTCGCCGTGACGATCGCGATGGTGAGGAACGTCTGGATCCGCACTCGTTGGCTGCGGCTCGACTGGTCAGCCGAACCGAGCAGAACCGAACCGTAGTCTCTGCTGATCCCCGGCATCCTCATGAGAGGACTCTAACGATCCTCAGACGATCTCACGACGGACGATGGTCTGGTCACGCCCGGGACCGACTCCGATGCAGGAGATGTGCGCGCCCGACAGCTCTTCCAGCCGCAGGACGTAGTCCTGTGCGTTCTTGGGCAGATCCTCGAACGTGCGGCAGCCGGAGATGTCCTCCCACCAGCCGGGCATCTCTTCATAGATCGGCTTCGCGTGGTGGAAGCCGGTCTGCGTCATCGGCATGTCGTCGACACGCTCGCCGTCGACCTCGTACGCGACGCAGATCGGGACCGTCTCCAGACTCGACAGCACGTCGAGTTTGGTGAGGAAGTAATCGGTGATGCCGTTGACCCGCGTTGCGTAGCGCGCGATGACGGCGTCGAACCAGCCGGTGCGACGTGCACGGCCGGTGGTGACACCCACTTCGCCGCCGGTCTTGGCGAGGTACGCGCCCCACTCGTCGAACAGCTCCGTCGGGAACGGGCCCTCGCCGACGCGGGTGGTGTAGGCCTTCAGGATGCCGAGAACGGTGTCGATGCGGCCCGGACCGATGCCCGCGCCGACAGCCGCGCCTCCTGCGGTCGGGTTGGACGACGTCACATACGGGTAGGTGCCGTGGTCCACGTCCAAGAGAGTGCCCTGCGACCCTTCGAGCAGGATCGTCTCGCCGCGCTCGAGCGCCTGGTTCAGCAGCAGACGCGTGTCGGAGATGCGGTGCTTGAATCCTTCGGCGAGTTCGAGGGTGCCGTCGACGACCTCGTTCGGGTCGAGGCCCTTCCGGTTGTAGATCTTGGTGAGGATCTGGTTCTTGACCTCGAGGGCCGCTTCGACCTTCTGGGTCAGGATCTTCTCGTCCAGTACGTCGGCGACACGCACGCCCACGCGCGCGATCTTGTCCTGGTAGCAGGGACCGATGCCGCGGCCTGTGGTGCCGATCTTGCTGTTGCCGAGGAATCGCTCGGTGACCTTGTCGATGGCGACGTGGTACGGCATCAGCAGGTGAGCGTCCGCCGACAGCAGCAGGCGCGACGTGTCGACGTCGCGGTCTTCGAGGCCCTTGAGTTCAGCGAGCAGAACACTCGGGTCGACGACGACGCCGTTGCCGATCACATTGTTGACGCCCGGTGTCAGAATGCCGGACGGGATGAGGTGGAGTGCAAACGTCTCACCGTTCGGCAGGACAACCGTGTGTCCCGCATTGTTTCCACCCTGGTAGCGGACCACCCACTGCAGCTTCTCGCCGAGCAGATCTGTCGCCTTACCTTTGCCTTCGTCGCCCCACTGGGCGCCGATGAGCACAATCGCAGCCATGTCTGGTGCTCCTCCTGTTCGGCACTACCCTATCGGGTCGAGGGCCGCGAGCGCCTACTGGTCGCCGAGTGTCTTCAGCGGCGAGTCCACGGGCGTGGCGTGAGCCGCTGGTTAGGCTGGTCGAGTGGCAGCAACACATCTCACGCCGTCGAGGTCGGAAGACGGTGGCCTCACAGCGGCCCAACTTGTCGCGGATGCCCTGACCGACGCCGACCTGACGCGCCTCATCGTGTCGCCTCCGGCCGCGGCCGAATCCGGCGTCGACCCGGACGTCTTTCTGTCTCAGGTGGTGGCGGCGCTGATGAAGAACGACCGTCTCGACGTCGAGATCGCCTACATCGCACCGCATTCGACACCTGCGACCAAGGTGTACGGCCTCAAGCACGGCGCCAGGGCGATCGCTCTCGCCGAGTCCGGCGTGGCCCGGACGCTCCCCTTGATCCGCGACGACGCCGCCACCGTGCTCGTCGGACGGGCGCGGCATCTGGGTGCGGAGGGCGCACGACTGCACGGCGAGACGTACGTGGATTCGCATCGCCTGTTCAACGGGGAGGCGACAGCCGTCGAGATCGAGCCCACCGTTGACGAGCCAGGGGTCCGCGGGCGTGTCGCACGCAGGCTGCCGGGCGGCTGGCACGCCGGGCGCGCCGTCCAGACGGGCGGGACCAACGTGGTCGTCGAACGTGAAGGTGTGCTCACCGAGCGGGTGGTGAAGCGGTCGACCTTCTACCGCCATCACATCGACTGGAAGCTGGTCGCGACGTGACGACACCCACCGCTGCTGCACTGAAGTCGGTCCGTCCCGGACCGGTGTTCCTCGGCTTGTGCGCGGCGTTCGGACTCGGCGTCTACCTGTTGATCGACTCCGGCGAGGACGACAGCGCGACCGCGGCTGTCGGCGCCGTGTTGCTCGTGTTGAGCGGATGGGTGATCTCGCTGTCGCTGCACGAGTTCGCTCACGCGTTCACCGCATTCCGGTTCGGCGACCGCTCGGCGGAGCTCCGCGGGTACCTGACGTTGAATCCGCTGAAGTACACCCACCCGGCCATGTCGATCGGGTTCCCGCTGTTGATCATCGCGCTCGGCGGCATCGGCTTCCCCGGCGGAGCGGTCTACGTGAACGAGGCCGGCTTCACCCCGGAACAGCGGACCAAGGTGTCGCTCGCGGGTCCTGCGGCGAACCTGTTGATCGGCCTGGTGCTGTGTGCGGTCCTGGTGGGGCTCGCCCCCGGCGACGACCTCGCAGGCCTGAATCTGTACTCGGCGCTGGCACTGTTGGCATTCCTGCAGTTCACGGCAGTTCTGCTGAACATGCTGCCAGTCCCCGGGCTCGACGGTTTCGGCGCGATCGAGCCGTACCTCTCGCACGAGACACGCCGCTCGGTCGCCAAGGTCGCACCGTTCGGATTTCTGATCGTGTTCGTCCTGCTCTACATCCCCGTACTGAACAGGACGTTCTTCAACATCGTGTACACGGTGATGGACACCTTCGGCATCGACTCGCCGTTCATCAGCTACGGCTGGGCGTTGTTCGAATTCTGGCGGTAACGCTCCACCAGCGTTCGCCTCAGCAGCTTCCCGGCGGCGGTACGGGGCAGATCGTCGACGAAGTGCACCTCGCGCGGCGTCTTGTACCGCGCCAGGTTCTGCTTCACATGAGCTCGGATCTCGTCTGCGGTCACGGTGGATCCGGCTCCGCGGACGACAACGGCCACCAGCCGCTGACCGAACTCGTCGTCGGGCGTTCCGACGACGGCCGCGTCGAGCACGTCGTCGTGCGCGAGGATCAGGTCCTCGACTTCGCCGGGGTACACGTTCTCTCCGCCGGACACGATCATGTCGTCGTCCCGACCGTCGACGAACAGTCTGCCGTCGGCGTCCCAGTGACCGCGGTCGCCGGTGGCAAGCAGCCCGTCGATGCGGTCTTTCGTCCCGCCGCCGGTGTAGCCGTCGAAGGCGAGAGCACTCCCCGCGTGAATCGATCCGACCCGTCCGGGTTCGCTGATCACCCTGGCATTCTCGTCGTAGATCCTGGTCCGGACGACGGACGGCGGGCGGCCCGCGGTGGTCGGAGCCGCCGCGAGGTCCTCCGGTGTCGCGACCGAGACGACGCTGACCTCGCTCGACCCGTACAGGTTGTAGAGGACCGGGCCGAATCGGTCGAGCGCCGCGACCGCGACCGGCCCCGGGAGCAGGGAGCCCGCCGTGAAGATCACTTCGACGGTCGACGCGTCGAACCTCATGTGATCGGGGACGGCGAGGAGTCGTTGAAGGATCGTCGGAACGAGGACGATCGACGTCGCACGGTGCCGCTCTATGAGCTCCCACAATTCGCCCGGCGATCGGCCCGCCGCAGGGACGATGGTGCTGCCGAGCGACATCGAGTAGAGGACCTGGCTCAGCCCTGTGCCGTGGAACAGGGGCGCCGCGCACACCACGACTCCGCAGCGTGGGAGCGGAATCCGCTCGATGAGACCGGCCGCGTCGAGAGGATTGCGAACACTGCGTTCGGCACCCTTCGGAAGCCCGGTGGTACCGCCGGTGAGCAGCACCATCGAGCCCGGACGCTTCGGGCGCGGCGCGGGCGTCGATCTGACGCCCTCCGCGATGAGGTCGGCGACGCTCTCCTCACCTGGGACGCCGCCGTTCACGACGACCCGGTCCGTCACCTCGCACATCTCGGCGATCGTGGAGAACTCGGCGTCGTACGCCAGCAGGGTGACGTGCTCGCGCGCCACGATGTCGGCCACTTGAGGTCCGGCCATCGCAGTGTTCAGCAGGACCACCCTCGCGCCCGTCTTGGACGCCGCGATCATCGCTTGCATGGACCCGATGCCGTCCCGGCACAGGACTCCGACGGTGCGTCCTTGTGTGCACCCGCGTGTTACGAGCGACGCGGCGAGCGCCGACGACGCCGCGTCGAGCTCGGCGTAGCTGATAGATCGGTCACCGTCGATCACCGCGATCCGATCCGGGTACCGACGGGCACTCGAGGCGACCGGTGTGGCGAGTGGGCCGATGGTCCGCATGTCGATGACCGAGGCCAGTGCGTGGTCCGGCCGGGTGACGTCGGCGACTCCGGATCGGGCCACGACCAGCGCGGATCGTACGGTTCGCGCAGCAGTGTCCAGGAGGTCTGCCACTCGAGTCAGCATCCCGCTCCCCTGCCCGTGGCACGCTCCTCGTACGCGCGGCGTTCTGAAACGCCCGCCGAGTCGAGAATCTGATGGTCCGCGCCCAACCGTCTGAGCATGCCGTCGCCGACGCGCGTGGGCAGTACCGAGTGCAATGTGTTCATTGACCCCAACCAGTTCGGAACGGTGACGTGCCTGCTCCGGTGCCGCACACCATCGACGATCGCGGTCGCGACCTCGATCGGCTCCAAGGTCCGCAACAGCCGGTGCTGGGGAACGCCGGAGGCGAGGTCGGTGTTGACCAGACTCGGCATGACGCAGGTGAATACGACTCCGGAGTCAGCATATTCGCGCGCGAGCGTGTCGGTGAGCCCCACGACGGCGAATTTGGTGGCGCTGTACGTCGCCACTCCCGGATAGCCGATCCGGCCTGCCGCCGACGCTACGTTCACGACGGCCCCGGTACCGCGGGGTGTCATTCGCCGCAGCGCCGCCTGGCAACCATGGACCACACCTTCGACGTTGATCGCGAGCTGCCTGCGGACCGACGCTGCGGACTCGTCGACGAACGCGGTGATCGGCATGATGCCGGCGTTGTTGACCACCACGTCCACGGGACCGGCATCGTGCTCCGCGCGGTCGAACACGTCATCCACCTCGTCGGGGTCGGTGACGTCCAGACGGTACGAGAACCCGTGGCCGGTCCCGAGTTCCCCTGTCAGTGCCTGCGCCGCCTCGTGGTCGATGTCGGTCGCGACGACACGTGCGCCGTGAGCGGCGAACACACGGGCGGTCGCCGAGCCGATGCCTCCCGCCGCTCCGGTGATCAGTACAGTCCTGCCCGCCAGTTCGAGTGTTCGCTTCACCGTATCGCCGCCTGTCGAGTACGCAGGAGCCGTCGCCTGGGAGGCGTCGCCGCGCCGAGCCTCCCGGTCCGGTGGTCGTCGATGAGCGCGGTGACCGTCTCGGCGGCGCAGGCCCGGTTGGATCCGATGACACCCTGCGCTCCTCGTTTTGTCCACCCGACGCAATACAGACCCAGGACGGTCTCGCCTGCGGCGTCGATCACCCGTCCGCCGCGGTTGCCGACGGTCCGCGTCGCGGAGTCGAGGTCGACACCGTCGACGGGCGTCCCGACGAATCCGATCGCACGGATCACGAGCTCGGCATCGATGGTGCCGCTGTCGGTGCACACTCCCGTGACGGCACGGTCGCCGACGAACCCGGTGACCGAGGTGTGGAAACGCAACGTCACCCGTCGTCCGGATCTCGGCTGTACGCGAGCGGCGTCACCGAGGATTCCGAGAACTCGACGCATCGCCGGGCCGTCGGACTCGTTCGGTGTCAGTTCGGCGGCAGACGCGTTCTCGACGACGAGGCCGACCTCGTCGAGGGCGGCGAGCTCGAGCAGTTCGCCGAGCGTGAACGACGCCTCCCGCGGACCACGACGACCGAGCACCACCACTTCCGAGATCATGCTCGAGGCGAGGGCCTGCTCGACGCGAGCGGTGAGGAGCCCGCGCGCAGTCCGTCGGCCGGCGACGAGCATACGCGCCGAGTCGAGCGCCACGTTCCCGTTGCCTATCACGACTGCTCGCGCGGACCCCATGGGCGGGCCGTCGTGGTTCTCGTCAGGGTGCCCGTTGTACCAGTTGGCGAAGCTCATCGCGCCGATCACACCTACGAGATCCTCGCCGTCGACGTTCAGGGATCGCTCTCCGTGAGCCCCATGGGCGAGGACCACCGCCTGATGGCGTCGGCGCAGTTCGGCGAGGCTTAGGTCGACTCCCACCTCGACTCCGCTGTGCAGAGCGAATCGTGCGGCCTTTGACGGAGGGAACACGAACTGCTCGGTCACCCGTTTGGTCTCCGGATGATCCGGAGCCACCCCGAAGCGCACCAGTCCGTACGGTTCATCGAGCCGCTCGTACATGTCGACCACAACGCCGGGGTGGTGCAACAGTTCCTTAGCGGTGTAGAAGCCTGCGGCACCTGCTCCGACTACCGCCACCCGCAGCGGGTCACGTGAGGTGACTGTCGGCTCTGGAGCCGTGCTGACGGAGAACACCGGCGACAGTGTGTCGTCGGCCCCGTAGTGGTCGGCGTTGATCGCGACATATGGTTCGGAGGCGGGGCCGAGTGCTCGATCGGACACGATCGCGTTGACGGGACACGCGTCCGCGCACGCTCCGCAGTCGATGCAGACTCGAGGATCGATGTACAGCATGTCGCTGGTGGCGAAACCCGGTTCGCCGGGTGCCGGGTGGATGCAGCCGACCGGACAGGCGGCGACACACGCCGCGTCCGCACAGCAGTTCTGGGTGATCAGATACGGCATCGAGCAATCCTGTTCAGTAGGGCATCGGATAGGGACTGGCACCGTCGCCCGCAACGTGGACACCGCCCCACGGGTCGCCGTCGACGAGCAGAGCAGGCACGGGCTCACTGCCCGGAGTGCTCAAGAGCACCGACTGCCGCAGACGTGTGTGAAGTGACGAGATCGCGGCGGACGGTTCGAGGCGGCCGGTCCAGACGACGGTATTCGCGACGGGTTGGTACTGCGCTAGGAGATGAGCGGTCACCGGATGGGCAACGCCGTTGTCGTCGATGACCGATGCCGGGCCGTGATACTCGTCGTCGTCCTCGCGATCTCTGGCCGTCGTGAACTCGAAATCGGCGAGGCGTGGGCGTGGTGAACGGAGAGCTGCAAGCAATGAACTCGGCGACGCCGCCCTCGCGTACTGGCCTTGAACATGACGTTTGACCTCGACGCGGGAGAATCGCGCATCGCGCATCGCCTCGATCGCGTCACCGACGAACGCCACTTGACTGCCGAGCCTCATCGGGCCGATTTCGTCGACGATCCATCGGTTCGGTGCGCCGTTCTCGGCGATCCCCAGATACGCGGCCGGCCCATCGGCGACAGCACGCTTCGAGGCGACGACGATTCGCGCGCGAAAAGTCCGTCCGTCTGCGCTCGTCACGATCCAGCGGTCGGCGTCGGGATGGAACACCTCGTCGACGACGTCGTCCACCACCACCGATCCGGCGACTCCTCGCTCACGCAGGCGTCGACCGGTGTCGGCTCCGACGGCCAGCACCTCACAGTCGACGCTCATCAGAGGAATCCGTGGCTGCGCCACAAGAGCCGGGAGATCGGATTGAGCAGACCGTTCTCGGTGAGGAACTCGTAGAGCCCTTCGAACGACTCCCGACGCCTGGCTCGGACCTGTTCGTTGTTCCGCGCCTGCCGCATGGCCTCCCGAACCGGCAGCCCGCAGCGTCGGTAGACCTCTTTGTCGTAGTAGAGCCGCCGCAGGATGAAGGCGGCTCCTCCGTTCGCCGTCGCCACGAACTGCCGCTCCCACCAGGGGGCCCGCGCGATTCGCCTGCGCACGCCCTCTCTCGCATATCGAATGTGGCGGGCTTCTTCCGTCACGTGGATGCGGAACACCTGCAGCATGATCGGTTGGACGTCAGGATGCCGGGCGTTCTGCTTCTGGCTCTCGTCGATCACCTCTTCGCCGCACAGTGCGGCGACCCACAGCATGAGGCCGCGGTACGCGAGTGGCATCGCCTGGACGGCGAGGGCTTCGCGGCGGGACAGGCGGTACGGCAGCGCACCGATGGCGGACACCGCTCGCCCGAACATCACCATGTGACGCGTCTCGTCGCCGATCTCGGTGAGGGCGTAGTGCACGTTTCGCGATGTCGGGTCCTGGTGGAGCATCGCGCGCAGCAGTCCCTGGTTGAGGGTGTTCTCGAACCACACCGCGCGGGTCAGGGTGTTCGCCGCCTCCTGTCGAGACAACTCCACTCGCTGGCGATGTGTCATCGACTCCCAGAGCGGGGTGCCGTACAGCGACATCATCTCCGGCGGCAGATAGAACAGATCCGGATCCTGGGGCGCATCCCAATCGACGTCGATGTTCGAGTTGAAGGACCGACGCATCGACCCCTGGATGAGCCGATCTCCCAAGGCGTCGCGCCCCGCTGCGTTCGCTGCCGCAGAGGTCGCCCCTTCTGGGTCGAGCGCTTCAGGATTCAGCGATTCCGGCGCCGACGTTCTGGACGAGACCATGGCGAACACTCCTTCGTCTCCCTCGGGTGATCACCCGAGGATTGATGTATGACTACCCTCACACAAGAGTAGACAATTACTGTC
Organism: Gordonia sp. PDNC005; assembly: GCF_016919385.1. NCBI lineage: Bacteria > Bacillati > Actinomycetota > Actinomycetes > Mycobacteriales > Gordoniaceae > Gordonia > Gordonia sp. PDNC005. The sequence goes on from NZ_CP070351.1 coordinate 3,373,552, forward strand.
TTTTTGTCTCCACCTAAACTCGAGGCATGGTCCGACTCGCTTCAACGACGCCGAGCACCGAGGCAGGTGGCGCGAAGGCGCGCATCCTCGACGCCGTCGTCGCCATCGCGCATGCCACCGGCCTGCGGAAACTCGCGATGGACGAGATCGCGCGCGAAGCCGACGTCGGCCGCGCCACCCTCTACAAACACTTCTCCGGGCGGGATGCGCTCGTGAAGGCCGCCGTTCGAGCGGAACTCGACAAGTTCTTCCGAGAACTCGAAGAGACCGTGCGCCGATACGACGATCAGGACGAGCGGATCGTATGCAGCTTCGCGCACGCGTATCGGCTGTTAGACGACCACCCGGCGCTGGCCCCGATCCTCCGCCTGAACCCCGATCTACTGCTTCCATATGTGGTCACGTCGTCGAGTTCGGCACTGAATCGCGGCACGGAGTTCATCACGTCGTTCCTCGACGACGGGTACCTCTCGCCTCGGCAGGCGACCCGGTTCGCCGAACACACGGCCCGGCAGTTCCACACCCTCACGCTCATTTCGGACACCGACCTCGGCCTCCGCGAGCCCGGCGGTGCGGAGCAGTACGCGCGCGATTTCCTGCTGCCCGTACTGCACCGCCTCCACCTGGAAGACGCGACCTAACCGAGCAGGCCTCTGGCGATGTGTGTCACCTGGACTTCATTGGTACCCGCGTAGATCATCAACGACTTCGCGTCTCGCGCGAGTTGCTCCACCCGGTACTCCGACATGTAGCCGTTGCCGCCGAACAGTTGCACAGCGTCCATCGCCACTTCTGTCGCGATCTCCGACGAGTAGAGTTTCGCGGCCGACGCCTCGGCGAGTGACGGGAGTCGGCCCGAACTCAAACCCTCGATGGCGGCGAAGACCATGTTCTGCACATTGATGCGCGCCACCTCCATCTTCGCCAGCTTCAGTTGGATGAGCTGGAACGATCCGATGTTCTGACCCCACAGCGTCCGCGTCTTCGCATAGTCGATCGACAGCCGGTGGCACTCGTTGATGATGCCGAGCGCCAGCACGGCGACTCCGATGCGCTCGACGGTGAAGCTCTGCCGCGCGCTCTCCCGGCCGTCGCCGCCGCCGTGGTCCTCGGTCTCTCCCAGGAGCCGATCGGGTGTGAGTCGGACGTCGTCGAAGAACAGCTCACCCGTCGGCGACGAGTGCATGCCCATCTTGCGAAACGGTTTGCCCTGCGTGAGTCCCGGCATTCCGGAGTCGAGCACAAAGGCCAGGACCTTGCGATCCCGCGGAGCCACCGACTCGTCGCCCTCGTCCAGCTTGGCGTAGACGATGAGAGTGTCGGCGTACGGGCCGTTCGTGATGAACGTCTTCTGCCCGTTCAGGATGTAGTCGGTACCATCCCGCCGCACGTAGGTCTTCATCCCACCGAACGCGTCCGAGCCCGAGTCGGGCTCGGTGATCGCCCACGACGCGATCTTGTCCAGGGTGACCAGATCGGGCAGCCATCGTTCCTGTTGCGCGAGGGTGCCTCGCGACATGATCGTCGCCGCTCCGAGCCCCAACGACACACCGACAGCGGCGACGGACCCGAGGCTCACACCTGCGAGTTCGGCGAGGATCGCGGCACCCATCGACACCTGCGCGCCGACATCGCCGAGGCCGCCACCCCTCCCCTTCGTCACGCTGTCGCTCGGAGCCTCGGCCTTCTTGCGCTGTGTCGCGAGGTGTCCGGACAGCGCTTCGGTGGCCATCACATCGAGGCCAAACTCGCTCCACAGCTTCCGCATCATCGGATAGGGCGGGAGATCACCGTGCTCGAGGTCGTCGAGCTGGGGACGGACATGCGCTTTGACGAAGTCGCGCATCGCGTCCCGCATGATGACGTCGGTGTCGGACCACTCGATCATGGGAGCCTCGCCGCGATGTCGTCGACGGTCCACGGACCGTCGGTCTCGATCGTCTTCACGTCGTGCCAGCCCGCCAGCTCCGATATCGCCCCACCCTGCACGGCGAACACCTTGCCGGTGATGGCGCACAGATCGGACGCCAGATAAGCGACGACCGGTGAGATGTTGGCTGGACTGAACGCGTCGAACCCCTCATCTTCCATCGCGGCCTCCATGATCGCTCCCATCCCCGGCGTCGCGAGGGTGAGCCGGGTGCGTGCGATCGGCGCGATCGCATTCACGCGCACTCCGTACCTGTCGAGTTCCTCCGCGGCCACCTGCGTCAACGCTGCGATCGCCGCCTTCGCCGCCCCGTAGTTGGACTGCCCTGCGTTCGGGAGCGTGACACCGGAGGCGGACGCCGTGTTGACCACTGCCGCTCGCGGCTGCCTGCCCGCCTTCGACTCGGCCTTCCAATGAGCCGCCGCGTGGCGCATCACATTGAAGTGCCCCTTCAGGTGGACGCCGATCACGGCGTCCCACTGTGATTCCTCGAGCGACGGGATGAATCCGTCCCGCAGGATGCCGGCATTGTTGACGACGATGTCGAGGCGGCCGAACTCCTCGAGGGCCTGATCGACCAGCGCCTTCGCGCCGTCCCATTCGGCGACGTTCGCCCCGTTGGCCACCGCACGTCCGCCTCCGGCCTTGATCTCGGCGGCGACATCCGCCGCCGGGCCTGCATCCACGCCTTCACCGGCGTTGCTCGAACCGAGATCGTTCACGACGACGCTCGCACCGAGCGAGGCGAACAGGAGCGAGTGCTCCCGCCCGATCCCCCGGCCGGCGCCCGTGACGACCGCGACCTTTCCATCCAATGCGCCCATGGCGTCTCCTTAGTGAGAGTTGTGCTGGTCAGTCCGCGACGACCGCGAGACCGTCGGTGATCACGACGTCGCCTTCGCGAGTCGTCTGAAATCCGTACTCGGTGGCGTCGCCTGCCGATCCGCTGTGCCAGATCCGAGTGGTGAGGTCGTCACCGGGAAGGACCATCGTCGAGAAGCGGACGGCGAAACGCCGGAGTCGATGAACGTCGGACGCGGCGACCTCGGTGAGCACTGCCCACGAGGTGAACGCCATCGTGCACAGCCCGTGCGCGATGATTCCCGGCAAGCCCGCGTCCTTCGCGACCTCGTCGTCGAGGTGGATCGGCATCGGGTCCCCCGATGCCGGCGCATAGCGGAACGTCTGGTCGTCGTCCACGTGCGCATCGACGACGGCAATGGGTTCCCGACTGGTCGTCGTGGTGTCGAGACGGTGACCTGGGACCCTCTCTCCGACGTTCCGGCCCGCATCGACGCCGCGGAAGAACCCGATCAGGTACTGCTCGTTGACCAGCTCGTCCTGTGCGTCTCGCGTCTCGATCTGGATCGACAGACGGGTGCCGGAGTCGACGGTGTCGTATCCGATCACACGTGCCCGGGTCGTGAGCACGTCGCCGGGCACGATCGGTCGGTGGAAGTGGAAGTCCTGCTCCCCGTGGACGATCCGCCCGAAGATCTCGATCGGCACCACGTCGACTGCGGGCGACATCATGGCGTCGAACGCCGGAACGATCCCGAACACGGGCGGCGCGACATCGCCCCGCAGGTGTGCCTCGATGGGATCGTTGGTCGCTGCGGCGTATGCGGCGATCGCCTCCCTCGTGACCGTGACGACCTCGGGCTCAGCCCAGACTCCGATCGCGGCGTCGTCGAAGCCGTTGTCGACGACAGTCATGCCGAAGCCAGTGCGTCGAGCTTCTCGAATGTCTTCGCGATCTGGCTCCGCGCGTCCTTCTCAACCGCCTTCGACAGCGCGCCCTTGAGCAGCGCTCCTTCGAAGTCGCCGGTCACCGTGAGGGCGCTGCCGCCCTCGGCTGGGGCGAGTGTGAACACGAACTCGGTCTTGACCCCTGCCATGCCGGTCCCCCGAAGCACCATCTTGGTCGGGCCGACCAGTTCGCCGACCGTCCACTCGATCTTGTTGGCCATGCCGAGCATGACGATCTTCGCTGTGAGGTGTGCGCCCTCGGTGAGCTCGGCGGGGGGCTCTTCCATCCACCGCTCGTGGATCGTGAACCAGGAGTCCCACGTGGACGGGTCGGAGATGACCCGCCAGACCGCGTCCGGAGCGGACGAGAGGGTGGTGGTGGTTTCGATGTGTCCCATGATCGTTCCCTGTCTTGTTGTTGGTCGGGGTATTGCCGGTGGTCGTGCGGTCGATCGTCGGGGTCTCGGTCAGCGGTTCGCGCGCTGATAGGCGGACACGACGGCGGCGCCTCCGAGGCCGATGTTGTGCTGGAGTGCCGCGGTCACGCCGTCGACTTGACGACCATCTGCGTCGCCGCGGAGTTGCCACGTCAGTTCTGCGCACTGAGCGAGCCCGGTCGCGCCGAGCGGATGCCCCTTTGAGATGAGGCCGCCGGACGGGTTCACCACCCACTGTCCGCCGTACGTGGTCGCGCCGTCGTCGATGAGCGTGTGCCCCTCACCTTCGCCGCACAGGCCGAGCGCTTCGTACAGGAGCAGTTCGTTGGCCGAGAAGCAGTCGTGGAGTTCGATCACCTGGAAGTCGGCAGGCCCGAGGCCCGCCTGCTCGTAGACCGACCGTGCGACCTGGACATTCATGTCGTGGCCGATGAGGTTCTTGCAGGTGCCGTTGAACGACGATCGATAGTCGGTGGTCATCGCCTGCCCGACGATCTCGACCGCGCGGTCGGCGAGTCCGTGCTGGTCCACGAATCGCTCCGAAGCGAGCACGGCCGCACCGGACCCGTCCGACGTCGGTGAGCACTGCAGTTTGGTGAGCGGATCGTAGATCGTCCGCGAGTCGAGGATCTCGTCGAGCGTGTACTCGTCCTGGAACTGGGCGTATGGATTGTTCGTCGAGTGTCGGTGATTCTTCTCGCCGATCTTTGCGAAGTGCTCGGCGGTCGAGCCGTGTTCTCGCATGTGTTCTCGTCCGGCGGCGCCGAACATCCACGGCGCGGGAGGGAACAGGACTTCGCTGATCTCGGCCATCGCGAGAATGTGCTTCTCCATCGGTTGCGCACGATCGTCGTACGTCGATCCGAGCGAGCCCGGCTGCATCTTCTCAAAACCGAGCGCCAGCGTGCAGTCCGCGAGACCGCCGCGGATGGCGCGCGCTGCGAGGTACAGCGCGGTGGAGCCCGTGGAACAGTTGTTGTTCACGTTCACCACCGGGACACCGGTCATGCCGAGTTCGTACACGGCTCGCTGACCCGATGTGGACTCTCCGTAGACGTAGCCGACGTAGGCCTCTTGAATCTGGTCATACGTCACTCCGGCATCGGCGAGCGCCATCGTTCCAGATTCCCTGGCCATGTCCGGGTAGTCCCAGTCCGACCCGTCGTCGTTCTTCCGACGGCCCGGCTTCTCGAATTTCGTCATGCCTACGCCGATGACGAACACTCTCTGTGTCATGTGCATCACACCTCCTCCCACATACAAACATTCCTGAATGTATGTAAGCAACAGGGATGTGACTGCTATCACTTCACGCGGAGCGTGGGGTCAGGCGCGCGCCGAGGCCGCCCAGTCGAGAAGTCGTGGATCAGCGGCGGCTCGGAGGACTTCTTTTGCACGCTGCCACCTGCGCAGCGGACGATCCGAGCCCGGCGTGAGGAATCCCGACACGAGCAGCCCCCGCAGAGCATCCATCGCCGTGTACGCGAAGTCGAGCATCGGTCGCGCCAGTTCGGACGGCACATGCGCGGCCACCGCCTCACCGATCGTCTTGTCCACGAGCGCCTCGAACTCGACAACGTCCACTCGCAGGTCGGCATCGGTCCGCGCCGCCACCCACAGCTCCACGCTTGCCACGAACAGCGGCCCGTCGTGAAGGTCCCACAGCAGATCGAACAGCGAGTCGAGCGGGTCGAGCGACTCGGCGATCCGACCGACCCGCTCGACGGCCTCGGCCGATCGACGCTCAGCCAGGTGCCGGATCGCATGACTCACCAGCTCGTTGCGCGACCCGAAGTGATGCATCTGGGCACCGCGGGTCACTCCGGCCCGTTCGGCGACGCGAGTTGTGGTGATTCCGCTGTAGCCGAACTCCACAAGGCAGTCGATGGTCGCTTCCATCAGAGCAGCACGCGTCTGAGCGCTCCGCTCCTCCTGTGTCCGCCGAACCGGTACAGACATTCCGCCGTCACCCATTCACAGGAGGCTACACAGAGTCGCCGCGCAGACAATGCCACATGCGTTCACCAGGTCAGCTGGCCGGTGCACGCACCGCTGCCGCCACTCGACTCGACCTGGACCGTCGCGTGCTCGAGGCCGTGCCCGTCGAGCACGCGGCGAGCATCTGCCAGCACCCGCTCATGATCGCCCGAGCTGGTCAGATGCACAGTCGCGACGTCCATTCCCGTGGTGACCGACCAGACGTGCAGATCGTGAACGTCGTCCACAGCCGGCAGATCGGCCAACTCAGCCCTCAACGCCGCTAGATCCAGATGAGCGGGCGCCTGCTGGTTGAGGATCTTGAGCGCGTCCCGCGCGAGCTTGACCGCACGCGGCACCACCCACAGCGCGATGAGGACTGCGACGAGCAGATCGGCGTATCCCCAACCGGTCGTCATCGCGATGACACCTGCGACGAGGACACCGACACTGCCGACGGCGTCGGCGAGCACTTCGAGGTATGCGCCGCGCACTGCGATGGATCCCTCCGCATCGCTGCGCAGCAGGAACATCACGACGACGTTGGCGAGCAGCCCGAGGCTCGCGACGATGATCATCGCGCCGCCGGGAACTTCGGGGTCGGTGCCGATCCGGCGGATCGCCTCGATGAGGACGAACACACCCACTCCGATCAGGAGCACCGCATTCACGACGGCGGTGAACACCTCCGCCCGATACCACCCGAAGCTCCGACCGTCGGTGACCCGACCGTGCCGGGCCAACAACAACGCGGACAGGCCCATGCAGAGCGCAACAACGTCGGTGAGCATGTGTCCTGCGTCGGCCACCAGCGCCAACGAATTGAACACGAATCCCGCCACCAGTTCGACGACGAAGAATCCGCCGATGATGACCACGGAGACGACCATCGGCCACAGCCTGCGGTTCACCGCCCCAGAGGCGAGGTCGGCGGCCGTCGGTCCGTGCGAATGCCCCTCATGCCCATGTTCACTACCCATGACCTGAATATATGCGCAATCTTGAATATGTCAACCGTCTTGGGCACTCACGTCGTCGACAATCAGCCTGGCATGCGGGTCACCGGTTGAGATGGAGTTGGGCGATGGCCGACGACCGCTTCAATCCTGCGACCATCAGCATGTCGACGAGCAGCGATCGCAGTTCCACGAGCACGGCCGTCTCGGAGATGTCCTCGACGTTGTCGGCGATCGAGGTTCGCGCCTTCCGCACAATCGATCTGATCTCTCTAGCCGCGTCGGCCTGGTCGGGCGACTCACCGGGTTCCGCCATCATCATGGCTCGCAGCATCTCGAAACCCGACGACATCGAGTCGATGATCTCGACGATCGCGGGCTCGATCGTCACGCCCCGTTGAGTGACACCGAGGCAACGTCTGGTGATCACCCTGAAGTTTCGAACGGCGTTGTCGATCGGATCCGCCGTGGCGGCGATCCGTTTGAGGCGGTCTCGCGACGACCAGTAGAGAGGAGACAGCCGCCCTACCTCACGTCCCGCGGCAACGTCGTTCCGCAGCGCCTCGATCGACGACTGCGTGCCGCGGGCGGACGCGAGAACGCGGTAGATGGCGTCTTCGTCGTTGGTACGCAGCCCCACGGCGAGGTCGGCCGACAGATTCTTCAGGGTGTGAAGGATCGCCGCAGCGTCGCGGCGTGCTCGTCGCGCTGGATTCACCGGCGCCACGGCGACCACCAGAATGCCGAGGCCGCCGCCGATCAACGCATCCACCGCACGGTCGAGACTGCCCGGCCCCGGTGGGATCAGTGTCGCGATGAGCACTGCGGACGAGGCCGCCTGGATCGGAATCATCAGGCCGCCGTCCAGGAACACCGCGATCGACATCGCGACGGCTACCACTACACAGATCTGCCAGGCGCCGGAGCCGATCGCGGAGATCAAGAGGTCTCCGACGAAGATGCCGATCAGCACTCCGCCGATCAGCTCAACGGAGCGACGCCATCGTTTCGCGAGGGAGAGACCCAGCGAGACCACCGCGGCGATCGGTGCGAAGAACGGCCTAGAGTGCTGGAGCAGGTCCGCGGCCACCCACCACGCAAGCCCCGCCGCAACCGCGCACTGCGCGATGGGGACCAGCGACAGCCACAGTCGGCGAAGGCGGATGAACAGCCATCGCGGGGTGCGCCTCGCGATCCGGGCACGCATCGTCCGCAACGCCTCGTCACCGGCGTGATGAGCGTCGCGGAGCGAACGCGGGGTGCTGCTCAGCGGGACCTCCGGTCAGTTGAGGCCGAGTTCGGAGATCGCCCGGGGATCACTGTCGTTGAGGAGATCGAGGCACCGGAGATGCTCGTCCTCTTCGCCGATCGCTCCTGCGGCGCGAGCGAGGGCGCCGACGCAGCGAAGGAAGCCCTGGTTCTGCTCGTGGCTCCACGGCACCGGACCGAAACCTTTCCAGCCGTGTCGACGCAGCTGGTCGAGTCCGCGGTGATAGCCGGTGCGCGCATAGGCGTACGCGGCGACGATTCGTGCCGTGTCCGGCTCGGCGCCGTCAGTCGCACCGTCCAGTGCAGCTTCAGCCAGGTACGCCCAGGCGATGGACGCGGTCGGGTGCTCAGCCGCGACCGCAGCCGGGTCGGCCCCGTTGAGCAGGTCCGATTCAGCCTCATCGTCTCCCGTGAGGAGCGTGGGCTGGGGTCCGAGGAGGTCTCCGAATGAGGTCACACCACCATTGAATCATTCAGCCGGACTCTCCGAAGAGGCCGTTGCCAGACTAATTCGATACTCTCGACAACGCGCGTATGCGCGTTGCACCATTTACACCACACGGGATTGAGCCGCATGCCTGACTCAGACAACGACAAGTCGACACCCGACGCACCCACACGCGTCGTGAAGCTGGGCGACGACGCCCCCGAGGCTCCCAAGCCGCAGGGCGGCGACTCGGAGTCGCCGACGAGGGCGTTCGCCGTGCCTGCAGAGGTGGCCGAAGCGGCCGCCGCCGCGACGTCGGGCAACGATCTGGTCGAGGAGAACGTCGTCGGTGAGCCCGTCGACACTCCCGCACCTGAGGCCGAGGCCGACGAGCCCGCAGCCGACGAAGCCGCGAGCGAAGACGTCGTCGAGGAGTCCGTCGATGTGACCTCAGACACCAACGATTCGACGGAGGGCTCCGTCGAATCGACCGCGGATGTCACTCCCACGGTTGCGATCACCAAGCCGGCTGCCGCAGCGGCCGCCGGTGCCCCGGCCGCAGCCGCCGACAAGACCGAGAAATTCGCCGCCCAGAAGCCTGCACCGGCGGCACCTGCTGCGCCGGCTCCCCCCACTCCGGCGCAGCCCGCAGCGCCGCAGGTGATCGCGCCCACCGCCCCGACCGCTCCGAAGAGCAAGCGCGGCAAGCTGATCGGCATCGTGATCGCAGCTCTCGTCGTGATCGCGGCCATCGCAATCGGCATCTGGTACATGACCATCGGCACCTCACCCGAGACGAAGGCCGCGGACGCCGCGAAGTCGTATCAGCAGGCCATGATCGACGGTGATCTCTCGAAACTGCGTGACATCACGTGCGGCGAGGAGAACACGACCTACACGTCGATGGACGAGGCCGAGTTCACCAAGGCCTACCAGGCCCAGAAGGCCAACGATCAGCTGATGAAGTTCGACGACGTGAATGCTGTCGCCATCGACGGCGACACCGCTCGCGTCGGTGTCGACATCTACCCGTCGGGCGACCCGTCGAACAAGGCCCCCGCACAGATCACCCTGCACAAGATCGGCGACGACTGGAAGGTCTGCACGAAGCCGTGACGACCTCGCGCTAGCCGAGACGAAGAAGGGGCGCCCGGATGATTCCGGGCGCCCCTTCTTGTCGTCAGAGCCGCGAGTCAGCGACCGATGGTCTTGCCTGCCGAACCGAGATCGTTGCACGCTTCGACAACACGCTCGGCCATCGAGGTCTCGGCCTTCTTCAGGTAGCTGCGCGGGTCGTAGACCTTCTTGTTGCCGACCTCTCCGTCGACCTTGAGGACGCCGTCGTAGTTGGCAAACATGTGGGCCGCGACGGGTCGCGTGAACGCGTACTGGGTGTCGGTGTCGACGTTCATCTTGATGACGCCGTAGCTGACGGCCTCTTCGATCTCACTCTTGAGCGAACCCGAGCCGCCGTGGAAGACGAAGTCGAACGGCTGCGCGTCCGCGTCGAGGCCGAGCTTGTTGATCGCCGCGTCCTGGCCCTCCTTGAGGACTGCCGGGCGCAGCTTGACGCCGCCCGGCTTGTACACGCCGTGGACGTTGCCGAAGGTGGCCGCCAGCAGGTACTGGCCGTTCTCGCCGGTGCCGAGGGCGTCGACGGTCTTCTCGAAGTCTTCGACCGAGGTGTACAGCTTGTCGTTGATCTCGTTCTCGACACCGTCTTCTTCGCCGCCGACAACTCCGATCTCGACCTCGAGAATGATGTTGGCCTCCTTGGTCTTGGCGAGGAGTTCCTTGGCGATCTCGAGGTTCTCGTCGATCGGCACTGCCGAACCGTCCCACATGTGCGACTGGAACAGCGGGTTCTGACCGTTCGCGACACGCTCACGCGAGATCTCGATGAGCGGGCGGACGAAGCCGTCCAGCTTGTCCTTGGGGCAGTGGTCGGTGTGCAGCGCGATCGTCACGTCGTACTGCTCGGCGACGACGTGGGCGAACTCCGCCAGCGCAACAGCGCCGACGACCATGTCCTTGACGGCCAAGCCCGATCCGAACTCTGCGCCGCCGGTCGAGAACTGGATGATGCCGTCGCTGCCCGCGTCGGCGAAGCCCTTGATGGCTGCGTTGATCGTCTCCGACGAGGTGCAGTTGATGGCGGGGAAGGCGTAGCCCTCCGACTTCGCCTTCGCCAGCATCTCGGCGTACTTGGCGGGTGTTGCGATGGGCATGCGCATGTTCCTGTCGAGCCGGTGGATGTTTTCCACGCTTGAAATAGGGATCGCCTTCCAGTTTGCCAGGTCGCTCTCGACGTCGGGGCGGTCCCCCGTCAATCGTCTATAAGGGTTCTGGAAGGTTTCACCGGTATCGTGTGGGCCTGTGATCGACACACTTCTCGCCGAGTCCACCTCGACCGTCGCCCTGATGCCCGGATTCATGGATCCGTTCAACTTGATCGGGTACTTCGGCCCCGTCGCGTTCTGGGGTCTGCTGCTCGTGATCCTGATCGAGTCCGGCGTCTTGTTCCCCGTGCTCCCAGGCGACTCCTTGCTGTTCGTGGCGGGCCTCATCGCTGCGGGAAGTGCGACCGCGGAGAACGCCGAGAAGGTGGCCGACGCGAACTTCAACATCGTGCTGTTGTGCATCGCCGTACCCATCGCCGCCATCATCGGCGGCCAGATCGGATACTGGATCGGTCGCTATGCCGGCACGTCGATGTTCAAACCCGATGCCCGCTTCCTCAAAGAGAAGTACCTGGACGAGGCACACGCGTTCTTCGAGAAGCGTGGCCCGATCACGATCCTCCTGGCACGCTTCGTGCCGATCGTCCGCACTCTCGCCCCGATCGTCGCAGGCGCCGCTCGCATGAAGTTCGCGGTGTTCTCGCTGTACAACATCGTCGGCGCCATCGTCTGGGGCGCGGGCATCACGCTGCTCGGCTACTGGCTCGGCCAGTTCGAGATCGTCCAGAAGCTCATCGAACCGATCTTCATCCTGATCGTTCTGATCTCGGTGCTGCCGATGGTGTTCGAGTGGCTGCGCCGTCGCCGGAACAACCCGTCGGACGCCGAAGCCGTCTGACGGTCTCGTAGGCCTGGAGTTTCGCGCTCACAGGCGACTCCCACGGACTTCGCACCGCGGCCCCAACGTCGGGAGCCATCCTCGGTGCATGAGAAGCCGCAAGAAGATCAGTCCGACAGACATTCCGCTCATCGTTCTCGACGACGAGACGACCGAGTACGCGAGGAGTCTCGCCGAGCAAGGCACGCCGATGGCCGTCGTCAGCGTCCAATACTCGCCGATTCTGCCGTTCATGGTCGGAAACAAGGGCTACACGGTGGCGATGGTCGCCGACGTGGACGACCCGATCCAACTCGCCGACGTCCTGGGAAGGGTCGAGTCGCGGATCGGCGCTGTCACGCGGACCATTCGGGGTCACCGCCCGTTCTCGGCCGCCTGAGGAGTCGGGCATCGTCGATTGCACACCGCGGCGCGCGTCGATCCTGGTTACCCTGGTGTCGTCCACGACGAACGGGAGACTGCTGTGAGTGATTGGAACGCCGGAATCATCGACGAGTTCCGCGCCAATGAAGGACGCGTCGGAGGGCCGTTCGAGGGCGCCCCGATGATCTTGGTCCACCATGTCGGACGGAAGTCGGGCAAGCAGAACATCGCGCCGATGATGTATCTGCAGTCCGAGGACGACCCTTCGACGGTCTACGTCTTCGCATCCAAGGGCGGTGCGCCCACGCATCCCGCCTGGTACTTCAATCTCGTCGACGCCGGAAGCGCCAGCGTCGAACGCGGCACCGAGACCTACGACGTGACTGTCTCCGAGATCACCGGCGCCGACCGCGACCGCATCTTCGCCGAGCAGGCGAGCCGCTACCCCGGGTTCGCCGAATACGCCGAGAAGACCGCGGGCATCCGAGTGATTCCAGTGCTCGCTCTCACTCGAGCCTGACCGCCGGCTCGACGAGGTGTCGACCTACCAGGCCTGGTCGAGGTCGGCGTGGCGGGCGATCCAGGAGTGCATGACGATCCCTGCCGCCACGCCTGCGTTGATGCTGCGCGTTGAGCCGAACTGTGCGATCGACACTGTCAGGTCGGCGCTCGCCTGCGCGTCACCGCTGATACCCGGGCCCTCCTGCCCGAACAACAGGACGCAGCGTCGCGGGAGTTCAGTCGCCTCGAGCCGCACCGATCCCGGTGTGTTGTCGACGGCGACGACCGCCAGACCCTCACTGCGCGACCAGGCGATCAGGTCGTCGATCGAATCGTGATGACGGAGGTGCTGGTAGCGGTCGGTGACCATCGCGCCGCGGCGGTTCCATCGGCGGCGTCCGACGATGTGCACCTCCGCAGCCAGGAATGCATTGGCGGTGCGGACGACAGTTCCGATATTGGCGTCGTGCGCCCAGTTCTCGATCGCGACATGGAACTCGTGACGCCTCGTGTCGAGATCGGCGACGATCTCTTCGCGCCGCCAGTACCGGTACTCGTCGACGACGTTTCGACGGTCACCTTCGGCGACCAGTTCCGGATCGAGTCGCGGATCGTCGGGAGTGGCGCCCGGCCGTTCCTGCGCCCACGGGCCGAGACCCACTGCTGGTCCGACGCCCGTCGCCCACTCTGTGGGGCCTGGGTCGGAAGGGTCAGGCAAGGCCGAGGTCGGCGAGGCCGAGCAGCGAGCGGTACGGCACGCCGAGGGCGCCGATAACCTGGTCCGCGCCGGTCGCACGGTCGACGACGGTGGCGACACCGATCACTTCGGCGCCTGCCTCCCGTGCCGCTTCGACAGCCTGCGACGGCGAGGCGCCAGTGGTGGACGTGTCCTCGACCACCAGCACACGCTTGCCGACGATGTCCGGGCCCTCGATACGACGCTGCATGCCGTGCGTCTTGGCGGCCTTGCGCACGACGAAGGTGTCGATGGGGCGACCGTCGGCGTGCATGATCGATGTCGCGACCGGATCGGCGCCGAGTGTGAGTCCACCGACCGACGCGTAGTCCCAGTCGGCGGTCAGTTCACGCATGAGCTTTCCGATGAGGCGGCTCGCCTCGTTGTGCAGCGTCGCGCGACGCAGGTCGACGTAGTAGTCGGCCTCCTTGCCGGACGACAGGGTCACCTTGCCGTGGACGACGGCGAGTTCGGTGACGAGTTCGGCGAGGCGGGCACGGTCGGCGTCCGACATGAAGCTCCTTCAGGGGTGACGCGGGTGCGTCAGCGGTTACGCGGGTCGTTCAGCGGCGGCAGGTTCGGCGGCGCGACGCGCTCACGCCGGGGCTGCTGCTCCGGAATGGCGGTCGTCGGCTCCTGCGCCCGCGGCGCCACGCGGCGGATCGGTTCAACACGAGACCGCTCGTCGGACGCCGGCTGCGGGCGAGCCGCGGGGCGAGACGGCGTGCGGGCGCCCTCCGCAACGGGAGGAGCCGAGCGCGAGGTCTCGGCCGCAGCGGCTTCGAGGCGGCGACGACGTTCCTTGTCGCGCAACGACTCCGTCTTCTCGTCGGCGAGCTCTTCGCGGGCGGGGCCGTGCGGATCGCGCGGGTCGGGCGCATCCTGCGGATCGACTGCCGGGGGCAGCACGCGCAGCAGGTCGGCGAAACGACGGACCGTGTCGAGCGCGACGTCGAGCTTGGTGTCGTCCGCGGTGAGCGGCATGGATCCGAGGACCCAATTGCCCTCGTTCCACAGGATCTCGACGTAGTCGGGCGCCTCGGTCGCGAGCGTCACCATGCGGCGGTCGCAGATCCGGCGTGCGGCGTCGAGATTCGACGCGAACATGACGCGCGATCCCATCGCACCGAGCAGGTCGACGTCGTCTTCAGCGGGTGCGAGAACGTCCTCGTACCGCAGGTCGACGGTCACGGCCGACGCTGTGGGACGCCGGACCGCGATCACGGTGGCCGTCTCCTCGAGATCGAAGACCACGGCTTCGGCGCCCTCGTAGACGCCGTACGCGACGTTGCGCACCACGACGTGGTCGGGCGCGTCCATCGCGGCACGCTGGAAGACGGTGCGCAGCTTGGAGTCGCTGTCGCGGAACTTGAAGGAGTGCGTCTCTCCCCACACTGCCCGCTGGTGGTGTACCTGCTCGGACCGGTTACGGTCGAGCCACAGCAGTACCACCGCACCGGCCAGTGCGAGCGCCGCAATCACGAAATAGACAATGGTCATCACCGATAGCCTACTATCGAACGCCCTGCGAACCATGCCGACGCGTGTGCCAGAGAAGGGAAACCCCATGACCGAACGACGCGACGACGCTCTGCAGCGGCTCGTCGACAGCGTCGATGTGTCCGCAATCGATGCGCTGACCTGCGCGTTGATCGCCGAGCCGAGCGTCAATCCCGGAGGAACCGAGGAGTCGACGGTCACGGTACTCGCCGACGCGTGCAAGGCCGCCGGGTTCACCGTGGAGGTTGTCGACGCCGCTCAGGGGCGGCCGAACCTCTTCGCGACCGCCCAGGTCGGCGGCGACGGCCCCGGCCTCATGTTGCTCGGGCATTCGGACGTGGTGCCTGCCGGACCGGGATGGACGGCCGATCCGTTCGTCCCGCGACGGGACGGGGATCTGATCATCGGCCGCGGCGCGTCGGACATGAAGGGCGGGATCGCCTCCGCCGTCGCCGCGATGTCCGCTTTGCAACGCGCGGCGGAGTTCGGCCTCACGTTGTCCGGTCCCGTTCAACTCGTGGTGACCGTCGACGAGGAGGAGCACGGTACCGGCGTCCGACATCTCGTCTCCCGCGGCGTCGACCGTGAGTTCGCCGGCTGCATCGTCGCGGAGCCGACGCGTTTGGAGGTGGTCCGCGGGTGCCGCGGGGCGTCGTACTTCGACATCGAGGTGACCGGTCGCGCGGCCCATTCGGGACGCCCCAGCGACGGGGTGAACGCCATCGACGCCGCCGCACGAGTGATCGAGGTGATCGGCGCGGATCAGGAACGGCTCGCCGCGGATCCCGATCCACTGCTCGGATTCGGCACCTGGAATGTGGGGACCATCGAAGGCGGCCAGGGCATCTCGGTGGTTGCACCGTCGTGTTCCCTCGGCGTGGACCGACGCCTGATGCCCGGTGAGGACGTGGAACAGATCGGCCGCGATCTGCACTCGGCGATCCGCGCCGCCGGAATCGAGTCCGACGGAGTGACGGTGACCGTGACGCCCACGATGTTCCTTCCCGGGTTCGCCACCGATGCCGACCACCCGCTGGTCACAGCCGCCGCGGAAGCGAGCGAAGGCGCGGTCGGCGGATGGACCGCGGCCTGCGACGGCGGATTCATCAGCACCGCGCTCGGCATCCCGACAGTGGTGATGGGTCCCGGCGACATCAACGGCCAGGCGCACCAGCCAGACGAATCCGTCGGACTGTCCGATCTCGCCGACGCCGCACGCGCGTACGTCCGCGCCGCGGTCGCTCTGCTGGGAGCGGCCGAGTAGTCACGTCAACGTTGGAGACCTCTCCCGGTCCCAGCACCGGAATCGTCTCCAACGTTGTGAACAGTGCGTGCGCCCCCCACTGGATCGACACCGGTGATCGTCCGGCTACATCGTTGGTGGCGTGTCAAACCACGTCGCGGACGCGGATCTCCACCGTCGCATCCGACCCGCGGCGAAGCCTCGAACCCCACACCGTGAGACGCCCGAGGATCCCGTACTTCTTGACGATCAGGTCAGCGGCGCGCGACGAATCGTCGATCACCTCACCGACGCCCGCCACCTCCGGACCCGACGTCTTCTTCCCACGGGCGTCGCAGGCCTGCACAAGCACCCGATTGTCACGGCGCAGACGTTTGACCTTCCACGAGTCGCCTACCGTCCACATCACGAGGTCGTCGCCGTCGCGCGCCGCCCACAGCGGCGACGCGACCGCTGCACCGTTCTTCCGGTAGGTCGTCAGCATGACGTAGGTGGATTCGGCGATCGTGCCCACTGTTTCGCTCATACCTGCAGGGTACGCAGGTGCGGGCCTTTCGACTCGCTCAAGGAGCAGAGGTCAGCGGAGGAAGCGGTAACCCATGCCCGCCTCGGTGATGAGGTGGCGGGGATTGGACGGGTCGTCCTCGAGCTTGCGGCGCAGCCCGGCGAGGTACACGCGTAGGTAGTTGGTCTGGTTCACATAGGTCGGTCCCCACACTGCGCCGAGGATCTCGCGCTGGCTGACGAGATTTCCGTCGGCCCGGACGAGCAGTTCGAGGACCCCCCACTCGGTCGGCGTGAGGCGCACCTGTTCACCGTCGCGCAGCACTCGGGTCCCCGCCAGGTCCACCTGGATCGACCCCGCATCCACCACCGGCGACGGAGCAGGCGCGGCCGACGCACCCCGTCGGATCGCGGCACGGAGACGTGCGAGCAGTTCCTCCATGCCGAACGGCTTCGTCACATAGTCGTCGGCTCCGGCGTCGAGGGCGGTGACCTTGTCTGCGGCGTCGGTCCGCGCGGACAGCACGATCACCGGAACAGTGCTCCACCCCCGCAGACCGTGCAGGACCGTGAACCCGTCCATGTCGGGCAACCCGAGGTCGAGAATGATGACGTCCGGCGACGCCTTGGCCGCGGCTTCCAGCGCTCCGGCCCCGTTCGACGCGGTCGTCACCTCGAGTCCTCTGGCCCGCAGGTTGATTCGCAGAGCCCTCAGCAGTTGCGGCTCGTCGTCGACCACAAGCACATGTCCGGCGGACATCACGACCCCTCTCCGACGGGCAGATCCACGACCATCGTCGCACCCCCGCCTGGCGTGGTCGTGACCGACAGCGTGCCCCCGACTGCGGTGACGAACCCGCTCGCGACGGACAACCCCAGTCCCACACCCGAGGTGTTGCGGTTCTGGTCGCCGTATTGATGGAACGGCACGAACACGCGGTTCACCTCGTCGGTCGGGATGCCGTCACCGTGGTCGATCACACTGATCAAGCAGCGCGGGTCGCCGTTGTCGTCGACGGCGACTTCGGAGCGGATCTCGACGTCACGCGATCCGTGACGGAGTGCGTTGTCGACAAGATTCGCGAGCGCCCGTTCGAGTAGTCCCGCGTCGGTGACGGCCCACGCCTGGTCGATGACGACGGGAATGTCGACCGCCGCCGGGTCGCGCAGTGCGACCGCTGCAGTGGCGCGATGGATCACCTCGGCGAGGAAAGTGGGCCGCAGCTGCGGCCGGACCACGCCCGCCGCGAGCCGCGACGAGTCGAGCAGGTTTCCGACCAGCGCAGACAGCTGGTCGAGCGACTCGTCGACGGTCGCGAGGAGTTCGGCGGTGTCCTCCGCCGAGAACGTCACGTCTGCGCTGCGCAGACTCGACGCGGACGCTTTGGCGGCCGCCAACGGGGTCCGGAGGTCGTGACTGACTGCGGACAGCAGCGCACGCCGCAGTTCGTCGGTACGCGCCACCTCGTCGGCGAGTGCAGCCTCTGCCGCCAGCCGGTCGCGTTCGGCGGCGGAGGCCACCTGGTTCGCGACCGCCGTCAAGACCTGTCGGTCGCGGGCGTCGATCGACGAGCCGGCCAGGTTGAGCCGGTACGCACCGTCGTACGCCGGGCACACGGTGTCAGGATGATCGGTCGGCTCGCCTCCGACGGACGCGACGATCCCTGCGTCGTTCTCGATCCACACCGCTGTCTGCAGATATGTCCCCCTCACGCGCTCAAGCAGGTCTGCGACCCCCGCACCGTCGAGCACTGCACCGGAGAACAGCGCCAGCAGCTCCGCATCACGGCTCGCCCGCTGGGCCTGGACACGACGGACGGTCGCCGAATCGACGAGGGCGGCGACGGCGATCGCGATCAGGAGCATCACCGCGAGAGTGATCACGTTGTCGGGTTCGGCGATCGTGAACGTCAGGCGAGGATCGGCGAAGAAGAAGTTGAGCAGCAGCCCGGACGCTATAGCCGACAGTGCCGCAGGCGCCACGCCGCCGAGCATCGCGACGGCGAGCACACCAACGAAGAACAACGACGACTCGCTTGCGAATCCGAGCCACGTATCGGCCGCATAAACGATGCCGGTGACAACGGCCGGAACGACCAGCGCGAACACCCAGCTCAGCGGACGGTGAAACCTGGTTTCGCGGATGTCGAAGGGATTGCGCGGTTTGGCTTCGTCGTGTGTCACCATGTGCACGTCGATGCGTCCGCTGTCGTGCACCACCCGTGCCCCGACACCCTCATCGAACATCCGACTCCACCGCGACCGGCGCGACGTGCCGAGTACCAGTTGTGTCGCGTTGGTGGCGCGCGCGAAATCGAGGAGAGTCGACGCGACATCGTCGCCGACCACGGTGTGCACCCTCGCTCCGAGGTCTTTGGCGAGTGTCCGCAGCCCAGTGAGATCACCGGATCCACTGTCGGCGAGTCCATCACCTCGCACGACATGCGCCACCAGGAGTTCCGCACTCGACCGCGACGCGATCCGGCTCGCGCGCCGGACCAACGTGCTGCTCTCGGGTCCGCCGGTCACGGCGACGACCACCCGCTCGCGGGCCTCCCACGTGTCGGTGATGGCGTTGGCCGATCGGTACACGGCGAGTTTCTCGTCCACCCGGTCGGCCAGCCACAACAGCGCCAACTCCCGCAGGGCCGTCAGATTGCCCTGCCGGAAGAAGTTGCCGAGGGCGTCGTCGATTCGAGCGGCGTCGTACACCTTGCCCGCGGACAGTCGTTGACGGAGAGCGCGGGGCTCGATGTCGACGAGTTCGATCTGATCGGCGGCTCGGACGACGGCGTCCGGCACCGTCTCGTGCTGAGTGATCCCGGTGATCTGGGCGACGACGTCGTTCAGGCTCTCGAGGTGCTGGATGTTGACTGTCGAGAGGACGTCGATCCCCGCATCGAGCAAGACGTCGATGTCCTCCCACCGCTTGGTATTGGCCAGGCCCGGAGCATTGGTGTGCGCGAGTTCGTCGACGAGCACCACCGCCGGACGCCGTTCGAGGACGGCAGCGAGGTCCATCTCGTCGAGGGTGGTCCCGCGATAGTCGACGCTGATGCGCGGGATCATCTCAAGACCGTCGACCATTGACGCGGTGGCGGCCCGACCGTGCGTCTCGACGATGCCGACCACCACGTCGACGCCCTCGTCGCGAAGGCCCCGGGCCGTCGCCAGCATCTCGTACGTCTTTCCGACGCCGGGGGCGCACCCGAGGAACACCTCGAGCTGGCCTCGAGTTTTGGCGGTCATGGCGTCCAGATTATCGACAGCCGGGCCCGGTCAGACCCAGCGCGACGTTGACGCGCGCGACATTAACAGTCGGTTCGCCGAGGAATCCGAGTTGGCGGCCGTCGGTGTTGTCGCTGATGATCTGCCGCACTCGTTCGATCGGCAGGCCGGTGGCCCGCGCGATGCGTGGCGCCTGCAGGTCGGCATAGGCGGGCGAGATGCCCGGGTCGAGGCTCGAACCGGATCGGGTGACGGCGTCGGCCGGCACCTGATCGGGTCGGACTCCTTCTCGCTCGGCGACTGCGGCGCGTCGTGCGTTGATGATCGCGACGAGATCGGTGTTGTTCGGACCGAGGTTGCTCGCACCCGACGACGCCGGATCCGCCGCGGCCGTCGGGTCGTCGATGCCACCTGCGAAGCGTGCGTGCAGGTACTTGTCCGGCTGCCCCGGCGCCCCATGCTGGTCGACACCGAGCAGCTCCGATCCGACGACGCAACCCTTCGCATCGTGGATCTGTGAGCCTTCGGCGCCGTCGGAGTTGATCCGGGACACCGCCCAGACAGCCGCCGGGTAGGCGACGCCGACGACGAGCGTGAGTCCGCCGAGCACGATGAGGCCGACGACGAACTGTCGTGCGAGTCCTGTCAGGAGGTTCTTCATTGTTCTCATCCCATTCCGGGTAGAAGGCGGACCAGCAGGTCGATGAGCCAGATGCCGATGAACGGTGTGATCACACCGCCGACGCCGTAGATCAGCAGATTTCGACGCAGCAGTCGTGCCGGCGACACTGCTCGGTAAGTGACGCCCCGCAACGACAGCGGGATCAGCGCGACGATCACCAGCGCGTTGAACACGACTGCCGACACGATCGCCGACTGCGCGGAGTGCAAGTGCATCACGTTGAGTGCGTCGAGCTGCGGATACACCGTCGAGAACAGCGCAGGCAGGATTGCGAAGTACTTCGCGAGATCGTTGGCCAGCGAGAACGTCGTCAACGCACCTCGGGTGATGAGCAGCTGCTTGCCGATGCCGACCACCTCGATGAGCTTGGTGGGATCGGAGTCGAGGTCGACCATGTTGCCGGCCTCTTTCGCCGCCGACGTTCCCGTGTTCATCGCGAGCCCGACGTCGGCCTGCGCGAGGGCGGGTGCGTCGTTGGTGCCGTCACCGGTCATGGCGACCAGGCGTCCTGCCGCCTGCTCGCGGCGGATGAGCTCGAGCTTGTCTTCCGGTGTCGCCTGTGCGACGAAGTCGTCGACGCCTGCCTGCTCGGCGATCGCCGCCGCGGTCAACGGATTGTCACCGGTGACCATGACGGTCCGGATGCCCATGGCGCGCAACTGTGCGAAACGTTCCGCCATTCCCGGCTTGACCACATCCGACAACTCGACGACCCCGAGAACTCGCGGCCCAGCCGCAACCACCAGCGGTGTGCCTCCGCGTTTGGCGATGTCGTCGACGATGGAGTCGACGTCGGTGGCGTCCGCCCCGATCCAGGCGCGGACCGAGTCCGCGGCGCCCTTTCGGTACTGCACACCGTCGAGATCGACTCCGCTCATGCGAGTCTGCGCGGTGAACGGGACCGCGGTGCCGGTCGGTCCTTCGACTCGCGCAGTGCGGGCACCGAAAGAGTCCGCGAGATCGACGATGCTTCGGCCCTCGGGGGTCTCGTCGGAGAGACTGCAGAGCCGAGCGACGGCGGCGAGTTCGTCTGCGGAGACACCCCGTGCGGGATGGAACGCGGTGGCGCGACGGTTTCCGAACGTGATGGTTCCGGTCTTGTCCATGAGCAACGTGTCGACGTCGCCCGCCGCCTCGACAGCGCGTCCGGACATCGCCAGCACGTTGCGCTGGACGAGTCGATCCATTCCGGCGATGCCGATCGAGGAGACCAACGCGCCGATCGTCGTCGGGATGAGGCAGACCAGGAGCGCGATCAGTTTGATCGGGTCGGCCGCTTCGCCTGCGAACTGCTGCATCGGTCCAACAGCCACGACGGCGAGCAGGAAGATGATGGTGAGAGCGGTGAGGAGGATGTCGAGGGCGATCTCGTTCGGTGTCTTCTTGCGCGCGGCGCCTTCGACGAGCGCGATCATCCGGTCGACGAATGTCTGCCCCGGTTCGGTGATGATGCGCACGACGATCCGGTCGGACAGCACCACGGTGCCTCCAGTGACGGCGCAGCGATCGCCTCCCGATTCGCGTACGACGGGTGCCGACTCTCCGGTGATCGCCGATTCGTCGACTGTCGCGATGCCTTCGACGACGTCGCCGTCTCCCGCGATCACTTCTCCTGCCTCAACCACGATCCGCATTCCGACCGTGAGCTCGGAGCCCGGGACCGAGGTGATCGAGCCGTCGTCGCCGATCACGCGAGCCACGGTGTCGCGCTTGACCTTTCGGAGACTGTCGGCCTGAGCCCTACCGCGTCCCTCGGCAACGGCTTCGGCGAGACCTGCGAACAGAACGGTGAACCAGAGCCAAGCCGTGACTACCCACGCGAACACCGAGGGGTGCCAGATCGCGAGCGCGGTGGTGATGATCGCGCCGATGAACACGACGAACATCACCGGGCTGCGGGCCTGATCGCGCGGGTTCAGCTTCCGGACGGCTTGTGGCAGCGACGCGACCAGCTGCTTCGCGTCGAACGCACCGCTGGTGACGAGTTCGTTGTCCGCCTCCGGTATCGGAGCGAGTTCTGTCTGGAGCGTCATGAGAGCGCCTCCGCGATCGGTCCCAGCGCCATCGCTGGGAAGAAGGTGAGACCTGCGACGAGCAGCGTGGTCCCGAGAAGTAGTGCGCCGTAGAGGATCCCGCGGCTCGGCAGGGCAGTCGCCGGGTCGGTCTCCTTCGGGGACTGACCTGCAAGACGGCCAGCCAACGCGAGTACTACGACGATCGGCAGCAGGCGGCCGAACAGCATCGCCAGACCGAGCGATATCTGGAACCAGTCGCTCGTGACGGTGATGCCGCCGAACGCGCTGCCGTTGTTGTTGGCTGCGGACGCATAGGCGTACAGGATCTCGCTGAACCCGTGCGGGCCGTCGTTGCTGAGGAAGCCGGTGGTGGAGCTGAGAAGTACGGTGATCGACACTCCGAGCAGAACGAGTGCAGGCATCACCAGCACATACAGTGCGGCGAGGGTGATCTCGTGCTGTCCGATGCGTTTGCCGCGGAACTCCGGTGAGCGCCCGACGAGGAGACCGCCGACGAAGACGGTGATGATCGCGAGGACCAGCAGGCCGTACAGCCCGGAACCGACACCGCCGGGCGCCACTTCGCCGAGCAGCATGTTCCAGATCAGCGCGCCACCGCCGGCGGCGGAGAAGCTGTCGTGCGCAGCATTCACCGCTCCGGTCGATGTACCCGTCGTCGACACCGCGAAGAGCGCGGATCCGGGAATGTCGAACCGCAGTTCCTTGCCTTCGAGCGCTGCACCGGCCGCGCGGGTCGCGAGACCGTCGGTGCGAGCCTCGAAGGTCCAGACGATCGCGAGCATCGCGCCCCAGATCGTGGCCATCACGCCGAGCAGGGTGAGGCCCTGCTTCCGGTCGCCGACGAGCGTGCCGTACGTGCGGGTGAGGCATACGGGGATGATCAGGATCGCGAGGATCTGCACCACGTTGGTCAACGGTGTCGGGTTGGAGAACGGGTGCGCCGAGTTGGCGCCGTATGTTCCACCGCCGTTGGTCCCGACGAGTTTGATCGCCTCTTGGGATGCGAACGGGCCCACGGGAGCGTGTCCGTTCGTGCCGTCGAGCATCGTGAAGTCGAAGCCGGTGCGCCACGACTGCACGGCGCCCTGCAGGACGAAGATCACTGCGACGATCGCGGCGAGGGGCAGCAGGATTCGGATCGTGCCCCGAACGAGGTCGACCCAGAAGTTCCCGAGATGTCCAGTCTTACGTGCGACGATGCCGCGGATCAATGCGACCGCGACTGCCATGCCGACGGCCGCCGACAGGAAGTTCTGCACCGCTAAGCCGAGCATCTGCGTGAGATTGCTGATCGTGGACTCGGGTGTGTACGACTGCCAGTTCGTGTTGGCCACGAACGAGATCGCCGTGTTGAAGGCGACTGTCGGCGACATGCCTGGTTTGCCGTCCGACCACGGCAGCACACCCTGCAACCGCTGCAGGGCGTAGAGCACCAGGAGCGACGCCGCAGAGAATCCGACCACGCTGAGCGCGTAGCCGCGCCACGTCTGACCGGATCGCGGGTCCACGCCGCCGACTCGGTAGAGAAGGCGTTCGACGGCGAGGTCCTTCGTCGAGGAGTAGACGCGCGCCATGTAGTCGCCCAGCGGAATGTAGACCGCGGCCAGGACGAGAAGAATGAAGACCAGCGTGAGTACGCCGGCGAGGGTGGAGTTCACCGGGTCAGAACCTCTCCGGATAGAGCAGAGCAGCGATCAGGTAGCCGACGACGGCAACGGCGATGATCGTGAGGATCACGGCCACCGTGCCCGCGCCGGTCATCGTGAGATCCGCCGGTCGAGCCCGTGCACCGCGAGCGCGCACAGCGCGATCGACGCCGCGACGATCAGCAGCATCACCACATCGGACATGACGAAACCTCCTCGAATGTGTTCACACAGATCACCTTCGAACCGCTCGGCACGGACCGCCATATGCCTTAACGGGATTCATACGTCGTCCACACGGATCTTGACGGGCCCTCTACGCTGAGACCTGTCGTCGTATCTGAGGAGAACGTCCATGAAGATTTTCGTGAAGCTTGCCGCGTCCGCGTGCGCCATCAGCGCTGCTGCGGCCGGTGTGGCACTAGCACCGGGTGAAGCCGCTGCGGGCACTGTCGGCGCCTACCAGCAGCCCGAGACGGGGGCTGTGTCGATCTCGTCCGGCACCAGCGAGATCAACGTGATGGTCATCAACCGCACGGACGCTGACAAGTGCACCGTGACCGCCACCCGCAAGGACGCGAAGGCCGGCACGAAGACGTTGACGCGGTCGATCAATCTCAGTGACCTCAACCAGCGCACCGCGATCGCCAACTTCCGCGGTGTCTTCGACAAGACGGACTACACGATCGCAGGCACCTGTGTCGGTCCGAAGCCGGCCAGCGATCCTGCGACCGGGGATCCTGTCGTCACCGATGAGACCGTGACCACGAACTTGCTGGGCGGCAACGGCAAGGCCGTTGTTCATGTCAACAACGCGGTGATGCCGCGATACGGCGAGTGCCTGCAAATCGTCAAGGGCACAGCGTGGGACCTCGGCCTCCGCGGACAGTCGCTGCAGATGGTCGTCGGGCTCGCGACGCAGTTCTGCCCGCGCTAGATCGCATCCAGACTCACCGAAAGAAGACCCGGACCTCGTGGTCCGGGTCTTCCTTCATGTGGGGGTCGTTCGCTCACTTCACCAGCAGTCCGGGACGCTAGGGCGTCCGACGGCGCAGCGTCGCCGCGGCGAGCGCCAGCGCGACGACGATGCATGCGGCAACGATCGCCATGTCCCGCCACATCAGCGCGGTTGTGCTCGAGTTCGATGCGACCTCCTGGAGCGCCTGGACCGCGTACGTGAGCGGCATGACGTCTGAGAGCACCTCCATCCAGCCCGGCAACTGATCACGCGGGACGAACAGTCCACAGAGGAACAGCTGAGGGATCACCACGACCGGTAGGAACTGCACCGCCTGGAACTCGGTCTGCGCGAACGCACTGCACAGAAGTCCAAGCGCAACGCCGAGCATCGCGTCGAGCATGGCGATCACGATCACCCACGCGACCGAGCCCTCCGCTTCGAGGCCGAGCAGCCCGAACGCCACGGACGACGCCAGCACGGCTTGGACCGCGGCGACTACGGAGAACGCGACGCCGTAACCGCCGAGGAGATCAAGCTTTCCGATCGGCGTGGTGAGGAGTCGTTCGAGGGTGCCGGATCGACGTTCGCGGAGCATCGCGATGGACGTGATCAGGAACATCGTGACGAACGGCAGAATCCCGAGCATGACAACACCGACTCGCTGGAACGGGTCGGGAACTCCCGGCGGCCTCGACTGACCGGAGTACATGAAGTACAGCAGCGTCATGAGCAGAATCGGCACCACGAGGACCAGCGCGATGGTCCGCGGGTCGGCCCGCAGTTGGCGGAGCACCCGCACTGCCGTCGCCCCGAGAATCCGCGGGCGAATCGGCGCGCTCACGCCGCACGCCCCTGGATCAGGTTCAGGAAGGCGTCTTCGAGATTGTCCTCACCTGTCTGTTCGCGCAGGTCGCGAGGTGTCAGTTGGGCGACGAGTCGACCGTCTCGCATCAGAATCAGGTCGTCGCAGCGGTCGGCCTCGTCCATCACGTGACTCGAAACGAGGATCGTGACGCCCGACGCCGCGAGATCAGCGAACCTCGACCACAGATCGGCGCGGAGTACGGGGTCCAGGCCCGCCGTCGGCTCGTCCAGCACCAGCAGCGACGGTTGGGTGACCAGTGCGCACGCGATCGATACGCGGCTCAGTTGCCCGCCGGACAGGTCGGATGCGAGATGTTTCGCGCGTGTCGTGAGGTCGACGGCCTCGAGCGCACCCTGCACCCCGTCTGTCGCATCGAACAATGTCGCGAAGTAGCGGACGTTCTGTTCCACGGTGAGGTCCGTGTAAATCGACGCGGCCTGCGTGACGTATCCGACGCGCTGCCGCAGGCTCGCTGATCCGGCGGGCTCACCGAGCACCTCGACGGTGCCCGCCACGTTCTTCTGCGTGCCGACGATGGAGCGGAGGAGCGTCGTCTTTCCGCACCCGGACGGCCCGAGCAACCCGGTGATCCGGCCTTTCGGAACTATCACGGACACGTCGTCGACCGCGGTGACGGATCCACGCCGCACAGTCACGTTCTCACACCTGATCGCGTCCATCGCAACTCAATTCATCAATTGTTGAACTGTTGATTCCGACGGTACGCGCACTCAACGCAAGAAGTGGTGAAAACGCGCTCGGGAAGAGTGCGTTTTCACCACTTCAAGTGATCGCGGGAAGCGCGATCGGATCAGCCGATGACGAGCGATTCGCCGTCGCCGCCGACGTTCACCGGGACGACGTCGCCGTCACGGATGTCGCCTGCGAGCAGCGCCTTGGCGAGCTGGTCGCCGATGGCCTGCTGCACGAGCCTGCGCAGCGGGCGAGCGCCGTACAGCGGATCGAAACCGCGCTCGGCCAGCCATTCCTTGGCCTTCGGCGTCACCTCGAGGTCCAGTCGGCGCTGCGCGAGACGTTTGCCTAGCTGGGTCAGCTGGATGTCGACGATCGACACGAGCTCTTCAGGGCTCAGGGCGTCGAAGATGACGACGTCATCGAGCCTGTTGACGAACTCCGGCTTGAACGCGGCCCGCACTGCCGCCATCACCTGGTCCTTGTCGCCGCCCGCGCCGAGGTTGGACGTGAGGATCAAGATCGTGTTGCGGAAGTCGACCGTGCGCCCCTGACCGTCGGTGAGACGACCTTCGTCGAGGACCTGCAGCAGCACGTCGAAGACGTCCGGATGAGCCTTCTCGACCTCGTCGAACAGGACCACCGAGTACGGACGCCGCCGTACCGCTTCCGTGAGCTGACCGCCGGACTCGTACCCGACGTACCCCGGAGGGGCGCCGACGAGGCGCGCGACCGAGTGCTTCTCGCCGTACTCGCTCATGTCGATCCGGATGAGGGCCCGTTCGTCGTCGAACAGGAACTCGCCCAGAGCCTTCGCCAGCTCCGTCTTACCGACACCGGTCGGCCCGAGGAACAGGAACGATCCGAGCGGACGGTTCGGGTCGGCGACCCCGGCACGAGCACGTCGGACTGCGTCGGACACCGCGCCGACAGCTGCTTTCTGTCCGATGACGCGGCGTCCGAGCTCGTCCTCCATGCGGAGCAGCTTGGCCGACTCGCCTTCGAGCATCTTGCCCGCGGGCACGCCTGTCCATGCGGACACGACCTCGGCGACGTCGTCGGGACCGACCTCCTCCTGCAGCATCACGTCCTGGTCGGGATCGGTGCCGGTCTTCTCGACCGCTGCCTCCAACTCCTTCTCCAGCCCTGGGATGCGGCCGTAGCGGAGCTCGGCGGCACGACCCAGGTCACCGTCGCGTTCGGCACGGTCGGCTTCGCCTCGGAGTCGTTCGAGCTCCTCCTTGACGTCGCGCACGGCATCGATCGCAGTCTTCTCACCCTGCCAGCGCGCGAGAAGCTCATTGAGCTTCTCGCGGTGGTCGGCGAGTTCTCCGCGCAGCACCTCGAGTCGGTCCTTCGACGCGGCGTCGGTCTCCTTCTCGAGGGCGACCTCCTCCACTTCGAGGCGACGGACCACACGTTCGGACTCGTCGATCTCGACGGGACGCGAGTCGATCTCCATGCGGAGACGTGACGCGGCCTCGTCGACGAGGTCGATGGCCTTGTCGGGCAGGAATCGCGACGTGATGTACCGGTCCGACAGTGATGCGGCCGCCACCAGCGCGGAGTCGGTGATGCGGACACCGTGGTGCACCTCGTACCGATCCTTGAGTCCGCGGAGGATGCCGATGGTGTCTTCAACCGACGGCTCACCGACGTACACCTGCTGGAAACGGCGCTCCAGCGCGGCGTCCTTCTCGATGTACTGGCGGTACTCCTCGAGGGTGGTGGCACCGACCAGCCGCAGCTCGCCACGAGCGAGCATCGGCTTGATCATGTTGCCGGCATCCATCGCCGAATCACCGGTGGCACCTGCACCCACGATGGTGTGCAGCTCGTCGATGAACGTGATGATCTGGCCGTCGGACCCCTTGATCTCGTCGAGAACGGCCTTCAGCCTCTCCTCGAACTCGCCGCGGTACTTGGCGCCCGCGACCATCGAGCCGAGGTCGAGCGACAGGACCGTCTTCCCGCGGAGGGATTCGGGCACGTCGCCCGCGACGACACGCTGCGCGAGGCCTTCGACGATCGCCGTCTTGCCGACGCCGGGCTCACCGATGAGCACCGGGTTGTTCTTGGTGCGACGGGACAGGACCTGCACCACACGACGGATCTCGCTGTCGCGCCCGATCACCGGGTCGAGGTCTCCCTCGCGAGCCCGCTTAGTGAGGTCGGTCGAGTACTTCTCGAGCGCCTGGTACGTCGACTCTGGGTCTTCGCTGGTCACTCGCCCGGTTCCGCGGACGGAGACGAAGGCCTCCCGAAGCGCCTCCGGCGTCGCGCCTGCTCCGGACAGGAGTCGTGCAACATCCGAGTCGCCGGTGGCGAGACCAACAACGAGGTGCTCGGTCGAGACGTAGTCGTCGCCCATCTCGGTCGCGAGGTTCTGCGCAGCGGTCACCGCCGCGATCGACTCGCGCGAGAGCGTCGGCTGACCGCTCGAGCTCGACACCGTCGGGGCACGCCCGACGAGAGCCTTCGCTTCGGCGCGAATCTGCGACGGATCGACGCCGACAGCCTTGATCAGCGGTGATGCAATGCCGTCGCTCTGCTCGAGGAGCGCATTGAGGATGTGAGCGGGTCGCACGTCTGGATTCCCCGCGGCGGCTGCGTCTTGGAGGGCAGCCTGCAGTGCAGCCTGCGTCTTGGTTGTGGGAGTGAAGCTGTCCACTGGTTGCCTTTCTGTAGGTCCGACATCCGGAAGCGGTTCCGGACTTAAGTCTATACGGCTCATGTTTGCCGTTCGACTAGTTCAACCGAGGCAACCTTGAGTCCATTCCACTCAAGTTGAGGAGCGTGTGTGATGCTGCACACTATCTGACCGCGGCCCCACCTACATCGGCGCTCTAGCGGCGCACCTCCTCGACACGGTCGCCCTGATGTCCGCCGCCGCCTGGGCACTCGACAAGATCATGCTCGACGGCCCGCTGACGACGGTCGTGCTCACACCTGGTGACCGGGCGGGCGGACTTCGGACCGCCAATCGAGGTGTTCCCGATCGTCCGTCGGGTCGTCACGGACTAGCCGATCGGACGATGTCGAGACGCAGGGCCGAAAATAGATTCAGTGGCATGACAAACAACCTCTTCACTCGCCGTGCCGCTCTTGCGGTCTTGTCCCTCTCAGCTGCAGCGGGCGCCGTCCTAGTCGGCACTGCGGACCACACCGGTCCTGTATCTGCCTCGCCCGTCGGTTCGGGTTCGATCTCCTCACTGTTCCCGAAGAACATGACACCGTCCGAGACCCTCGCCTCGACACCGTGGAAGACCACGGGCGCCGTTGATCAGAACGGCGATCGTGTTCCGCTCGACCACCCCGGCGTGGCGAATTTCGTCGGATGGGCGTACTTCGACGCCGACGGCACCTACACGATGTACAACCTCGATGATTCGCCGAAGCTCAAGGGCGACTGGACAGTGAACGACGCCGGCACCGAACGGTGGATCAACGCCAAGGACGACGCGGGCAAGGTGCTCTTCCAGCGAGTCGTTCCGATCGTCGAACTGAACAAGAACGTCTTCACCTACCGCGTGTACCCGAACGCCGGGGACACGACCACGTACTTCGACATCATCCACACGAAGACAAACCACGCCGAGCCCGGCTCCGACGCCAAGGGACCCGGCTCGAACGGCAGCCTCGGGAACAACGGCCGTGGCGGCTACCACGTCAACAACGGAAACTCCCACTGACTCCACCTTGTCGGCCGATGTCGGGCTCCTCATACTCGAGGAGCCGACATCGGCCTTTCTGGCATTGAATGAAGTCCGGAACGAGTCGGATCAATCGACGCGGATGATTCTCCGCTCGATGGCTGCGGCAACAGCTCCCGCACGCGTATCGACCCCGAGCTTGCCGTAGATGTGCGCCAGGTGAGCTTTCACCGTGCCCTCGGAGATGAACATCGTCTTAGCCAGGTCCTTGTTGCCCATGCCGCGCGCCAGCAGTTCGAGGACCTCGGCCTCACGTTCGGTGACGGTTGGACCCGGACGGGAGCTACGCCGCACCAGCGTCGACGCGATCGCAGGCGAGAGGGCAGTTTCCCCGCGTGCGGTAGCCCGGATGGCCGCGAGGAGCTCGTCGGCCGGGGCGTCCTTGAGGAGATAGCCGAGCGCACCCGCATCAAGCGCTCGAAGAATATCCGACTCCGTCTGGTACGTCGTCAGGACGAGAATCTGGGGCGTCGGGTTCCCGTCAGTGCGTCGATTCAACTCGGCGATGATGTGCACACCCGAGTGTTCGGCCGCTCCGAGGTTGAGGTCCATGAGAATGACGTTCGGCCGATGAAGCGCCACCGCTCGCAGAGTCGACTCCAGATCGTCGGCTTCCGCCACCACTGACATGTCGTCGAGTCCGTTGATCAGCGCCGCGAGCCCTGCTCTCACCACGGGATGGTCGTCCACGAGGAGGACCCGGATATCGGTCTCGGCCATCGTCAATTCTCCTCGTTCTGCCTGTTCAGATCACTCTTCTGAGCACTGCGTCCGATGGGGAACCACACCGACACGGTCGCGCCGTCACCGGGTTCGGACTCGATCTCGGCGCCGCCGCCCAGTTCAAGCACCCGGTCCCTGATTCCTTTGAGACCCAGGCCCCGCATCGACGAAGACTCGTCGGTGACGGCCCGTTGATTCTGGACGCCGTCGCTCGTAGCCGCCACCCTGCGCGAACGCAGAGCACTGACGTCGAACCCGTGTCCATCGTCTCGGATGTCGAGGCGGATCTCCTTCTCGGTGTACGTGAGGGTCATCATGACGTGGTCGGCACCGGAGTGCTCCTGAGCATTGGCCAGCGCACCGCGCGCGCTGGCGACGAGTGCCGCAGCGAGTCGGTGCGACAACGGCACTGGAACGCCGTCGATGCGCGTGGACACTTTCGCGGTGCCGTGCGACCGATCCTCGAGTTCACGTAGCCGCACGTGAAGCTCTGGAGCCTCTGTCAGCGCGGACGACTCGACGTCCGTGCTGAGTTCATGAATCACCTGCCGGATCTCTTCGAGACCACGACGGGACATGTCGATCGCCGTTCTGACGTTCTGATGCGACACCGCGGAATCCCTGACCCAACTGCGGTCGGCCGCCTGCAAGAGCAGGTAGACACTCGAGAGATCCTGCCCGATCGAATCGTGGATGTCTCGAGACAGACGCGCACGCTCACGCAGCGCGCCGACTCGACGTTCTTCCGCAGCCAGGTCGTCCTGCGCGGCGACCAGGCGCTCGATGAGTCGAGCCCGCGCCTTCGACTCGACATCCAACGTTCGAAACGACATGACGGTGATGAGTGCCACGCCCAGCGGTCCCGCGATCATCACGGGATCGACGGTTGCACTGATGCGCAGCCACGACGCGGTGATGACAACCATCAGGGCGCTCACACACACCACTGCAGGCACGAACCGCACAGTCTGCAGTACGGCGAACGCGACCGGCACCGCGCACCAGGCGAACGACGGGGCCGCGATAGTCAAGACCGCGACCAGACACGCCAGAACCGCGGACCACACCGCGGGCACTCCCGCCCGCTTGGGGAGAATCGGTCGAGCCGCGTAACCGACTATGAGCAGCGCTGCTCCGAGGAGTACGAGTGCACCCGTGAGGCCGAGCCCGTGGCGCACCACGTACCGCAGAGAGCTCGTCGCCACCAGCACAACAAGAACGGCGAAGAGCCAGACGTCGAGTCGACGCCCCGAAGCGAGCAGACCTGCCATGTGACCCAACACTAGAGAGGGCGTCAACCACATCGCATCATCCGTTCAGCCATTGCTCGTCGAGGAGCATCCGCGCCCGCAATCCGGTCGTTGCACGCACATCGACATCCGAACGAGATACAGTGCCAACTCGAATACTCTCCGTATCTGAAAAGAGTCGCCGATGACTGCTTCGTCGCCCGCGCACTACGAGATCGTCATCGTCGGTGCGGGGTTCTCCGGACTCGGAACCACGATCGCGTTGAAGGAGGCGGGCTTCGACGACGTCCTCGTCATCGACGACGCTGCCGGGCCCGGCGGGACATGGCAGTGGAACACCTACCCCGGCGTGGCGGTCGACATTCCGTCCTTCAGCTATCAGTTCTCCTTCGCCCAGCGCTCGACGTGGTCCCGCAGTTACGCGCCGGGAAGCGAACTGCGCGACTACGCGGCCCAGATCGTTGAGGACTACTCCCTCGGCGGACACCTTCAGTTCAACACCCGAGTTCAGGCCGCGTCGTTCAACGGCGACGAACGGACGTGGCGAATCGACACCAGCCGCGGACCGATCACGTGTTCATGGCTGATCCACGCGGGAGGTCCCCTGAGCCAGCCGAAACTGCCGGACATCGAAGGCATCGACACCTTCGCCGGACACACGATGCACACCAGCCGGTGGGATCACGACATCGACCTCACCGGCAAACGTGTCGGAGTGATCGGCACCGGAGCGACCGCCGTCCAGGTGATCCCCGAGATCGCGCCGCTCACATCGTCCCTGACCGTGTTTCAGCGGACGCCGATCTGGTGTCTGCCGAAGCCGGACTTCCCGATCGGTCGACCCGGCCGAGCGGCGCTGAGCGCAATCCCGGGCGTCGGCCGACTCGCACGGCTTGCGAGCCAGACCTTCGTGGAGGCGACATTTCCGGTGCTCGCCCACTTCCACGGATGGATCCCGGCGACGAGCCTGCTCGAATCCGCCGCTCGACAGTACGTCAACACCCAGGTGAACGATCCCGAGATCCGCCGCAAGTTGACGCCGTCGTACGCACTCGGCTGTAAACGGCCGAGCTTCCACAACTCGTATCTGAGCACCTTCAACCGCGACGACGTCACACTCGAAACGAACTCGATCGACCGAATCATCCCGAACGGCGTGCGCACGGCGGCCGGGGACGAACACGAGCTTGATGTGCTGATCCTCGCGACAGGCTTCAAGGTCACCGACCGCGACGCGTTGCCGACATACGCGCTGACCTCACAAGACGGTAGCGACCTCGCCTCCCACTGGGAGGACACGCGTTTCCACTCCTACCAAGGCGTGTCGACGGCGGGATTCGCGAACTTCTTCACGATCTTCGGTCCTTACGGGTACAACGGGGCGTCGTTCTTCACTCTCGTCGAGAACAGCGCGGCGCACGTCGTGCGGGTGCTCGAGGAAGCCCGCCGCCGGGACGCCACCGTCGCCGAAGTGACACCTGACGCTCAACAGCACTACATGGACTCGATCCTCGCCCGCGGTCACCTGCAGGTCTTCACCGACCCGACATGCTCGAACGCGAACAGCTACTACTTCACCAAACGGGGCGACGTCCCGTTCCGCGCGGCCACAACCCTCGAATCGGCGTGGCAGAGCCGACGCTTTCCCCTCGCTCACTACACGTTCACGAACTGACCCGACCCCGAACAAGGAGCAACCCTCACGATGGCGTGATCGCCAACGCCGGCATCGCCCCGCGGGTGCGACCGTCGCCGGAATGGACCCATACGAGTTCGACGGGTCATCCGGGTCAACCTCACCGGCGTCTACAGCGCCGTGATCTGCGCACTGCCATTCGTCACCGAGCGCCGCGGGCACGTTCTTCCGACGTCGTCGGTGTACGCGTTCATGAATGAGGTCGGGGTGTCGCCGTACGCCGTGGCCAAGGCAGGCGTCGAGCAGCTCGGACGTCCGCGCTACCCTCGCAATTGAGCGACGCATAACGCCTGCAGGAGCACCGATGACCCACGCACACGCCACCCTTCCGATCGTCGACATGGCCTTGCTCGACAGCGATCGGGTCGCCTTCCAAGAATCCCTGCGCACTGCGGCACACGAGTACGGATTCTTCTACCTCGTCGGCCACGGAATCGACGCGACGACGAGTGACCGTTTGTTCGACACCGCGCGGGACTTCTTCGCGTTGCCCGATGCGGACAAGTTCGGCGTGGAGATGCTCCGGAGTCCGCAGTTTCGCGGATACACCCGATTCGGCGGCGAGTACACGCAGGGCGCGATCGACTGGCGCGAGCAGATCGACGTGGCCGCCGAGTACAAGCAACTCGGAGACGATCCCGCGTATCTTCGCCTCGACGGCCCCAACCTGTGGCCAACCGCGCTTCCCGCATTCCGCGACGTGGTCACTGACTGGCAGCGACGATGCTCGGCGCTGGGACTGACCCTGATGCGCGAATGGGCGGTGAGCCTGGGTGCCGCCGCCGACGTGTTCGACGAGGCTTTCGCCGAACGTCCGTCGACGCTGCTGAAGGTCGTCCGCTACCCGGGACGCGACAGTTCTCAGGACCGACAGGGCGTCGGCGCGCACAAGGATCCGGGCGTGTTGACGCTGCTGCTGGTGGAGCCTGGCAAGGGAGGCCTGCAGGTGGAGCACAACGGCGAGTGGATCGACGCTCCTCCGGTCGACGACGCCTTCGTCGTCAACATCGGGGAACTGATGGAGTACGCGACCGACGGATATCTGAAAGCCACCATGCACCGCGTCGAATCGCCCCCGCTGGGGAGCGAACGGCTGTCGGTCCCGTTCTTCTTCAACCCCGCACTGACATCGACGATGCCGCGAATCACGCTGCCCGACGACCTCGCCGCCCAGGCGACGGGCGTGACGACCGACCCCGACAACGTGATCTCGGGGACGTTTGGCGAGAACATGCTCAAGGCACGTCTGCGCGCGCATCCCGATGTCGCGCGACGGCACCACGCCGACCTGATCGGCTGACTCCGGCCGGCGAGGCTCACACCCTGCTCCACGCCTTCCAGAGTTCTGCAAATGCACCGTCGTCGAGCTGCCTCAGTTCGTGTGCGGTACCCGACTCCGTCAGTCGGCCCTCGTCGAAGACGGCGACGACATCGGCGTCGACCGTCTGTGACAGTCGGTGGGCCACGACAATCGCCGTCCGCCCCGCGGCCACCCGAGCGAGAGCCGCGTCGAGCAGCCCTGTGCCACCGTCTTGGGCTGTCGCCTCGTCGAGCACCACCACGGGCGGGTCGGCGAGTAGAACGCGAGCCAGCGCGAGACGCTGAACCAGAGCGTCGTCGGTCACCGCGGCGTCGGACAACTGTTGGTCGAGCACCTCCGGCGCGTGTTCGACGCCGACAGCTGCAGCGGCCTCCGCCAAGTCGTCGTTCGATGCGTCCGGAGCGGCGAGCCGCAGATTGTCGGCGACCGTTCCGGTGAACGCATGCGTCTCCTGAGTCACCAACAGCACGGCGGGTCGGCCGTTCGACGTGGCGCGGTCAGCAGGCACACCGCCGACCTGGACGACGCCGGACGACGGTTCGGCGAGACCCGCGATCAGACGTGCCGTTGTCGACTTCCCTGAGCCTGAGGCCCCGACCAGCACCGCGGTCGCACCCGACGGTACGACCATGTCGACATCGCTGACCGCCGTGTGCGCACCGGTGCGGTACGTGAACGACACGCTCTTCAGACACACCGACGCATCGGCCACTTCCTGCCCGCCTGATCTGCCGCCCAGGTCGGAGTCGACGAGCCCGACGATCCGTTCCAATCCCGCGAGCGCTCGCTGGAGTTCGTCGATTCCACCGAGCAGACCACCGACCGGCCCGAAGAGACGATGGATGAACAAGGCGCCGGCGGTGACCGCTCCGATCGTGAGGGCCCCTGCCGTCACCTGATGAAACCCGACGGCGAGCACACCGGCGAGCGCGATGTACTCCGCGATGTTCAGCCCGCCGTTGAATCGGTTGCGGGCCCGCGATGCCTCACACTGCGTCTCGATCGTCGCGTGGCTGGCCGCAGCGAGCCCCGCGAGCCGCTTGTCCTGGAGACGATGTGCACGCACGGTCTCGACACCACGGACTGATTCGATGATCGACTGCCCTTGAATCGCCTCCTCGACCCGGAGGCGGCTGTACAGCGGACGTGAACGGCGCAGAAAGATCCACGTGGCCAGCAGTTGGACCGGAATCGCGGGCAGTGCCGCCAGGGCGAGCCACGGGTCCAACGCGACGAGTCCAACCCCGGTGAGTCCGATCGTGAGGGCTGCGCCGAGCATGCGCGGTACAACCCCCGTCACCGCCTCGGTCACGGACTCGACGTCCGTTGTCACTCTCGACACCGCGTCCGAGCTCCCAGCGACCTCGAGCGACCCGAGGTCTGATGCGACGGCGCGCGCGAAAGCCTCCTCCCGCAAGCCGGACAGCGATCGTTGCAGGCACCGGATGAGCAAGAGTCCGCCGTACCAGCTGAGAGCGGCTGCGACCACGCCCGACAGGAGGAGTCCCGCGCAGGCCCACCACACATGCGCAAGGCCATGGCCGCCGGCCACAGCGTCGACGACGACGCCGAGCAGAGGCGGGACTGCCAATGCCGCAGCGGATCCCGCCACCATGAGAACGGCCGTCGCCACCAACACGCTTCGCTGGGGGGCCAACAGGCGCGCCACGGCCGCTCCGACTGCGCGCGGTGTCGCGACCGGGAGAACGGTATTCATCGAAGCACCCCCTCGACTACAGCGTCGACCACGCCGTCACACGCGTCCAGCAGTGCTCTGCTCGAGGTGATCACCACAACCGTTCGGCCCGATCGACTCAGACCGTTCGCCACCCGCTGTTCAGTGACGGGGTCGAGTGCGGTGGTCGGTTCGTCGAGGACAACGACGTCGGCATCGGAGTGCATTGCACGCGCCAGGGTGAGACGTTGACGCTGTCCGCCCGACAGGCGGCGACCCGATTCGCCCACGGGGGCGTCAGGGCCGATCAGATCCACAACGTCGTCGAGAGCGCACGCGGCGATGAGATCGTCGTCGATTCGTCCACTCCCACCGAGGTTGTCAGCGAGACTGCCGCTGAAGACCATCGTGTCGTGTGGAGGAGCCAGGACGCGCGACGCGTAGACATCGGGCCCGAGATCAACGGCGTCGACACCATGCGCTGTCAGCTCGCCCCTTGGGACCGGCGTTCGATACCCGAGCCGAGCGCTCAGATCGCGCGCCTGCTGAGACGACGTCACTCGGATGCCGGTCATCCGACCTTCCGGGACGCGCAGCTCTGGGCCTTCCGGTGGTGTCCACACCAGCAGTGGGCGGGTCGGCTCAGCAGACGCGATCACGCCGTCCGGCAACGCGTACTCGTCGGCCACCAACGCATGCAGCCGCTTGGCGGACGCCCTCTTGTGCGCCCAGTTGGCCCCGAACGTTCCGATGTGCTCGAGGGAGCCCTGAAGGAACTGCGCGAGGCCGACGACGGTGATGAGCTGCCCGATCGTGATGGTCCCGTTCGATGCCATCACACCCGCCGCTGCCGTGAGGATCGCCAGATAGAGGATCGATACCGCAGTGCTCATCGACTGGTAGGTGAGCAACGACCGCCCGGACGCGACTGCGCCCTCGCGTGATGCGGCGCTGGCCGCCCGGTACCGACGGACCGATTCGGCCTCTGCGCCGAGACCCTGGACTGTGCGGATGCCCGCGAACGTGTCGGCAGCGACTTCGCTGGCCGCTGCGACGGAGGTCTGCTCCCGCATGCCGAGACGTTCGAGAGGCCTCGCCAACGACTGCATCAGCCAGAGCACGAGTGCCGCACCGAGGAGCACGCCGACGCCCAGCGGTATCGAGATCGTCAGCAAGACACCGCTCGCGACGACCACGGCGGCTACCGTCGCGCTCTGTTCCGCGATGCTCCATGCGACCCCGGCGACCCGATACGTGTCGCTGGTGGTGACCGTGAGAACGTCTCCGGTCCGGCGCCTGGACGCAAGCCCCCGAGAATGCAGGACACGGGCTGCGGTGAGCTGTCGAAGATCATGCTCGCCGTGGCTATACGTGCGGACCATCCCCTGGTTGGCGGCCTGATAACTCACGGAGAGGACGACGAACACTGCACCGAGGAGCAACAGCCAGCGCACAAGTGCCGAACCGTCTCCGGTTGCGATCGCCCGATCGATGACCAGGCCGATCAGCACTGGAACGGCGGCTTCGCAGGCTTGATGGGTCATGAAGCCGATCGAGCTCGCCGACAGCCGCCAGCCGCGGCGATCGCTCAGCAGACCGACGCGGAGGATGTCTTTGACTGTGGTGGGTTCGCTCATAACAAGCTCGACGCTATGGACTCGGCGGCCGAGATGGTGGACACATGTTGTCGCCGTTCGGACACCATCTAGTAAGGTGAGCCTTCGCTGACCCATAGGAGGTCCGATGACAGCACTCCTCGCCCTCCCCGCTCGCGTGGACACCCCCGGCCACGTCCACTCCGAGGTGGTCCCGCCCGGCTACCTGCTCACGACACGATTCCTCGGCTGTGCCTACATCGACGATCAGGACGGCTGCTCCGACAAGCCTCACTCACACCCCGAACACGTCGTCTTCTGGCCCGAGCGAGGAAGCGGCCTCGTCGACGTGGGCGATCGCAGGTGGAGTCTCGCCACCGGACAAGGCCTCTGGGTGTCCGCAGGCGTCGAACACTCAGTCAGCCGAGATCCGGCGAGCACCATGGCCGCGGTGTACATCGTGCCCGACGCGTGGACGCGTGAAGCAGGCCCCAGTCGGCCGGTGGTCGTGAACGCCGCGCTCCGCGAGCTGCTCACATTCCTCGCGTGGTCACCGATGCCGCGCGACCATCGACTGCGAGCGCAGCAGGTGTGCATGGAACTGATCACCGAAGAGTCACGACCCGCCATAGATCTGCCGATCCCTCGCGACGTGCGGATCGAGGAGATCGCACGAAGCATCGTCGCGCACCCGGCAGACGACCGGTCCATCGACGACTGGGCTTACCTGACATCCCAGAGCTCACGCACGATCGCTCGAGCGTTCCGAACCGAAACCGGGATGACTTTCACCCAGTGGCGTACCTGCGCGAGGATGTCCCGCGCGGTCAACCTCCTCGGCGAGGGAATGGCCGTCGGACTGGTCGCGAAGCGGGTCGGCTACGGCACCAACAGCGCTTTCACCGCCGCCTTCCATCGCATTCTCAACCAGCCGCCGACCGCATTCCTGCCGTCGCGGATCGGCTGACTCCGAGACGTCCCCCATCGCCCTCGATGTCGCGAGGACGACGAAGTGTGTCCGTTGAGCGACAACAACCGACCGTAGCCTGAGGGACAGATAAATAAGGGCACCCTGCCCTATCTTTCTCTCCGAAAGTGAGTCCCATGAGGTTCCTGCGGCACATCACGCTGCTCGCCGTCTCCCTGCTCGTTGTGCTCGCCGCCGCCGCGTGCGGAAGCTCGGCCTCCGACGGTCCGACAGCGGCAGGCCCCGGCTTCCCCGTCTCGATCGACCACGTCTACGGGACCACGACGATCCCAGCCAAGCCCACACGCGTCGTCACGATCGGCTGGATCACTCACGACGTCGTCGCAAGCCTCGGCGTTGCACCCGTCGGCGTCGACACGTCATGGGGCGGCGACGACGAAGGATTCACACCGTGGTTCCGCGATCACGTCACCAACGTCCTCAAGGCCGACATGCCCGCCGTCTTCAAAGAAGGCGAAGAGCCCGACTTCGAGAAGATTCTGGAACTGCGCCCCGACCTGATCCTCGCCCCGCACTCAGGCGTCACCGAAGTCCAATACAAGCGTCTCAGCCAGATCGCGCCCACCGTCGCTTACGCCAAGAAGCCGTGGACCTCGGGCACCTGGAAGGACCTGACGACACTCGTCGGAAAGTCGCTCGGCGAACAGGAGCGCGCCCAGCAGGTCATCGCCTCCACACAGCAGCAGATCACTGCATCGGTCGAGGCCAACCCTGGACTCAAGGGCCGAACCTTCCTCTACGGCCTCACCCTCTCGCCCGGAAGCACCGAACTCGGCATCTACGTCTCCGGCGACCCACGCGTCACGTTCCTCCGCGAGTTCGGTCTCGTCGACAGCCCTGACCTGGCGAAAGCCCTCGGAAAGATCGGCGACGACGCTTTCTACGGCGCGCTGAGCCTGGAGAAGCTCGGAACAGTGAAGACCGACATGTTCGTCGGCTGGTCGAGTTCGAAGCAGGAGACCAAAGACACGCTCGCGAACGCCGCGGTGTCTCGCTGGCAGCCCATCGCGAGCGGCCACCACCTCTTGATCGAGAGCGAGCAGATGGGCATGGCTACGAACGGACCGTCGCCGTTGAGCATCCCCTGGGCCATCGACAAGGGCTTCGTGAACGATCTCGCCAGCGCCTCCGCAGGCCGGCCCGTCGTCATTCCTGCGTCATGAGCAGCGACGACTCCAGGGCGATCCGCGAATACTACTCCGGACTCCCAGACGACTACGAACCGCGGATCCACGTCGGCGAGGTGAGCGCCGTCCGCACGGTGTCGGGCGGAATACTGCGCGTATCCATCGCGGGCGCCGACATGGCCGACTACCCGACGGCCGATGTCGGCGACGAATACGTCCGCCTCTACTTTCCCGGCGCCGAACCCGATCCGGTCTGGCCGTTCGTCGCGGCGCGCGGCTGGGACTATCCAGACGGCGCCGAACCCATGGAGATGCGTACGTACACGATCCGCGCCCATCGCGCCGGTGAAGTGGACATCGACTTCGTCGTCCACGAGGGAGGCGTTGCAGCCGCATGGGCCGCACAGGCAGTTCCGGGTCTCGCCGTCGGAATCACTCCGCCACAACCGATGTACAACCGGCCGGAATGGGCACGCAGGCAGATCCTCATCGCCGACGAGCCCGCGCTCCCTGCGGCGCTGCGAATCGTCGAACTGACCTCGCACGAGGTCGAGACGATTGTCATCGCAGAGGTCAGGAGCGAGGCCCATCAATTGGAGGCCGACTTCGGCGACGCTTCGTACACCTGGCTGCGCGGCAGCGGAAACGGACACGCCCCCAGCAGCCTCGTGCAGGCCCTGCGACGAACCGACATCGACGACAGCACCTTCGTGTGGGTGGCCGCCGAGGCCCGCCTGACTCGCGAGGCGCGCAAATACCTTCGGCACGAACGTACGATGGCCGCGGACTCCTACCGGGTGGTCGGCTACTGGACCGACAACGGCGAAGAGTGGACTGCTCGCTACGAAGCACTCGGCGCGGACGTACATGCTCACCTCCAGGCCCTGTACGAGAGCGACCGCGACACTGAGGAGATCGTCGACGAGATCTTCCGCGTGTACGAGGCAGCGGGGCTGTGACGACCTACGCCGAACCCGAGGCTGAGGAGAGATCACAGGAGTCCGCAGGTCGTGCGAACGGCAACGGGGCCCGCACGGTCGGCCTCGCCGTCGCAGCAGCGACCCTACTGGCGACGGTCGTGGCAAGCATCGCCGTGGGCGCCGCCGACATCGCACCGTCGACCATCATCGATGCGTTGACTGCATACGACTCGTCTAACGACTCGCACGTCACGATCATGGAGCTTCGGATCCCCCGGACCGTCGTCGGGCTGATCGTCGGCCCGGCGATCGGACTGTGCGGCGCGCTCATCCAAGCGTTCACAAGGAATCCCCTAGCCGATCCGGGCATCCTCGGCGTCAATGCCGGAGCGATGTTCGCCGTGGCCGTGGCCGTCGGCCTGTTCGGGGTTACGGCTCCCCTCGGATACGTCTGGTTCGCTTTGATCGGCGCAGGAGCGGTGACCGGTGCGGTGTACGTGCTCGGATCACTCGGCGGCGGGCGGGCGACACCGGTGAAACTCCTGCTCGCGGGCGTCGCGATCAGCGCCGTACTCGGCGGTCTGACCACGGCTCTCACGCTGAAGTACCGCGAGGCGTTCGACGAGATGAGGTATTGGCAGGTCGGGGCGATCGGCGGACGGGATCTCGTGCTCGTCGCACAGTTCACTCC
Source organism: Gordonia sp. PDNC005 (assembly GCF_016919385.1). Classification (NCBI taxonomy): domain Bacteria; kingdom Bacillati; phylum Actinomycetota; class Actinomycetes; order Mycobacteriales; family Gordoniaceae; genus Gordonia; species Gordonia sp. PDNC005. The sequence continues at coordinate 3,416,032 of NZ_CP070351.1, forward strand.
CTTCATCGTCGTCGGCCTGCTGATCGGTCTGGCCTCCGCCAGAGGTCTCAACTCGCTCGCCCTGGGCGACGAGGTCGCCGCCGCGCTCGGAGTCCGACTCGGCCTGCTCCGCGCCGCCGTCGTCGTGGCGATCACGCTCCTCGCCGGAACCGCCACCGCGATCGCCGGACCCATCGCCTTCGTCGGACTGATGGTCCCCCACGTGGCCCGTTGGTTCGTCGGACCGGACCAGCGGTGGATCTTCGCGTACACCGTCGTCGTGTCGCCCGCACTCTTGCTGTTGTCCGACGTGATCGGCCGAATCATCCTGCCGAGCGGCGAACTCCGCGTCGGACTGGTCACCGCGGTGATCGGTGCACCGGTGCTCATCGTGTTGGCCCGGCGCAAGTCGGTGAGCGGCCTGTGACCGCCACGCGGGTGATGACCGTTCGCGCCACGATTCCACGAACACATCTGTCAATGTCGGGCCGAATTCCGGTGCGATATGCCGCAGTCTCGTCGGTTCTGGTCGTTCTGGTGGTCGTTGTCGGGCTGGTCGCGCTCGGCATCGGGACGTACCACCTCGACGCACTGACCGTCCTCCGTGCCTTGGTCGGCCTGGAGGATCCGCAAACGCAAATGCTCGTCGTGCAATGGCGCCTGCCACGCGTTCTGTTCGCGGTGGCGTGCGGGATCGCGCTCGGCGTCTCGGGCGCGGTGTTCCAGTCGTTGACACGGAATCCTCTCGGCTCGCCGGACATCCTCGGTTTCGCGTCCGGCTCGTACACCGGTGCCGTGATCGTCATGCTGTGGATGGGGTCAACCGCCTATCTCGACATCGGTCTCGGGTCCCTGATCGGCGGGCTGCTCACCGCTGCCACGGTGTACGTGTTGGCGAGACGCAACGGCACCGTGCAGCCGTTCCGGCTCATCGTGATGGGCATCGGCATCGCCGCCATGCTGTCGTCAGTCAATTCGGCGCTCATGATGTTCGTCGACGTCGACACGGCGATGCTCGCCGCGGTCTGGGCGTCTGGATCGCTCAACGGACTCGGCAATGAACAACTGTGGCCGATGATCGCCGTGCTCGTCGTGATGATGATCGTCGTGGCCCGGATCGCGAGTGCGGTCAATCAGATGGAGATCGGGGACGACGCCGCCCGAGCCCTCGGCATCCGTGTCGAGACCGCGCGCGGCGTCGCGATCGTCGTTGGTGTCGGCCTCACCGCGCTAGTCACGGCCGCTGCCGGCCCGATCGCATTCGTCGCCCTCGCTGCCCCGCAGATTGCAAAACGCCTGACGCGAGGCAGCGGTCTCCAAGTGATTCCATCCGCACTCGTCGGCGCGCTGGTCCTACTGGTGTCCGACATCATCGCTCAACGCGCCGGCTTCCCCGTCGGCGTTGTCACCGTGTCGCTCGGCGGCGCATACCTGACCTGGCTGCTCGCCATGCAATACCGGAGGACTCGATGACCGAAAGCCTGATCAGCATCAACGGCGTCCAGGTCGGATACGACGGAACCACCGTGTGCCGAGACGTCGACCTCGAGGTTCCCGCCGGCTCCTACACCGCGATCATCGGCCCGAACGCGTGCGGCAAGTCCACGCTCCTTCGTGCGGTGGCTCGTCTGCTGCCGGTCAAAGCCGGGTCAGTGATTCTCAGCGGCCGCGACATCACCACCATCCCGACCCGGGCCATCGCGAAAGAACTCGGGCTGCTTCCGCAGTCGTCCACCGCGCCGGAGGGAATCACCGTGTCCGACCTCGTCGGCCGAGGTCGATACCCGCACCAGCGCATGTTCGACCGTTGGTCGCGCGACGACGAGAAGGCAGTGACCGAGGCCCTCGAAGCGACTGCGACGACCGACTTGGCAGATCGTCTCGTCGACGAGTTGTCCGGTGGACAACGCCAGCGGGTGTGGCTCGCGATGGTGCTCGCCCAGCAGACGCCGGCCCTCCTGCTCGATGAGCCGACGACGTTCCTGGACATCGCTCACCAGTACGGTCTGCTCGAGCTGTTCGACCGGCTGCGAACCGATCACGGCAGGACCATCGTCGTGGTTCTGCATGATCTCAATCAGGCGGCTCGCTACGCCGATCACCTGATCGTCATGAAGAACGGTCGTGTGGTCGCGTCAGGCGACCCGGCCGAAGTCATCACCGCCGAACTCGTCGAGTCCGTGTACGGACTGCGGTGCCGCGTCGAACCCGATCCCGAGACTGGCGCGCCCATGGTCATCGCCCGTGCCGGACGCTGTGTGGTGTGAGTGTTGAGGCGCCGTCAGCGCCGACCGACCGTGCTTGCGTCCTGCCTGTGACCTGACGCCCCACAGTCGTCGAGGGAGACCTCGTGCGTCCGCGATTCGTCGCCGACACTTGACATACTCCCTTCGCAACCTCATTCTGAACAACATTCATTATCGATGAACACAGTTCAGAATGAGGTTGAAGATGAGTTCTCGGAATAGGGAACACCGTGACGGCAAACGCCGCGCACATGCGGTCAACATGCGGTCGGTCACTGCCTTCGCGATGGCCGCAGCCGTCTGTCTCCGCTTCGTTGCCCCTGAGGCCCAGGTGCAGGCCGCACCTTTCAATTACGTGTCAGCGGGCGCCGTCGACGCCGCCCAGCCCGGCCAGCCGTTCGGCTCGCGCACTCTCCGATATCACGTCGCGGGCGTGGCAACCCCGGTCCGGGTGCTCCAGGTCGCCTACCGCTCGACCGATGCGCAGGGTCGGCCGTCGTCGAACGTCACGTCGCTGCTCCTCCCACCGGGCGCCGCCAAGCCGAAGCAGGCGGTCGCCTACAACTCGTTCTACGACTCCCTCGACCCGGCGCACAGCCCGTCGCACTCGATCGAAGGCGACGTCAGTTTCGGCGGACTGATCAACAACATGGAGTCGACCTTCATCGCACCGCTGCTCGCGCAGGGCTACCCGGTGATCGTCACCGACACCCAGGGGCAGAAGGCGCACTTCGCCGCCGGCACCGAGTACGGCACCAACACGCTGGACGCAATCCGCGCGGTGAGCCGAGTCCGCGGAGGTCTCGCCCCCGACACCAGAGTTGCGCTGATGGGCTACTCCGGCGGCTCGATCGCCACGAACTGGGCCGCGGCGCTCGCACCGTCGTACGCGCCAGATGTGAACCGGCGACTCGTCGGCGCCACCGGCGGCGGGCTCCTGGTGAGCCCCGCGCACAACTTGAAGTACGTCAGCGGAAGCCTCGGCTGGTCCGGAGTGGCGGTGATGGCGATCAACGGCGTCTCCCGCGCCTACGGAATCGATCTCACTCGATATCTGAGCGCGTACGGCCGACAGGTCGTCTCCCGCACGGCGAAGGCGTCGATCGTCGACGTACTCTTCCGCTATCCCGGCCTGACCTGGTCGAATCTGGTGAAGCCCGCCTATCGGAACCCGGCCGCCATCGGCCCCTTCGTCGACGCTGTCAACAAGGTCGACCTCGCCCAAGCCCCGACGCCGACCACGCCGCTGCTGATGGTGCAAGGCGCTCGCGGAGAGTTGGAAGGCTCCAACGGTGCCAAGCGCGGAATCGGGCCAGGCGACGGCGTGATGATCGCCGGCGACGTCCGGAGCCTGATGCGGCAGTACTGCGCGGCGGGCGACCGCCGTGTCCGGTACATCCAGCTCGACTGGGCGAGCCATCAGCCCGCGACCACGGTGTGGCTGGCCGAATCCCTGCGCTGGATCAACGCTCGATTCGACGGGACCCCCGCTCCGTCCGACTGCGGCCGGATCGCACCCGGAAATCTGCTCGCACCGATGACAAAGGCGGTCTCGCGATGAACTCTCCCAGCCTGCTCGATCGCCTGTCGAGCCCACCCCGCGACACCGACCCGGACCGTCTTCGCGCCGCCGTCGAAGGCCGCACGGTGGTGATCACCGGGGCATCCTACGGCCTCGGCGAAGCGACCGCGCGTGATCTCGGCACCGCAGGTGCGAGAGTTCTGCTCGCCGCCCGCAGCACCGATCAACTCAACGCGGTGGCGTCCGACATCACCTCGGCGGGCGGATCAGCACACGCATACCAACTCGATCTGACCGATCTGGACGGCACCTCAGCAATCGCAGAACGCTTGCTCGACGAACACGGAGCACCCGACGTCGTGATCAACAACGCGGGCATGTCGATCCGGCGGTCGTTGGAGCTGCAGTACGACCGTCCTCAGGATTTCGAGCGGACAATGGCCGTCAACTACCTCGGCCCGGTCCGGTTACTGCTCGGCCTCCTCCCGGCGATGCGGGACGCCGGACACGGTCATCTCGTCAACGTCTCCACCATCGGAGTACGCATCCCGCCCGGTCCCCGGTGGGGCGCTTATCAGGCGTCCAAGGGCGCCTTCGACACGTGGGCGCGCAGCGTCGAGCCGGAACTGAATGCCGCCGGAATCGACGTGACCTCGATCTACATGGCGCTCATCCGGACTCGCATGAGTGCACCGACTCCGATCATGCGCCGACTCCCCGGGTTGGACGCCGATCAAGCCGCCGACGTCGTCGCGCGAGCACTGACACGCCGCCCACGCCGAATCGCGCCCTGGTGGGTCAAGCCGACCGAGCTGTCCGGGATCGCCGCCGGGGGCCTCGTGAACGCCGTCTACAACCAGTCGTTCCGCAGGTCCGCCGACTCGGACCGAGCGCTCGGACGCGGGGTGCAACGATGATCGGCCCGCACGCCCGATTCGCGGCGTCGATGTGGCGCGCGGGCATGCTCTCACCACCCGCGCCGTCCACCGCATGGCGGATACTCCGAGCCGGAGCCGACGTTCCGACCGGACTCGGACGGCTGCTGGCGGTGTCGACCGCGCGATGGCCGATGAGGATCGCGCTGCACGACGATCACGGGCCGCTCACGTATGTGGCGCTCAGCGAGGCAGTCGACACAGCGGCCCGCGCGTTCGGGGATTCGTACGACGTCGGACGTGGCGACCGAATCGGCGTGATGTGCCGCAACGGCCGGAACTTCGTCGTGGCGGTGTTCGCCGCGGCCCGCCTCGGAGCCGACGTCGTCCTGCTCAACACCGACTTCCGCGGCGCGGCCCTCGAATCGACGATCCACAGCCAGAGGCTGTCACTCGTGATCGCCGACGCCGAGTTCGCCGACCTGATCGCCGCCACCGGAACGCCGGTCGCAGATCCGGGGATGCGGTCCACACGCGGAACCCTGCCGACGCCTGCTCGGGAAGGGTCAGTGGTTCTGCTGACATCGGGGACCACCGGGAGCCCGCGCGGTGTGCCCCGCGACCCAGACATCGGGGCCCTGCTGAGCATGGTCACCACGGTCCTGGAGCGGACCAGGCTGCGCACCGGTTCACGGACGGTGGTCGCCGTACCGCTGTTCCACGCGTTCGGCCTGGCGACGATGGGTCTCACTCTGGGACTCGGCGGGACGATCATCGTCCGTTCGCGGTTCGATCCGGCCGCGACGGTGAACCAATGCGTCCGGCACCGTGCACACGCTCTCATGGTGGTTCCGGCCATGCTGCCCCGGATCCTCGACGCCGACCTGACACCCGGCTCTCGCGTTCCCAGGGTGGTACTCAGCGGAGGTTCGGCGTTGTCCCCGGCAACCGCACAACGGTTCACCGACCGCTTCGGCGACGTGCTGTTCAACGGATACGGCTCGTCCGAAGTCGCGCTGGCAACCCTCGCCACACCGGCCGACCTGCGGCGTCGCCCCGGAACCGTCGGCCGGGCGGTCACCGGCGTGCGCATAGCGGTGATCGATGACGACGGTCGACCAGTGCCGACGGGCACAACCGGCCGAGTGTTCGTCGGCGGCGATTCGTCGGTGGCCGAGTACATCGGGGGCGCCTCGAAGGACGTGCACGACGGTCTGGTCGCGACCGGCGACCTCGGATCACTCGACACCAGCGGACTGCTTCACATCATCGGACGGGAAGACGACATGATCGTCAGCGGAGGAGAGAACGTGTACCCACAGGCCCTTGAGAACGTCCTCGCCGGGCACCCCGGTGTCGCCGACGCATGTGCGTTCGGCGTCCCCGACACACGTTTCGGTCAACGACTGGTGGCACTCGTCGTCCCCGCCGGGGAGATCACGTCGAACGACCTCCACGAGCACCTCCACTCTCGAGTGTCCCGCTTCGAACGCCCTCGGGACGTCGTGTTCGTCGACGCGATTCCGCGGAACGCCGCAGGCAAGGTCGATCGCCGAGCCGCCCGGTCGTTGAGCGTCGACGAGGAGATCTGATGAGCACCGTCCATGTTTTCGACGTCGCGCCGCTGCGGCCCTTGATGGGCGGCGAGGTCCCGACACAGGCGCTGTTGATCGTCAGAGGCGACCGGGTGATCGCAGTCGACGCAGGCTACCCGGAGGTCGTCTTCAACGACCCGTCGCTGATCGGATTCGAGGCCCGATTCCTCCGTCTCCCGAATCGGCCCGACGCGGCCCTCACCAATCGGCTCGCGTCGATCGGCGTGCGCCCAGACCAGTTGACAGACATCGTCCTGACTCATCTGCACAGCGAGCATGCCGCAGGCATCGCAGACTTTCCCGCAGCCCAGGTGCACGTGTCGACAGCCGAACTCGAGGTCGCTTCCGGAAGCTCCCTCCGGTCCCGCGTGTCGTACCGCAAGCGGTTCTTCGAGCACGTCCCGAGGTGGCGGACGCACGGCGGCGACATCGAGTGGCTGGGTGTCCCCGGCTGTGCAGAAGTCCTCGACGACGTGATCCTCGTACCGCTGCCGGGGCACACGGTCGGGCACTGCGGAGTCGCGGTCCGACTCGACGGCGGGGATTGGCTTGTGCACACGGGCGACGCCAGCTACTCCGACATCCGCAGTGGCTCGCCCGCGGCCTTCCCGCTCGACCTGTACGAACGCTTCACCGCCGCCGACCGCGACGCTCAACGTCGTACCCTCGCGACGCTGAGCAGGCTCGCAGCCCGCGACGACGTGCATCTCATGTCGTCGCATCGCATCCCGATGCGACTTCCACTCACCGTGGCGGCGCCCGAGCGCGCCGACGCACCGGCCACGAAGGAGAACACCGAGTGACCACTGTCGAGAAGATCGTCGTCCCCGGCGACGAACCGTTCGAAGCACTCTTGGCCCTGCCCGACGGCGGCGACGGCCCCCGTTCCGGAGTCCTGCTGATCCACGACGTCACCGGCGACGAGACGGACATCGAGCGGAATCTCAGGATCATCGCCGACCGCGGCTACATCGCGTTCGCCCCACTGCTGTTCACCGTGGGCGGCCGCCGAAGAATCACCTGCGTGGTGTCGGCGATGCAGTCGCTCGCCACACGTCGAGGACGAGCGTTCGACGTCATCGAGTCGGCTCGACGGTCCCTCGCCGCGATGCCCGCGTGCACCGGCGACGTCGCGGTCACCGGATTCTGCATGGGCGGAGGTTTTGCACTGCTGGTGGCCGACGATCAGAAGTACGCCGCGACCGCCCCGTTCTACGGGTCGGTTCTCACCCACGGTTTCGCAGGCCCGGACATGTGTCCCGTGGTGGCGTCGTTCGGGGCCAAGGATCCGGTGGTGATTCGCGGCGAGAAACGACTGACACGTGCACTCGAGAAAAACGGCGTCGCGCACGACACCAAGACCTATCCCGGCGTCGGGCACAGTTTCGCCAATCGAATGGACGACAGGTTCCCGCCCACACTCCTGCGCGTGATGGGCCTCGCGTACGACGCCGACGCATCCGCCAACGCCTGGAACCGCGTGTTCGCTTTCCTCGACGATCGATTCGCGGAGCGGGCGTCATGAGCCGTTCTCCCCGTGTCATCGTGATCGGCGCAGGCGTCGCAGGCATCACCACCGCGCACATCCTGACGCAGCGAGGCTTCACCGACCTGACCGTCCTCGAGAAGGGCGACGCGGCGGGCGGCGTGTGGCACTGGAACAAATATCCGGGCCTGACGTGCGACGTTCCGTCGAATCTGTACCAGTTCGGCTTCGCTCCGAAGCCCGACTGGGAGCGGATGTTCGCGACCGGCCCGCAGATCAAGGCGTATTTGAACGATGTGATCGACGAGCTCGGGCTGCGCAGTCGGATCGAGTTGAACGCCGAGGTGACCTCCGCGGTGTTCAACGACGACGAATGGACCGTCACGCTCGCCGACGGCCGCGTCTTCGTCTCCGACTTCGTGGTGATGGCGACCGGCGTCCTCCACAATCCATACGTCCCGGACATCCCCGGGCTCGACACGTTCACCGGCCCCGTGGTCCATTCGGCGCGATGGGACGACACCGTCGAGACCCGCGGGCGACGGATCGCGGTGATCGGATCGGGATCCACCGGCGTCCAGCTCGTCACGGCTCTGCAGCGGGAGGCCGATCGGGTTGTGCACTTCTCGAGAACTCCGCAGTGGGTGATGTGGGCGCCGATGGATCGGCGTCAGTCGCGTCTCGTCACTGCGCTCCTGATTCGATTCCCGGCGTTGCGCACGGGCCTCTACCGGACACTTCTCTCCGGTTCGGGATTCCTCGCCGACATCGCGACCACACCGAGCTGGCGGCGTCGGGCTGTTCAGCAGTACGCGAGGCTGTCGCTTCGGGCTCAGGTCCGCGACCGGGCCGATCGTGCAACGCTCACGCCGGACTACGAGCCGATGTGCAAACGGCAAGTGCTGTCCGGCGGCTATTACCGGGCGATTCAAGCGCCGAACGCCGAGGTCGTCGACTCACCGATCGTGTCGGTGACACCGGACGGGATCATCACCGACGACGGCGTCGAGCACCCGCTGGACTTGATCGTGCTGGCCACCGGATTCCGCGCCCACGACTACATGCGGCCGATGGATCTCCGCGGGCGTGACGGTGTGAGGATCGACGACGTGTGGGCCGACGGTCCACGCGCCTACCGGATGAGCGCGATCCCGGGCTTCCCCAACCTGTTCACCACGCTCGGCCCCAATTCGCCGACAGGCTCGATCTCGCTGCAGTACACCGCCGAGCGGACGGCCGAGTTCATCGCGGACTGGCTGGACAGGTTCGCCGCGGGCGCGTTCACCACCGTCGAGGTGACCGACGAGGCGACCGACGACTTCCTTGCCGATGCGAACGCCGCGATGATCCCGACGGTGTGGGCCACCGGCTGCGATTCCTGGTATCTCACACCCGGTGGGGACGTCGACCTGTGGCCGTACGATCGGGCCACGCTCACCGCGATGCTCACCGAGCAGCGTGACGACCATTTCCGGTTCACCCGAACGAGTGAGCCGGCAGAGTCTGGAGACGACGAATGAAGATCCACCATCTCAACTGCGGAACGATGCATCCGATCGCTTCCGGCCGCATGGTGTGCCACGTCCTGCTGCTGGAGTCCGATCGGGGACTCGCGCTCGTCGACACCGGGTTCGGCGTCCGCGACGTGGAATCCCCCGCTCACCGCATCGGCCCTCTCACCCGTGTGATCCGGCCCGACTTCGACTATCACGAGACTGCTCTCGCTCAGGTCGAGGCGTTGGGCTTCGACCGAGCCGACGTGACCGACATCGTCATGACGCACCTCGACTCCGATCATGCCGGAGGCATAGACGACTTCCCCTCCGCTCGACTGCATGTCAGCGCCCGGGAGCTGGCCGACGCCGATGCGGAGCCAGGGCAGTCGCCTGCGGTTCGTTACCGGCCGTGGCGCCAGTCCACGCATCCGGACGACGTCCACTCGTACGACCTGACACCCGACGACTGGTTCGGGTTCGCTGCGACGTCACTGGTCGGATTCGGCGACGACGTAGCGTTCGTCGCCCTGCCCGGTCACACAGCAGGCCACATGGGAGTCGCGGTCCGTCGAGGCGACGGCTGGCTGCTGCATTGCGGCGACGCCTTTTATCACCGGAACGTCGTTCGCGGCGGCTCGGTCCCCTTGGCGATGTCGTTCTCCCAGTTCGCGTCGGCACGCAAGCCCCGACTCGCGGGCGTCACCCGGAATCGCCTCGCCGACCTGCACGAACGCACCGAAGGAAGCGTCGAGATGGTCTGTGCTCACGACGCCACGCTGTACGACGAGTCCCCAGGCATCGGACACTTGTGACAACTGCTCGAAGGCACGAAGTGCAGGATGGTGGGGTGACTCAGAACCCCGACGAGGCGCCCGCCACCCGGTGGGGAGACCGCGAGCAACGCCGCCTCGACATCCTGCGTGCCGGCGAGGCCCTTCTTGTATCCGGCGGTTTCTCCGCGTTGCGCATGCGCGACGTCGCCGCGGGCGCGGGCATCTCACTCGGCGCCGTGTACACCTACTACTCCAACAAGGAGTCGCTGTTCATCGCGGTGTTCGCCGACCGCCTCGACCGCATGATGGCAGGCCTCGAGCCCGCCGCGGCCACGGCGACCGACGCCGCGGAGCTGTTCACGGTCACCACAAACATGTACCGCGAGGGATACATGGTGTTCGGTCGACAGTTCGATGCGCTCAGTCTGGTCGCCGACGTCGACGCCGTGCAGCCGGAGATCGCCGATCAACTCCGCGACGCGACTGCGCGGATGGTCGCCAGCCTGTCTAGCGCACTCATCCGACTCGGTTACGAGGGTGATGTCCCAGCGGCCATGACGCTCCTGTGGGCGTCGATGACGGGTCTGGCGAACCACTTCGCGACCGAACGGCAGGAGTTCCTCGCCATGTCCTGGGACGAGGCCGTCTTGTTCGCCGCAGACACACTCGCCCGCGGATTGGGTCTGCCCTCTCGCAGATGACACCGTGGCGATCAGCCGCTGCCGACGGCCACCGTGCCAGAATCATCGGAAATCACTGGAACACGTTCCACTTTAGGGCCGCGCCGAGGGAATCGCCGATGAATCACCGACAGACAAAGCTCGCGACCGCGCAGGGATCCCCCGCTGCCGTGGCGGCACACGACAAGGCCGCCTGGCTCGCACTGTTCACCGATGACGGCATCGTCAACGACCCTGTCGGCTCCGCACCACACCGTGGATCCGACGAGCTGAGCGCATTCTACGAGACCTTCATCGCCCCAAACGATGTCGTGTTCCACCCGCACCACGACATCGTCTGCGACGACGTCGTGGTGCGCGACGTGACACTCGAGATCCGAATGAGTGACGCGGTCGTCCTGTCGGTGCCGGTTCACCTGCGCTACGAAATGGAAGAACCCGATCGCATCGCGGGCCTTTATGCACACTGGGAACTGCCGACGATGATTCGGCAGATGCTCAGCAAGGGCCTTGCAGCCGCCCCCATCTCAGTTCGCCTCACGAAGTTGCTGTTGCAGAACCAGGGACTCGCGGGAACCGCAGGCTTCTCACGAGGGTTTGTCCGGGTTGGAGCCAGAGAGAAGCGGGCCGCGTTGGAGCACCTGCACGCCACCCAACCGAATTGGACCGCAGGCAAGTGCCTCGCCGCCGGCCGATACGTGACAGTGAGCCTCTCGAGCGCGGATGAGCACGCAGTCGCAATGGTCGAGTTCTCCGGCCGAGCCATCTCAGACGTAACTCTGTTCACCGACCGATGAACAATCAATGAACTAGCGTTCGGCTACCTCGCAGCACATGTCTGATATTTCGTATCGATGCGACACGAAACGAATCACTTCGGACGATCGCCGACGAACGCGATAGTGCTTCTGACATGCGACGCGTAGTCACACACAAACGACCGGATTGCACCTCAACGACCGTCGAACATCACCTGTTCGGACTACAGACGGCCCGTGGGTGAGTCATCAACCATCTTGCCGCAAATCTTTGGTTACCCGTTGGTCAGATGGTAACTGAGACAGCGGGACAGCATCTGTCCAGAGATTCGGAAACGCGCCGACATTCACGCACCAAGAGCCCTCTGACCTGCACATACCCATGCCGTCGGACCGTTGTTGAGACTTGATTTCTCAAATCCACTGGTCATGCGACACAGTTTGCGTTACGGTAACTACCGTGCCCCGGAGGGAGGTCCGGGCCAAAGGTGTCAAACGAGGGGTGTCGAGCCGGCTTCGAGTCGATCGGCCGATGCGATGCCTACGCGTCTCGAGCAACCACTCGAGGCCGACGGCGGTGGCCGGTTCCGTGGGGGGACCGGCCACTGCTGTATGCGCCGCAAGAGTCTCCGCGGCCACGATTGTGTGCCAACAACGATGCTCACGTGCCCGATCAGGCGACAGCCATGGCATTACCCGGGCCGGGATAGCAGTCTCCAAAACGGGCGTCTCACACCACCGAGAAGCGCGCGATGAGGCGAAAAAGTCGACCGATTCGGAGGGTCGATTCTTAGCCAACCCGTCGCTCATCCTCTCGGTCGGCGCTCCTGCGGAGTGCTCGGAAACCTTTTTGACGTGGCGGTTTCATGACTCCGAGCGGATGGGATCAGAATTGCCAACAAGTTGCCATACGAGAACAGGCGGCTACCAAAGAGTGATACCCTCTGGTAGCTTGCAATGAGGTCCGTTCACCGAGGCGCTGCCGCGTGTCGGACGAACACACGACACGACTAGACCAGAAGGCGATATGGACAACGGCTTTGCAGATCGGCTCAACCGACTGTTCGAGACGGTGCACCCTCCGGGGCGTCGTCCCCACACCAACTCTGAGGTCGTCGCGTCCTTGACGGCCGCCGGCCACTCGATCTCAAAGCCCTACATGTCGCAACTGCGGAACGGACACCGCACCAACCCGTCTCACGAGATCGTCGTCGCACTGGCCAAATTCTTCAAGGTTCAGCCCGACTACTTCTACGACGACGTGTACGCGGCCAAGATCGATCACGACCTCGAAGTCCTCGCGCAGCTACGCGGACGCGGCCTGCGTCGTCTCTCGGCTCGCGCCTTCGACCTCTCTGAAGAGTCGCAGGAGATGCTGACAGCGATGGCCGAGAAGCTCCGCCGCGGCGAGGGTCTCCCCGCAACGCCGAACGAATAATCGCGCCCGCACAATCAGACGACGACGGAACCAGGTGATGCTGTGATGCGGATGGGTCGCCTCGTGCGCGGCGCTCTCGCTCTGGGTGCCGTCGCGTTCGCCGTCGGCGTCCAGGCCGGCATGCCGACATTCGCCGATGCCGCGCCGCCAGCGGTAGCCGCGACGCCGGTGTCGCACCACTGCCACCACCACTCGTGGGGGCACCACTGCTCCGACGACGATCCGACGACGACACCACCGACCACGACGTCGACAACAACGACCACCACGTCGGGTCCCGTCCTGACAATCGACACGGAGACGCCGGATCCGACGGACACCGACGACCCGACGAGCTCAGATCCGTCGAGCTCGGCGACGACGAGTTCAACGGAATCGACAGACGATGACAACGGTCCTGTCATCGTTCCCACCCGCCCCAGCACCTCAGGCCGCCCGACGAGCCCCGGCGTCACCCACACGCTGACCACGGACCGGACAGTGAAGCCACGCCCGACGACAAAGCGTTCGGATTCCGGCATTGTCGCTCCAGGCAGCAACAACAACCCGAGAAACCCGCCGAGTCGGCATGTCCCGAACCGAAGCGTCCCGTCTGTCGGCTCCAGCCCGCTGCCCGGCAACCCGGCCGACAAGACAGCCCCGGGCGACAGAGACCGTTCAACGGTCGCCGAGCCCGCGTCGCCTGCAGACATCCCCGGCACCGTCACTGCACTGCCTTCGCCTTCGTCGGCCACTGCGAGCCAGTATGTCGCGGCCGCAGCGGGAGTGGGCGGAGTCGCCGCTGTCGCCGTGGGGGCAGGCGCCATGAGCTTCCGTTCGGCGCGAGCCGGGCGCGTTCGCGTCAACACGGCACGAGCGGAGTTCCTGTCTCCGCGGATATGATCAGTGAGATGGCCGATTCCGGTACGAGTTCTGCGCCAGCGCGACGCTCCCACCGCCGCATTCATGCGGCCGTAGACGCCGTGCTGGACGTCGCCGCTCAGAAGCACGCCGGCAGTCTCCTCGACATCGTGCACGCTGTCGGCGAGAGCCGCGGCCGACCCGTCATCGTGGCCGTCGACGACCTTGCACCCGGTGTCTGGGGCCAACGGCGCGAGTACGAGAATCACGACGAGATCGTGCTCGCACGGTCACTGCCAAGTGAGGCCCGAACCCTCGCCCACGAGCTCGGTCACGTCGTGTTCCGGCACCCGGGCACCGCGGCCGAAGGCGCGGCCGTCGCCGCCGAAGACGACCTCATCGCATACATGCTCCGCGGCGAGGAGCCCTCGGAGACCGAAGCCGCCCTGGATGAGGACCTCGAACTTCAGGAGTGGGAGGCGGAGGCGTTCGCCGCCCGTCTGCTGCAGAGACTCGGTCAACTCGACAAACGGCACTCCCTGCGCCCGTTGCTGCGCTACGACGAGGCGCTTGGATGACCTGGGCAACCTGGATCATCGCTCTGCTCTGCTCGGCCGCTGTCGGAACCCGGATCGGTCGACTCACCGTCCGGCCGCCGTCACTCGCCCGCACTGCTGTCATGATCGCGGCAATCGGAGTCGCCGCTGCCGCGACCGTCCGGACTCCCACCCTTGAGGTGGTGATCGGCCCGATCGGCAGTACAACCCCACAATTGGTCTTCATCGCGCTCTGGGTTGTCGTCGCGGCTGCCACCGCCATCATCGCAATCGCGGCGTGGCCCGCAGTGGACAGGCAGACCGTCTCAGTCCTCACAATCGCGGTCCCCGTCGTCGTCCTCGTCGACATCGCTCTAATCGCGGTCACTCGACAAGCCGCGTTCGGCTCCGCCTTTGTGATCGTGGCAGGCCTGTTCTCCCTGGCCGTCGGCGTGCGTTACATCGCGTGGCACGCCCTCGGACGAGCCATCGCGCTCTATCTCCTCGGTCTCGCAGTCGCGATGGTTGTGCTGATCATCGATCCCGCCAACCCCGACCCCGGTACCAGTTGGTGGGCGACCGCGATCGTGCTGATGAGCCTCGGTTGCTCGTCGGTGATGATCGAGTCCTGGTTCCTCGCTCGGTTCGATCTGCGGATCAGCGGACGGCTGTCGGAGATGTTGCTGACCGCGCACCCGGAGCTCGCGTCTGCCGACTACAAGTCAGCGACCCCGGTCCTTCGCGCCGATGACCGCGTTTCGCAGATTCTCGACGGCCTCTACCTGCATGCAGGCGCGGGAGTTGTAATCGTCGAGCTAGACGACGTCGACGCGCTGTCACCGCAGGAACGAGCCGTCCTTGTGGCTGCGTGGCTACACGACTCCGAGGTGACTCCTATCGATCCCGATCTGTTGTCGACGCCGGATGTGCTGTCGGATCGCACCTGGGTGCGGATGGTCTCACGGGAGTTCAACAAGTCTCAGCGGTGACGCGCATGCGGTTTCGGCGGCCGATCGGAGACGACGCCGTAGTAGGCCACGCCATTCCATTCGACTGTTGAGAACCAGGTGGTGTCCCAGCCGCTGACGAACCAGTCCCGCAGGTGTGGCGAGCCCGTCCACGCGTAGAACGGGCGGTTGTTCTCCGTACAGAATTGTTCACACGTCTCCATCATGTCGAGGACCAGTGAACCTCTGCGGTGATCAGGCAGGACCGCCGTGAACACACAGTTGACGGCGTCTTCGGCGGGCATCGGGAGCGGCGGTGAGGTCCACAACTCCACGAGCCGCTCACGCAGCCCCGGCGTCGCAGCCGCGACGTCGACGTCGGCCGGTGTCAGCGGCGGCGTTCCGTCGGGTGACAGATTCGCATCGTGTGGCTGCCACGCGACGATGCCGATGAGCTCACCGTCGGAAGTGTGGGCCCCGACCACACAGTCCGCGTTCAACAGAGGTCGCAGGATCAGTTCCGCGAGCCATTCACGTTTGCTCTGGTCGTCTATGTGTTCACCGAGAAGCCAGCGATACAGAGGAATGTCTCGGATGCCCTGCTCGGCGACCCTGATGACGTCGGGCAGCAGGGTGCGGTCGAGGGCTCGAATAGTGGTGTGCATCGGTGATACGAGTCGGGCCGCTCCACCTTCACGGCGGAGCGGCCCGACTGCATTGAATCCGGTTGAGACCTACTCGCTGCTACCGCCGGCGGAGCCGGTGCTCAAGTGCTCAAGAATCGGGCCGAGGATGTCGATCTCCAGGCGGATGGGTCCTTCTGCCATTGTCTGCTTCTTTCTAGCGATCTGAGTGGGAGTACGTCCGACCGACGATTCAGTCGTCCGTTCGGACCACGATGCTCCCGTATGTGATGTTCGGCACACGATTTGATAAATGTCGTTATTGAACCGTTACCTCACCTGTTCGAACGACACCTGATCGGACTACATCCTTGCCGACCCGCATCTGATGTAACGACAGCCAAGCCTGCAGCGATATTTGTCCTTCAGTACCGTTGACTCATGGCTGACATCATCATCATCGGCGGGCACGGCAAGATCGCACTCCTCCTCGCCCCCTTGCTGAGTGAACGCGGCGACAGCGTGACTTCAGTGATTCGCAATCCGGCCCAGGCCGATGCAGTGGTCGCCGCAGGTGCACAACCACTCGTGTTCGACGTGGAGACCGCGACCCGAGACGAGATCGCCGACGCCCTGTCCGGCTTCGACGCAGTGGTGTGGAGCGCGGGAGCAGGCGGCGGTGACCCGGCCCGCACGTACGCCGTCGACCGAGACGCCGCGATCCGCACCATCGCCGCCGCTGGCGACGCGAGCGTCAACCGCTTCGTGATGGTGTCGTACCTCGGAGCCGGCATCGACCACGGCGTGCCCAGCGACAACTCGTTCTTCGCCTACGCCGAGGCGAAGGCCGCCGCCGACGTCGCCCTCCGCGAATCGGATCTCGACTGGACTGTCCTGATGCCGGGCGCGCTCACCCTCGACGAGCCGTCCGGAACCATCGATCCCGCCGCGATCCGGGCGTCGAATCTCCCCGGGACCTCGCGTGCCAACGTCGCACTCGTAGCCGCAGCGGCACTCGCCGGCACGTCCACGATCGGTCAGAACATCCCCTTCACCGACGGTTCCGTCCCCATCGACGTCGCTCTCGCCGCGCTCTGATTCCTCACCTAGCGGCGGAGCGCCTTCGACGCGTCGAAAGTCTCTTCGCGTCGCCCGATGTGCCACGCGTGCCAACGGCGCCAGCTGCGCATCGCGACGGTTTGTTCGGCGCGGTCGACAGCAGGGATCACTCGGCGTAACAGCTCGACCACGGCGATGAGCGGCGCTCGTGCCACCATGAACGCCAGGCCCGGCAGCCCGCTGGGCAGGCGGTAGTTCCTACGGTTCCAGGGGAGCATGAACAGCCTCGTGTACCCGGCCTGCAGGTGCAGGTGGAACAGAGTGCGCACCCGCTGGAAGCCTCGCACCGACTCCGCAGGCTCGAACGACGGCACAAAACCTTCGACGAGTTCAGGCCCGAGGTCGCCGGAGTCGTGCTTGCGGGTGGCGTCGAAGAAATAGAGCAGGCGCACGCCGTCGCCCACTGTCGCGGGGAACATGTCGTCGACGCGGCATCCGACGAGGTGGCCGAGGTAGCGGTTGAAGTGCAACACCGCTCGCATCTCCGCCGGGCTGGTGATGAAGCCCAGTGCGTACAGACCGAGCGCCGGGCCGACGCTGCCGCCGAGGAGGGTCAGCATCATCTCGCTCTGACTGATCGGCAGACCATGGACGTCGGATCGCCATTCCGGGTGTGCCGCTACGCGCGCTCGCACTGACACATGCATCACCCGCACCTTGAGCGACACCTCACGCGCCGTTGATCCCGGTGTCAGAACCGCGCCCGGGCGACACACTTCGAGCCACCAACGGCTCGTCTCCAAGTACCGGTGAAGGGCCGACGCTCCGGCGTAGCCGCCCGACAACGACAGCGGGACGGCGAGCGACGCCTCGGTGTAGGTGTCCATCGTTCCGGCGTTGCCGACTGCCCCGAGGCTGTATCCCCAGCGCCGCCACACTGCCGCGCCTTGTTCGATGAGGTCCGGGTCGAGCCAGTCGGGGATCGTCTCGAACTCGGCGAAGAGCGCACGCATCGACTCCGGCGCATCGGCGACGTTGGCGATTCCGACGCGCAGCGCCTCGTCGAGCAGTGCTCGTGCCTTCTCGCCACCCATCTCACCGTGGTAGGTCTCGGCGACGAATCGTTCTGCGACGGGGTCGCCTTCCGAGTGCCCGCGGATGAAGGCTTCGGCGACGTCGTCGGACGGCAGCAGATCGAAACGCGCGAATCGTTTCACGCGATCGCGGATCTTCTGGTGCTGCGGAGACACAGTCAACTCGACGCTCATGCCTGACGACGATAGATCCGAACCGCGTGAGACGCCAGCTCGGATTCGTCTCAGGCGTGTTCCGGGCCAGTCACAAGCACTCCGTCTCGGACGCTCGCCCAGCACAAGTATTGTCGACTTCACAGCCCGCCCCACACACATGGAGATCAACATGCAGGTCAGCGTCGTCTGGACGATCAATGCGAAGAACCTGTCCCTCGACAAGTCGATCGAGAATCTCGCGAGACTCCACGACGAGGGCTTCGCACGCGTGTGGTCCACACAGATGCCGAACGAACCCGATCTGCTGACTGCAATCGCGGTCGCGGGACGCGAAGTGCCCGGAATCGAGTTCGGCACCAGTGTTCTCCCGATCCAGTCGCAGCACCCGATGAAGCTCGCTCAGCAGGCGTTGACCGTCAACCAGATCATCGGGGGCCGCCTCAATCTCGGGCTCGGATTGAGCCACCGTGTGGTCACCGAAGGCATGTGGGGTGTGCCGTACGCGAAGCCCGTCCAACGCACCTCGGAGTATCTCGACGGGCTCCTGCCTCTTCTCGCGGGCGACAAAGTCAGTGCCGCAGGCGATCTCGTGACCACTCGCGGCAAGCTTTCGCTGGTGGACGTCCCGACGCCGCCCGTCTACTTCGCCGCACTCGGCCCCAAGATGCTCGACCTCGCGGGCCGTCGCACAGCGGGTACCGTCACCTGGATGACCGGCCCCAAGACTCTGCGGGACCACATCGTCCCGACACTCCGGCAGGCCGCGGCCGACGCCGGACGACCCGAGGGATCGGTCCGCACGGTCGCGATGCTGCCGGTCAGCGTGACCGACGACGTCGACGGCGCGCGAGCCGAGGCCGGACGACAGTTCGCCATGTACGACGGGCTGCCGTCGTACAAGGCGATGCTCGACCGCGAAGGCTTCACGGGGCCCGCAGACGCTGCGATCATCGGCGACGAGGCGACCGTCGCCGATAAGATCCGCGAATTGGCATCGTTCGGCGTCGACGAGTACGTCGGCATCCTCTTCGACCGCGATGCGGAGACCCGCGCCCGAACTCGAGCACTGCTCCGCACCCTTTGAGGGCCGCCGTCAGCACGCGCCTCGCTACGCTCGATCGTATGCCTGACGCCTCGGACCAAGCCGTACTGATCACCGTCGAGGATCTCGTCGAATCGATGCTATCGAATCGGCCGCCCGCGGTGCTCGACATCCGTTGGCAGCTGGGGCGGGACGACGGTGCCGAACGCTACCGCGACGGTCACCTGCCCGGTGCCGTCTACGTTGATCTTGAGACCGAACTGGCTGCGCCCGCAGATCCTGCACTCGGCCGGCATCCCCTCCCCGACCTCGAACGACTGCAGGTCTCAGCCCGCAGTTGGGGAGTCGACTTCGGTTCGCCGGTTGTGGTCTACGACGACAACGCGGGCATGTCCGCGGCACGGGCGTGGTGGCTTCTGCGCTGGGCGGGAGTCGCCGACGTGCGAATCCTCGACGGCGGATTCGATGCGTGGCAGGACGCCGGTATGCGCGTGTCGAAGGGCGACGCGAAGCCGCGGACCGGCACCGTGGCCTTGCCCGGAGGAGCCCTGCCGACCGTCGACATGAACGACGTCGCCGCCACCTCGGCGATTGTGCTCGACGCTCGCGCCACGGAACGGTTCCGCGGGGAGGTAGAGCCCGTCGATCCGCGCCCCGGACACATTCCGGGCGCGGTGAGCGCGCCGACGTCGGACAACGTCGACGCGTCCGGCCGCTTCCTGTCCCCAGCCGAACTCCGCGCCCGATTCGCGGATCTCGGCGTGACCTCCGGGCAGGATGTGGTGGTCTACTGCGGGTCGGGTGTCACCGCAGCTCACCAGATAGCGGCGCTCGCGGTGGCCGGCATCAACGCCACGCTCTATCCCGGCTCGTACTCCCAGTGGTCGTCCGACCCGACGCGCCCGGTTGAGACTTCTCTTCCCTGACCGCTCACCCTCGCAGACCGGCCTTGGCGGCCGAGAACAGTGCCGCGACGACGTGATCCTGCTCGGTGATCGTGAGACTCGGAAACATCGGAAGACGCAGCACGTTCCCGGACCGTGACGTCTCGACACCGCGCTGGGCGAGGGTCTCGCCGGTGTGCGCCGCGAGCCGGGTGTCCTGGGTGACTGCGAACTGGTTCCACACGTGGTTGTCGACTCGCTCGGGCAGGGTGATGAACCCGGTGTCGGCGAGCGGCGCGAGCCAGTCGAGGTAGCGCAACGCCAGGACCGATCGACGCAGGTTGTTGAGTGAGAGATGAGGCAGCCGCGCCGAAAGCGCTGCCGCCTGGACGTCGTCCATAGGGGTGTCGAGACTGAGTTTGCGCGCGAGTTCGGCGACGTCGGACCTGTTCGTGAGCACCGCGCCCGAGCGCCCGCACGAGGCGAGGTTCTTCTCGACGTCGAATCCGACGGCGACGGCGTCCGACCACACCCCCAACCCGTCGAGACCGATACCCTGACCGCCGTCCTCCACGATCGCGACGGCGGTGCCTGCAACAACGGCGCTGATCGAACGGATGTCGGCGGCACGGCCGTTGAGATGGATCGGGACGATGCAGCGAGTGCGCTTGGTCAGCACGTCACGCACCGACTCAGGGTCGAGCAGGTGATCGTCACCCACATCGGCGACCACCGGAGTCGCTCCGGCGAGACAGACGGCGTTAGTGGTCGTGTGCGGCGCGTTCGACGGGATGACGACTTCGTCGCCGCGCCCCACCCCGACCGCGTGCAGTGCCACGACGAGCGCATCCGTGCCGGAGGCTGTTCCGACCGCGCTCACCACTCCGTGGAATCCGGCGAACGCGTGCTCGAACTCCGCGACCTGGGGACCCGCGGTGAACAATCCGGTCACCAGCACGTCGTGGACGGCCCGTTCGATGGGCCCGATCTCCTCGACCGCGAGCAGACGATCACACGGCGCGGCCGGAACCGCCGTCACCACACCTCCGACGTCGACGATCGACTTCCGCTTCCAGAGGGGATTACGCGTCCCCATGTGCCGCAGCTGCTCATTGCCGGGCACGTCGAGAACCATCACCGGCCGCGGTGGGAGACGGTGCATCACCCGATCCGCGAGCAGGCTCAGATCGGCGGCTCGACCGTTGACGGTCATCGGCTCGATGTCATGGACGCCCTGCTCCGACGTGCCCGAGAACACTTGTGTCATCTTCCGTCCCTTTGTAGGCTCAGCGGCCGCTCCATCAGCGGCTGCTCATCCAGAACTACCCCCGATTCGTGTCGTCGGGAACGGGGCGAAGCGTCAATATCTCGTAGGGAAATCGCTAAGACTCCGACTCGAAACACATTCAGTCGACGTTTCGGCGGAGGTCAAGGGTGCTCATGAGCTCGATCACGACTTCGTCGGGCGAGAACTCGAGGCGTTTCCACGAAGATCAGCGGCACCCAGCCGATGGCCGACAACGAGTTCGTCCACCCCGTGATGCCGTGCTTGTTCAAGAACCGCACGAACTTGCGCTCCAACTCCGATTCGGACAGATCTTCCGCGGACCGCAGGAGCCGTCGGGCGGTCCGCATTCCCCGCGAACCCGCATTCCGTTCGAGGGCCGAGCGACGGTACGGCGACACACCGACGCGGGCACCGTGCACGAGTCGACGACGTGCGAGCTCCGCGGCAGTGAGAGCGTCACCTCGTCGGGCAGCACCTTCGTCAGACCGTGCAACCACGCCGCCGCAGTCCTGTCGACGACTGCCCCGGCGTAGCCGTTCGCGACGATCCGGACCCGCGCCATGTCAGTCATCCGGTGCTCCGCCGACAGGAACGTCGACCGCGCGTGCGCTACCCACAGGCCCCTCTCGGTCCGCGCGCGCAACTGCCCTCTTGTCATGCCGAGATCGCGAGCCTGAGCCGTGGTGATGACGCCGTCGTGGTCGGCAAGAAAGCGCGCAGCACGCACTCCGACCGATTGTTCTGCCCCCATACTCGTTGGACGCACGCCACGCCGTTGCGGTTCCACTGCCGCCCCTCGGGCGTGTCGGATAACCTCCGACGCATGTTGACGTGGAAGACCGTCCCGGCAGACGCGACGGTCGTCGCCCCGGACGAACGCTTGTCCTGGCCTCGAACGATCGGAATCGGCGCGCAGCACGTGGTCGCGATGTTCGGCGCCACGTTCCTCGTCCCGGTGCTCACGGGCTTCCCACCGTCGACGACGCTGCTGTTCTCGGGCATCGGCACGATCGCCTTCCTGGTGATCACCGGCAACAAGCTCCCCAGCTATCTCGGCTCGAGCTTCGCGGTGATCGCACCGGTGACCGGCGCAGTCGCGGCACACGGCACGGGCAGTGCACTCGGCGGCCTGATCGTGCTCGGCCTGGTGCTCATCGCGATCGGCGCCGTCGTCCACCTCCTCGGAACCCACTGGATCGACGTGATCCTGCCGCCGATCGTCACCGGCGCGATCGTCGCGCTGATCGGGTTCAATCTGGCGCCCGCCGCGAAGGACAACTTCGAGAAGGGCCCGGTCGTCGGCCTCATCACGCTGGTGCTGATGGTGGCGGTACTCGCGTTCTTCCGCGGCCTCGTCGGCAGACTGGCGATCTTCCTCGCCGTCGTGGTCGGTTACCTGATCGCGCTGGCCCAGGGCGACGTCGACACCTCGGCGATCGCGTCCGCCGCCTGGATCGGATTCCCCGAGTTCCACGCGCCGTCGTTCAACCTGTCAGTCCTCCCGCTGTTCCTACCCGCCGTGATCGCCCTGATCGCCGAGAACATCGGCCACGTGAAGTCGGTGTCGCAGATGACCGGCCGCGACCTCGATCCGATCACCGGCAAGGCGCTGATGGCCGACGGTGTCGCGACCGTCCTGGCGGGCGCGGGCGGCGGATCGGCGACGACGACCTACGCCGAGAACATCGGCGTGATGGCGGCGACCCGCATCTACTCGACGGCCGCGTATTGGGTGGCCGCGATCGCGGCGATCCTCTTGTCTCTTTGCCCGAAGGTCGGCGCTGTGATCTCGGCGATCCCTCCGGGTGTCCTCGGCGGCGCGACCGTGGTGCTCTACGGCCTCGTCGGCATCCTCGGTGTGCGGATCTGGCTCACCGCGAACGTCGACTTCTCCAAGCCGATCAATCAGATGACCGCCGCGATCCCGCTGATCATCGGCATCGCCAACTTCACGTGGCAGGTGGGTGACCTCATGTTCACCGGTATCGCGCTCGGTTCGATCGCCGCACTCGCGATTTACCACGGCATGCGTCTACTCACTGCGGCACGCGACCTCAAGACCGACTGATTCACCAGTCGCGTTCCAAGAGGAAGAAGTACGGCTCGGTCGAGCCGCGGACGTCCATCGCACCGAACAGCGTGTTCTGGTCGAGCGCGCGGAAGTGATCGATGATCGGCAGTTGGTCGTAGACCATGCTCGTGCTGACCACGCCGCGGTATTCAACACGACGCAGTCGGGCTCGGTGCCGACGGGTCCTCGTCAAGGCGAAGCCGACGCCGACACCCGGAATCTTCGGGCGCGGGAGCCGGTCGCCGAACTTCACGAGTGTCTGGAGCGGCATCGCTCCCGGGTTGACCGGGAACAACGAACCGGGTGTGCCGAACAGGAGCGGGTGCACATGATCGGCGTCGTCGAAGCGTTTGCCGTACCAGCCGCTCACTGCGAGGAACCCGTCGAGCGGGTGACCGGTGGGCACCTCGGAGCCGTGCCATTGCCCGAGGACGTCGTCGACTCCGACGCCCGGCAGCGAGTCGTAGAGAGCGGCCGCGTCGGCGTTGGGCAGTCCGGCCTGAAGGTCGGCGACGGTGATCGTCATCGTGCTTCCTCCAGGTGCTTCACCGGACAGCCGCCCGGGAACGTGCCGAGCTTCTCGACCTCGAATCCGGCGGGGTACGACTTCACTCGGCGACTGTCGCCGAAGCCCATCGGGGTGCGCCGCGGCGGCAGCATGCGAACGAACCATGCTCGTGCACGCATCGCCCGTCGGCTCAACGCTACGACGGCGGCGGACGGTTTCTTGTAGTGCAATGCGTCGAGCAGTGGATCGTCCATCAGCGCGCGTGAGAACACCCGGACTGCTGGACGCGCCGGCTTCGGGTAGAAGGTCGCAAGGAGGTCGAGCGTCATGTCGGCGACAGCACGTCCGCCCTCGTCGAAGGCGAAGTGCTCGGCCTCGTACTCGTCGAGCAGTGTCGAGAACTCGTCGTAGGTCGCAGGGATGTCCTTGATGTTCATATGGCGACCGAGCTCGCGGTAGTAGTTCGTCGCGGCGACGACCTCGTCGTAGCTGAGCTTGCGCCAACCGTGGTCGTCGATCCACCGCTTGGGCACCACGACGAAGGTCGCGAGGACGTATCGGAAGTCGTCGTTGGAGATGTCGTATCGGTGATGCATCTGGTTGATTCGACGCAACGCGGCCTTGCCGTCAAGGGACGCGAACCCGCAGACCAGCGGGGCTTCCAGGAGCAGCCCGGTGTCGTCATACCGCTTCTGCGTGTCGTCGAATCCGCCCGAGGCCGCCAGAAGCGACCCGACACTGGGCACCGCGTACGTCCGGAACAGCGCGAAGCTGAGCGCCTGGTTGAAGTCCCACGGGAAGTCGAGCATGGACATGTTCCGGTACATCTCCGTGTAGTCGCGGTGCGGGTCGAGCCCGGCATTGCGATCTGGGTTGAACATGGTGGGTCCTCTCCTAGGCCGTCCACTCACCATAAGTTTACTTACGGGCGGTTCGCAAGGGATTGACCGAACTCGACGTGACAGAATCCCATTCATGGAGACGTCAGCCGAACCCGACAAGCTGCGTTCCCGTTTTCTCGACGCAGGAATGACGGTGCTCGCCCGTGACGGCTATTCCGGGTTCAAGCAGGCCGCGGTCTGCGCCGAAGCAGGCGTCACCACCGGCGCGTTCTACCACTCGTTTCGCAACTGGAAGGCCTTCGAGTCCGAACTGATCGGACATTGGCGAGTCGAGGCCACCGACCGCCTCGTGGAGTCGGCCCGTGGTGTCGCCGACCCCCACGAACGCATCCGCGCGCTCATCTCGATCGCACTCACCCTGCCGCACGCCACCGAGCGCGCCATCCGCACCTGGGCAGCCAACGACCCCGAGGTGCACGCAGCCCTCGCCGACGTGGAGAACGCCAGGCGCAGCGCCATCGCCGAGATGGGGGTTGAACTGTTCGGCGAGGCCACCGCCGACCGCCTCGCGTCGACCGCAATGCTGCTTCTCACCGGATTCGAGAACTCGACACAGCCGTCACTCGACGATTTCAAGTGGGCGATGGACACCTTCACCGCTGCCGCGTTGACGATGACCGGCGCGGATCAGACGTCGGAGTAGTCGGCCACCTGGCCGCGCCTCGGCGCCTGATACATGGTCCACGCCATGCGCGGGAGCAGCCGCCCAGGTAGTCGAGCGGGCCAGTCGTCGGGCCGCAGGAGTGCCTCGGTCCCACCGTCGACGGTAATCACCGATCCGACCATGAAGTCGGCCGCAGGCGACAGCATCGTCATCACCCATTGGGCGAGCTGCGCTGGGGTGCCGTACTCACGCGCCGGCACCGGGAACGACCTCACCTGACTGCCGGTTGGGCTCGACAGCTGCCCCGCGAGCAATGGTGTCATCACCGGCCCGGGTGCAATCACGTTCATGCGGATCCCCGAACCCGCCCACTCGGCCGTCACCGATGTCCGACGGACCCAGCGAGCGACTGCGATCTTCGATGCCGCGTACGACGCGGGCGCCGACAACGGGCCTCGACGCGACAGGATCCGGGCGGCCTTCCCTGCATCACCCGCGAGCAGGGCACGGACCGCTCCGCGCGGAACCAACGGCGTCGACGTGGTCGAATTCGATCCGAACACAACAACTTTCGCGTTGTGCGCCTGCGCCAGGCGCGGCCTGAGCGCCTCCAGGAGTTCGGTGACACCGAGGTAGTTCACCTCGACGAGCGTGCGTTCTCGTCCGCGCCGCGGACCCATCCCCGCAGCCAGAACCGCGCCGTGGATCGGTCCGTCGACCTTGGTCAGGATGTCGCGGGCCGCCGCGATGCGCCCGCCCTGCGTCGACAGATCCGCGGTCACGTCGGCATCAGCGAGATCCACGCCGATCACGTCGTGGCCGTCGTCCCGCAGGCGCTGCGCGACCGCCGCTCCCATGCCCGACGCCGACCCGGTCACCACATACACACCCATACCGCTACTAGAACACGTTTCACTTCTGGTCGGTAGTCCAACCGGACTCAGATTCCGTAGACGCGCTTGGCGTTCTCTGCGAAGAGATGAGCCAGGAGGTGATCACCACGATCACCGACCACGTCGAGCAGGGCGCCGACGACCACGTCGAGCGCGGCGTTGGGCCTGTCGATCGGCATGTCCGAGCCGAACACGACCCGCTCAGGACCGAACCTGTCGACAACATGCAGGACGAGTGGTCCGATCATCTCGGCGAGAATGTCGCGGCCCCCGATGTTGCCTGCCGTCTCGCGGCCGTAACCGAGCGGACCAAGCGCCAACCCTGACACCTTGACGATGATGTTGGATCGAGCGGCGAGCATGCTCATCCGCTCCTTCCACAGGTTCAGGATCTCGGCACGGGCGGCAGCCGTGGCTCCCGCCCCGGACCCGACTGGGCCGAACACCCCGACCGGCAGCCCGAGATGTTCGATGACAATCGTCGTCTCGGGGAATCGCCTGGCCAGGAAGTCGAGCTCGCCCAACTGGTGAGAGTAGGCGAACGAATGGAAGACGAGGCCGTTCTCGGCGATCGACTCGAACCCGCGTAGGAACGACGGGGTGCTGAGAATCCCTGACTCACGGCGCCACTGCATCACCTGCGTATCCGAGTGCCGCGCCCATTTGTAGCGGACACCACGCACCAGCGGGCTGTAGCGCATCTGCTCCTCGACCGACGCACCGAAGTCGGCGTGGGTCGGATCACCTGCGATCACGAGCGCACCGAGATCAGGGATTCCGTTGTGGCCGAACGGCAGACCGGTCACGTAACGCGTCTCGGCGAACGACGACGCCGCATCTGAACTATCGCCGAACCAGTGCGATTCCATGTGGACCACTGAGCTGACGCCGACACCGGCGACGCGCCGGATTCCAGCGGCTTCGGCACCGTACTGTCGAGATCCGTACGGGGAGCGAACGATGCTCGGGTCGATCATCATCCGCATCTCAGAACGCCGGGCCTTCATCCCGGACACCCACAGCGCGGGGCGTGGGAACCGTTTGATCAGCGGCATGGTCGCCACTCGCGCGTACCGAGACAGCGCCCAGGTTGATCGCATCGGGTCGTAGAAATGGACGTGAGCGTCGACGATCCCTGGGATCACTCCACTCAATGTCACCACCGATTCAGGGTCCCATATGCGTCCGACGACACATGCCGCCACCGGCTCAATTCACGTGTCGTGTCGGCCCCGACCGTTACCCTCTAGTACTAACAGTCGGTCGAGAAGCTGAGGAGGACGTCGCCGGTGAGCTCACCCGCGCAGCCCGTGCTGACCGTCCTTCGTGAACGCATCGCTCGCGATCCCGATCGTTTCGCCGTCGGCGTGTTCAATCGGCTGTTCGCCGAGACTCCGTTCCTACGTGAGCTGTTCCCCGGCGACATGAGTCGTATGCGAGCGACGTTCACGCAGGTCGTCGACCACGTTCTCGATGCGATCGCGAACGACGACGACCACGCCGAACTCATCGAGTTCCTCGCACAACTCGGACGCGACCACCGCAAGTTCGGCGTCATCTCAGACCACTACTGGCTGATGTACGACGCACTCATGGCCGAGTTCGCCGCCATGTTGGGCCCGGGATGGTCCCCCGAAGCCCAGGAGGCGACGTCGCACGCGATGATGCTGATGACCGGCGTCATGCGCGGTGCGGCCGACAGCGTCGAGGGGCCCGCGGTCTGGCACGCCCGCGTGGTCCAGAAGTTCCAGATCAACCGGGAACGGGCAGTCGTTCGCCTGGTGCCCACTGGCCCGCGGATGCCGTACCGCTCCGGCGAGTACACCGAAGTCCAGATTCCACAGCATCCGCATCTGTGGCGAAATCTGTCTCCGGCGACGCCGCCGAACGACCGCGGCGAACTCGAGTTCCACGTGCACGCGATCCCCAATGGACTGTTCAGCGGCGCGATCGTCCGCGACACGAAGCCTGGCGACGTGTGGCGCTTCGGCCAGCGGCACGGAACCATGCAGGTGAGCGGCAACCGTCCGGTCCTCATGGTCGGCGGCGGCTCCGGCCTGTCGCCGCTGCGCGCGGTCCTGCTCGAGATGGCTCGCCGCCCGGACTCACCTCCGACCCACATCTTCTACGGCACCCGCCACCCGGGTGAACTGTATGAACTCGGCGTGCTCGCCCAGCTGGCGTCGACCAACCCGTGGCTCCGGGTGACGGCCGTCGCAGAGACACCCGACGACCCGTGGTGGATCGGCGACTCCGCCGATCCACGCCAGTGGGGATTTGAACTCCGATTCGGTCGGGTCGGCGACATCGTCGCCGGATACAGCGACTGGACCCAGCACGAAGTCCTGCTCTCCGGCCCCGCGCCGATGGTGTTCCACACCCAACTCAAGCTGCGCGCGTCCGGCGTCTCACCCGACCGCATCCTCCACGATCCGCTGAACTGACCGCATCTGCCCTGCTAGCGGAGTCGAGAGGCAACCACCACCTCAGTCGACGCCGACATCGACAGAGGGAGCGGGATGGCCGACGGCACGTCGACGGCGTGCTTCCCGCCGACGTACACCTGAGGGACACCCGCGTCGTGCAACACCGCGCAGGCCGCGCTCGCGTTCACGGCGTCGTCGGGCATGGTTGCGACCATCACAACGGTGCGCGGCGCCCATTCGGCGGCGAGTCGCCGCCAGCTGTCCAGGGGCACGTCGGCACCCGCGTACAGGACGTCGACGCCGCGTCTGCGCAGGCAGACGGAGAAGGCGAGTGCTGAGATCTCGTGATGGCAGTCTGGCGGCAGGCCGACCACCACCCGTGGTCCGACTGCCGGTGCGGCGTCGAAGAGTCGCCCGAGCCGACGCATCACGGCGGCGGCTATGTAGTGCTCGACGAGCACCGGTATCCGCCCGCTCGCCCACGCTTCGCCGACGGCCCGCATGCTCGGCATCAGCCATCGTTCGAGAGCCTCTTCGACGTCGGGTTCGGCCAACGCCGCATCGAGTAGTGCGTCGAGTTCCGCTCCGTCGTAGAAGGCGCCGGCCCGCACCAGCGCGTCGTGGTCGTCGAGCAGTCCCTGGAGCTTCGGGCCGGACTGCTCCTCAGCCCTGGGGGTGGTGGCCACGATCGCTGCGGCTCGGTTCGGTGCGATTCCCG
Organism: Gordonia sp. PDNC005; assembly: GCF_016919385.1. NCBI lineage: Bacteria > Bacillati > Actinomycetota > Actinomycetes > Mycobacteriales > Gordoniaceae > Gordonia > Gordonia sp. PDNC005. Next base: position 3,445,471 of record NZ_CP070351.1, read on the forward strand.
ACTCGACCAATGCCCGCATGTGCCGTAGACGGTCCACATCGGCCGGCAGGTAACCGCGATAGCCCGACGACCCCGACCTGACCGGTACGACGATCCCGTATCGCTTCTCCCAGGCTCGAAGTGTCGTCGTCGGGATGCCCACGACGCGCGCGACGTGGCCGATCCGCAGCCCCTCTGACATGGGCGATCACCTCCCCGTGCATTCTCGCATCACCCCAAACATTAGACAAACATGGATATTTGTGTAAGGTTTTCGGTGTCGGCGGCCCAACAGGCAATCGACGGGACGAGATCCCGCCCCTCACCGCCACAAGCTGAAGGAGGAAGAACACATGACCGCATTCAGCATCCCCGGGCTCAGCACGAACGACACCGAGAAGGCTGTCGCGATCCTGCAGAAGCGCCTGTCGGCGTACAACGATCTGCATCTGACCCTCAAACACGTGCATTGGAACGTCGTCGGAAAGTCGTTCATCGCAGTCCACGAGATGATCGATCCTCAGGTCGAGCTCGTGCGCGGTTACGCGGACGCAGTCGCCGAGCGGATCGCCGCCATGGGCGCCTCTCCTCGCGGCCGGGCCGGCGACGTCGTCGCCGACCGGGACTGGGACGACTACAGCCTCCTTCGCGACACGACCGACGCCCATCTCGCGGCACTCAACAAGGTGTACGACGGTCTGATCGCCAGCAATCGCGGCGCCATCGCCGCGCTGGGCGACCTCGATCCCGTGTCCGAGGATCTACTCATCGGCCAGACCGGCGAGCTGGAGAAGTTCCAGTGGTTCGTCCGCGCACACCTCGAAGACGAGTCCGGCGCCATCGCAGGACAGGGCGAGCACACCGAGACGGCTGCCGCCGCACGAGCTCGCTGACCCCTCGCTCCCCGATGGGGCGCGGCACAAACCTCACCACCTCACCACAGAAGATCCACGGAAGGACCACAAGATCATGGGCGTTCAGGACAAGTTCGAGAACAAGGCCGAAGAACTCAAGGGCCGTGCAAAGGAGACCGCCGGCGCTGCGCTGGGCGACGACGACCTGAAGAACGAGGGCAAGGCCGACCAGGCGTCTTCCGCCATCCACAAGGGTGTCGAGAAGGTGAAGGACAAGGCGAACGAGATCGCCGAGAAGCTGGTAGGCGACGACAACAAGTAGTCGACGACAGCACTGCGACACGAGGCGGCGGGAGGACGGTTCCCGCCGCCTCGTGGCATTCGGACCACCGGCACCACCTGTTGGAGAGGACTGCACGATGGCACTGCTCGACACCGTGCTGGACCGTTCCGTGATCGGGGGCTACTCACGCCTCGGGTACGCGATCCGGTCCCGGACATGGAATCGGCTTACCCCCGGATCGATGGTGGAACGCACAGTGGCGGTCACGGGCGCGACGTCCGGGATCGGCGCAGCCGCTGCGGCTCGCATTGCCGCACTGGGCGGCAGCCCGATTCTGGTCGGTCGAGACTCCGACCGCGCCGAGAGGGTAAGGGCCTCGATTCTTCAGGCCCAGCCAGGCGCGGTCGTCGGGATCGAACTGGGCGACGTCTCCGACCTGTCCGAGGTCCGCGAGCTCGCGAACCGGCTGACCGATCGAGGAGTGGACGGGATCGTCCACAACGCGGGTGTGATGCCTCCCGAACGCACCGAGTCGGCAGACGGCCACGAGATGTCATTGGCCACGCACGTTCTCGGTCCGGTGCTGCTGACCGAACTGCTGGCCCCACACCTCGCCGCTGCCCGCGACCCGCGCGTCGTGTTCATGTCGTCCGGCGGCATGTACACAGCCTCGCTGCCTTCCGACGACCTCGAGTACCAGTCGGGCGCCTACCGCGGCGCACGCGCCTACGCCCGCAGCAAGCGAGTCCAGGTGGCACTGCTGCCGATACTGGCGGATCGTTGGGCCGCGGCGGGAGTCACGGTGTCGGGCATGCACCCGGGATGGGTGGACACTCCCGGCGTGACCGAGTCGCTGCCGGGATTCCGGCGGGTGGTGAGGCCGCTGCTGCGTTCGGCAGAGGAGGGCGCCGATACCGCTGTGTGGCTCCTCTCGATGGAGCCGACACCGCCCAGCGGGCTGTTCTGGCACGACCGCGCGCCGCGTCCCACGCACTACTTCGGCGGCTCCGACGACGGCCTCGCGCGCGTGTGGCGCGAGATTGCCGACGCATGTCGCATCCCGGAGACGAAGGCGGCACAGCCGTGAGAGTCGTCGTGTTCGGCGCCACCGGGTACATCGGCGGACGGCTCGTTCCCGAGTTGATCGCGGCGGGGCACACCGTGCGACTGATGGCGCGTTCACCGGAGAAGCTCGACGACGTTCCATGGCGCACCGACGTCGACGTGGTCCAGGGCGACGTCACCGATCAGACGTCGGTGCGCGCCGCACTCGACAACCAGGACGTCCTCTACTATCTCGTCCACTCGCTCGTGCGAAAAGACTTCGTCACCGTCGACGCCGACGCCGCCCGACTCGTCGGCGCGCAAGCCGCCGACGCCGGAGTACAACGCATCGTCTACCTCGGCGGCCTCGTACCGGACGCCGAGGAGCTGTCACCGCACTTGGCATCCCGCGCCGAAGTGGGACGGATCCTGCGAAACAGCGGAGTGCCGACGGCGGAGTTGCGGGCCGCGGTGATTCTCGGCTCCGGCTCGGCCAGCTTCGAGATGTTGCGCTACCTGTCCGAGCGTCTGCCCGCAATGATCACCCCGCGCTGGGTGAAGAACCGCATTCAACCGATCGCCGTGCGCGACGTCCTCCACTACCTCGTCGGCTCAGCCATGCTTCCCGCCGATGTCAATCGATCGTTCGACATCGGCGGCCCCGACGTCCTCACCTATCTCGAGATGATGCGCGAGTACGCCGTGGTCGCCGACCTGCCGCGGCGTCTCGTGGTCCCCGTTCCAGTGCTCACACCGTGGCTCTCCGCGCAGTGGGTGAACCTCGTGACGCCGGTCCCGCGGTCGATCGCGGTCCCGCTGATGGAGTCGCTGGTGCACGAGGTGGTCTGCCACGAGCACAACATCGCCGAGTACGTCCCCGACCCGGACGGAGGGCTGACCGGCTACCGACGGGCCGTCGAATTGGCGCTGGCGCGCATCCGCGATCTCGACGTGCCGACCCGATGGTCCGACGCGACGTCGAGCCCTGCCCCGTCCGATCCCATTCCGTCCGATCCAGAGTGGTCGGGCGGCACTCTGTACAAGGACGAACGTCGTCACGACTCCGATGCGCCCCCGCAGGTTCTCTGGGAGGTCATCGAGGCGATCGGCGGCGAGACCGGTTGGTACTCGTTCCCGCTCGCATGGAGTGTCCGCGGATGGATCGATCGTCTCAGCGGCGGCGTAGGCCTCCGCCGAGGTCGACGGGATCCGCGAAGGCTGCGGGTCGGGGAGGCGCTCGACTGGTGGCGCGTCGAGGACCTCGAACGACCGAGGCTCCTCCGACTGCGCGCCGAGATGAAGGTGCCGGGCGACGCATGGCTGGAGTTATCCGTCGAACCCGGTGACAACGGCGGATCGGTGTATCACCAACGTGCACTGTTCCGTCCGAACGGGCTGGCCGGACATGCCTACTGGGCCTCGATCCTGCCTTTCCACGGCGTCATCTTCAGCGGCATGGCACGCAACATCACCGGGCAGGCTGCCGCGCAGTCCAAACACGTCGCCGAACAGGAGAAGGACCATGATTGAGATGCAGCGAACGGTGTCGACCGAGGCATCCGCCACCGCGGTGTTCGACTACTTGTCCGATTTCACCAACGCGGAGCAGTGGGATCCGAATGCCGTCGCCGTGAAGTCGCTCAGCGGCGACGGGCGCGTGGGCACCCGGTATCGAGTCGAGAGCAAGTTCGCCGGTCGAACTACGACGCTCGACTACGAGCTGACTGATCTCAAACCGCACTCCCTCATCCGACTCCGTGGAGAGAAGAAGTCCATCACCGCTGTCGACACGATCACGGTGACCGAGGGCCGAGGCCGCACCGATGTCACCTACGCGGTCGCTTTCGACTTCAACGGCGTGCTCGGGTTGTTCGAGCCGCTGCTGCGCTTCGCCGTCCGACGCCTGTTCTCAGACGGTGCCGAAGGGCTCACCAGGGAACTCGACCGCCTGACGCACTGACCTGAGCCGGGAGCCACGTCGACACGGTGCCGAATCGCTTGACTATTGGTAACCAATTGATTACCAATAGAGGTGTGGACGCTTTCGAAGCTCTCGCAGACCCGGTGCGACGCAGCCTGCTCACGCGGTTGCGCGGCGGGCCGGCTCGAGTAGTCGACCTCGCGAGCCACCACGACATCAGTCGGCCCGCGATCAGCAAGCACCTGCGGCTCCTGACCGAGGCCGGGCTCGTCGACGCGTCGACCTCCGGTCGCGAGCGGCACTATCACCTGACCGCCGACGGAATCGTCCCCGTACTGGACTTCCTCGACGGTCTCCGACCACCTGTGCCATTGATTCCGGAGCATGTCCTCGACGGACTTGATCTCGAGGTCCGACGCACCAGCCGAGAGCGCCGTGAGAGCGACGCCGACCCCAAGGAGAACACCGCATGAGCACACCCACCCCGACCGGTCGACGACTCGATGCCGCCGACGGCACATACTGCGAATGGCGCAGGACGTTTCACGCGCCAATCGACGACGTGTGGGCCGCGATCTCCGAACCGGAGCGCCTGGCCCGTTGGATCGGCACATGGACTGGCGAGCCCGCTTCGGGCGAAGTGCGATTCCAGATGCTGTTCGAGGGCGACGACATGCCGGCGGAGGCGTTCGCCATCGACGAATGCGACCCTCCCCGGCGACTTCGCGTCACGACCACGTCGCCGTACGACGGCGAGAATCCGACACACTGGCGCCTCCGCCTGGACCTCGCCGAGGCCGACGGCGTCACCACGTTGACGTTTGCGCAGAGCGTCCCCGACCCGAAGATGGCTGAAGGCGTCGGCCCCGGTTGGGACTACTACCTCGACCGTCTTGTCGCGGCCGAGACCGGAGACGACGCCTCCGCCGTCGACTTCGCCGACTATCACCCGAACGAGACGTTCACCGCGCATTACCGCGCCGAGTTCGGCTTCTGACGGCCCTCACACCCCCTGCTCCTCGAGCAAGCCCGTCCCCCGCCCCTTGAGCGAGCTCCTCCCCTGCCCTTGAGCGAGCTCGTCCCCTGCCCTTGAGCGAGCTCGTCCCCCTGCCCCTTGAGCGAGCTTGCGAGTCGAAAGGCCTGTGCCGCTACACCTTTCGACTCACTGCGTTCGCTCAAGGAGCAGGTGGATCCATTCGTTCAAGGAGCAGGTGGGTCCGTTCACTCAAGGAGCAGGTGGGTCCGTTCACTCAAGGAGCAGTTGCGGCACAGTCGGACGCCCGGCGTCACGCAGCGGCTTCGACCTCCGACGCAGGCTCCAGTGCAAGCGCGACGATCTCGGCGACGTCCACCATCGGCTTCACGTCGAGAGCATCGAGCACTTCGGCGGGCACGTCGTCGAGGTCGGGCTCGTTGCGCTGCGGGATGAACACCGTCTTCAGGCCGTTCCGTTGCGCGGCCATGAGCTTCTGCTTCACCCCGCCGATCGGAAGCACGCGTCCGTTCAGCGTCACTTCGCCGGTCATGCCGACATCGCTGCGGACACGGCGACCGGTCAGCATCGACACGAGAGCGGTGACCATCGTGACGCCCGCCGACGGCCCGTCTTTGGGGACGGCCCCTGCCGGGAAGTGAATGTGCACTTCGCCGCGGAGCGCCGCCGGGTCGATTCCGAAGTCGGCTGCGTGCGCCTGCACGTAGCTCAGCGCGATCTGCGCCGACTCCTTCATGACGTCACCGAGCTGTCCGGTGAGCTTGAGTGTCAGCGCTCCACCGCCGTCGCCCTCGTTGCTGCGTTGGCCGAGCGCCGACAACGCCTCGATGAACAGCACATCGCCGCCCATGCCGGTGACCGCCAATCCCGTTGCGACGCCGGGGACTTCCGTTCGTTCGGCGATCTCGGGCGTGAAGCGGGGTCGTCCGAGGTAGTCGACGAGGTCGTCCACATCGACGACGATCTCATCTCCCGGGTTCTCCGATTCGCGGACAGCGACCTTGCGGAGCGCCTTCGCGAGAAGTCGCTCGAACTGTCGGACACCCGGTTCCCGGGTGTAATTCGCCGCGATCTCACGGAGTGCGGCGTCGGTGATCGTCGCTTCCGCGGCCGTCAGCGCAGCTCGGTCCATCTGACGCGGGACGAGGTAGTCGCGCGCGATGGCCACCTTGTCGTCCTCGGTGTAGCCGTCGATGGACACCAGCTCCATGCGGTCGAGCAGTGCGGACGGGATGTTCTCGACGACGTTTGCGGTCGCGAGGAACACCACGTCCGAGAGATCGAGGTCCAGGTCCAGGTAGTGATCGCGGAACGTGTGGTTCTGCGCCGGGTCGAGGACTTCGAGCAGAGCCGCCGCCGGGTCACCGCGATAGTCGGAGCCCACCTTGTCGATCTCGTCGAGCAGGACGACGGGGTTCATCGAGCCGGCTTCGCCGATCGCTCGAACGATCCGGCCGGGCAGCGCCCCGACGTAGGTACGACGGTGACCGCGGATCTCGGCTTCGTCGCGCACGCCGCCGAGGGCCACCCGCACGAACTTCCGGCCGAGCGCACGCGCCACCGACTCGCCGAGCGACGTCTTGCCGACTCCGGGAGGACCGGCCAGCACCATGACCGCGCCCGACCCACGGCCACCGACGACCGACATGCCACGTTCGGCGCGGCGGGTGCGGACCGCGAGGTACTCGACGATGCGGTCCTTCACATCGTCGAGCCCGTGGTGGTCGGCGTCGAGAATCTCTCGCGCACCGGCCAGGTCGGTCGAATCGTCGGTGGTGACGGCCCACGGCAGGTCGAGGACAGTGTCGAGCCATGTGCGGATCCAGCCGGCCTCAGGACTCTGGTCGGTTCCGCGTTCCAGCTTGCCGACCTCTCGAAGAGCGGCCTCACGGACCTTCTCCGGCAGATCAGCAGCCTCGACGCGCCCGCGGTAGTCGTCGGCGCCGTCGGGCTCGTCTTCTCCGAGCTCCTTGCGGATCGCGTTGAGCTGCTGCCGGAGCAGGAACTCCTTCTGCGTCTTCTCCATGCCCTCGCGGACGTCGGAGGCGATCTTCTCGCTCACCTCGGTCTCGGCGAGGTGCTCTCCGGTCCAGTCGATGAGGAGTCGGAGACGTTCGTCGACGTCGCCGGTCTCGAGCAGTTGGCGCTTCTGGACGTTGGTCAGCCACGACGTGTAGCCGGACGTGTCCGCCAGCGCGGCCGGGTCGGTGAGCCGGTTGACGGCGTCGATAACCTGCCACGCTTCACGACGCTGGAGCATCGCCAGGACCACCTTGCGGTACTCGGCGGCGAGTTCCTTCGTCGTGTCGGTGATCGGGGTGTCGTCGACGACCTCGACCTGCACCCACAGTGCCGCACCCGGGCCGCTGGTTCCGGCACCGATGTGGGCGCGCTGCTCGCCGCGGACCACCGCGACGTACTGCTCCTGGCCCTGCATGCGCCCGACCTGCACGATCGACGCGATCACGCCGTGTGTCGGGTAACGATCGTCGAGCCGCGGCGCGATCAGAATCTTGCCGTCGGATTCTCCCGGATCTCCGAGGAGAGTCGAGGGGCGAGCCGCGTCCACCGCGGCCTGCGCTGCGTCGTCGAGCGGAACCGGCACCACCATTCCGGGCAGCACCACCAAGTCGGGAACGAACAGGACGGGAACGGAAATGTTCTCAGACATGACACCTCCAAAGTTCAGTCTGTTCGACTCAACCCCTAAAGGCGCCGCCTTGTTCCCCATCAGTTCCGCCGTCGGCGAACGCGTCCGAATGTGCAGCCAGACGGTCGGACATCACGACCAACAGGTCGTCGAGGAATTGCTCGAAACGAGCGATGTCCGCAGCGGGGTATCCCCGCACGAGTGCACCCACGTCGCGCCCGAGAGGTGCGAAGAACCTGTCGGCCAGCGCCTGCACATCGGAGCCGCTCCGCAAGGTGACGACTCGCCGGTCGCCGTTCTCCCGAGTGCGGACCACGTGCCCAGCGGCTTCGAGCCGATTCAGGACAGCCGAGGTCGCCGGGTTCGACTTACCGATTCGCCCACTCAGGCGAGCAGGAGACAGTGGGCTTCCCTGCTCCTCTGCGGCGAGTATCTCCAAGAGCGCTTCGGCGTCTGTCGAATGCAGACCGAGCCAGGCGGCGAACCGCCGACTGAACTCGCGGTAGTTCGCTCCATATGCGCGGAGCCGCTCCGTCAAGCCTTCCCACTGGTCACCATCCCCGACGTTCGATCGGGCAGCTCCCCGAGCCGCAGGCGTGACAGGCATGTTGACAAAGTTACACCGCCCCATTTAGTTTCATGCTGGAATTATTCATCAATGGAAGCATTCACATGACAGGCTCTCAGCCACCCGAGATCGCCCCCACCCGACGGCAATGGCTAGGCCTGCTGGCCATCGCCCTCGGCGTGGCACTGATCGTCGTCGACACGACGATCGTCAATGTGATCGTCCCGTCGATCATCGAAGACTTGGACACCGACTCGACCCAGGCCCAATGGATCCAGGAGTCGTACGCGATCGTGTTCGCGGCCCTCTTGCTGGTGGTCGGACGAGTCGCCGACATCCTCGGCGCGCGGCGAGTGTTCATCGCCGGGGTGATCGTCTTCGGCGTCACGAGCATCCTCGCCGGACTCGCGTCGGGCAGCGATCTGCTGATCATCGCTCGCTTCCTCCAGGGTGCGGGCGCGGCGATGATCCTTCCGACGTCACTCGCCCTGCTCAACGCGACCTTCACCGGCAAATCTCGCGGCCAGGCTTTTGCGATCTGGGGTTCGACGATCGGCGCGGCCGCCGCGCTCGGACCATTGTTGGGCGGCTGGCTCGCCGAGCACGTCTCCTGGCGTTGGGCGTTCGGCATCAACGTGCCGCTCGCCGTTCTCATCGTGATCGGCATCGTGACCTGCATGGATCGCTCGCCGCGCATCCCTGGCCGCATCGACGTCGTCGGGGCTGTCCTGTCCGTGATCGGCCTCGGCCTCCTCGCCTTCGGGCTCATCGAGGGCCGCACCTACGGCTGGACGACGACCACGACACCGCTCTCGGTCGGCGGCTTCACTTGGGGAAGCGGCCCGTCTCCGGTCTTTGTCTCACTCGTCGTGAGTGCGTTCGCAATCGTCGGGTTCGTCGTGCGTCAGGCGGTGCTGCGTCGCGGAGGCAATTCGGACAAGGCGCTGATGGACCTCGGACTGTTCTCCGTGTCGTCGTTCCGAAACGGTAACGTGGCGACGCTGATCATCGGTGTCGGCGAGTTCGGCGTTGTCGCCGTTCTCCCTCTGTGGCTGCAGTTCACTCTCGGATACAGCGCGTTGCAGGCAGGCCTGGCGCTGGTTCCGATCGCGATCGGGAGTTTCATCGCTAGTGGGGCCAGTTTCGGTCTCGCCGACCGCGACGTGACGCCTCTGACGCTGCTACGTGCGGGCCTTGCCTTCGAAGTGGTCGGCCTCGCCGCGCTCGCGCTGTTCGCGAAACCCGACAGTTCCTGGTGGACGCTCGCCCTGATCCTCGCTGTGTACGGGATCGGCGTCGGTTTCGCGACTGCACAGGTCACCAACGTGGTCCTCGCCGACGTTCCCGAGACAGACAACGGCCAGGCCGCCGGAATTCAAAGCGCCTTCCGTCAACTCGGCTCCGCACTCGGCATCGCGATTCTGACCACCGTGTTCTTCACGACCCTGGGTTCACGTGTATCCGATCAGTTGACCGCCGACGGTATGGACGCGAGCGAAGCCGGACAGCATGCCGACACCATCACCAGCACCGCAGGAGCCGCGATCGAGGGGTTCGCCGCTGCGCCTGGCACCGCCCCGGTCGCCGACGCCGGACGTGTCGCGATGACCGACGGCATCATGGTCGGCGGTTACATCGCTGCAGGCTTCGTGTTCCTCGGCCTCGTGGCGTCACTGCTGATTCCGGCGATGAACTCCGCCGCCGCCAAACCATCGGCACCCGCCGCCGTTTGACGGAGTGTGGAGACACGTCGACGAGCCCTGTGACCGCATGTGGTCACAGGGCTCGGGGGTAGTTCAGTTCTTCCGTTTGCGCGGCTGCCAGACGACAAGCGCGTTGGTACGCGGGACGGGAACCAGTTCAGTCCCCGGCCGGATGTTCCGCCGCGCGTTGTCGAGCTCGTTCTGCATCTCGGCGAGGCGGCTCCGCAGGGCGTCGACCTGATCAGTCAGCTCGATGATGCGCTTGACGCCCGCGAGATTGACGCCCTCGTCCTGCGACAGCCGCTGCACTTCGCGCAGCATCTCGACGTCGCGAGACGAGTAGCGCCGCCCGCCGCCACTGGTGCGTTGCGGGCTCACCAGGCCGAGTCGGTCATACGTGCGCAGGGTCTGCGCGTGCATGCCGGCCAGCTCAGCCGCCACCGAGATCAGAAAAGTGGCGGCGTCACCGGCGTCGTCGTGCGATTTCCGTGTGGCCATGACCGATCACCGGGCCCATCCGTCTCGTGGATCGAATCCGCTCGACCGTTCCGCCTCGGCGTACGACTTCATCGCAGCCATCGCTGCGTCGTCGAGCTTCGACGGTACGGCGACCTTCACGGTGACGAGCAGGTCGCCCGCACCGCCGGACCGCTTCGGGACCCCGCGACCCTTGAGCCGCAGCGTACGTCCATCCGAGGTGCCCGCGGGGATCTTCACACCGACAGTCCCGTCCAAGGTGGGAACAGACACCGTCGCACCGAGCACCAGCTCGGAGAACGCGACAGGCAGTTCCACCTTGAGGTCGTTCCCGTTGCGCGTGAACACCTTGTCGGCGTTCACGTGCACGGTCACATACAGGTCGCCCGACGGCGCACCGCGTCGCCCGGCCTCGCCCTGTCCGGCGAGCCGGATGCGCTGCCCGTCTTCGACGCCCTGCGGGACGCGGACGTTGATCGTGCGCGGGCGCACGGTGATACCCGAGCCCGAGCAGTCGGGGCACGGATCGTCGATCTTGGTTCCGGTGCCCTGGCAGTCGGGGCACGGCTCGGAGAATCCGAAGTGACCCTGGTTGCGGCTGACGAAACCCGAACCGCTGCAACTCGTGCACGTGCGAGGGCTCGTCCCGGGCTTGGCGCCGCTGCCGTGGCAGTTGGTGCACGGCGACGGACTAGTCACCCGCAGTTGGACCGTCGTTCCCTGCACCGCGTCGCGGAACGCGAGGGTCGTCTCGGTCTCGAGGTCGTTGCCTCGACGCTGGCGGGGCGCGGCCGTCTTTCGACTGCGTCCGCCGAACAAGCCGCCGAACAGGTCGCCGACATCGGCTCCCCCTCCACCGGCTCCGCCACCGAACAGGTCGCCGATGTCGAAGCCTCCGGCGCCACCTCCGAAACCGCCCGCCGACGGTCCGCCGTCAGCGCGGAATCGACCGCTCGCCATGAGTGTGCGCATCTCGTCGTACTCTTTGCGCTTCGCGTCATCGGCGAGCACGCTATGGGCTTCCGACACTCGCTTGAAGCGTTCCTCGGCGGCCGTGTCGCCGGGGTTGGCGTCGGGATGCAGCTCACGAGCGAGCTTCCGGTATGCCTTCTTGATCTGCTCCGCAGTGGCGTCGGAAGAAACGCCGAGGTCTGCGTAGAAATCGCGTTCCAGCCATTCACGCTGGGCTGCCATCAGACGTCACCTCCTGAAAGTCTGTGTGTAAGTGATCGTCCCGACTCCGCTCGACGACATGAGATCGTCGAGCGGAGTCGAGACGTGTGTTCATTCCGCCGCAGGGGCGTCGTTCACGGTGACCATCGCAGTGCGGATCACCTTGTCACCGAGCCGGTATCCGGCGCGGTAGACCAGTCCGAGCACCGGCTGGTCGCCGGAGCCGTCGTTCTGGATCGCTTCGTGCAGCTCCGGGTCGAACACGTCGCCCGGTTCGCCGAACTTGGCGAGCTTCTCGCTGGTGAGGACGTCGCCCAGCTTGTCGGCGAGCGCCTTGAGCGGGCTGCCCTCGGCAAGGTCGCCGTGCTCGCGGGCACGGTCGAGATCGTCGAGCACGGGCAGCAGCTTCTCGACGAGAATCTGCTTTCCGCGAGTGACGGCCTGGAGAGCCTCCTCGGCGCTGCGGCGCTTGAAGTTCGCGAACTGTGCGCGCTCCCGCTGCAGTGCCTCGGTGAGTTCGGCGACCTGCGGGTCGGCCGCAGCCTGATCGGCTGCGACCTCCTCCGCGTCCGCTTCCTCAACGACGGCCTCGGCCACCGTCTCGTCCGCTTCCGGCGTCACGTCGTCTGGCGTCACGTCGTCGGGCGAGGTCACTTCTTGTCATCCTCTGCCGGGTCGTCCACGACCTCTGCGTCGACGACGTCGTCGGCACCGTCGGCTGCCGCGCCCGCGGCTTCACCCTCGGCCTGAGCGCTGGCGTAGATCGCCTGGCCGACGGCCTGCGACTCCTCCGACAGCTTCTCGATGGCGCTGCGGATTGCAGCGGTGTCGGTGCCCTTCAAGGCCTCGTTGGCCTCCGAGATGGCAGCCTCGACCTTGCTCTTGACGTCGGCCGGGACCTTGTCCTCGTTCTCCTTGAGGAACTTCTCGGTCTGGTTGACGAGCGACTCCGCCTGATTGCGGGTCTCCGCCTCCTCGCGGCGAGCGCGGTCCTCTTCAGCGTGCGCCTCGGCGTCCTTCACCATGCGGTCGATCTCTTCCTTCGAAAGACCGGAACCGTCCTGGATGCGGATGCTGTTCTCCTTGCCGGTGCCCTTGTCCTTCGCCGTGACGTGCACGATGCCGTTGGCGTCGATGTCGAAGGTCACCTCGATCTGCGGGACGCCCTGCGGTGCAGGTGCGATGCCGCCGAGTTCGAACGAGCCGAGGAGCTTGTTGTGCGCCGCGATCTCACGCTCACCCTGGAATACCTGGATCTGCACGGACGGCTGGTTGTTCTCAGCGGTCGTGTAGGTCTCCGAGCGCTTGGTCGGGATGGTGGTGTTGCGCTCGATCAGCTTGTGCATCACGCCGCCCTTGGTCTCGATGCCCAGCGACAGCGGGGTCACGTCGAGCAGGAGCACGTCCTTGACCTCACCGCGAAGCACACCGGCCTGCAGTGCGGCGCCGACGGCGACGACCTCGTCGGGGTTGACGCCCTTGTTGGGGTCCTGTCCACCGGTGAGTTCCTTGACGAGCTCGGTGACGGCGGGCATGCGGGTGGAACCGCCGACGAGGACCACGTGGTCGATGTCGCCGACCGAGATGCCTGCGTCCTTGATGACGGCCTGGAACGGTGTGCGGGTGCGCTCGAGGAGATCACTGGTGATCTTCTGGAACTCACTGCGGCTCAGCTGCTCGTCGAGGAACAGCGGGTTCTTGTCGGCGTCCACTGTGATGTACGGCAGGTTGATCGAGGTCGACTGCGACGACGAGAGTTCGATCTTGGCCTTCTCAGCAGCCTCGCGCAGACGCTGCATCGCCATCTTGTCCTTGGTCAGGTCGATGCCCGAGGTGGACTTGAACTTGTCGACGAGCCATTCGACGAGACGCTCGTCCCAGTCGTCGCCACCGAGGTTGTTGTCGCCCGACGTGGCGCGGACCTCGACGACACCGTCGCCGATTTCCAGGAGCGAGACGTCGAACGTGCCGCCACCGAGGTCGAAGACGAGGATGGTCTGTTCGCTCTCGCCCTTGTCCAGGCCGTACGCGAGTGCGGCCGCGGTGGGCTCGTTGACGATGCGCAGGACGTTGAGGCCGGCGATCTGGCCGGCTTCCTTGGTCGCCTGGCGCTGCGAGTCGTTGAAGTAGGCGGGGACCGTGATGACGGCGTCGGTGACGTCCTCACCCAGGTATGCCTCGGCGTCACGCTTGAGCTTCATGAGCGTGCGCGCGCTGATCTCCTGAGGGGTGTACTTCTTGTCGTCGATCTCGACGGTCCAGTCGGTGCCCATGTGGCGCTTGACCGAACGGATGGTGCGATCGACGTTGGTGACCGCCTGGTTCTTGGCGGGCTGTCCGACGAGGACTTCGCCGTTGCGGGCGAATGCGACGACGGACGGGGTGGTGCGGGAGCCTTCGGCGTTAGCGATGACGGTGGGCTCGCCGCCTTCGAGAACGGACACCACGGAGTTGGTGGTGCCGAGGTCGATTCCGACAGCACGGGACATATGTGTTCCTCCTTGTGGGCGGCTACCTGACGAAGCCGGTTGGTTGGTTGGCCTGGCGTGGCCTTCGTTTCCGAAACCCTTAGCGCCTCGGACTCAGGTCTACCGGCCAAACTCTGCGCCGTCAACTTTCTTGAGTCTTCATCACTCAGGTTTCTTGCTTCGTTCAACCTGTCGGGACACGGTTCCATTCCCTGAACTTGAGCTGCATCCACTCAAGTTTGTGTAATCATCCTCACAACCCCGTCACTCGAGCAAACTCGACACGCCCACCCGACGAGCGAACCTCAGCCCGTCGAGCCGGGCCGAGACACGGGCCGCTCGATCGACAGCCTGAGCACCCCTGCAGCAAATCCGGGTCAACCCACTCGCCACTGGCACGAATCAGGCGCAGAAATGTGACGTCCTGCATGCTTACCTTCCGTGCGTGATGTCGGTCACCATCCCATGAGACCTGGACCTCGAAAGCGTCTCTCTTCGCAGGCAGAGTCACCACCGCCCCTTGTCATCAGCGGCACGAATCGGACGTAGGGGACGGCAAATCCGTGCAGGTCACGTGCTTGTCCCTAGAACGGGTTACAGAAATCGATCGATCGAAAGAGTCACTATTCATCCCATGCCAAACAACGCACGACTGACCCAGACTGTTCGACGCGCAGCCGTCGTCGCTGCTGCCGGCGCAACTGCGGCAGCGCTTGCCGGACTCGGCTCGGGAGCCGCACACGCAACTGTCGGAGAGAACCTCCCGGACAGCTGCCTGCAGTTCTCGGTGAACGGCAACACGTGGGGCGATATCAACACCATTGCGTGGACGGGCAACGTCCCATCACCGGACAACGAGGTGCTGCAGGCCGCGTTCAAGGTGAAGAACAACTGCGACACGCCCGCGAAGTTCCAGGCATACGCAGGCAACTGGGACCTACCGAACGGCGGATCGGCATTCGTGCGCGCAAACGCCGGTGCGGTGACCGGAGTCAAGAAGGATCTCATCGGCGACAAGGGCATCCTCGTCGTCGAGTCGAACCGCCTGACGAAGGGCACACCGATCGACGTGAAGCTGTTCGTCGGCATCCCCGCCGGCGAAACCCAGCAGGGCTTCGTGATCAAGCCTGATTGGAGCACTGCGCTCGAAGAGGTCGCAGGCGACGGTCCCGTCGATCCGGTCGACCCAGGTGAGTGCGACAGCAGCAGCGGCAGTGCAAGCGGATCGCTCGGCGACATCCTCGGCCCCATCCTCTGCAAGGGCACCGGAAGCCTCGGGTCCGGCAGCGCGGCGTCGAAGCTGATCCAGCTCGACTCGCCGAACGTCGTCGCAGCCTCCCGCTGACCGACCAACACTCGACTCCCTCCCTTCCCCGATCTGCCGTGGCGGGCCACCTCCCCGAGGCCCGCCACGGCACCCCCAAGACTTCGGCCGCACCCTTGGTGACCCCGGCCGTCGGCATGCGCTCTGCGCAAGTCAGCTCTGCGCTACGGCAACGAGCACTCCCTCCCAGCACTCCGGCAGTCGGAGTGCCCGACCCGACAAGGGACAAACATGAACAAGGTAACCAAGGGCGCACTCGCCGCGGCCGCAGGCGCAGCCATCCTCGCCGGCGGCGCAGGCACCATGGCCGCGTGGAACAGCAACGTCGGCACCAACGGCGGCACAGTGACCGCCGGTCAGCTGAACCTCACTTCGGTCGACGCAGGCTCCTGGAAGTGGGTCGGCGGAGCCAAAGACGGACAAGCATTCGTCCCCGCGACTGACCGTCTCGTCCCAGGCGACACCGTCCGCTACACCGCGACCTACAAGATCACCGCTGTCGGCACCAACCTGACCGCAACCCTTACCCCCAGCCTGGGCGGCGTCACCGGCGACCTCTCGTCCTACCTGACGGCGACCCCGACCGGCGGCGCAGGCGCCACCGTCACCGCGGCCGACAACAACACCAACAAGACAGTGTCGACCGACATCACTTTCAAGACCGCGACTACCGGCACCGACGGCCAGAACAAGACCGCCGACCTCTCCGGCGCCACGGTCACCCTGCAGCAGAACTAATCCCTCCCCCTAAGAGGAAATCGTGAAGCCCCAAATCAAATGGGCGCTCGCAGCGGCGGCGGTTCTGCTGGTGGGATTTGTGTCCCTCCAGCAGACCGGCGCCCTCTGGCGTTCGGAAGCAACCGCACCCGGCGGCACCGTCACTGCGGGCACGCTCGAAATCTCGGCAGGCCAGAGCGGCGTGAAGAGCTTCAATCTCGACGGATTGACTCTGACCGATGCCGATGCAGGCCAGAGCGTGCAGAAGCCGTTGCCGGTGATCAACTCAGGCAACGTCACCATGCGCTACAAGCTCAACAGCGTTGACGTGAACGGCTCCACACCGCTCATGCTCCGCGTCGCCACGGTCAATACTCAAGCCGAGTGCACGGCCACCGGGACTCCCGGCACCGAGCTGTACAACGGTGCCGCGAACACCGCGTTCACCGCACCGCAGAACGTCTCGGCCGGAACCACCGAAGTGCTCTGTCTGAAGGTGACGATCGCGTCCAACGCGCAGACCTCACAGTCGAGCAACGCAACCTTCACCTTCGGCGCCGAGTCGGTCTCGAACTCATGAATTCGGGTCGCGGAAGCCACCACACCGGCGAGACTGCCGTCTTGCCGGGTCCTGACGACGTCGAGGGCACAGTCGACGACGATGAGAAGACCTCACTGTTGTGGTGGGTCAAGACCATCGCCTCGTGGACTCTGCTCTGCGCCGCCGTCGCGCTGCTCGCAGCACTCGTGGTGGTTCCGCGACTGACTGGTTCAACCGCTTACACGGTGCTGACCGGCTCGATGGAACCGACGTACCCGCCGGGAACGCTCATCGTCGTCAAACCGACACCGGGAGCCGACCTCAAGGCGGGCGACGTCATCACGTTCCAGCCGAAATCGGGTGATCCTTCTGTCACCACCCACCGCATCGTCAGCATCGTCTACGACGCGTCCGGCGTGCGGAAGTTCATCACCAAGGGCGACGCCAACAACGCGACAGACGAGCCGATCATCGAGGAGCAGGTCCGTGGCCGTCTCCTCTACTCGGTGCCCAAACTCGGCTATCTGAACAACGTGATGTCGGGCAACACCCGAAGCATCGCGGTGTTCCTGATCGGCGGCGGGCTCGGCCTCTACGCGTTGTGGATGTGGATCAGCAGCATCCGCGACCGGAAGAAGCCGAAGGACGAGGATTCTGCCGACGAGGCAGCTCCAGCGCCGTCTCCGCCACTCGACTCCCCGAGTTCCAACGAGTGGCCCGTAGCCGATCTCTCCAGCTCCCCGGCAGCAGACTCGAGTGCTGAAACGGTCATCAGCTGTCCTCCGACCGCAGCCCGCCATCGCGCTCCGAGCGATTCCGGTTCCGACTATCTGATCGTCAGTGACGGCTCCCCGAGCATCAGTTCCGACTACCCGATCGTCGTTTCCAGTTCTCCGAGCGCAGGCGAGGAGTTGTCCGCGACAAGCCAGGCCACCGTCGCGTACTCGTCCCTCGCAACTCTGTTCCCCGCCCAATCGACCACGGTGGCCGAGTCACCGCAGTCATCGACATGCCACGCGTGTGGCGCGCCGGCCCCTCCCCCGGCTGAACCTCTCGCGGACGTGCCGTCGACCGCGACTACCCGACCGATCCCCATCATCAAGTGACTTGAGGCAAACGATGTCTTCTCCCACACAATCCCGCTTGCGCGGCCGCCTCGGCGAGACCGGCTGGACGCGCGCCCGCGCCATCGCGTCGCTCGGCATGGTCTTCGGCCTCGGAGCCGTCGGCACGATGGCCGCGTGGTCCGACACCGCGACCGCTACCACCGGCATGTTCACCACGAACTCCATCAACATTCAGATGAAGGTGAACGATAACCGCCCTGTCTACAACTTCACGAGTCTGAAGAAGATCAACATGGCTCGCGGGGCGACCACCGCCGGCGTGCTTGAAGTGAAGAACACCGGGTCCCACCCGTTCACCTACGTCATGAGTGTCGACACCGCCAACAACGGGACCGCGACGTACGGCAGCGCAAGCGCCGCCGTCTTCGCTCAGAACCTTCTTGTCACCGTGTCAAAGGGTGGAACCAAGAGCGGCGACACCTGCACCGGCGGCACCACTCTCGGCACGGCGGACAAGCCGCTTGTCCTCGGGTCCACCGCACTGGTCCCTACTACCGGTCCGCTCGCCGTCAATGCGTCCGACAATCTGTGCGTCCAGGTGACGGTGAACTCGAACGCGCCGAAGGAAGCTCGGATGGCAGCGATCTCGGCGAAGTTCAAGCTCACTGCGACCAAGGTCTGACGTTCGGATGAGTCAGCACACGGACGACAATCCGAAGCCCCGTTCCAGTCGTGAGCTCGCGCTCAATGTCGGTGCCGTACTCGGGCTGGTCTGCATCGTCGTGGCCATCGCCTCGATGCTGTTCGGAATCACACCGCTCGTGTTCCGCTCCGGGTCGATGTCCCCGGACATCCCGACCGGTTCACTCGCACTCGCTCGTACCGTCGACGCCACCGACCTGCGTGTCGGTGATGTGGTGAGTGTCGACAACGAGGTCGGGACCCGCATCACCCACCGGGTGGTCGACATCGAGAATGCGGGAGGCGGTTCTGTCTCCTTGACTCTGAAGGGTGATGCCAACCGCGTTCCGGATCCGTCGCCGTACCAGGTGACCGAGGCAGACCGTGTGATCGGCAGCGTCCCGGTTCTCGGCTACGCCGCAGCCTGGCTCTCGAGCAAAACAGCGATCTTCATCGGCGGCGTCGTCGCCGGCGTTCTCTTGATGCTCGCGTTCGGACCGATCCGACGTCCGCGCGACAGCACTCTCACGACCGACGAGCCCGCCGTCAGCGAGCCGAAACTCCAGGAGGCAGACCATGCCTGACACACTCCAGACCATTCGAGGCAAGACCCCCTCCACGCGGGTACTCCTCGCCATCGGCGGAGCAGCCGCCGTTGCCGTCGGCGCGTTCTCGACAACAGACACACTCGCCGCTGAGAACGACACCGTCAACGCCAACACCTCACAGATCGCCAGCCAGAACTTCTTTCCGGTGCTTGCTCCGACGAATCCGAGCTACAGCAACACGGGCTGGTGTGGTGGCAACCCCACGCTGAAGTGGGCCGCGTCTCCCAACACTCCCGCAGACCAGCGCTGGATCATGGAGGAGTGGAGCGAGAACGGCGGCTCACTAATGTGGACCAGCGCTGAATTGACCAGCACGTCGCGCCAGACTGGGATGGAAAGCGGAGGCGGCGGGACGCACGTGTATCGAATCTATGGCCTGAACAACACGACCAAGGAGCGCTCCACCGGCTACGTCTCGATCTACGTGTGGAGGAACAACGGAAGCTGCGGTCGGCCTGAAGGCACAGCCACGGAGGGCCGGACCGCCGTCACCACCTGGCAGGAGACGACGAGCCACACGCCGTTCGACGCCGAAGAAGTGATCAATCCCCCGAGTCTGAACCGCAGCAAGTTCAACGCGCCGACCGACACCCAGACACCGAAGTCGACCGCACCGTCGTCGGAGTCGGCGTCAGTGGAACCGTCGGCGCCGTCGGAACCGTCTCCGACCGAGTCCTCTGCTCCGAAGGCCCCCGTGAAGATCACCGCTGCGTCGGCGGCGGCCGGCGCGGCGTCCGGGTTCATCATCTACCACGACGGTGTCGAGAAATGCAGCGGGCCGAAAGCCGAGACAGACATCGTGAACTTCGGCAACAACCATGTCACGCTGACGACGGCCGACGGCGCTGTGAAGAACGTCGACGTGAACACCTGCGAAGTCTCGTGAGCACGACCAGTCGTTGACGATAGGCGCGTCCGACATTCCTCCGTCGGACGCGCCTCGTCGCAATTCCGCAGTTCCGGTATACCCGCGGTCCGCTCCACTGCGGATCGAATCCACACTAACCACGCCCCGAAGTCGAGGAGACCAACCGTGGCTGAGCTTCTGCAAATCCTGCGCACAGCAAGCGCACACAAGCGCGCAGTCGTCGCTGCCATCGGCGCTGCCGCAGTCGTGTTCGGCATCGCCCAGACCACCGGCACGATGGCGGCCGAGCAAGACGACGTAGAGGCCACGACCTCGCAGATCGCGAGTCAGAACTTCTTTCCGACGCCGCTTCCCACGTCCATTTCGTGTTCAGAGAGTGGAACCTTGGGCTTCCACAACGCGAACGTGTCGTGGCCGAGCGCAGGAGCCGGCATGAAGTACCGCGTCACCCTGTGGAACGAGGCGATGACGTCCGTTGAACGCGGACCATCCTTCCAGGACGGCACCGGGTGGACGCTGAGCGTGAACTACAACCTCGCTTGGAACAACTACGTCGTCACTGTCGAAACGGTGAACGTCGCCAGCAACACCGCGGACGCCAATCGCCTCGTGTCGTCGGGGCACCGCAGGATTACGGTCGGCTCCAACGCCCAGCGCAATGCCAGCTGCCAGGGAGGTGCCGGCGTGAAGGCGAACGCGACCTGGGAAGACGGCGCATCGTGGGCTCCAGCTGAACCGCAGGTCTTCGGCCGCTCGAGTGTCGGTCCGGAGAGGGAACTCCAGCGGCAGACACCGTCGTCGGTGAGCAAGACACCGGATGCGGAGACAGAAGAAACAACGACGACTTCCGCTCCCGAGCCCTCGGAGACGTCGGCCTCTCCGACGACATCAGAAAAGCCGACGTCGGAGAAGCCCGGGGATGACTCGGAGGAGCCAACCAGCACCTCCGCTGTCCCTTCACGCCCGTCCGCATCGAAGTCTGCCGCGGAGCCGATCATCACTGCAGGAGTGATCGCCGGCTCGACGTCGAAGTTCGTGGTCAGTCACGACGGTGTGGAGAAGTGCCGCGGAGACAAAGATGCGACCGACGTCGTGAGCGTTCGCGGCAACGAAGTTGCTCTCACCACGAGCGATGGCGCAGTCAAGAAGATCGACCCGTACACATGCAGGACATCGTGATCTGATGCGCTAGTGCTGCCGACGCGTCCGGGCCCTGCCCGGACGCGTCTCTGTGTTCTCGAGCAAGACGCCTCCGACGTGCGGTGGGGAGATGTCCGATCTCAACGGTACGATCCGCACATGCTGACCCCAGAGAACATCCGGCTAGTCCGATTCCAGCCGACCCGCCGGTTTGAGAAGGGCTACCG
Source organism: Gordonia sp. PDNC005 (assembly GCF_016919385.1). NCBI lineage: Bacteria > Bacillati > Actinomycetota > Actinomycetes > Mycobacteriales > Gordoniaceae > Gordonia > Gordonia sp. PDNC005. The sequence goes on from NZ_CP070351.1 coordinate 3,466,758, forward strand.
CGAAGAGGACGTCGACCAGTTCCTGCGGGTCGTGGAAGACGACTTCCGCGAGCTGCAACGCCGCGTCGATGGCGGAACCGAAGTGGTCAAGTCGCCGAGCCAATCTGCTGCGACTCCTCGGCCAGAGCGCACGCTTCTCCCCGAAGAGATTCGCGACGTGGCCTTTTCCAAACCTCCGATCGGTCTGCGCGGCTACAACGAGGACGAGGTCGACCAGTTCCTCGACGAGGTCGAAGCGACCGTGCGGATTCTCCGCGACCGCCTGTCGAAGTACGAGGCGCTGTAGGTCAGAAGTGGATGAACGATCATCCGAATGACTTCACTACCCTCACACCATGAGCAACATCAGCTACGAGGTCCGCGAACAGGTGGCGCATGTGCGCCTCAACCGCCCGGAGAAGCACAACGGGCTCACCCTCGACATGCTCGACGACCTCGCCGCCGCGGCCGACCGCGCAGCCAAGGACCGCAGCCTGCGCGCCGTGATCCTCTCCGGCGAAGGCGACTCGTTCTGCTCCGGACTCGACTTCGCCTCCGCAGGCAGAGAACAGGGCCGGATCATGCGGATGCTGGTCCCCAAGAAGGCATCCGCCGCCAACAACTTCCAGAACGCGGGATGGGCGTGGCGCAACGTGCCGGTCCCGGTGATCGCCGTCATCACGGGCCACTGTTACGGCGGCGGTCTGCAGATCGCGCTCGCCGCCGACTTCAGGTTCGCCGCCTCCGACGCCGACCTCTCGATCCTCGAGGCGAAGTGGGGCCTCATCCCCGACATGTCACTGTCGGCGAGCATCGCGCAGCTCACCACCATCGACATCGCGAAGCGCCTGACCATGACAGGCGAGATGTTCGACGCCGAGCAGGCCCTCGACTGGGGTCTGGTGTCCGGAGTGTCCGACGACCCGTTCGCCGATGCCGACGCTCTCATCGAGCAGATCAAACAGCGGTCGCCCGATGCTGTCGCAGCGTCGAAGGCCCTGTTCGAGAACACCTGGTACAACGGTTCGCGCCTGTCGTTTCCCGTGGAACAAACTCTGCAGGTCCGTCTGCTTCGCGGCCGCAACCACACGATCGCCCGCAACGCCGGCCTGAAGAAGGAGAAGCCCGTGTTCGGGGATCGTCAGATCTAGGTGCGCCTCGCCTGCGCTCAACCAGCAGGGTGAACTCCGCTCGACGGGCAGGGGCCGCCGACTGGTCGGACATGGGAAGGTCGAAGGATGCAGGCAGACAGTCGCAGCCGACCGCAGTTGGTTCAGAGTTGGCGAGAGATCGAGGACCGCGACCCGGTGGGCCCGCTGTGGCGAGCCGCGCAGATCTTCCGACTCCTGTCGTTCGTGTACGCGCTCGGCTTCCAGATCGCGATCAACGGTGACCTCACCCGGCCGGGCCTCACCTGGACACTGTTCGGGTTCCTGACCGCCGCCAACATCTGGTGGGCGGCGGGCTACCTCGTAGGATTCGGACGACGCCCCTGGTTCGTGGCCGTCGAAGTCGTCGTGTCGGCGAGCATGATGCTGTCGACGTCGTTCGTCACCGACAACGACTGGATCAGCCACAACCAGACCTGGCCGACAACCCTGTGGATGACCAACGCCGCGCTCTCGGCGGCCGTCATCGGCGGAACGCTGTGGGGCGCCGCCGCAGCGCTCGCCATCGCTGGGGCCAACTATTACGTCAAGGGCGAGATCTCCCTGAACTTCGGCCGCAACGCCACGACGATCCTGCTCGTGTCGGCAGCAGCCGCCGTCGGTATGGCCGCCTCGCGGGCCCGAACGGTGCACGGCGAGCTCGTCTCGGCCATCGCTCTCGCGGCTCGCTCGGCCGAACGCGACCGACTGTCCCGCGAAGTGCACGACGGCGTCCTCCAAGTTCTCGCGTTGATGGCCAAGCGTGGGCGCGAGATCGGCGGCGACGCAGCCGAACTCGCCGAACTCGCCGCCGAGCAGGAACGCCGACTCCGGGCGCTCATCGCCGACGAACCCGAGACCCCCACCGCGCTTGCACCATCGAGCCGTGATCTCGCGGCTGCCCTGCGATCGTCGGTCGCGCACCGCGCCCAGGTGAGCGCCCCCGCCGACCCGGTGACCGTCGACGCCCACATCGCCGACGAACTCCTCGCCGCCGTCGACAACATCCTCGACAATGTCGCGCACCACGCGGGCCCCGGAGCAGAAGCCTTCATCCTCCTCGAAGACCTCGGCGACGAAGTGATCGTCAGCGTCCGCGACGACGGCGTCGGCATCCCCGACGGGCGCCTCGCCGCCGCCGAAGCCGAAGGTCGTCTGGGCATCTCACAGTCGGTGATCGGCAGGGTCGAGGCACTCGGTGGAACGGCACGCCTGGAGTCCGCGCCCGACGCCGGGACAGAATGGGAGCTGTCCGCACCGAAACACGACGGGAAGGCCACACCGTGAGCGACCTTCGAGTGATGGTGGTCGACGACCATCCGATGTGGCGCGACGGCGTGGCCCGCGACCTCACCGACAACGGGTTCGACGTCGTCGCGACCGCAGACAGTGTCGCCGCGGCCGCAGTCCGCGCGGCCGCCACCCTGCCCGACGTGGTCCTCATGGACATGAATCTCCCCGACGGAACCGGCGCACAAGCCACCGCCGCCGTTCTCGACGTGCACCCCGCGGCACGCGTTCTGATCCTGTCGGCGTCCGACGAGCGCGACGACGTCCTCGAGGCCATCAAGGCCGGGGCCACCGGGTACCTCGTGAAGAGTGCCCAGCAGTCGGAGCTGATCGCCGCGGTCACCTCGACCGGCGAGGGCCAACCGGTCTTCACTCCCGGCCTCGCAGGACTTGTTCTCGGCGAATACCGCCGCATGTCGCAGTCGCCGCAGTCGGACGCGCCGGTTCTGACCGGCCGTGAGACCGAAGTACTCCGGCATGTGGCGAAGGGCCTGTCGTCGCGGCAGATCGCGACCCGACTGGAGATCAGTCCGCGCACCGTCGAGAACCACGTCGGTTCGGCACTTCGGAAACTGCAACTCGGCAACCGAGTCGAACTCGCCCGGTACGCCATCGAACACGGGCTCGACGCCGACTGAACTGCGCGGCGAGCCATCTCTACGGCGCGATCTCCTACGGGATGCGCACGCGCAAGTGACCAGGGGAAGTGCGTAGTCCTACTCATGTCCTCGGGCCCGATCCGGGCGAGGGTTGAAGGCATGAACGAGACCCCGCAGCCAACGCCCGTCAATCGTCTGTCCAACCAGCTGCCGCCGACCGGTCCGCAGCCCTACCAACCGCACATCCAATACCAGACCTCCGGCTACACGCCGTACCCCGCCATGGCACCGTTGCCGCCGACTCCGACCATCGGCCAACGACTATCCGCCGCCGCTGAAAGCGGCCTCATCGGCCGAGTCCTCGCCGGTGTCGGCGTCGCGATCACACTTTCCGGAATCGTGATGCTCCTCGTCCTCGCCGCACAGGCCGGACTCCTTCGTCCCGAAGTCCGTGTTGCAGGCGGCGGTGTCCTCGCCGCCGCACTCACAGCTCTCGGAATCTGGATCGGCCGCACACCCGCCAAGCGCCCAGGCGCCATCGCCATCGTCGCGACCGGCATCGCGGGCCTGCTGTTCGACGTCCTCGCGACCAGCGCCATTTACAACTGGGTGCCCGCCGCAGCGGCACTCGGAGTCGCAGGCGCCATCGCAGGCGGTGGACTGTACCTCGCCCACCGTTGGGAGTCCCAGACTCTTGGATTGATGGTGTCGATCCCGGTCCTGATCCTGGCGCCCATCGTCACGCAGGGCAGCGACGAGACACTCGTCGCATTCATGATCGTGTACGTCGCAGCCACCACTTGGATTCAGGTCGGCCGAGACTGGACCGCCATGTTCCTGGTCAACGCCGCCGCCGTCATCATCCCCGCCGGGCTCCATCCCCAGTTCGCCGACAACCCGTGGGTCGCGGCGTCGCTCGCTCTCGCCGGAGTCGCAGTGCTCACCGGCTCATCGGTCCTGATCGCTCGCACCAGCAGCAACCCCGAACTCATCGCCCTCGCCGCCGCGATCGGCGCGCTCCCCCTGATCACCTCGGTCACCGACCTCGGCGCACCCGCCGCAGCACTTCTCACCGGTGGCGCCGCAACCTTCGCCACGGCCGCCTTCGGCACCGCACGCACACTGGGCCGCGACGTCCGGATCATGTGGCTCATCCCGGCAGGCCTGCTCCTGCTGCTGGCAGCCGGTTACGCCGTCGACACGGCCTACCGCCCCTCGACCATCCTCGCCGCAGCCGTCGTCCTCGCCGGAGCGTCGTTCTACGCACGTGACCTCGCACTCCCGATCCGCGTCATCGCCACCGTGTTCGGCGCAATCGGCATTCTGATGCTCAACGCGTACGGCGCCGCGGCGCAGGTGTTCGTCCCGACCCTCGACGAACGCTCCACGTATGCATCACTCCTCGTCGGCACCATCGTCGGCCTGATCACCACCGCGCTGCTCACCTGGGCATGGGCCACCTCTTTCAAGGCGCACGCACTCCGCATCAGCCTGGCCGGCGGCGTCACCGCACTGTGGCTCATCACCAGCGGCAGCCTCAGCGTCGCGCACCTGATCACCGACGACGTCGACGCCGCCTTCCGTGCCGGCCATGCGGCCACCACGATCATCTGGGGTTCGGTCGCTGTGGTCGCCCTGCTGAAGGCTCGCCGTCTCGCCGGGTCAGACCGCGCAGTGGTCCTCACCGCAGGTCTGGCGGTCATGGCCGCAGCGATCGGCAAGCTGTTCCTGTTCGACCTCGCCGCCCTCGACGGTGTGTACCGCGTCATCGCTTTCATCGTCGTCGGCCTCATGCTCCTCGGCCTCGGCGTCTCATACGCCCAGACTCTGGTCTCCTCTGACGAAGAGCCTGCTCACGCCTGACGCAAACACACAAAACGGGCCGGATCCCATTGGGGTCCGGCCCGTTTTGTGTTCCGTTGCGACGAGCAAGGACTACTTCTTGAGAACTCCCATGACGACGCCGCCCGCAAGAGCGACGATGGCACCGACCAGAGCGAGGTACAGACCCGAACCGGCCTTGAATTCGTTGCCGATCGTCAGAAGAGCGAAGCCCGCGCTGAGCAGTGCGAAGACGCCGGCGATGATCGGAGCGCGCTTCATGTTGTCGGTGAACTTGCCAAGCAGACGCGCGACGGCCACAACGATCAGCACGACCATCGCGATGCCGGCGACCCAGTGCAGACGTCCCATCGACGCGGAGGTGATCTCGTAGACCTCGCCGCTCGTCTTGGCGCCCAGGCCGGTGACCGTCGCCCCGGAGTCGGCCTTGGCGACCATCCAGACCATCGGGTAACTGATCAGTACCAGAACAGCACCGACGATCGATACGACGGCGCCAACGGAGAAACCCGTGTACTCGTTCGCCTGCGCCGGCAGCGTGTAGTCGGCCTGGCCGACCGGCTGCTGCGCGTAGTTCGGGATGTCCTGCTGCGGCGGGAGGTTTGCGGGATTCTGCTGCGTCATGCCGGAAACGTAACGCACCCGCACGCAACTGCGTGCGGGTGCGTCGATCGGGTGAATGGACGAGCGACCTACCAGTCGGCCTCGTCGTAGACGACCATGCCGCGGATGTTGTTGCCTTCAAGCATGTCGTCGTAGGCGCGGTTGATGTCTTCGAGCCGGTAGGTCTGAGTGACGAGGTCGGCGAGATTGAGCTGGCCCGCCCGGTACTCGTTGAGCAGCTTCGGGATCTGCGTGCGCGGTCCGGCGCCGCCGAAGATGGCGCCCTGAATCCGCTTCTGCAGCAGAGTCAGCTCGAACAGGTTGAGCTTCACGTCCATCGCGGCGTAGTCGCCCATGCCGACAACAACCACCTGGCCGCCCTTCGCGGTCAGTGCCGCAGCAGGCGCGATGTACTCGCCCTTCATCTCACCGATGGTGAGGACGACGGTGTTCGCCATCTTTCCCCACGTCAGCTCGTTGACAGCGGGGATCGCCTCCTCCATCGACTCGAAAGTGTGCGTCGCGCCGAGCTTCTCTGCCATGTCGCGCTTGAACTTCACCGGGTCGACGGCGACAACGTGCCGCGCGCCGGACGCCTTCGCCCCCTGGACCGAGTTGATGCCGACACCACCGATACCGACGACCACCACGGTGTCGCCGACACGAGTCCCGCCGATCTCCGACGCCGAACCCCAGCCGGTTGCAACACCGCAGCCGAGCAGAGCGGCTTGCTGAAGCGGAATGTCGTTCTCTACCTTGACCAGCGACGCCTCGTTCACCGTGATGTAAGGCGAGAACGTGCCCAGCAGACACATCTGGGTGAGACCCTCACCGTTCTGCGTCACGCGGTGAGTCTTGTCAGAGATCGAGAGTCCGGTCAGCAGACCCGCACCCTCGTCACAGATGTTCTGCGCGCCACGCGAGCACGGCTCACAGACGCCGCATGCCGGGATGAACGCAGTGACGACATGGTCGCCCTCCGCGAACCGAGTGACGCCCTCGCCGACCTTGACGACAACACCTGCGCCTTCGTGGCCGCCGACAACGGGGAACGGCGCGGGCGACTGCCCGGTCCGCAGATGGTGGTCCGAGTGGCAGAGTCCGGATGCGACCAACCGCACCTGGACTTCCCCGGCGACCGGGTCGCCGAGCTCGATCTCCTCGATCTTCCATTCCTCGTTGACGCCGTGCAGGACTGCGGCTTTCGTCTTCATGCGCACATCACTCTCTTCGTGGAGTAGGTCGTTCGGGTCACGCGCCGAGCGTGTGACCACGGTCTCATCCTGCCCTCCGAGGCGCGTTCCGCGTGAGCATATGTCGAATTACGCCGACGCCCGATCCACGGCAGCGCACGGATCGACACGCCGGACCGGAATGGAAATCGGCGTGTCGATGCACGTAGCATCCGGGCTGTGACGAACGCCGGAAGCAATACCCGACCACCGTCGCCGCAGGACTCGTCGAAGCCCGCCGCGACCGGAAAGTCGGCGGACTACCGGCTCGACCTCGACGGACTCCGCGGAATCGCCATCTTCCTCGTCGCCGTCTTCCACGTCTGGTTCGGGCGGGTGTCCGGCGGAGTCGACGTCTTCCTCACCCTGTCCGGATACTTCTTCGTCGCCTCACTGCTCAAGCACGTGATCACCACCAACCCGTCGGACGTCGGATGGTCGGTGGCGATCAACCCGTGGCCGAGGCTGTCGCGGATGCTGCGGCGTCTCGTCCCCGCACTCTTCCTCGTGCTTGCGGCGATCGCCGTCCTGATCTGGTCGCTGATGCCCAGCACAAGGTGGGGCCCGCTCAGCCGTGAACTGTTCGCCTCGGCGTTCTACTACCAGAACTATCACCTGGCGTTCGCGTCGCAGGACTACGGTGCGGCCGACTCCGCGATCAGCCCGATGCAGCATCTGTGGTCGATGGCGATGCAGGGCCAGTTCTTCTTCCTCACCATCATCTGCGCTCTCGCGCTCGGCGGCCTGCTCAAGCTCGGCGCTCGACGATGGGAGGCTCTCGGGAAGCCCAAGGTCATCACCGGCGTCGTCGGCGGATCGCTCGCGCTCGTCGCACTCGTGTCGTTCGCGTGGGCCAACTACCGCCACGGCATCCATCAGACGTTCAACTACTACGACACCATCGCGCGCCTGTGGGAGCCGATCACCGGCGGCCTGCTCGCCATCTGGATGCCACGACTCGCGATGCCGAACTGGCTGCGATCGGCACTCAGTTTCGTGGCCGTCGCACTCATCGCGTCGTCCGGGTTCTGGATCGCCGGCGTCGAAGAGTATCCGGCGGCAATGGCGCTCGTGCCCGCCGGTTCGACGCTGCTACTGATCTGGCTGGGCTCCGCGGCCACCGCTCCGTCATCGGACGCAGGCCTGTCACCGATGGGCCGGGTGCTCGCGCACCCGAGGATCGTGTGGCTCGGCTCGATCGCATACGCCCTCTACCTGTGGCATTGGCCGCTGCTGATCTTCTACATGACGTGGCGCTTCCAGGACGACGTGTCGTTCGTGGAGGGCACCGGCATCCTGATCGTCTCAGTCGGCATCGCGTGGTTCACCACCAAGTACGTGGAGACCCCTCTGCGCGCCGGACGCGGCGGAGGCTTCTCCGCCCGGTACCGCAAGCTGATGGCGATCTTCCTCGTCTGCGTGTCGCTGTTCGCCTTCGCGAGCGCAGGCTACTGGCAGTACCGCGAGTCCAAGCAACAGATCGACACGACCAACCTCGATCCCAGGCTTTACCCCGGTGTCCGCGCGTTCTTCGACGACGTGCCCGTCCCGGCGGTCGACCCGGTACCGACCCCCGAGGGCGCCGAAGGCGACTGGCCGCTCAATCACCGCCCCCACTTCTCCAACTTCGGCGACCCGTCCATCCGAATCGGCGTGTACGGGAACACGCGCGCGAAGCGCACCATCGCCGTCGTCGGTGGATCGCACTCCGAACACTGGATGACCGCGATTGATGTCATCGGCAAGCAACGCGGCTTCCGTGTCACGACGTATATGAAGGCCGGCTGTGCGCTCAGCACCGAAGCCGCGGTCGAGTTCAACGGCCGCATTCTCACTGAATGCAACGACTGGTCCGAACGCGTCATGGCGAAGCTTGCCGAGGACAAGCCGGACGTCGTCTTCACCACGGCCACCCGGCCGGTCGACGACGGGCCGGGCGACGTGACACCACGCGGCTACCTCGACATCTTCGATCAGTTCAAGAAGTCGGGACAGAAGGTGATCGCACTCCGCGACACACCGTGGACCAACGGCCCGATGCTCCCCCGCGACTGCATCGCCGCGGGTCGAAGCCCAGAGGTGTGCGGCATAAGTCGCGACCGGGCCCTGTCGCCAGTGAGCCCCATCGACGCCATCCGGGCCGACTACCCGAACATCACGTTCCTCGACTACAGCGACGGGTTCTGCCGCGACGGATACTGCCCCGCGGTGGTCGGCAACATCCTCGTCTGGCACGACTCGCATCACCTGACCACGGCCATCGTCCGCAGCACAATCCCCTACCTCGACTCCGACTTCGGACGCGCCACCGGATGGTGGAAACCGACGAAGGCTCCGCGCTGACGGTCAGTCGAGCAGGCAGCGGACTGACGCGCCATCGAAGCCCGGCGCCACGAGGACGACGTCGTCGTGACCACCGGTCCGGCTGTCCAGCAACGCCCGGACCGGGGACACCGAACGGATGACGAGCGGATCGTGACCACCCGGCGGCCGAGTGCTGTGCTCGCCCACGGTGAGGACCACCGACGCAGCTCCCTCCTGTTCGGCGTCGGTGATCAAGACGGCCGAACCGCCTGCCAGGAGCGACGCCCCGACTGCCAGCGCCGACACAAAGCCCGCAGAGCCGCCGTCGACGTCGAATGTCCGGACCGTCCACGACGCACCGATGCCGTCCCGGACGGCCGTCGCGACACCCGCCGCGGCGCGGTCGCCGACGTGGATCACCGCTGTGAGAGCCGACGGACCGAGCCCGGCGTCGTCGAGCGCTGCGTAGGCGGCGCGGAGCGGGAGCAGCGTCCCGGACCAATCGCCGCTGGTCACCGCTATTCCCGCCACGTGCAAGCCGGGTCGCCGCGTAGTCATGCGACCACGCTAGGCCCGCTGCCGGCGGTGCCTATTCGTTCGAATGACGCACGGCGTCGAACACCGCGCGTGGACGCGATAACAGCGCCTCCCTGAGATGATTGCGCACCTTGCTGTACAGCGAGCAGTGCCCGCAAGGCGCGATCACTCCGGTGGCGGCGACTCCGAACGCGTCGCACAGCATCACCGCCCGTCCGGCGTGGAAGTCCTGCGTGACGATGAGCGCCTCGGTGATCCCGAACTCAGAGGCCGCACGCCTGCATGTCGCAGCCGTGTTGAGTCCGAGCGGGTCGTCGACGATCACCTCGGGCGGTACACCGTGGTCGACGAGGTATGAACGCATCACTGCGACCTCGTTGCCCGCATCGTCGGAGTTGTTGCCGGAGTTCAGAATTCGGTCGATCCGACCCTGCCGGTAGAGATCTACCGCGACGTCGAGCCGCGCTCGGACGTAGTCGCCCGCCTCGCGGTCCTCAACCTTCGCGCCGAGGACGATGAGGGTTCGCGGCGCGTCGTCCGGCAGCTCAGTCGGTTCCACGACCCTGCCCCGAGACGCCACTGCCACCCATGACGAGGTGACCACGATCAAAGTCTCCACTGCGATCACCAACAACAGTGCGAGCAGGCGGAAACGACGACGAATGATCACCCGTTCACGTTAGTCGCGCCGTTCAACCAGTCCCGCTCACGGGAAGCAGACCTCCTGTGCGCCGCGCTCCGGCTGAGCGGTGATCGTTGAACTCAGACCTGGGCGAGAGGCACCTCAATGCGGACTTCCAGTGTGCGGCATGTCACAATTGTTCGCCTGCGTGAACGCGCAGCGCACTACTCACCCGGAGGCGCACCACCGATGCAGTACATGCCGGTCACGGAATCGATGTTCTTGGTCGCGGAGACCCGCGACCAGCCGATGCACGTCGGCGGACTGCAGTTGTTCGTACCGCGCGAGGGCCAGACCTCCGACGAACTCGCCGAAGAGATGGCCGCCAGCTTCGCCGCGGCGACTGACGTGGCACCGATGTTCCTCAAACGACCCGCGACGCCCGCTCAGTTCGCCGGGTACACCGCGTGGTCGTTCGACGACGAGATCGATCCCGACTACCACCTGCGCCGCATCATCCTGCCCCGCCCGGGCGCCGTCCGCGATCTGCTGCGTTACGTCTCGCTCAACCACGGCGCGCTGCTCGACCGACGCAGGCCGATGTGGGAGATGCACATCATCGAAGGGCTCGCCGACGGCCGGGTGGCGCTGTACACGAAGGTCCACCACTCCGTCGTGGACGGCGTCACCGCACTCCGCCTGTTGCAGAGGACGCTGTCGACCGATCCGACCGACCGCTCGGGTACCGCCGTCTGGGACGCACGACTCAAGCGCCGCCGGCCCCCGGTCGAGAGCGAGTCCAAGGGACTGCTCGCCTCGATAACCGGAGTTGCAGGCCAGGTGCTCGACATCGCCGACCAGGTGGTCGGGCTTGCTCCAGCCGCGGCGAAGATCGCGATCGCGGGAGTCACCGACAAGGACTACTTCGCGCCGATGCAGCAGGCGCCGCAGACGATCCTGAATGTCCCGATCGGATCCGCACGACGCTTCGCCGCGCAGGATTGGCCTGTCGAACGGCTCCGCGCAGTCGGCAAGGCACAGAAGATGACGCTCAACGACGTTGTGGTCGCGATGTGCGCGGGCGCGATGCGCACCTACCTGTCCGACCACGACGCCCTCCCGGACGAATCACTCGTCGCGGTGATGCCGGTGTCGCTGCACGCCGAAGGGGACGACGACGGCAACGCCGTCACCGCGATCTCGGTGCGCATGGCGACCGACCTCGACGACGCGGGTGAACGTCTCGCGGCGATCAAGGCGTCGACGGCCGCGGCAAAGAAGGCGGTCCGCGGACTCCGCCCCCTGCAGGCTCTCGCGCTCGGCGCAGCCACCATCTGGCCCCTGGCCTTCAACACCGTCCCCGGGTTCGTCGAGTACACGCCGACCGGCTTCAACCTGATGATCTCGAACGTCCCCGGCCCCGAGGAGCAGTTGTACTGGAACGGCGCACGCCTCGACGGCTGCTACCCCGTGTCCATCCCGATGGAGGGCCTGGCGATGAACATCACCGTCACCACCGTCTCCGGCAAGGCGAACTTCGGCATCATCGGCGCCCGTGCCGAACTACCACGCCTTCAGCGCATCCTCGATCACCTCGAAACCACGCTGTCCGAGCTCGAGGCCCTTCCGCCCGCCTGACCACGGCGCCGAAAGACGGCAGAAACACTTCGGCCACCGCGAACAATCGCGGTGGCCGAGGTGCCTTTATCGGGGACCGATCACGCAGCAGCCGGAGCTTCTTCGGCAGCGGCAGACGCTTCGTCAGCGGCCGGAGCCTCGTCGGCGGCCTCTGCGGTCGGAGCCTCAGTCGCAGGAGCCTCGGCAGCAGGCGCTTCCTCCGCCGGAGCCTCAGTGACAGGAGCCTCAACCACGGGCGCCTCGACGACCGGAGCCTCGACCGCAGGTGTCCCGAGGTCGGGCGTTTCGACCGCGGGTGTTTCGACGGCCGGCGTCTCGACGATCGGTGCCGGCTTCTTGTCGGCGACGACGGCTGCGGTCGGCGCAGCCGGGGTGTCAGCCTTGGGCTTGAACAGGTCCGACTCGAACTTCGGCCCCTGCGGGGTCATCACGACACGGAACAGGTCGTCCGAGAACTTCGGGATGATGTTGCCTCCGAGCAGGTCCATGACCGACTTCGGGATCGGCAGCTTGATTCCCATGGCCTCCTGGACCGCGCTGAAATCCGAGAGGACCTTGAGCGGGTTGCCCAGAGCGAGCGACAGCGGGTTCTTGATCGCGTAGACGACCGGACCTTCACCCTCCTGCGACTTCTGGAAGATGAAGAGAACGCTGGTGCACGACGAGACATTCTTGCCCGTGGTCGGGTCGGTGACCTGCGCGGTGCCGTAGATCGCGGTGCAGATCGTCTGCGCTTTGCCGGTGAAGCCGTCGTGCTCACCGGACGCTGCGGCGATGCCGCCGAGAGCGGTGGCCGAAGCGTTCTGACCGAGGCCCACTGCCAGTGCGATGCCGCCGGGCAGCGCCTTGGCGTTGGCCTTCGCGTCGCCGATACCTGCAGCCAGGGCGAAGCCGCCCAGGTTGGCGTGCGCCAGACCCGTGCCGCCGAGGCCACCGATGCCGATGGCGCCACTCAGGACGTAGTCGGCGATGGCCGTTCCGGTACCGCCTGCGCCGATCGCGGATGTGAAGCCGCTGCCGGAGATCGTGGCGTTGCCGGGGTAGAGGAGCTGCGGATCCCACTGGGAGCCGAGATCCAGCGGAATCGTGATCGCTTTGTTCATGTCACCGAGGTGGATGCCGAGGTTCGGCGCGATGAGGCCGAGAATCGCGTCCACGCCCTTGGCGATGACCGAGGGTGCGGCCGTCGAGCAGTCGGCGGACCAGTGCTCGGTCATGTCGCCCTTGATCGGGTCGCCGGGGTTGCAGCTGTAGGAGGGAAGATCGGGATTTCCCTCGGCGGCGTGCGCGGGAGCAGGCATGAGCCCACCCGCGGCCAGGGTCAAGGAGGCGAAGCCCGCCACCAGTGACCTGCGAATTGTCGACTTCTTCACGTCAACTCTTTCTGTGCAGTTCCTGTCCGGAACACGGATGTCGTGCATACAGGGGACACGACCTGACCCGACAGTAACTTCTGTGATGTGGATTAACTCCACAGCGTGGGTATGCACGGAGTCACACGGCATGAATCACCCGCTCGCGCGACAGATTTGTGCCCGGGGGCATCGAGAAGGCCCTATTGGATCGATTGATCGACAACGATCACAGGCCATCGCCGCGGACTTGGCCCCGTCATTACTCGCGAGTAACATTCTCCACAGACACCTGGAACCCGTTGCAACCTGCAAAGTTAGGTAAACCTTGGCGGCGCAGGGCGGGGCCGAAGCCTTACGGTTACCAGGAGAAAAACGTCGACTTCGACGCGGGCATCGGCCGCTCACGTCGAGTCTTGGTACGACCTGAAGAAAGGCCGGTACTTCCATGACGACGACCACGGTTGTGATCGGATCGATTGCGGTTCTGATCAGCATCGCCTGCTGGGGATCATTCCTCCGCGGCGTGACCAACATGGCACGCACGATCTTCCAAGGGCAGAAGGTCGACTCGGGACGCTTCGCGTACCCGGGCAAGCGCCTGTACACGATGCTCAAGGAGTTCATCGCGCACACGCGCATGGTGAAGTTCCGGACAGTCGGTGTGGCGCACTGGCTCGTGATGATCGGCTTCCTCGGCGGCTTCCTGCTCTTCTTCGAGGCATACGGGCAGTCGATCAACCCCGAGTTCCACTGGCCGATTTTCGGCAACACCTTCGGCTGGCACCTCTGGGACGAGATCCTCGGCATCGGCACCGTCGTCGGCATCGTGACGCTGATCGTCATCCGCCAGATCAATCACCCGCGCATCCCGGGTCGTCTCTCGCGCTTCAGCGGCTCGCGCTTCGCCCCCGCCTACATCATCGAGAGCATCGTGCTCGTCGAAGGCCTGGGCATGATCTTCGTCAAGGCAGGCAAGATCGCCACGTACGGTCACGCGAACGCAGGGTCGGACTTCTTCACCATGCAGGTCGCCAAACTCCTGCCGTCGAGCGCGCTGATGGTGGCGCTCTTCGCCGTCGTCAAGCTCCTGTCGGGCAGCTTGTTCCTGCTGCTGGTGGGCCTGAACCTCAACTGGGGTGTCGCGTGGCACCGCTTCGCCGCGTTCCCCAACATCTTCTTCAAGCGCGAGGCCGACGGTGGCGTCGCCCTCGGTGCGGCCAAGCCGATGATGAGCCAGGGCCAGGTTCTGGACATGGAGACCGCCGACCCCGACGTCGACGCGTTCGGCGCGGGCAAGATCGAAGACTTCAGCTGGAAGGGCTGGCTCGACTTCACGACCTGTACGGAGTGTGGCCGCTGCCAGAGCCAGTGCCCGGCCTGGAACACGGGTAAGCCACTGTCGCCGAAGCTGATGATCATGTCGCTGCGCGACCACGCGTACGCCAAGGCTCCGTACCTGCTCGCAGGCGGCAGCAAGGACATGAGCGGCGATGAGGTCGGTCTCGTGGACGCCGACGGCAACGTAGACGAAGCGAAGCTGAACGCGATCCCCGAAGCCGCCCGCCTCGAAGCCGAGCGCAAGCTCGTCGGCGAGTCGCTCGGCGACGATCCGACCGGCGCTGTCATCGACGCGGAAGCGCTGTGGAGCTGCACCACGTGTGGCGCCTGCGTCGAGCAGTGCCCCGTCGACATCGAGCACGTCGACCACTTCATCGACATGCGCCGCTACCAGGTGCTCATCGAGTCGGACTTCCCGTCCGAGCTCGCGGGCATGTTCAAGAACCTCGAGAACAAGGGCAATCCCTGGGGCCAGAACTCGTCGGCGCGCACCGCGTGGATCGACGAGATGGACATCAACATCCCGGTGTACGGCAAGGACGTCGAGTCGTTCGAGGGCTACGAGTACCTCTTCTGGGTCGGTTGCGCCGGCGCATACGAGGACCGCGCGAAGAAGACCACCAAGGCGGTGGCCGAACTCCTCGACATCGCCGCTGTCGACTTCCTGGTCCTCGGCGAGGGCGAGACCTGTACCGGCGACTCCGCTCGCCGCGCGGGCAACGAGTTCCTTTTCCAGATGCTGGCGCAGCAGAACATCGAAACGTTCAACGAGCTCTTCGCGACTGCCCCGACTCAGCGCAAGAAGATCGTCGTCACCTGTGCACACTGCTTCAACGCACTCGGCAACGAATACCCGCAGGTCGGCGGCGACTACGAGGTGGTTCACCACACGCAACTGCTGAACCGCCTGGTGCGCGAGAAGCGCCTCGTCCCGGTGGCCCCGATCGGCGGCGGCGAAGCCGTCACGTACCACGACCCCTGCTACCTGGGCCGTCACAACAAGGTTTACGACGCTCCGCGTGAGCTGATGGACGCAGCCGGCGGCCAGCTCGCCGAGATGCCGCGTCACGGTGAACGTTCCATGTGTTGTGGCGCCGGTGGTGCTCGCATGTGGATGGAAGAGCAGATCGGCAAGCGCATCAACGTCGACCGCGTCGACGAAGCGCTCGACACGCTCACCGCCGCACCTGCGGGTGAGACGACCAAGAAGATCGCGACCGGCTGCCCGTTCTGCCGCGTGATGCTGACCGACGGCGTGACCGCCCAGCTCAGTGGCACCGAGGACGAGGGCAAGGTCGAGGTCGTCGACGTCGCGCAGATGATTCTCGAGGGCGTCAACCGCGGCCGCGAGCAGGTCAAGCGTGGAGGTCAGTTCCTCGGCCCGATCCCCGTCGCCGCGCCTGTCGCCGAGGCTCCGGCCGCATCCGCTCCCGCCGCCAAGCCGGCCGCCGCCGCTCCGGCAGCGGCCAAGCCCGCGGCAGCTCCGGCGGCCGGCGGCCTCGCTCCTGCGGGCGGCCTGAAGAAGCCGGGCGGCCTCAAGAAGCCCGGCGGCGCACCCAAGCCGGGCGGAGCGACGGCCGCTGCACCTGCGGCACCTGCGGCCGGTGGACTCACCATGGGCGGCGGACTCAAGAAGCCGGGCGGCCTCAAGAAGCCCGGCGGCGCACCCAAGCCGGGTGGAGCGGCGGCCGCCCCGGTCGCCCCCGCTGCCGAGTCTGCACCCGCAGCCACCGCAGCGACCGAGGGCAAGGCAAAGGGCTTCGGCATGGCCGGAGGGTTGAAGAAGCCGGGCGCCAAGAAGCCCGGTTCAGCAGCCTCTGCCGCCGCACCGGCCCCGACAGCTCCCGCCGCCGAGCCCGCAGCAACTGAGCCTGCCACCGACGCCGCGATGACTGAAGGAACCGAGGGCAAGGCCAAGGGCTTCGGCATGGCGGGTGGATTGAAGAAGCCGGGCGCCAAGAAGCCCGGTTCGGCGGCCCCTGCCGCCGCACCGGCTCCGGCCGCACCTGTTGCCGAGCCCACGGCATCCGAGCCGGTCGCCGATGCTCCGACGCCGGAAGCGTCTGTCGCACCGTCGGCCGCCGCAGTGACCGAAGGGACCGAAGGCAAAGCCAAGGGCTTCGGCATGGCAGGCGGACTCAAGAAGCCAGGCGCCAAGAAGCCCGGCGCTGCTGCACCCGTCGCGGTATCGGCAGCCGAGCCCGACGCAGTCGTTGAGAAGACACCGACGGCGGACGAGTCCCCGGCAGCGGACGAGACCCCAGCGGCAACCCCGGCAACCGATTCGCGAACGATCACCGAGACAGGTGCGTCGAAGGCGAAGGGGTTCGGGATCGCAGCCGGAAAGAAGCGTCCCGGCGGCAAGTGATTCGTTAGGAGAACGGCCCGGAAGCACTCGCTTCCGGGCCGTTTTTCGTGCGCGTCTATCAGGATGAATTCGTTCGATCGATCGACAGTCATTCCCAAGCGGAAATGTGCCGTGCGCCACTCATGAAGTTGAATGTGTGCCGACTTTCAGCAAATTGGCACACGGTTGTGTCAGATGATCACTCCAGTCACATGCGCACCAGCACTGGTCGCCGAGTGTCTTAGATTCGCCTCAGCAATGCCCGGATCGACATCCTCCTGTCGAATTCGACCGCACGACGAAGGGGAAGCTTCATGTTCAGCCGCAAGAGTGCGGCGACCGTCGCGACGATCGCCACGGCGGTCGGTTCGCTGGTCGCGTTCGCACCCGCATCACCCGCGTCCGCCGCGGACGTCATAACCACAACCGCGTTCTCACACGCCTGCGCCGTCGACGGGTCGTTCTCCGACTGGACAACGAACTACAACGACACCATGGTCGTGAGTGCGCCTGCCACCGTCGCTCCGGGCGAACAGTTCACCATCAAGATGCAGGCCGGCTCGCTGGTGATGCCCGATGCCAACATCGGCCGCCTGAAGTACGACTTCAAGGTCCCGACCGGCGTCACCATGGAATCCGCCACCATCGTCCCCGGCACAGCCGTCGGCCTCAGTGGTCAGACTCCGACACTGTTCCGAGTGAACTCAGCCGGCCAGGTCGACCCAGCCGGCGAGTACCTTCGGATCACCGGCGATGGTCACCTGACTATCAACAACGGCCCCAACGGCAAGGACAACGATCCCGGCAAGGGACTCCAGGCAAACAAGAACGTCCAGTGGAAGACACCGCAGATCGCGATCGTCGTGAAGGCCTCGATGACCGAGGGCACCCACATCAAGACCGGCATCCGCACCGGTGACGACTCTGCAGCGATCAAGGCCAACGAGACGAGCATCAGCTTCGGCGACACCCGCAATCTCGTCGACAAGACCGCGACATACTGTGTCGCAGCGGGCGACGGACGCGGAGCGCTGTCGGACACCGAAGTCATCGACCCGGCCATCCGAACCTCGGTTTCGCTCGATGTCCCGGACAACGCAGGCGTCGGCCAGGAAGTTGCCCTCAAGGCCACTCTGGACCCCGCCAGCGCCGAGGGCAAAGTCCAGTTCAAAGACGGCGCTGACGACATCGGCGGGCCGGTGACCGTCCACAACGGTGTCGCGACTCTCGATCACACTTTCACCACACGCGGCGACCATGACATCAAGGCCGTCTTCACCGCCGATGCGGGCTTCCGCGACGCCTCGTCCACCGTCAAGACAGTGACCGTGAAAACTGCGACCACCACAACGCTCACCGCACCGGCAACCGCTCGCGTCGGGGAAGACGTCGAGTTCACAGCGAACGTCTCCCCCGACGAAGCGACCGGCACCGTTCAGTTCAAGGAAGGCGCGACCGACCTTGGCGCGCCGGTACCCGTCGTCGACGGCAAGGCGACGATCACCCGCAAGTACGACGAGGCCGGCAGTCACACGATCAAGGCAGTCTTCAACGCCTCGGGCCACTTCGCCGACTCCGAATCGGACGCCAAGACCACCACCGTCAAGGACGCCGACTTCTCGACCACCGCAGTCGTCATCGATCCGACGGACGCCGTGACCGGCGAGTCCACCGCGCTGCGCGCCACGGTCCGCCCGATTCCCGACGGCGGCGAGGTCGAGTTCTTCGTCGATGGCACGTCGGTCGGCAAGGCTGATGTCGGCACCGGCGACGGTGTCGCCGTCCTGGCCCACACATTCACCACCGCGGGCTCGGCATCTGTGACCGCGAAGTATCTCGGAGCAGACGGCTTCGCCGCCTCCGGAGAGTCGGCGCCCCGCACGGTGACCGTCCGCAACCCGGACACCCGCACCGACTCGAGCACCTCGCTGACCGTCGCGGGCGCGCCCAATGTCGGCAAGACTGCGACGTTCACCGCTCGTGTCACGCCCGGCACCGCAGGAGGAAAGGTCCAGTTCCGCGTCGGAACCACCGAGGTCGGTGCACCGGTCGACGTCGTCAACGGCGTCGCAACCCTCACCCACACGTTCAATGCCGAAGGCACTTTCGCGATCACCGCGGAGTACCTGGGCGACGACAACAACCGCGGCTCCGAGTCGGGCCCGACCGTCGTCAAGGTGACCACCGCGTCCACTCCGGTCGATCCGGGCGGCAACGGCTCGCTCTCCAACATCTTCGGCAGTTAGCCGACACCTTCCACTAGGAGATTCTCGTGCAGAAGAGAACCCGCCGACTCGTCACGATCGGCGCAGTAACCCTCGCCGGGCTCACGGTCGTGCCGACTGTGCCCGCGAACGCAGAAACCACCACCACCGTCTTCGACGTCATGTGCAAGGCGACGCCGTCGTCGTCCCTGGCAGGCGGACCACAGAACATCGGCAACCCCGGGGCACCGATCGAGGTGACCGCACCGGCAACCGTCGAACCCGGCCAAGAGTTCGACGTGATCATCGCGCCGCCGCCGATCACGATTCCGAACGGGATCACCGCGTCCGGGATCACGGCGACTGTCAAAGAGTCGTCTCGCATCAAGATCGACGTGATGGTGCCGGACAACGCTCAGTTCCTCGGCGCCGACGTGATTCCGGGGACCAGCATCGGCCTCAGCGGTGTCGCGCCGAACATGCTGCGGGTCAACGAGTCGGGGAATGTCGATCCCAACGGATCGATCATCCGACTGTCGGGCAACAACCAGACGATCGGCAACGGCCCCAGCTCCAACAAGAGCTCGTCGGGCGGCATCGTCGCCAAGAACGTCGGCGGCAGCGGCGACTCGACGACCTTCAAACTCCCCCAGGTCAAAGCGCGGCTGAAGGCCGGCCCCTCCGGTCAGATCAGTCTGAAGCTCCGCACCGCGGGTAGCGCGGGCGACTTCGGCAACGACGCCAACCCGATCACCCTTCTCCCGCAGGCCACCGCGCCACTGGTCGGGACGATCTGGGCTCCGGCGCAGTGCACACCGCGCACCACAGCAGACGGCCCACTGAACAACGGTGCAGGTCCGCTCGCGACAGTGAACATCGAACAAGCCGACAAGGCCACGACGACAACTCTCGCCGTGCCCGGAACAGTCAAGAACGGCGACACCGCCACACTGACCGCGAACGTCGCACCCGCGGCGAACGGCGGGACCGTGCAGTTCTCGCTGAACGGCGACGACCTCGGCGCGCCGGTCGACGTCGAGAACGGCACGGCCTCGATCGAGCACAAGTTCGAGACCGACGGCGATTTCGACGTGAAGGCCGTCTTCTCCGGGACGAACGGTTTTGAGGGCTCCACGTCTGGCACGAAGACGATCAAGGTCACGACCGACGACGTCGCCACCACGGTCCGCACCACCGGCCCCAACGACGCGTACGTCGACGAGGACGTCAACCTGACCGCCCAGGTCACCCCTGCTGTCCAAGGCGGCACAGTCACGTTCACCGTGGACGGCGCTCCCGGCCCGACTGCGAACGTCGGGTCCGACGGAACAGCCGTCGCGCCGTACAAGTTCACGACGCCGGGCACACACCGAGTGCTGGCCCGCTACTCGGGCCGTGCGGGTGTCGCCGGCTCGGTCGCCCCGATGTTCCCAGTCAGCGTGACGACTGCACCCGCGGCCGCCGTCTCGACCACGACCACACTGGCTCCGGTCGGCACGGTCAACAAGGGCGAGTCGGTGACCCTGAAGGCCACCGTCGATCCGTCGAACGCGAACGGCACCGTTCAGTTCAAGATCGGTGACGATCCGATCGGACGCCCGGTCCGTGTTGTCAACGGCGTCGCGACTCTGACCACGACGTTCGCCACCGGCGGCACGTTCGCGATCAGTGCTCAGTTCAAGGCGGACAACGGGTTCATCGACTCGGCGTCTGATCCCCAGACCCTGACCGTTCCCGGCGGCCAGGATCCGACCGATCCGGGTACCAACCCCGGCGGAAACGGTTCGCTGGACAGCATCTTCGGCAGCTGATCCCCTCTGCTGAACCACTTCGGCCCCGACACCGTCGTCACGGTGTCGGGGCCGTCGTCGTGTCAGGACCGCAAACGTTGGCGGCTTTTCCGGTCCCACAGCCGTGTTATGTCTCAGGACATCGGCCCCACACCAAGAATCGCTGCCAACGTTGGCAGTCAGTCGCGGTAGCGGACCGACAGCGGAGCGTGGTCAGACAACCGCGAGTCCGGTGAGTGCTCCTTGTCGACCCAGACGGCTTCCGCGCGTCGAGCGAGGGTCGGCGAAGCCAGCTGATGATCCACTCGCCAGCCGACGTCCTTGCTGAACGACTCCCCGGCCCAACTCCACCAGGTCAGCGGTCCGGGACGGTCACCGTGCACCTGCCGGATCACGTCCACCAGACGCCGAGGCGACAGTAACGATGAGAACCACTCGCGCTCCTCGGGCAGGAATCCCTCCATCTTCCGCGCCGCGCGCCAGTTGGTGACGTCGTGCTCCACGTGAGCGACATTGAAGTCGCCGATCAGCGTGAAATCGCGCCCGGCACGCGCTGCGGCCAGCCTGTTCCGATCGAGTTCGCGCGCGAAGCCTGCGAGGAATGCCATCTTTCGCTCGTACTTCGCACCGCCGTCCATCTCCGCCCGCATCCCGCCGGGGCGCTGAAGGTGCGCGGGGAGGCCGCCCTTCGGCAGGTAGAGGCAGGCGACGGTCAGCGGGCGGTCGGCGAGGTCGACCTCGATGTAGCGCCCGTGGCCGGCGTATGCACCGAGGCCACGGGCCTTCGGCGGACCGGTCGCCCATGACCGCACGGCGACCGGTTCGTGGCGAGTGAGCAGGCCGACGCCGTTCCGGCCGGGGATCGACCCGACGTCCACCGCCGCCGAGTACCCGCGGAACTCGCCGACCTCCGATGCCGGGCAGCGCAACTCCTGAAGTCCGACGACGTCGGGCGAGCGGTCGGCCAGCCAGTCGTCGAACCCGCGGCGTCGCGCGGCCCTAATGCCGTTGACGTTGAACGAAGTGACAGTGAAACCCACGCCACAACAATGCACGCTGGCTCATAATCGCTTGCCTGCGGCTGACAGAATGTACGCATGAGCCGCCCCCATGTGTCGCACCAGAACCTCAATCTGCGGACGATCGAGCAGTCCGAGAAGCTGCAGAACGTCTGCTACGAGATCCGCGGACCGGTGCACGCGCACGCATCGCGACTCGAGGCGGAGGGACACCGGATCCTCAAACTGAACATCGGCAATCCGGCCATCTTCGGCTTCGAGGCCCCCGATGTGATCCTGCGCGACATGATCCACGCGCTCCCCTACTCGCAGGGGTACTCGGAATCGGCGGGCGTACTGTCTGCCCGCCGTGCCGTCGTGACCCGCTACGAGCTGATCCCCGACTTCCCGTACTTCGACGTCGACGACGTCCTGCTCGGCAACGGCGTGTCCGAGCTGATCACGATGACGATGCAGGCGCTCCTCAACAACGGGGACGAAGTCCTGATCCCGGCGCCCGACTACCCGCTGTGGACCGCGATGACAGCTCTCTCCGGCGGCACCCCGGTGCACTACAAGTGCGACGAGGACAACGGCTGGAATCCGTCGATCGAGGACATCGAATCGAAGATCACGCCCAACACCAAGGCGATCGTCGTCATCAACCCGAACAACCCGACGGGTGCCGTCTACTCACGAGAGGTGCTGCAGAAGCTCGTCGACGTCGCGCGGAAGCACTCGCTGCTGATCCTCGCCGACGAGATCTACGACAAGATCCTGTACGACGACGCCGAGCACATCAACGTCGCGTCGCTGGCACCCGACCTGCTGGTGTTCACCTTCAACGGATTGTCGAAGGCGTACCGCGTGTGCGGCTACCGCGCGGGCTGGGTCGTGATGACCGGACCGAAGGACCACGCGCGCGGCCTCATCGAGGGCATGGGCATCCTCGCGTCGACCCGTCTGTGTGCGAATGTGCCCGCCCAGCACGCCATCCAGGTGGCCCTCGGCGGCTACCAGTCGATCAACGATCTTGTCCTTCCCGGAGGCCGGCTGCTCGAGCAGCGCAACATCACGTGGGACAAGCTCAACGAGATCCCCGGCGTGAGTTGCGTGAAGCCGATGGGCGCGCTGTACGCCTTCCCGCGCCTCGATCCCGAGGTCCACGAGATCCACAACGACGAGAAGTTCGTCCAAGATCTCCTGCTTCAGGAGAAGATCCTCGTGGTCCAAGGATCGGGATTCAACATGTCCGACAACGAACACTTCCGGATCGTCACCCTGCCGTGGGCGCGCGACCTGGCGGACGCTGTGGAGAGGATCGGCAACTTCCTGTCGTCGTACCGCCAGTAGTCGAAACTCGCGCTAACAATTGTTAGCGTGTTATGTGTCACCGGTGGTACCGTGTCAACGAATAATGGCACGATCGGAGACGACACATGACGGACTGGCAGCGCACCGACATCACGGCAGGCGCCGCGCGGATCGCGACGTTCGCGTACGGCGACACCACCGACACCAACCGCCCCGCGGTGGTCCTGGTGCACGGATGGCCCGACACGCATCACCTGTGGGACCGCATCGCCCCGCAGCTCGCAAAGCACTACCGCGTTTTCGCGTACGACACTCGCGGCTTCGGTGAGAGCGACCGTCCCACCGACGTGCCGTCGTACGCGCTGCCCGGCCTTGCGGAGGATCTGTTCGCCGTGATCGACGCAGTCACCGACGGTGGCAGTGCACACGTCGTCGCCCACGACTGGGGTTCGGTCCAGACGTGGGAGGCCGTGACCACGCCCGACGCCGAGAAGCGCATCAAGTCGTTCACCTCGGTGTCCGGCCCCAACCTCGACTTCCTCAGCGAATGGGCACGCGCCCAGCTCGCGTCGCCGACACCAGGGAACGTCGGGCGTGCACTGTCGCAGGTCGCGTCGTCCGCGTACACCGGCTTCTTCCAGATCCCCGGCGTCTCGGACGCGTTCTTCCGCGCGTTCGGCTCCGAGAAGATCTGGACCGAGTTCCTGCACACGATCGAGGGCACCCCGCGTGACAACGTGTCGTTCGCTCCGACGCTGCGCGAGGACATGATCTCCGGCCTCAAGCTGTACCGCGCGAACATTCGCGGCAAGCTCGCCCGCCCCGAACCGCGTCCGACGAAGGTCCCCGTTCTCGAGGTGGTCAACGACCGCGACATCGCGCTGCGCCCGGCGATCTTCGACCTGACCCACACGCACGCCGAGAAGCTATGGCGCAAGAGCGGCACGTCAGGCCACTGGCTGCCCTACACGAATCCCGACTACCTGGCGGACACCGCTCGCGAGTTCATCGACTTCGTCGAGAACGGCACATCGAGCGCCCCGAACACCATCGACCGCGCCCGTCAGTTCGGCAAGCCGCTCGCACTCACGGGCAAACTCGCCGTCATCACGGGCGCAGGCAGCGGCATCGGACGCGAGACGGCGTACGCGCTGGCCGCTCTCGGCTGCGAGGTGGTCCTCGCCGACATCAACGTCGCCAGCGCCGAGGAGACGGCCACCGAGTGCAAGGCGAAGGGTGTTCTCACCAACGTCTACGAGCTCGACGTCTCGAAGGTCGCCGCGGTGGACGAGTTCGCCGAAACCGTCCGCGCCCGCCACGGCGTTCCGGACATCGTGATCAACAATGCGGGCATCGCGCTCGCAGGCAGCGCTCTCGCGGCGACGGACGAGCAACTCGATCGCCTCTTCGACATCAACGTTCGCGGCGTCATCTCCGGCAGCCGCGCGTTCGCCCGTCAGATGGTGGCCCGCGGAACCGGCGGCCACATCGTCAACCTGTCGTCGGCAGCGGCGTTCACCCCGTCCCGCGACCTCGGCCTGTACTCGGCGAGCAAGGCTGCGGTCCTCATGTTCTCCGAGAGCCTGCGCGCAGAGCTCGCCGAGCATCGCATCGGTGTGAGCGCGATCTGCCCCGGCATCGTCCACACGAACATCACGAGCAACACGCAGTTCGCGGGCGCCACCGATGAAGACGCCACGCGCGCCAAGATCGACGGGTTCTACGAGAAGCGCAATTACACCCCCGACCGCGTGGCACGCCAGATCGTCGACGCCGTCGTCTCGAACAAGGCCGTCGTGCCCGTGACACCGGAGGCCGAGTTCGGCTACCGCGTTTACCGATTCTTCCCCTGGGCGTCGCGCATCGCCGCACGTCAGAAGCTGAACGGATAGGACCACACCATGACCGCAGTGCACGCTAACCGTTCCACCCCCGAGACCGATCCGGGCGAGGTGGAGCTGCACGCCCGCAACGTCGCGTTCGACCTCTCGAAGACACCTCTTCACTGGATTCCCGGGGCTCCCGTCTCCTCGAACATGATCACCGTCCTCAACCTGCTGCTGCCCGAGGGCGAGCGCTGGTTCGTGGAGACCTTCAACGAAGCACTCCCGATGATCAAGGACGAGAAGCTCGCGACCGCGATGCGCGGCTTCGTCGGCCAGGAGGCGATGCACGCCGAGGTTCACGACAAGGCCGTCGAGAACTGGCTGACACGCCACGGGGTGGACGCGACCGGCTACATCGAGCAGATGGAATGGATCTTCCGCAAAGTCCTCGGACCGCGCCAGGGCCAGACGCCGGAGCAGGACCTCAAGCACCTCATCGAGCGTCTCTGGCTGATCGCGGCGATCGAGCACTACACGGCGCTGCTCGGCGATTTCGCCTTGAACTCCACGTGGGTCGAGAACGGCGCCGATCCGAACATGGCCGACATGTTCGTCTGGCACGGTGCGGAGGAAGTAGAGCACCGGGCCGTCGCGCACGATGCCGCGGCCTACTTCGGCGACACCCCGCTCCGGCGTGGTCGTGCGATGGCGCTCGCGATGCCGTTCCTGGCGATTCTGCTGGTCCGCGGTTTCCGCTTCATCAACAGCCAGGACCCGCTGTACGACGACATGAGCGTCCCCGCCAAGTACAGGAAGTACGTCAAGGACTACTTCGTCGAATCGCGACGTGGGTTGTTCCCGAAGATCGGCGGCCTCGTGTGGGCCACGGCCACCTACTTCAAGCCGGGCTTCCATCCGAACGACATCGGTGACACCGCGCAGGCTGTCGCCTACTTGGCGTCGTCGCCGGGCGCTCGTCGCGCGGGGTGAACCGATGAATCATCTGATGCATCCGCATGAGACGACGCTGGTCACCGAGCCGCCGCACCTCCAGGGGCGGTGGCGACGCGACCCGCTGATGCGCCTGATCACCGGCATCGGCAAGACCTGGTTCCCGTTCTGGGGAAGTCTCGAACCATTGCGGGAGACCGCCGAGAACAACGGCATTCAGGTGCTCGAGATCGTCGGCCGCGAGGTAGTGGCCAACGACGACAACGTGATCGCGTTGACGTTCGCGGCACCGGATCGATCGGTCCTCCCCGAATGGCACGCCGGGGCTCACCTCGACCTGTTGCTGCCGTCGGGCCGCATGCGCGAGTATTCGCTGTGCGGCGATCCCGGCGACCGGACGACGTACCGGGTGGCAGTCCGCCGCATTCCGGGTGGCGGCGGCGGTTCGGTGGAGGTCCACGACGACCTCGCCGTCGGCGACACCATCTCGATCAAGGGGCCGCGCAACGCGTTCCCGTTGGCGATGCCCGGCTACGGCTCCCCGGTGGGACGCCTGCGGTTCGTCGCCGCGGGCATCGGCATCACACCGATCCTGCCGATGGTCGCGATCGCCGACCGATTCGGGCTCGACTGGTCGATGATCTACACCGGCCGGACACTCGACTCCATCCCTTTCCGCGACGAGCTCGCACGCTACGGCGACCGTGTTCAGATCCGCACCGACGACGACCACGGTCTGCCCACGATGACCGAACTGGTCGGCGACATCGGTGATGACGGCCTCGCCGTCTACTGCTGCGGTCCGACGCCGATGCTCGAGGCGCTTCGTGTCCACCTCGTCGATCGCGCCGACGTGGAACTGCACTATGAGCGGTTCTCACCGCCGCCGATCGAGAACGGCACCGAGTTCGAGATCCGTCTCTCCTCGACAGGCGAGACGCAGACCGTCGCCGCCGACGAGTCTGTGCTGACGGCGCTGCGCCGACTCCGCCCGAACACCCCGTACTCGTGCCAGCAGGGCTTCTGCGGCACGTGCAAGCTGCGGGTGTCCGACGGCGTCGTCGATCACCGAGACGGCAGCCTGATGGAACCCGAGCGCGAGGCGGGCTACTTCCTGCCGTGTGTCTCGCGCTGCGACTCGGACTCTCTCACTATCGACGCCTGACCGCTCTTCGAACGTGCCCTTCCTGGTCTTCGAGCGCAGTCGAGATGGACTTTGACAGAATGCACGGGTGACCGAGTACCGAATCGACGATCTGGCGCACGCCGCGGGCACCACCACACGCAATGTCCGCGGGTACCAGGACCGCGGGCTGATTCCGCGTCCCATCCGCCGGGGTCGGATCGCGATCTACAACGATGAGCACCTCGCTCAGCTGCGAGTGATCAACGACCTGCTGGGTCGTGGGTTCACGATGCAGCACATCGGCGAGTTTTTCGAGCGGATGCGTCAGGGCGAGGATCTCGCCGAGGTGCTCGGTCTGCGCGAGATGGTGTCGGAGCCGTGGTCGCGAACTCCGTCGGAGACGGTGTCCGCCGCAGAACTGCATGAACTGCTGGGCACCGACGACGCCGAGCTTCTCGCTCGGGTGCAGGCGTCGGGTCTGATCGAACCGGTCGGCGACGAGACTCCGCCGGCTCAGTACTTGATCACGGACACCGAGAGCATCGACGGCTACGTGCGTCTGATGGCGATCGGCGTGCCGTTGGAGTACATCCTCGGCCTGCAGAGCAAGCTCGACGACGACATGGACCGCGCCGCGCACACGCTGATCTCAGCGGGTCGCAGCGCCATCACCGAGGGCAGGTTCGACGGCTGGATCCCGGAGAGCGACGAGGAGTCGGGGTGGGCGTCGCTGTTCCTCGGCGAACTGCGTCGCACGGGCCGTGTCGCCGCGCACAACACGCTGTACCGAGCACTCGACCGCGAACTGTCCCGCCAGCTGGACGACTACCTGTCCATCGCCCGGGAGCGCAAACACGCCGCCGAGTCCTGATCAACGCCCGCCGGCAGAGAGACGCCGGCGCGCTACCGGACGACGATCGGCGGGAGGCCGGGGATCGGGTTCGGCACGGTCCGGCGGTGCGGGCCGGGCGAAGGATTGCGGCCGGTCGACGGCTTCTTCGTCGTCTTCTTCGGCGGCGGCGGTGGCGGAGGCGTCGTATAGCGGAGCATCGTCGAGCGGGCCGCCGCGAGTTCGGCCGGGTCAGCCGAGTTCGGGATGTGTTCAGGTGCCGATGTCGACGTCGAACCCGTGGTCGTTGCCGCACTGCCGGAATCGTTGACCGACGCCATGTTCGGACCGGCATGTTCGTGGAGGTTCATCGCAACGGCCGCGCCTGCGCCACCGAGTCCCAGCAGAAGCGCTATCGACGCTGCTGCTGTCCAGCGAATTCGGCGCTTGGCCTGGTGCTCGCGAGCGGCTCGCTCCTCGTCACTCTCCTCGAAGTCGTCCTCGGCGACCGGGGCGTCGAACTGGACGTCCCCGTTGGCGTCGAGTTGGTAGTCGGCGGGGTCGATGCCTGCCGCGCTGAACGACAGCGGACCACTCTCGGTGGTGTCGGTCCATGCGAGTTTCGAGGGTGCGTCGTCGACGCGGTCGAGCAGGCCTGTCGGGCGCTCGTCTCCGCCGAACGTGGTCGGAAACGGATCGCCAGGCAGGAGCGCGCTGAATCCGCGTTCGGTGAATGCCTCCCATAGTCCGGGCCAGAGGTCGGTCCCGGGGCCGAGGAGGATGGCGTCGACGGGGGCCGGGCCTGCCAGTTCGATCAGCATGCCGTGAAGTCGGTTCACTTCTGGGACGGTCGCCTCGACCATCTCCAGTCGCGTGACGGACACGAACTTGAGGGTGCCGCGGCCCATCGCGAGTGCGGAGTCGCGGTCGCCGATGGACTCTCGAGCCCGCGACGCCAGGTCCACGAGTTCGTCGAACACATCGGCGTCGGACGCCTCGGGGACCTTTCCGTTCTCCAGCAGCTCACCTGCGATCCTCATGTCCAGCACGGGCGGGACGATCCGGGGCTCACGAAGTTCGGCGAGCACATCGCGGGAGCCGGTCACACGGCCCATCCACACGCCGGAGTCGCCGAACGTGACAGCGAGCACGGCACCCGTGGGGACGGGCGGGACAGTGAATCCCGCCAACCATGCAAGGGCGCCGCGTGCGTCGGTCATGTCAATCGGTCTGGAAGTTCAGGTAGGCCTTCGACGGCGTCGGACCGCGCTGCCCCTGGTACTTGGAGCCGACAGCGGCGCTGCCGTACGGATTCTCTGCCGGACTGGACAGGCGGATGAGGCACAGCTGCCCGATCTTCATGCCCGGCCACAGGGTGATCGGAAGGTTCGCGACGTTCGACAGTTCCAGCGTGATGTGCCCGCTGAAGCCGGGGTCGATGAAGCCCGCCGTCGAATGGGTGAGGAGACCGAGGCGGCCGAGCGACGACTTGCCTTCGAGTCGTCCCGCGAGGTCGTCGGGGAGCGAGAGGACTTCGAGCGTCGACCCGAGAACGAACTCGCCGGGATGCAGAACGAACGGTTCACCCTCGACCGGCTCAACGAGCGTGGTCAGCTCGTCCTGCTGCTGCTTCGGGTCGATGTGGGTGTACTTGGTGTTGTTGAAGACGCGGAACAGCCCGTCCAGACGCACGTCGACGCTCGACGGTTGGACCATGGCCTCGTCGAACGGTTCGACGCCCAGCCGTCCCCCGCCGATCTCGGCACGGATGTCGCGATCAGATAACAGCACACGAAGAGCGTACTGGAATTTCGGGCCGATCTTGACATCCGCCGTCGTGACAGTTGTTGACATCTCACGTCCGCGGCGGCCCATCCGATACTGTTTCGGCTCCGAATCGCCTGGTGTTCCTGCTCGCAGATTTCCACCAGATCGGAGAATCTCCATGATCCGTCGTCTTGTCGTCGCCGCGCTGGTCGCACTGACCACCGCAGCCGTGGCACCCCTCGGCGCGACCGCTCACGCCGCTCCTCTGCAACCTGTCCCTCGTGTGGACCTCACCCGCTATCTCGGCGTGTGGCACCAGGTCGCGGCGAACCCGGCGCCCTTCAACATCGACTGCGTCCGCGACACGACTGCGCGGTATTCGCTGATCGATTCCCGGACGATCCGGGTGAAGAACTCGTGCACCACTGTCACCGGCACCACACGGTCGATCGTGGGCCGGGCGCGAGTCAACGGTCCCGCCTCATTGCATGTCTCGTTCCCGGGCGTTCCCGGGCAGTCGGCCGTGGATGGCCCGAGTAATTACCTGGTGGCCTACATCGCCGACGACTACTCGTGGGCCCTCGTCGGCGACCCGACACGGCTGTCGGGGTTTGTGCTCTCACGTTCGGGTTCTGTCGACCGCGCGAAGTGGCGGAGCATCCGGTCGGTCGTGGAGCGGAAGGGCTACAACGCGTGCTTGATGCTGACGTCGCCGGTCACCGGAGGGATGCGTGACATCCGGCCCCTGTGCACTGTCTGAAGCCACGGCAGGAGTGAGGTCAGTCTTTGATCGACGTGTATCGGTCGAGCGCGTCGAGGCGCTCGGCGGAATGGTCGACGATCGGCTCGGGGTAGTTCCCGGGCCGATCGCCGGTCGGCTTGTGCACCTTCTTGCCTGCAACTGATCGGAGTTCGGGCACCCAGCGGCGGACGTAGTCGCCGGTCGGGTCGAACTTCTCTCCCTGCGTGGTCGGGTTGAACACCCGGAAGTACGGCGAGGCGTCGGTTCCACAACCGGCGACCCATTGCCATCCGTGCTGGTTGGAAGCGAGGTCGCCGTCGATGAGGAAGTCCATGAAGTGCCGGGCGCCCCACTGCCACGGCAGGTGGAGGTCTTTGGTGAGGAACGACGCGACGATCATCCGCACACGATTGTGCATCCATCCTTCGGCTGCGAGTTGGCGCATGCCCGCATCGACGATCGGATAGCCCGTTCGGCCCTCGCACCACGCGCGGAAGGCTTCCTGTGCGTCCGATCCGGTGTTGTGGGGCATCCGACGGAACTTCTCGTTGAACTCGATGTACGCACTGTCGGGCCGGTGATTCAGGACGTCGGCGTAGAACTCGCGCCAGCACAGTTCACTGCGGAACTTCGCCGCTCCGTCGTCGGTGCGCGACCTCATGTCGTGGAGGAGTGTCCGCGGGTGCAGGCATCCAGTTTTCAGATAAGCCGACAGCCGGCTGGTCCGGTCGAGGTCGGGGCGGTCTCGACTCGTGCCGTAGTCGGCGAGGTCGTCGGTGAGGAAGTCGTGCCACCGTTCCAGCGCTGCGGCTTCCCCCGCGGGCGCGAGTGGTTTCGCGGCCGGCTGCGGCACGTCCTGCCTACCCCGCACTCCCGTCGGATCGAGCCAAGTCAAAGTCGTGGCGTCGCTCGAGGCGGGCGGTCGCCAGCCGTGCTCGTGCCACGCGCGCTGGTAGGGGCCGAACACCCGATACGGGGTGCCGTCGCCCTTCACGACGCGACCCGGCGCGACGGCGTACGGCGACCCGGTCGGCACGAGCGGCGTCTGTCCAAGCGCCGTTTCCACCGCCTCGTCGCGGCGACGTCCGTACGGCGAGAAGTCGGCCGAGATGTGGACAGATTCTGCGCCGATCTCGTCGACCAGACGCGGCAGCTCCACTTCGGGTTGACCGTGCAGGATGAGCAGCCTGCCGTCCAACGACTCGTTGAGCGCGGCCAAGCAGCCGAGGAAGAAGTCCGTGCGAGGTCCCGGCCGAGCCACCTGATCATCGAGGACGAACACGCCGACCGCCGTGTCTGCATCGGCGGCAGCCGCAGTCAACGTCGGAAGATCGTGCACGCGCAGATCGCGTCGAAACCAGACCACCGAAGGGTTCGCTTGAGACTCGATAGGACAACTCCTGCCTGTTCACGACATGCTCTGCACCGTCCACGGACCGTGTTTGTTACGGTAGTCCTCGCACGGGTCACCCTGCGCAGCGCCGATGTAGTTTAGTGGTAGAACATCAGCTTCCCAAGCTGAGAGTGCGGGTTCGATTCCCGTCATCGGCTCCACCAAATCCCCTGATCAGAGACTCTCGGACTCTTCATCCGAACGACTGATCCTAGTTGTTCTCGATGAGTGGGCACCTTCGGCAAGAATCTCCGCCATGACATCTTCATCGGAGCAGGCGGCCCGACGCCCGTCTCGCCTTTCCCGCCGAGCCGCATGGGAGCGTCACTCCGAACCGGTTCTGGCTGCCGCGGCTGTCGCATTTCTGATCGCCTATGATGCCCCGATTGTGAAGTCCGACCTGAGCCCAGGTTGGCAGTCTGCGTGTACCGCCGCGACGATCGTGGCCTGGATCATCTTCGCTCTCGACTACGTGGCGCGCCTGATCCTGACCGGCGACAAGAGGTACTTCATTCGCCACAACTGGTTCGACGCGCTGATTCTGGCCATGCCGGTGCTCCGACCGCTTCGCGCGCTGCGACTCGTCGCGCTTCTATCGATCGCACACCGCGCCGGAACGAACACTCTCCGCGGCCGAGTCGTCACCTATGCGGCCGGCGGCACAACGCTCCTCCTCATACTCTCGTCACTCGCGATCACCGACGCGGAACGAGGACAGCCTGGAGCCACGATCAACGGGATCGGCGACGGACTCTGGTGGTCGATCACCACGATGACAACTGTCGGATACGGCGATCGTTATCCCGTCACGGCATCTGGCCGATTCATCGCCGCAGCGTTGATGCTGGCCGGGATCGCACTTCTGGGCGTCGTCACCGCCACCGTCGCATCCTGGCTCATCGAACGGATCGACGACGCCAAGAAACAGGAAGCCACCACTCAAGCATTGGTCAACGAACTACGGATTGAGATCGAACGACTGCACAAGCGGCTCGACGCTCGCGAGCAGCTCGCCGAATCGGACGATCAACGCGATACCGGAAACTAGGCCTCCTGACGTGCGCCGTCTCACACTGGGAGGCCCTCCACCGGATGACCTGCGGGTGCGCTGCCAGCCTCCCGGCAATCAACCTGTTTTATAACGACTAGATAACAACAAGACCGCGGATTCATGTACGTTCGTCGGAGTCCTCGATCGGACGCGACGCATGTGTCGCACCGCCTCCCCCACCTCGGGCGGCCGACGAGGAGAACTTTCCCCGACCCCTGGGAGACCATGCATCCGCACCGCCCCCTCCGTAAGACCATCGTGCTCGCAATGGCCGGCGTCGCTCCCGTCGCCGCCCTTCTGACGGGTGCGGCGGCGAGTACCGCCGAGCAGGCGGCTGCTCCCGCCGTCGTACAGGCAGCGCAGGTCCAGCCGCAGCAAGAGCACCCACAGATGTCTGCGCCCGCGACCACGCAAGTTCAGGTCCGTAAAGCGGCCCTCACCCGCCCGGTCGCACCGCCGCGAGTTCCCGCGTCTGTGTCCAAGGGACTCGTTCCGCGCGTGAACTTCGACGCCTACCGTTCGGCGGAGGCGTCGATGGCGAAGTCGACACCCCGCTGCCACATCAACTGGAAACTGATCGCGGGCATCGGACGCGTCGAGTCGCACCACGCCAACCTCGGCGACACCTTCCGCAACGGCAAGCTGCGCACCCCGATCTACGGCCCGACGCTCGACGGCTCCCTCGCGGGCAACCGAGTCGTCTCCGACACCGACGGCGGACGCCTCGACGGCGACTCGACGTACGACCGCGCAGTCGGACCCATGCAGTTCCTCCCGTCCACCTGGGAGCACTACGCCGCCGACGGGAACGGCGACGGGAAGAAGGATCCGCAGAACCTCTTCGACGCAGCGCTCACCACCGCACGCTACCTGTGCGAGGACCGCGTCGACCTGCGTAAGGCAGGCGACCGAGTCACCTCGATCCTGCGGTACAACAACTCGATGGAGTACGTGAACGACGTCCTCGGCTTCGCGCGAAGCTACTGACGGTTCGACGAACTTCGGCACTCCCCACCGCGCATAGCGCGGCGCGGAGTGCCGAAGTTGTTTCGTCGCCAGAAGGCGGCCCGTTGACACGACTCTGCGAGACACAGATGGTGGAGGCATGACCGCTGCACGGACCGCGTACGAGTCCCTCGAGCCATTCCACGTCCTCGCCTACTTCAACCCCGGAATGGGCGACGCCCTCAAAGACACCGGCGTCGACCCGTCGTCGTTCTACCTCGGCGCTCGCGGAGCACCCCTCGGCGACTGCGCCCCCGAGGTCGTGATCTCGACGTTCTACAACTTCGCACCGGCCACGGTGACGGCCGGATGGGCGACCGCGCGCGCAGCAGGCCTCCAGAAGATCGCCGATCGCCGCTTCGCGATGCTCGACGCGTCGCTCCGCGACATCCTCGGCGACCTCGCCGGCAATCCCGAGATCACCGAACTCGCCGACGGCTTCGGCCGTCTCGCATCCGACCTCCCGCTCGGCGGACGCGCACTGGCCGCCGCATGGTCGACGTCGACGCCGCCGGACGGCAATCACCTGCTCCGACTGTGGAACAACATCGCGATCCTGCGTGAATGGCGCGGCGACAACCACATCGCAGTGCTCGTCGCCCACGGGCTCGACGGCATCGACGCCTGCACCTTCCACGAGTCGACGCTGCTCGACCCGACCATCCGCCGCCGCGCAATGGGTCGGCGGTTGACTCAGCTGACCCGCGGCTGGTCGGACACCGACTGGGAGGCATCCGTCGATCGGCTGGTGGCACGCGGCATCGTCGAACGGACCGACGACGGGCATCGCCTCACCGCCGACGGGGCCGCACTCTACGACGACATCGAAGCCACGACCGACGCTCTCGGCGAAAACGTCTGGTCGGCCCCCGGCGCCGACGATCTGGTCGCTCGGATGCGGCCGTACGTCAAAGCCGTCATCGACGCGGGCGTGCTCCCGGGGACCAAAAAGAAGGCCTGACGACAGGACTGCCCCCACCGCTCCTCAAGCGAAGGGAGTCCCCTGCTCCTTGAGCGAACGAAGTGAGTCGAAAGGTCGTCGTCCACCGCCGAACTACGTCCACGAGCCCACCGCCTGACGGGTCATAAAGGCTGGCGTGAGAATCCTGGTTTCGTGTATTCGGCGAGGCGCTTCGACTCACTTCGTTCGCTCAACGAGCAGTGGGACTCCGCGCGCTCAACGAGCAGGTGGGTCTGTTCGCTCAACGAGTGCGTCAGCCGACGAGCGCAGGTTCGGGCTCCGACGCCTCCACACGGGGCGCGCGCAGAGCCCACGCCCCGATCACCGCGGAAAGAACCGAAACCCCCACTGCAACCCAGGTGGCCTGGGCCAGCCCGTCGATGAACACCGACGACACCGCGTCGTGCACAGCCTGTCCCGCACTACCCGGGGCCCTTTCGGACACCGCGACGCCGGCCATCACCGACTGCTCGGCGGTCTCACGAATCTGGGCGGGCACGCCGATGGAGGTGAGACGGTCCGCGACATCGGCGGCGTACACCGAAGTCATGACTGACCCGAGGACGGCGACGCCCAACGTTCCGCCGATCTCGCGGGTCGTGTCGTTGACCGCAGAACCGGCACCGGCCTGCTCGGGCGTGAGCGCATCCATGATCACCTGGGTGCACGGGCCGGAGATCAGCGCGAGTCCGGCCGCCATCAGCATCATCGACCAGATGATCAAGCCGAAGTACGTCGACTCCATTCCGACGAACTGAACGAGCCCGAAGCCTGTAGCCATCAGAAGTGCTCCGGTCACAGCGACCGGTCGCGGACCGAATCTGTGCGACGCCGCCATCGCGAACGGCGACAGCGCCGCGACCACGATGGCGAACGGCAGTGTGCGGATGCCGGCCTGCAGTGGGCTGAAGCCCTGCACGGCCTGGAAGTACTGCGTGATCAGGAAGATGAACCCGAACAGGGAGAAGAACGCGACAGCCACCATGCCCGCGGCGGCCGCGAAGCGACGATTGGCGAACAGTCGGACGTCAAAGATCGGATTCGTGACCCGTTGTTGATGGATGACGAACACGGCCAGAATCACAAGCGAGGCCAGTAGACCGACGATGGTTCGCGCTGATCCCCAACCTGCGGCGGGACCTTCGATGACCGAGTAGGTGAGCAGACCGAGGCCGGCGATCGACAGGACGACTCCCACGGCGTCGAACCGCGGAAGCAACGCATGAGCATCGACTCCGCGCGTGGGAACCACAGCGAGCACGGCGACGAAGGCGACCACACCGAACGGAACGTTCACCCAGAACACGGACGACCACGAGAAGTGTTCGAGCAGCCATCCGCCGAGCACCGGTCCGATCGCGATGGCGATCCCCGACGTCGCGGCCCAGACGCCGACTGCTGCTGCCCGCTGCTTGGGCTCGGTGAAGATGCCGACGATCAGCGCGAGCGTCGCCGGGAACACCAGGGCCGCGAACAGTCCAAGACCGGCGCGAGCCGCGATCAGTTCACCGAGTGAACCGGCGAGGGCCGCACCCACGGACACCGCCACGAATCCGACGATGCCGCCGAGCAGCATCCGCCGGTGTCCGAAGCGGTCGCCGAGGTAACCACCCGTAAGGAGCAGTCCGGCGAAGACCAGCGTGTACGCGTCGACGACCCACTGAAGTCCCGAGATCCCCGCTTCCAGATCCCGACTGATCGTCGGCAGCGCCACATTCACGATCGTGTTGTCGACCATCACCAGCAGCTCGGCGAAGCAGAGCGCCGCGAGGGCGAGCCATTTGGTTCTCATCAGTTCCTCCGTTGTAGAACGACGTACCAAATTAGTAGTACGCCGTCCTACAATGAAGGTCAAGAACTTTATAGAACATCGTTCTAGTAAGGTGGAACACATGCCGCGTTCACCAGTCAGCCGACGCACCCCTGCCGCTCAGGTCCGGTCGTCCCTCCTCGCGGCCGCACGACAGATCCTCGAGAGCGAGGGGCCGAGCGGGTTGACTGTGCGCGCGGTCGCCGCGGCCGCGGGCGTTGCACCGATGGGCGTCTACAACCACTTCGACGGCAAAGACGGGCTCCTGTCGGCCGCCGTCAACGACGGCTTCGCAGAGTTCGCGCGAGCCATCGCCACCACGGACAACGATCCCACCGACAGACTGCTGGCATCGGGCCGCGCGTACCGCGCGTTCGCACTCGCCAACCCGACTCTCTACGTGCTGATGTTCGGCGGACAGTGCGACCCCGACATCGCCGTGGCATCCGCCGCGTTCACCGCCCTCGTGGAGATCGTTCAGTACGGCCAGGTGGGAGGCATCATCCGAGACGACGACCCCGGCTCGATCGCCATGCAGGTGTGGTCGTGCGTCCACGGCGCGACAAGCCTCGAACTCGCATCACCCACACCTCCGGGAGCGACGATGGACGAGAACTACGAGAACGTCATCAACTTGATCGCGCGGGGCCTCGCGCCCTAGAGAACTATGGAGGCGCTTCCCGGTGCCACGACCGGAATCGTCACCAACGTTGAGAATCGACGAGATAGCGGGCCGTGACCGCTGTCCCGCGGTCCGGATCGTCGACGAGCCGCTGCAACACCTCACGAGCGTCGGGGCCTCCGATCTCACCGAGCGCCTGCGCGATTCTGCGGCGAACGCACGCGTCGGCGGCATCCAGGCCCACGGCGAGGCGGCGGACAACAGCCGCCGGGTCGCCGACTGCGGCCAACGCCTCCGAAGCGTCCACGTCCGCGACGCCCTCGATCACTCGCTCGATCAACAGGGGGATCACAGCGGCGTCGCCGCGAACCGCCAACTCCTGTGTAGCGCGACTCCGCACCGTCGGATCGGGGTCGCCGACGACCGACCGCAACGCCTCCGATGATGCCTCCGTGTTGATGTCCACAAGCGTAAGGACGGCGCGCCGTCGCAGGTGAGCGTCGGAATCCGTGAGCACCTCAGCCAGGATCGGAACCACGTCGGCACCCGAGCGGACCACAGCCCACCGCAACGCGCCTGCGACGTTCTCGTTCTCCTCCGACAACAACGCCCCGACCAGAGCGTCGGGAGGCGGGCCGGTCCCGGAGACGGTCAGCGCCGCTCGCTGCCGACTGGCCGCGTCCGCGGACTCCAACCCCGACAGCAGCGCGACGACGCCGAGCACCTGTTCCCAGTCGTCCGGCCCGGCGTCGGCCACCTGCCGCAGGCGAGACAACAGTTCCCGTTCCCGCGCGATCCGCGCTTCCGCGCGCAGCGCGAGATCGGCGACGAGGTCGGCAGGCCGAAAGTCCGGATCGTCCAGCGCCTGCCGAACTTCGCGGAGCGACAGACCAAGCGCCCGCAGACTCTCGACGTGGAAGATCGCGGCGATGTCGTCGGCCGAGTACTCCCGGTACCCGGCCGACGACCGCCCACTCGGCCTCGCCAGACCGAGCGAATCGTAGTGACGCAGCATCCGGGCGCTCACGCCGGAGCGTCGCGCCACCTCACCGATTCGCATGATCGCCTCACATGTCGTCGGCCGCCGCACCGAGCGCGGCGATCCGCTTGGCCGCATCGACATCAAAACCGAATGCCGACTCCGGGTCGTTCATCAGTTGTTCGGTCGCGGCGGCGTGTCCGCGGACGATCGGGTCCGTCGACCGCCGAGCGAACCGCACCACCGGCGCCGCAGCTGACCCGAGCTCAACAAACGCTCTGCTCAAGCTCCGGTGCACGTCCGTGTCGCCGCGTCCGAACTGCGTCGCCAGTATCGCAGCCAACTCGGCCTGTTGGTCCGCGGGAACCAGAATCACTGCGGCCCGCCACGCCGCCCTCGCCACCTCGACGTCAGCGTCCGTGAGCAGCGCACGAGTGATGAACGGCCACGCTGTGTGGTCCCCGACCTTCGACAACGAGTGCAGCGCCTGACTCCTCGCCTGCGCGACCGACGATCCGATTTCGCGGACGAGCACCGGCACAGTGCTGGCCCCGGGCAGGCGCGTGATGGCCCAGGTCAGCATGTCTCGGACATAAAAGTCCGGCTCCACACGGCACCGGTCGATCAGCGCGTCGAGCAGCCTGCTGTCGGGATCGGTGCCTGCCGCCATCGCAGCCTGCAGTCGGACGGACGCCCTTTCGTCGGCGAGGGCGCGGATGATCTGCGCGGTCATGTGACCACCTCCTTCATCCTCCACCCAAGACCTTCACACGATGTGAAGGTCAACCTTCGGATTTCCGCACGCGCCGTCGAGATCGGACCTAACGTCGAAATGTCCGA
The DNA here is from genome assembly GCF_016919385.1 of Gordonia sp. PDNC005. NCBI lineage: Bacteria > Bacillati > Actinomycetota > Actinomycetes > Mycobacteriales > Gordoniaceae > Gordonia > Gordonia sp. PDNC005. The sequence goes on from NZ_CP070351.1 coordinate 3,505,800, forward strand.
CTACCGCCACATCAGAATCGATGCTCATGACCGTCTCGGTACAGCACACGTCCAAACTGTTGGGCCTGGCCGCGATTGCGGCGACCCTTGCGCTCATCGCTCCCACCGCCCCGCCGGCACACGCCAACGTCGATCCCGGCACGTCCGCCACCTGCGTCGCAGGCGACCCCGAACTCGCCGACGCCTCGTGGCGAGTGCCGATCGTCGGCACCACGATCACCATCACCGCCGACTGTCGCGGATCCAGCCCGTCCCTACTCGCCCGTGGCGTGGACGCCCTGATCGGCTCGGACACTCTCGGTTCGATGAACCAGGCGATCACGTTCGGACTGCGCATCGGCACCACGTCGGCCATTCACGGCAACGGACTGAACACCGCGATCGCTGCACTCGGCGGCGACGCCACGTCGTCGTCGAACCTGATCGCCAGCATCGCCGTCTCCGCGGCCACCGGCGCGGGCACCGCGGATGCCAACGGGCTGCTCGGAGCAGGCGTCTCTCTCGCTGTCGGCGGCATCGGAGCCAACAGCGCAACAACAAACGCACTGCCGGGCGGCATCGCGATCGCGTCGTCCAATCACCCGCTGTCGGGTCGGAACGCCCGTGCCACCGCTCTCCTCGGCATCTCCAGCGCCACCGCCACCGCCGATCCAGACGACGGAGCCGTGTGCACCGCCCTCTACGGATCGGCGCAGGTCACCGATCGAAGCGGCGCCAACATTGACTCCTGTACCAGCGTCGGATTCCTGTTCCAGCGCTATCAGGAGGGCAACGGCCCGGTGTGGTTCGCAATGAAGAATCCGTTCTCGGTCCGCCTGACAGCCCCCATCGGGGACGGCCTCACCGGCCTGATCGACAACGTCGGCGATCTCGTCGATCTCCCGCCGGCCGTCGGTGACGTGCTCGGATCGTCGTTCGTGCCGGAGTTCCAGCGCGATCTGATCCGCGTCTCGTTCACCAATGGTCTGCACTTCGGCACCGACCTGTTCGGCGGTGCGGGTTCCTCTGACAGCGGGTCGTCAGGATCGTCGGACAACGGCTCCTCGAACAGCGGTTCTGCCGGCTCATCCGACACACCCGATCCGACACCGACGCCCACCAGGGCGAACACCTCGTCGACGAAGGCCGGACCCGTCGATCCGATCGCCGTTGTGATCAAGCAGATCGTTCCGGCACACCGCTGACGTCGCCTAACCGTCACCGCTCAGCGGCAGTACCGCTCTATGTGGAGGTGCTCGCTCCGAGCGGTGACGGTTGGACACACATGCCGAGTGACCAGCACCGAATCCGGCCGAATCGCCAACACGATCGTTCGATCAGCACATACTGGCGGAATGCGAAGGCGTCTCACTGTCCTGATCACCGCTGCCGTCCTCCTCCTCGCACCTCTCACACCCGCGAACGCGGCGGAAAGGGTCGGGCCGCTGCCCTCCGACTTCCTGTGGGGTGTGGCATCGTCCGGATTCCAGGCCGAGGGGCACTCTCCGGCAAGCAACTGGACGCGGTACATCGCGCAGGGGAAGACGACGGACAAGATCGGGAACTCCATCGACTTCCGCCACCGATACAAGTCCGACATCCAGCTGGCCAAGGACCTCGGCGTGAAGGTCTATCGCATCGGGATCGAGTGGGCGCGCGTCGAACCGAGGCCGGGCCGGATCGACCGCAGAGAGCTCGCCTACTACGACGACCTGATCTCGTCGATCGTCGCAGCGGGCATGCGGCCGATGATCACCCTCGACCACTGGGTGTACCCGGCGTGGATCGCCGATCGCGGCGGCTGGGCGTGGTCGGGGATCACCGCGAGGTGGCTGCAGCACAACCGGATGATCGTCGACCGCTACGCGAAGGTCCATCCGCTCTGGATCAGTATCAACGAGCCGACCGCATACGTGATGAAGGAAGTGATGCACGGCGGCATCGCCATCGGCGACGTCCCGGCGATGACCGACCGCATCGTGCGGGTGCACCGCGCGATATACGACTACATCCACGCGCGCGACGCGAAGGCACAGGTGTCGTCGAACATCGCGTACATTCCGGCCGCCGAGCCGATCCTCGACAAGACCGTTCTGAACAGGATCGCCGACAAACTCGACTTCGTGGGGATCGACTACTACTACTCGGCGACACCGACCGACCTCTCAGTGGCGAACGTTGCGATCGATCGGATGTGGGACGCGTCGATGGCCGCCGACGGCATCTACTACGCACTGCGCGACCTGCATGAACGATTTCCGAGCAAGCCGCTCTACATCGTGGAGGCCGGACTGGTCACCCAGGACGGGCGGCCCCGCGCCGACGGCTACCGGCGGTCCGATCACCTCAAGGACATGACGTACTGGATTCAGCGCGCCCACGACGACGGCATGCCGGTGATGGGTTTCAACTACTGGACGCTCACCGACAACTACGAGTGGGGCAACTTCGCGTCACGGTTCGGCCTGTACACGGTGAATGTGAAGACCGACCCGACACTGACACGTCACCCGACGGACGGCGTGGCGGCATACCGCCAGGTGACGACGGCCAATGGCGTCGACCGAACCTATCGACCGACGCGGCCCGCGGTGTGGTGTTCGCTCGTCGCGGGCGCGTCGAGCTGCACACGCCCGGTTCATTGACGCGGGCTGCGTCCCGCCTCCTTCAAGGCGAGACGCAGCGCGTACTCCAGTTGCGCGTTGATGCTGCGCAGGTCGTCGGCCGCCCATTTCGCGATGGCGGCGTGGACATCGGGATCGAGTCGCAGCAGGACCTTCTTCGACTCCCGTCTGGGAGCGGTCATGCGTACAGCGAGCCCGCGTTCACAACCGGTTGCGTGGCTCGATCGCCACACAACACAACAAGCAGGTTCGAGACCATCTGTGCACGACGCTCATCGTCGAGTTCAACGATGCCCTGGTCGCTGAGCCGATCGAGCGCGAGACCGACCATTCCGACGGCGCCTTCGACGATCTGCTGACGAGCGGCGACCACCTGCGACGCCTGCTGGCGGACGAGCATCGCCTGTGCGATCTCCGGTGCGTACGCGAGGTGCGTGATCCGGGCCTCGATCACTTCGATCCCCGCTGACTCGGTCCGCTCTCGCAGTTCATCGGTGAGCTCTTCGGCGACGGTCGCGCCGTCACGCAGGCTGATCCGGTCGGCTTCATGCGCATCGTACGGATGGATGGTCGCGAGGTGACGGACCGCAGCCTCCGACTGTGTGGCGACGTACTGCTCGTAGTCGTCGACGGCGAACGCCGCCTTGAAACTGTCCACCACGCGGTAGACGACCACTGCGCCGATCTCGACTGGATTGCCGTCGGCGTCGTTCACCTTCAGGGTCTGCGTCTCGAAGTTTCGGATACGCAGCGAGATGCTCTGCTTGTCGGCGAGCGGGATGACGCTCACGAAACCTGGCTCGCTGACCGACCCGACGTAACGCCCGAAGAACTGGACGACGCGGGCCTCATTGGGTCCGACGACCGTCAGCCCGCTCATCGCGAGCAGTGTCGCGAGCCCGATGACGATGGCCAGGACGACGACCACGGCCAGCGCCGCGGACCCGCCGTCGGCCATCACGATCACCGACGTGATGCCGGCGATCACGCATATCGCGAGCACTGCGAGTCCGCCGATCAGCGCGACGAACCCGTTCATCCGCCATGCCTGCTTGAGTTCCACGACTACTCCTCTCGACTCCGCCCGCGGATCGAGAGGAGTGATATCACCACGATAGCAAGGTGGGAGTACCCTACGCCGGACCGTGCGCCTTCACCATCCGGCGCGAACCGGAGTTCACCTTCCACGACTGTCCGCGGTACTGGGTGGTGCGCGGGTCGGAACGGTCGGCGAGGAAGTACCAGTCCATCTGCGCCGCGGACGGAGTGATCGTCATGACCGCGTAGCCGTGCGCGTCGGTGTCGACCCAGCGGATGTGGTTGTTCGTGGCCTGCATCGCGGCAGACGCGGCACCGCCGACCGGCGAGTGCTCGGGAAGCAGAACCATGTCGTCGACGTTGTTCGACGTCACCGAGGTGACGACGAATTCGGTGGCGACAGTGCCCGCGCCGGGATAGTTCGCAGGCTTGCGGGGAATGTCGTTGGCGAACGACATGTGGATGTCGCCGGTGATGAACACAACGTTCTTTTTGCCTGCTCGGTCGATGGCGTCGAGGAGCCTCTCACGATCCTTGACGTAACCGTCCCACTGATCGCCGTTGAAGGGGACGCCGTTCTCCGGAACACCGATCAGCGTGGTCAGCTCCTTGGTGCGGGCCGGATCGAGCGGCGGGATGAGCATCGGCGCGATCATCACCGAGTTGCCGACGATCTGCCACTTCGCAGTGGACGTGGTGATTCCGCCCTGCACCCACTCCATCTGACGGCGGCCCATGATGGTGCGCTTCGGATCATCCGACTCCGTGGAGAAGCGCGACGCCTCCTTGTCGCGGTAGGTGCGCAGATCGAGCATGTTCAGCTCGAGCAGCTTGCCATACGCGAGACGACGGTAGATGTGCCGATTGTCCGCGCTGACCTGCGGACGAATCGGCATCCACTCGTAATACGCCTTGTCGGCGTGCGCCTTACGCTGAGCCCACGAACCCTGCGACGGCTTGTGGTTCTCCGCACCGTGCTTCCACTGGTTGTCGGCGGCCTCATGGTCGTCCCACGTGACGATGAACGGGTGCTGCGCGTGAGCGGCCTGCAGATCGCGGTCGGTCTTGTACTGACCGTGGCGGATTCGGTAGTCGGCGAGCGAGACGATGTCGTGGCGAGGCGTGTGCATGCGGACGGAACCGTGCTTGCCGCCGTATTCACCAGCGCCGTACTCGTAGATGTAGTCCCCGAGGAACACGACGGCGTCGAGGTCGGTGCGCTTGGCGAGGAACCGGTAGGCGCCGAAGTAGCCGGCCTCCCAGTTGGCACAACTCGCAACTCCGAAGCGCACCTTTGAGACGTCCGCACCGGCCGCCGGGGCGGTCTTGGTGCGTCCGATCGGCGAGACGGCGCCCGTCGCGGGCCCCGAGGTGATGCAGAATCGGTACCAGTAGGTCGTCGCCGGATTCAGTCCGGAGGCATCAACTTTGACGGTGTGATCCTTGGACGCGTCGGTGCTCGTCGAACCCGACGCGACACGTGACGTGAAAGCGCGGTCGGACGCGATCTCCCAAGTGACTGTCGACGCCGCGCCGCGACCCGATCCGGGGGTCGCGTCGCTGGTAGGAGTCACGCGGGTCCAGAGGATCACACCGCCGGGCAGCGGGTCGCCGGATGCGACGCCGTGGCGGAAAGCAGTGGTGGCGGCGGTTGCGGTCGGAGCGGCGACACCGGCCGCGAGCGGGAGTCCAACGGCGAGAGCGCCTGCGCCGGCGGCGCCCATGAAGCCGCGGCGGGTGACTGAGGTGGGGGCTGCTGAGTCATGCATACGGGGACGATCCCACAGCCCGATGACCCGATGGTGAACTCTCGGGTAACGACAGATCGTCGTAGATACGTCAGGACGCCATGTCCCGTTCATTCATTCATGGGAAAGTGGATCGCATGATCGAGAACAGCCCCTTGTCGGTCGGCCCAGACCGTCGTACCTTCCTCGCCGGAGCCGCTGCGGTGGCAGGCACCGCCGCCACTGTCGCCGTCGCCGGAGCCGGAGCTCCCGAGGCATCAGCCGCTGCCCGCTACCCGCTGCCGCACAAGTCCGACGCGTTGCGTGTACTCGTCACCGGCGACGCCGGGACCGGCGAGAAGCCGCAGTTCGCCGTCACCGCGGCCGCCCGCAAGTTGCACGCGGCCCGCAAGTTCGACGTCGCTGTCGGCCTCGGCGACAACATCTACGAGTCGGGCCCGAAGGGTCCGGACGATCACCAGTTCCAGACCAAGTTCGAGAAGCCGAACACCGGCTTGGACTTCCCGTGGCTGATGACGCTCGGCAACCACGACAACACTGCGATCTTCCCCGGCGACGGCGGCTGGCTGCTCCGCGGTGACGCCGAAGTGAAGTACCACTCGCGGTCGCGTCGTTGGTACATGCCGTCGCGCTACTACTCGGTGTCGCTCGGTGTGGCCGACTTCTTCATCGTCGACCTCAATCCGCTCGCGGCCTACATTCCCCCGGTGTTCTCCCCGGAATGGGAGCCGGGCGGTCACTACATGACCCGTCAGGCGCGCTGGCTCGACAAGGCGCTCGCGTCGTCGAAGGCTCCCTGGAAGTTCGTCTGCACGCATCACCCTTACGCGAACAACGGTCCGCACGGTCCGGCAGGCGACTTCGACGGGCTCCCCGCACCGCTGAACGGCCAGGCGGCGAAGGACTTCATCGAGCGCCATATCGCCGGCAAGGCGCAGTTCCTGTTCTCCGGACACGATCACAGCCAGCAGGTCCTGGAGAACGTCCATGGGCTGAAGGGCACTCGCCAGATCGTGTCGGGCGCGGCGGGCAAAACCGTCCACAAGTCGTCGACGAAGCGATTCCGCGCTCGCTACGAGAACTATCGGGACCGCGGCTTCATGACCCTCGACATCACGCCGAGCACCGTTGGCCTCACGGCGTACGAGGTGCCCGCTTCGGGCGCTGCACGCGCCGCCTACTCGACCACGTACCGACGCTGAACACGAGGAGCCACACGCTCATCGCTCCCACCTGGATCCGCTGAGCAAGCCCCAGCAGATAGTCGCCCTGGAGGCGATCCGACCCGAGCATCCATCCGGTCGCGATCGTCACCAGGGCGAATGTCGTTGCGCCGAGCGTTCTCATGATCGGCCAGTTGCCTTCGTGGAACGACGACCACGTGGCAGCACCCATCGTCACGAACAGTGAGAAGACGGCGATCGCACTCGTCGCGGCGTGCACGATCGGCACCGTGCCCATCGGCGCGAGCGCGTCGGCGACCGTCGCCATGCCGAACACGCCGAGTGCAACGACGGCCGTCGCCGCACCTCGACCCCGGGGCCGGATGCCGAACAGGAGCAACGAAGCTCCGATCGCCGCGACCCCGGTCACGATGTCGCCGTACGAGTACACCTGGTGCCACGGGACGTCATCGGCTTCCAGCTCCGAGAGGAACGACCGGAATCGATCCCGCCCCGTCGGGACGATGAAGTCGAAGACCCACGAGGAGTACGCAATGCCCGCGATGACGAGCGCAGCGGTCGCCAGCACACTCCACACCTTGCCACTACTCACTGTCTCATCCCCCGATGTCAGAATTGATCGATCGCGTCGTTACAGTGTCCAGCATGACCGACCGCACCCTGACCGACGTCCTCGTCCTCGGCAGCAATCGAATTCCGTTCGCACGGTCGAACGGGGCGTACCTCGGCGAGACCAACCAGTCGATGCTCACGGCCGCACTCGGCGGACTCATCGACCGCTACGGCCTCGCGGGCCAACGCCTCGGCGAGGTCACGGGCGGCGCAGTCGTCAAACTCGCGCGCGACCACAGCCTCACGCGCGAAGCACTCATCGACTCGTCGCTCTCCCGCATGACGCCGACGGTCGACGTGCAGCAGCAGTGCGCTACCGGCGGGCAGGCGATCGTTCACATCGCCAACAAGATCGCGTGCGGCCAGATCGAGTCGGGTGTCGCCTGCGGAGCGGACACGACGTCCGACCCGCCGATCGGTTTCGGCCCCCGTCTGCGGAATCGCCTGGTCAAGGTGAACGCGGCGCGCTCACTCCGCGACCGACTCCGCGAAGCCGCTCAGATCCCGCTGTCGATCGACTTAGACATCCCGAGCCCGTCCGAACGACGCACACACCTCGTTCCCGGCGCGGCCCAGGCGATCACCGGCGCGGCGTGGAACGTCGGACGCCAGGAGCAGGACGAGATCGCGCTCGCTTCGCACGAGAAGCTCGCCACCGCCTACGACGATGGGTTCTTCGACGACCTCGTCACCCCTTTCGCGGGCCTCGCGCAGGACGACAACATGAGGCGCGGACTCACCGCCGAACGCCTCGCCGGACTGTCACCGTGCTTCGGGGGCGACGACGGCACCATGACCGCCGCCAACTCCACCACCCTGACCGACGGCGCCTCGAGCGTCCTCCTCGGCAATCCGGCATGGGCGGCCGAGCGCGGGCTTACCCCGCTCGCCCGCATCGCCGACGCGCAGAGTTGGGCCGTCGACTACGTGGACGGCGACCCGAAGTCGGAGGGCGTCCTGATGGCACCGGTGTACGCGGTGGACGAGTTGCTGCGCCGAAACCATCTGACGCTGCAGGACTTCGACTTCTACGAGATCCACGAAGCGTTCGCCTCGCAGGTGTGCTCCACCCTCGCCGCGTGGGCCGACGACGACTTCTGCCGTGAGAATCTCGGCCATGAGGCGCTCGGCGAGATCGACCGCTCGAAGCTCAACGTCCGCGGCGGCTCCCTCGCCACCGGTCACCCGTTCGGCGCGACAGGCGGCCGCATCGTGGGCACTCTCGCGAAGCTGATCTCCCAGCGTCCCGGATCCCGCGGTCTGGTGTCGATCTGCGCAGGCAGCGGCATGTCGGTCGCCCTGATCCTCGAATCGGCCTGATCCGGCCGACGGGCGGAATGCCCGCTCCGTGAAACAGCCCCAACTGCTCTTCGCGCGAGCATGCGGACCCCGTGTCCCTTGAGCGAGCATGCGAGTCGAAAGGCCACGACGACCACAAGAGCCCACGCCAGTCGAGACGGTCAGCTCATCGCGATGAGGCTGACGCCGAGCCCGACCATGACGACGGCGATGACCGAGTCGAGGACGCGCCACGCCCGGACGGAGGAGAACATCGGGGCCATCTTCTTGGCGCCGAATCCGAGCGCGAGGAACCAGACGATGCTGGCGACGCATGCGCCGATGGTGAAGGCCCACTTCGCGTCCGCGTGGCTGTTCGCGATCGACCCGAGCGTCAGGACGGTGTCGAGGTAGGTGTGCGGGTTCAGCCAGGTGAGGGCCAGCGCCGTGCCGAGTGCGGCCCAGAGGCCACGGTTGCGGCTCGGGTCGTCGTTCGTGGTCGACGACGCCGTCGGTCGCCATGCCCTGCGCGCCGCGAATCCGCCCAGCACAACCAGGTACAGGCCGCCCACGATCTTGGCCACACTAACGATGCCGGGGTGGGCTGACACGACCGCTCCCAGGCCGACTGTTCCGGCGCTGATCAGCACGATGTCGGACACGACGCACACGGCGATCACGGGCAGTACATACCCGCCGCTGATTCCTTGACGGATGACGTAGATGTTCTGAGGTCCGATGGCGATGATGAGGCCCGCGCCGGTGAAGAGTCCGGCGAGTGCGGCGAGCAGGAAGGTCGTGGTCACGTAGATCGACGTTAGGAACCGATCGATCATTAGTCCATCAACTGATTCTTAGGAAAGATTAGAATCGGTAATTGTGATCTCTGGCATGGACGTCTCCGCTGAAAGCCTCGTGACCCTCACCGCAGTTCTCCGAGAGGGCACGTTCGAAGCCGCGGCAGCATCGCTGCACGTCACGCCGTCGGCGGTGAGTCAGCGCATCAAAGCACTGGAGCAGTCCGTCGGGCGGGTCCTGGTCCGTCGCGTCAAACCGGTGACCGCGACACCCGACGGCGAGGTCCTCGCACGGCTCGGCGAGCAGTGGTCGCTCCTCGTCGCCGAAGCGCAGGGTGAGCTCACCGGGATCGCCCACGAACCCGACGTCGACCCGCGAATGCTGCCGCGAGTGACCATTCCGATCGCGTGCAACGCCGATTCGCTCGCGACATGGTTCCTGCCGGTCGTCGCCGAGTTCCACAGCGAACACCCGGTCTCGATCGACCTGCACCGAGACGACGAGAGCGTCACCACTGCGATGCTCAGGGCAGGCGACGTGGTCGGCGCGGTGACCTCCGAACCGATCGTCGTCCGCGGGTGCCAGACGGTGGAACTCGGTTCGCTGCGGTACTTCCCTGTCGCTTCACCGGAGTTCATCGAGCGATGGCTGCCGCACGGCGTTCGCTCCCGCGACATGCAGTACGCGCCGATGGTGATGTTCGACCGTAAGGATCACCTTCAGATCAAGGCCCTCAAACACCTTGTCGCCGAGCCGATCTCGCCGCCGGTGAACTACATCCCGGCGGCGTCGGAGTATCGGCGCGCCATCCAGGCCGGCATCGGATGGGGTGCGGTCCCCGAGGTGGAGATCGACGACGAACAGATCGGCCGTCGACTCGTGCCCCTCACCAAGCGGCCGGTCGACGTGCCGCTCTACTGGCAGCATTGGAAACTCCGGTCGCCGCTCGTCTCCGGTTTGACCGACCTCGTCGTCGAGCACGCCCGACGCAGTCTTGTCCCGCCCCGCCGTGGCCTCGCTCCGGTCCCCTCCGGCGGGCGCTGACCGGCCTGCGGCGTCAGCGGCGGAACTTCGCGAAGAAGCCTCCACTCGCAGCCTTCGCCGCCGACTTCTCCTGGGCGGTGTGCGTGCCCGCGCACCACCGGTCCGCCGGAACCGAGGCCTTCACCTGAGCGATGTGGCTGCCGCAGCCCGCCCAGGTCGTCTTTCCACATGTTCGGCACCTACTGGGTCGACACATCGGATGCCGTCCTCTCTTGTTCGAGTTCGGGGTCAGGCCGGAGTCTCGCCCGCGTCGATCGCATCGACGAATTCGAGAAACGCCTCGAAGGCGCGGGCGCCGTGCACGGTCGCCGGTCCGCCGTGCATGAGGAACGTGACGCCGATCGCCTCCGCGGCCTCCTGCGGCGTCGCGCCTGCGCGTGCCGCAGCCTGACCGTGGGACGCGACGCACCCGTCACAGCCTTCGACGACGCCTATCGCCAGGGCTATCAGCTCCTTCGTCTTCCGGTCGAGCGCTCCGTCGACGAACGCCGCGGACGAGAGAGCGCTCCAGCCCTTGTACACGTCAGGAATCGCGCGGCGCAGTTCCCGGTGCAGCGGGGCCAGGTCGCGCAGGACCTGCTTGCCGTGCGGTGAGTCATGGTCGGTCATCGAAAAGTCCTTTCATAGGCGTTCGCGACTCCGTGCGACCCCGGATCGCCACATCCCCCAGGGGGGTTATGACAATCGTATCCCAATATCCCCCTAGGGGGTTACCGATAGTGGCGGTGGTCTCACCGACGCCCCAGAACTAGAACACGTTCGCGGTACCATCCGGGAGTGAAGAGCCTCCGCGCACCCTCCCTCCTGCTCGCCTTGGCCACCGCAGCGTCCCTGCTCACGACGCCGATCGGCGGCGGCGACTCCCACGCCGGCCCTGCGTCGTGCGTGCCCTTCGGGACCGCCCAGTTGCCGCCCGGTGCACCGGCCACCGGGAGTCGGGCCGGCCTGTCGACGTTCCCCCGGTACACGGGGACTTCGGCTCCGTCACGTGTGGAAATGCGCACCGAGACCACTCAGTTCAATCTCCATTGGGAGTTCGCGCTGGTCGGGCATCGCCTGATCACCCGTCCGCGGTCGTCAACGCAGTGGCGATCCGTACCTCTCCCCTCGTGTCTGCGGAATCGGCTCGTCGCGATCTCCCTCGATGACGACGAGTTGGTCGGCGTCGACGGCCACGGCTGGATCTACACGATGGACAACGTGAATCAGTCGCCGCGACTGTGGAACTGGACCTCGGCGTGGGGCGCGATGCTCTGGACCGGTCCGGGACGGACCCTTCCAGCCAAGCGAGTCGGCGGATGGGCACTGTCGGTCACGTCGCCGTCAGACAACCGCGCCTACCAGGACATCGCAGGTCGGGTACATCCGAGCGGACAGGCCAAGATGACGATGATCCCGACCCTCACCGGCGACGGCAGTCGCATCACGTACGCCGACCCGTGGCTCCCCAACGACAACAGTTACGAAGTCGGCGGCCCGCTCGGCGGACGGTTCCGGTCGCGGTCGCTGTCGGCAGCGGCGTCGACGATGTTCGTGATGAACAAGTTCGGCGACATGTTCACCCGCACCTTCGACTTCGACTCCTCGGGCTCGGACTCGGTCTTCTTCCGATACAGCTGGGAATCGCAGCGCGGCAAGCCGAGTGCCGACAATCTCATGGTCGAGACGTGGGATCGATCGAAGGCAGCCGTCCAGCTCCCGGCCCCCGATTGGACGCGGCAACCGAAGATCCCCGGCGAGATCTTCTCGACGGTCACCGTCATCGCGACCGGCCCGGGCGTCGAGCGGCGTGAACTGCGAGTGGCGGGCAAGCGCGACGGTGTCGCGGGCTTCTGGCACAAGTCGCTGCAGGCCTCCAACTGGTCGTTCACGAGCACCGGCGGAACGCCGCCCGGCACGCCGGTGGAGAACTCGACGTCGGACCGTTCGAGTGACACTCTCGCTCCACCCGTGCCGTGGAACCTGTCGGCGTCGCTGCCGTCACGGAAGACGTTGGTCGACGGCCAGCTCCTGATCGACATCGGCCTGCCCTACAGCGTCGTCGACCCGCGTCTGCTCGATCAGGTCGGGCTCCACGCACCTAAGTCCGGCTACCGCCTCTACGTGACCGCGTTCGATCCGGCCGCGACCACGCGCCCGGCAGTTGTGGTGACTCCGAGCGGGAAGCGGATCGACGTTCTTCTGCACACCGCCGACGGCATGCGCATGTCGCCGCGCACGACGGGCCTGACGTCGGTCCCGCGACATCTCATCGGAGCCGTCGCACTCGATGATGCGACATTCGCCCGACGCGCGTCGGACCCGACGGTCCGCGCATTCGTCCGAGACTGGATGCGGGGCAAGCAGGTCACGCCGATCACGCTGAGCGCCACGACGACGAGCTTGGTGATCCGATGAGCGGCGATTTGATCCAGGTGGGCGACGAGGTCACGATCTGGGCGTCCCGTGTCGGAGAGGGGCCCGCCGTGCTCCTCTCGGCGGGACTCGGAATGCCCCCTGGCACATGGACTTTCACGGGACTCCCCGACCGCTTGGTAGATGCCGGCTTTCAGGTGATCACCTACGCCGCCCGCGGAGTGGCGCCCTCGTCGGCGCCGCCGGCTCCGTACTCCGTCCACGAGATGGCCGGCGACGCCGCCGCAGTCCTCGACCACTACGGCGTCGACGAAGCGATCCTCGTCGGCTATTCGATGGGCTGCTACGTCTCGCAGGCTCTCCTCGACGTGTGGGGTGGATCCATCCGCGGCCTCGCGATGATCGCCGGCCTGCGGTCGTCTGTCATCGGCGAGATCGTCAACCAGATGGAACTGGACCTCATCGAACGAGTGGGGAGTGTGCCCGCGTCGGTGTCGCTGTTCGAACAGCTGATGACGACGCTGTCGCCGTCGGCGCTCCGCGACAACGCACAGGTGGCGGTCTGGCGCGATCTGATGGGCGGCTCGGCGGACGTGTGGACGTCCGATGCGGGCCAACACGGTCAGACCGCGGCCTCGTACGCATGGATGAGTGCGGGCGAACCGACAGTTGAACGACTCGCCGGAATCCGTTGCCCCACCCTCGTGGTCGGCTTCGGCGACGACGTGTTCTTCCCGGCCACCGGCTCTCGCGAAGCCGCCTCACACATCCCGAACGCCGGCTGGATCCTCATCGAAGGCGAAGGCCACGGCGGCTTGATGCTCGACGCCCAGCATCGCGCCTCATCGCACGTCGCGGAGTTCTGCGCCTCGCTCACCACCGATCTGTAGCGGGTCAGGCGACGCCGCCCCAGGACACGCGGACAGTCAGGCAAACCCGCTACATGAGTGGTGTCAGGAGGGGCGACGGCAGGGCGTGATTCGGCTAGACCGGGCGGCCGTCCCACTCGTGGTCGTGCATGAAGCCGCCATCGATTCCGACGCCGTACTTACGGGCCTGACGCATGATCCCGGCGTACGCGAGCGGCATCATGGCAGCGGGTTTGGGGTCGAGCGGGTCGATGATGACGTCCTTCGACTCACGCATCTTGGCCCGAAACTTCTTGAAGGTGTTGTTCGGGTACGCGTTCTTCTTCCACCCGAACAGCAGCATGCCCGCACCGATCATCGTCGATCGGCCGAGCGGCGGCGTGATCAGTTCGGTGTTCTCGCCGAAGAAGGCCCGATCCACTCTCTGTTCGCGGGTGAACATCATGATTCCGCTGGTCCCGCGCGGATTGCACTCGATGGTGTAGAGACCTCGTTCAGGATGGTCGATGAAGTCCAGACCCATGTGCCCCGTGAAGTTGACCGACTTCGCGAGACTGCGGGTCCACTCGAGGATCCCCTCGTGGTCGACGTGCTCGAACGTCAGACACGATTTGCCGTCGATCGCGTAGTCGACCGGGTAGGTCGCGTGCGCGAAGACCTCACCGTCGCGGCACACCGAGTAGGTGCAGTACCTGTCACCCTCGAGCCACTCCTGGGCGATCCACGGATTTGTCGGATCGAACTCCAGGTAGCTCAGGTCGTCACCCGGGTGGGCCTTGTAGATGGTCTGTGAGCCCCGCGAGTAAGCCTGTTTGATCGCAAACGGAGTGGTGAAGTCGAGCTTCTCGACATCCTCCGGACTCGACAGTTCCATGAACTTCAACGTCTCGAAACCACGCTCGGTCAACGCGCGCTGGTAGGAGAGCTTGTTGTGCAGCATGTCCTCCACCTCGAACGGCGAGAGGAACAATTCGACGGTGTCGGGGAAGAGGCCTGCCATCATCGCGAGGATGTCTGTCTCCTCGTGAATCGGGATGACGATGTCGACCCCTTCACGTTCGACGATCGCTGCGAGTTCCCGACAGTATTCCTGCGGCGCGAACTTGGGCGGCGGCACCTTGTGAAAGGCGCTCACCGCGTTCGAATACCTGCTCACACCCACCGCAAGACTGTCGACGACGGTCACGCGGTGACCCGCAGCCGCCATCAGTCGCGCCAGGTTGAGCGTCAGAAACGACCGCGCGAAAGTGATCAAGACATGTCTGCTCGTACCAGAGGCCACAGATACACACTAGACACTCCTCACGTACGGCCGGGTAATGTGGGCAATCGATCAACAGCGGGATCGTCACTCGCACGGTGGGATTGGGGAATTCTTCGTTGTTCGCAATCGGAATCATCGCGGCAGCCATGGCGGCAGTCGCGTACGGCGTGTCGACCGTGCTGCGCGCACTGGGTGCACGTCGCGTCGCGCTCGAAATGCGCGAAGACGGTAAGAACGACGTTCACCCGCTCGAAGAGGGCGGCGCCGCGCCGTCTGTCTCGTCGACGATGTCGACCATCGCCGACCCCGCATTCATTCTCGGCACGCTGATGGTGATCGTCGGCTTCGGCGGCGGCGCACTCGCGGCGCGTTTCCTTCCGTTGTTCCTGGCACAGTCGATCGTGGCGGCGAACCTCGTCGTCACCGCGCTCCTCGGCACCCTGCTGCTGAACATCACGCTGCACACCCGCGACTGGGTAGCGATCTGGCTTGTGGTCCTGTCGCTGTTCATGCTCGGCGTCTCGTCATCCCCGCACGCGCACGACGCGGCGTCCCGCGACTTCCACTGGGGTCTGCTGATCGCGACCTTCATCGTCGCGGCGATCGCCCTGATCGGTGTGTACAAACTCGGCAAGTACGCGGCCATCGTCGGCGGCGCCGCATCGGGTCTGCTGTTCGGCATCATCGCGATCGCGGTGCGCGTCCTCGACGGACTCGAGCCGTTCGACCTGGTCACGATACTGACGGACCCCGCCGCCTGGTCGATCGCCGTCGCAGGCGCCGTCGGCTTCTTCGTTCAGACCGTCGCCCTGCAGGTGGGAGCGGTCAACGGCGTCACCGCGTTGCTGGTGGTCGGCGAAACTGCGGGCCCCAGTCTCATCGGCGTCGCATTCCTCGGAGACGCCGCGCGAGAAGGCCTCGGATGGCTGGCCGTTGTCGGCTTCGTCGGCGCAGTCGTGGGAGCGGTTCTCGTCGCCTGGTACGGCACCGGCGACCCTGACCACTTCGGCGAGGCCCCACCCGAGAAGGGCGGCTGGCGCCGCGGCCGCGAGCAGTCGGAAGCCTGACTCAGTCGCGATCGGGGCTCGACGCCTGCGCCCAGAAGCGCTTCGGGATGCGCCCCGCACATGATGCGAGCCGCCCCGCCTTGACCGCGTGCGCCATCGCCTCCGCCATCAACTCCGGATTCTCCGCGCGGGTGACGGCACTCGCGAGAAGCACTGCGTCGCATCCGAGTTCCATCGCGAGTGCGGCGTCGGAGGCGGTCCCGATTCCCGCGTCCAGGACAACCGGCACACTCGCGCGGGACACGATCATCTCGATGTTGTGCGGATTCGCGATCCCGAGACCGGTCCCGATCGGCGCACCGAGCGGCATCACGGCAGCGACGCCCGCATCTTCGAGACGGAGCGCCAGCACCGGGTCGTCGTTGGTGTAGGCCATCACCACGAAGCCGTCGGCGACAAGCGCGGTCGCAGCGTCGACGAGTTCAAGCGAGTCGGGCAACAGAGTCCGGTCGTCGGCGACAACTTCCAGTTTCACCAGATCGGTCTCGACGGCCTCGCGGCCCAGCTGCGCGGTCAGCACGGCCTCGGCAGTCGTGTGACATCCCGCGGTGTTCGGGAGCACCGCGATGTCGAGCCTCCGCAGGAGGTCGAGGACGCCGGTCCCGGCCGTCGGATCCACCCGACGCATCGCGACTGTCGTGAGTTCAGTGCCGGAGGCTACGAGTGCACGTTCCAGGACGGCGAGGTTCGACGCCCCGCCGGTGCCCATGATCAGCCGTGACGAGAACTCGCGGCCCGCCACGACAAATCCGTCAGCCACCCTGCACCGCCGTCAGAACGTCGACCTCGGCGTAGGCGCCGATCTCTTCGTCCCAACGCGTCTTCGGCCGCACCACACCGTTGACGGCGACAGCGACGCCGGTGTCCGGCAGATCGAGGTGCGCGAGCAGTGCAGGTACGTCGACAGGTCCGTCGAGGACGACGGTGTCGCCGTTGACTGTGAGTTCCACGGGATTCTCCTTCGTTGAGGGTTCAAGCAAGCAGGCAGGCGACACGGTTCGCCGTCCACGGCGCGAGGGCTATTCCGTTGCGGCCGTGGCCGGTCGCAACGATCACGCGGTCGTCGATCCGACGGATCACAGGAAGTCCGTCCACGGACGACGGGCGGATCCCGGCCGCGGTCTCCACCAGTTCGTAGGTACGCAGGCCCGGCATCAGTTCGCCCGCGTCGGCGAGCAGGTCCGCGACTCCCCCTGCTTGCGGAGCACGATCGTCCGGCCCGACGGCCTCGTACTGGGTTGCGCCGACGACTACTCCGTCGGCACGCGGGACGACGTACAGTGGTCTGCCGTGCCAGCGGGCTCGGATCACTCGAGCGGGCGGCGGCACCGCCCACCGAGTGCGACGCAGGCGAAGAATCTCGCCTTTCTCGCCGCGCATCGGTAGTTCCCCCACGGACGCTACCTGCGGAGTTCCCAACCCCGCGGCTACGAGAACCTGATCGCCCGGGACCGCGGCGGCGTCGGTGATTTCAGCAGCAACGAACCGGACTCCCGCTCCCCCGGCAGCGGACCTGAGCGCGTCGAGCAGACGTCGATTGTCGACAGCGCCCTCCCCGGTCGCGAGGTATCCGCCCGCGGTGTTTCGAGTGAGCGCGAATTCGACACGACGCATTCCCGCCGCAGATTCGGCGTTGATCGTCGCATCCGGCAGCTGGGCGCGCACGAACGCGACCTGGTCGTCGAGCTCTGCGAGATCGGCGCTCGACGCGGCGACCAACAGGCTGTCGTCGGCGACCCGAACGGCGGGGTCACCTAGACGAGTCAGGAAGTCCGGCCAAGCGGATGCCGACTCCGCGGCCACCGCGAGCAGAGCGTCTTCACCTGGCCTGGTCTCTCCGAAACAGCCGAGCATTCCGCCCGCGACGTGCGCGGCACGGCGCTGTGTCCCGGCGTCGAACACTGTCACCGACCAGCCGCGATCTGCTGCCGCCAACGCACACGACAGCCCGATCACTCCGCCGCCGACAACAGAGAGGTCACGTCCCACGATGCATCCCTTCGCCGGCATTACCCGGATCAGGTCAGACGGTCAGCGACGGCCCGCGTCGCACTCTCAGCCCGGCGCCCCGGACTCCCGTGTCTTCACACTTCCGCCGCCCAGCCTACCGTTGACACCATGCCCGCCGACCCGCGCACCGCTCTCGCCGACGCCCGCCTCTACCTGTGCACCGATGCCCGCCGCGAGCGCGGCGACCTCCTCGACTTCATCGCCGAAGCCGTCGCCGGAGGTGTCGACATCGTGCAACTCCGAGACAAGGAACTCGACGCGAAGGAAGAACTCGAGATCCTCGCCGCGATGCGGGGCGTGGTGCACGCGGGCGGCGCTCTGCTCGCCGTCAACGACCGCGCCGACATCGCACACGCCGCGCGGGCCGACGTCCTCCACATCGGGCAGGACGACCTGCCGCCGGCCGCGGCGCGTGCCATCGTCGGACCCGATGTCGTCATCGGCCGTTCCACGCACGACGAGGACCAGATGCGCGCGGCAGCCGCCGACCCAGATGTCGACTACTTCTGCACCGGCCCGTGCTGGACGACGCCCACCAAACCCGGCCGCGCCGCGACCGGCCTCGGCCTGGTGCGGGCCGCTCATTCGGAGTCCGGCGGCAAACCGTGGTTCGCGATCGGCGGAATCGATCTGGACCTGGTCCACGATGTGGCGGCCGCCGGCGCGTCACGCATCGTTGTGGTGCGTGCGATCACTGACGAAGCGGATCCACGCGGGGCCGCTACCGCTCTCCGCGGTGCGGTGCTAGGCTCGTCGACACTATGACGTGGAAGCTCCTGGTAACCCGCCGCAGCGGGGTCTGATTCGACCGACCCCCCGCTGCGGGTTCGTCGTCTTCCACCACTTTCGTCGGTCACGAAATCTTCGACCGAAATGAACCGACGATATGCGTTCCATTCAGATCCACCCGACATCGTTGACCCCGTACGGGCACGGCGTCCGCCGACTGCCCGCCTGGTTCCCACCGGAGGCGGCCACGATGACCACTGCCAGCTTCAACAACACTTACGCCCCGACCGGCGCGATCGCCCTCGACGACCTTCGGGTCGAGCCCGGCGCCGCCGACATGGTTCGCTGCACCGCCCACATGACGGTCGCCGCACGCACGGTCAGTCTCGAGGCGACCGCGGCGGGCACGATCGGCGCGATGACGTCGATGCTCTACGACATCGGCGCGGGCGTCGAGATCATGTCGTTCTACCAGCAGACCGAAGGCGCGGAGATCATCACGTATCTCCTCTGCGACCGTGACGGCGACCGCTGCTGGAGTTACGGCCGCGGGCGGACTGGCGACGAGTCAGCAGTCAATGCGCTCATCTCCGGGGCCAATCAGCTCGCGAAAGGCTGAGCCGTATCTGCTTCCTTGAGCGAGCGAAGCGAGTCAACTGGCTGTTCAGGGTCTGAATCGGAGACGGTCAGAACCGGAGACGATCCACGAGCGCGGGCCAGGCCAGGGCCAACCCCGGGTGCAGGGGGAGGTCGGCGACCGACGCGGAGGGCACCCAGCGCAGTTCCGCCGACTCGCCGTTGGCGACGGTCGTGATCTGATGTGCGGTCCGAGCGATGACCGTCGTGTACGTCCATCCGCTCGACGCCCGGTGGGTGACCACCGAGTCGGTCACCTCGAGGTCGGACGCGGCGATGCCCGCCTCTTCGTGCGCCTCGCGAACGGCGGCCTGCTCGACGGTCTCGTGGGAGTCGCGGGCACCGCCGGGCAGGCCCCAGGTGCCGCCTTGGTGCGACCACACCGCACGGTGCTGCAGCAGCACGGCGACACCGTCGCCGCCTCCGTCGAGGGGTGCGGTGAGCAGGAGTCCCGCAGCACCGTGACGTCCCCAGTAGCGCTGTCCGTCAGCGTCGAAGACCCAGCCGTCGCCGTCTCCCTGCACGATGTCTCCTTCGCCGTCCGCGGGTGATCGCCCGACTCGCCCATCACGCTACCGGGTCCTCCCATGCGGACGAAGGGCTGCGGACTAGGCTGGGTTGAACCGAGGGAAAGGGACCGCAAGTGACCGGCCAGGTTTCGGGTGTGCGCTCCGCGCTCTCGCATGCCGGTCGGACTGTGATCCCCGACCGGGTCACTCCGGGACCCACTCTGCGGCAGGTGATCGCAGACCGCAGGGAGATCGCCGCCATGACTCGGGAGCGCGTGGCATCCCCGCTGGTGACGCTGCGTTTCTACGCGACGACTACGCCTGGGAAGCTGGTCATCATCCTGCTCGCGATGATCGTCGCCTGCGGTCTCACCGGGTGGTACTCGTCGGCTGCATTGACCTCTCGCAGTTCCACCCTGTCGTCGTTGATCGATCGGAGTGAACCGCAGGCCGAGGCCGCCGAAGTCCTCTACAGCTCGCTGTCGGTGGCCGACGCGTCCGCCAATTCGGCGTTCATCTCCGGCGGCCGCGAAACGCCCGAGCTGCGGGCGAACTTCATGAACTCGATCGCGACGGCGTCCACGGCGCTGATCGCCGCGACCGACGGCTACCGCGAAGGCGCGGCCCCACACACCGAGGACGAGGAGTCGGCCCGCGCCGACCTGAACACGTTGGCGGTGAAGATCCCCGCCTACACGGGGCTCGTCGAGACCGCACGCACGAACAACCGGCTCGGCTACCCGGTCGGCTCGGCGTATCTGACGGTCGCGTCGTCGTTGATGCAGAACACGATCCTGCCGGCGGCACAACGGCTCTACGAGCAACGGTCGGCCGCCATCTCCGAACCGCAGCGCACACTGACGGTCCCCCCGTGGGGTGTGTACGTCGCACTGTTCCTGATCATCGGCATGCTGCTGGCCACAGGCCGCTACCTCGCGAGACGGACACGGCGTCATTTCAACATCGGGTTGATCGCCGCGCTCACGGCGATGATCCTGGGCACGGTGTGGCTGCTCGCATCCGGTCTGATGTCGGTCGCCGCGGCCAACACCGCCAAGGTGTCGGGCGCCGACCCGCTGCACACCCTCACCAGCATGCGGATTCTGACCCAGCAGGCGCGTTCGGCGGAGACCCTGTCGCTGGTGCGTCGGTCGGATCCCGGCGAACTCGACCGCACGTTCATGGACGCCATGGACAAGATCCGAACCGAGGCCGACGCACTGCGCGCCGATCCCGATCTCGCCGACGATCCCGGAGTCACCGACCGTCTCGAAGACGTGAAGTCGGCCGTCGTCCGGTGGCGGTCCGCACACGTCGAAGTCGCACGACTGTTGACCAACGGCGACTTCACCGGAGCACGTGCGCTCACCGTCGGCGAGGGCACCATAAGCACCGCGACGGCGTACTCCGAGGCGAACACGGCGCTCGTCGCCGCCATCAACGACGCCCGGTCGACGTTCCGGACCAACATCAACACCGCTCAGCGAGTTCTCGGGTTCACCGGCGGCGGCATCGCCGTACTGTGCGTGGTCGCTGCGCTCGCCGTGTTCGGCGGACTGTTCCCGCGGATCCGGGAGTACCGATGAACCGTCGTCTCACCGCAACGTTGGTCTCCGTGGTCGTCGCGGCGTCACTCACCGCCTGCGCTATGCCTACCAACGAGGGCAACCCGCCGCCGACGACCACAGCGTTCATCCCCTTGCCTCCGGACGTCACCTTCGACGACTCCGTCGACACGCGGATCCAGAGCACCACATGCGACACGTCGAGCCTCAGGCCGACCGACAGCACGCCGGAACCCGGCCAGATGCCGCCCGGATCGACGATGGCGGCCATCGTCAAACGCGGCCGTCTTGTGGTCGGCACGGACCTCGGATCGAATCCGCTGAGCTTCCGCGATCCCCTGTCCGGCGACGTGAGGGGCTTCGACGTCGACGTCGCGCACTGGATCGCCGCTGCACTGTTCGGCGACCCCAACCGCATCGACTACCGGATGGTCTCGACCGACAACCGGATCGACGCGCTCACCTCCGGAGCGGTCGACGTCGTCATCAAATCGATGAGCATCACGTGCAAACGTCTGGAGTCGATCGACTTCTCATCGCCGTACTTCAACGCCGCGCAGCGCATCCTCGCCTACCGGCACTCCGGGATCGAGACAGTTGCCGACCTGAAGAACAAGAAGGTGTGCGCCACCCGATCGTCCACGTCGGCGACCAGGGTGAAGGAGATGACGCCGAGCGTTCGGTTCGTGTCGACGGTCAGCTGGGCCGACTGTCTGGTGATGATGCAGCAGGGACAGGTGGACGCGATCACATCCGACACTCCGATCCTCGCGGGCATCGTCGCCCAGGACCCCTGGGTGCAGGTGGTCGGAGACAGCCTCGGCACCGAGGATTACGGCGTCGGCGTAGCGAAGGGGCACCCCGACTTCGTGCGTTTCATCAACGGGGTTCTCGCCGCACGCCGCGGCGACGGCAGTTGGCAGAGGTCCTATTCCGAATGGCTGTCGGTCCTCGGACCGGGCAGCCCGCCGTCGTATTCCTACCGCGATTGAGATCATGGCCGACCACACCGACGAACCCTCGACCGAACCGGCGCAGACGATGCCGACGGACACTCCGCCGCGCGCGTCTGCGGTTGAGGTGAGCACTGCCGCCACCGATGAGGGCCCGGCGACACAGGCCACCGAGACGGCGGCGTCACTCGTCGGCCCGCCGACGGTCGGCACGATGCCCGCGCACGAGGGGACCCAGGCGACGCAGGTTCGGCGACTGTTCGACGACATCACCGCCTCGCGCCGCAAGACCCGTAAGGGCCCGCATGTGCACGACCGCCGTCTCGGCAGCGAACTCGTGCAGCTCCCCGACGTCACCGACATCGATCCCGCCGACGCCGTTCTCGCCGACCCGAAGATCGTCGAGTCGAAGCGCACATGCTGGCAGTGCGGCCGGAAGGTCGGCCGTTCATCGGGAGAGGGCAAGGGACCGATCCAGGGCACCTGTCCCAACTGCGGATCGCGGTACTCGTTTGTTCCGGGGCTCTCGCGCGGAACCATGGTGGCCGACCAGTACGAGATCGCGGGCGCGATCGCGCACGGCGGCATGGGGTGGATCTATCTCGCGGTGGATCACAACGTGTCCGACCGCCCCGTCGTCCTCAAGGGCCTTCTGAACTCGTCGGACTCGCAGGCTCAGGCTGTCGCGATCGCCGAGCGCCAGTTCCTCGCGTCAGTCAACGATCCCGGCATCGTGAAGATCTTCAACTTCGTCGAATGGGCCGATGAGGACGGCCGACTGTTCGGTTACATCGTCATGGAGTACGTGGGCGGTCACACGCTCAAACAACTGACGACGTCGGACTCGGGCAAGTCGAAGGTGATGCCCGTCGAGCAGGCGATGGCGTACATCCTCGAGGTGCTCTCGGCGGTCGGGTATCTGCATTCGGTCGGGCTGGTCTACAACGACGTGAAGCCTGACAACATCATGATCACCTCCGACGAGGTGAAGCTCATCGATCTCGGCGCGGTGTCGGCGATCAACGGATACGGCCGCCTCTACGGCACGCCGGGCTTCCAGGCGCCGGAGATCGTCGAGACGGGCCCGCAGGTGGTCACCGACATCTATTCGATCGGCCGGACGCTCGCCGCGCTCACCGTCGACATGCCGATGGAGGACGGCCGATACCTCGACGGCCTGCCAGACCCGGACACCACGCCCGTGTTCGTCGAGAACCCGTCGTTCTACTTTCTGCTGCACAGGGCGACGTCGACCGATCCGGCGGAACGTTTCGAGTCCGCAGAAGAGATGACGACGCAGGTGCTCAACGTGCTGCGCGAGACCGTGGCCCTGCACACCGGTGTGCCGCGGCCGTCGATGTCCACGGTCTTCACTCCCCAGCGATCAACGTTCGCGACGGAACTGCTGCTGGCCCCGGTCGACGGATTCTTCGACCCGAAGGACGCCGCGATTCACGATCCGGCCGACATCGCGCGAGCCCTCCCAGTTCCGCTTGTCGACCCGACCGACCCGGCCGCCAACGTGCTCACCTCGGCCGCGCTCTCGTATCCGCGGCAGACGTTGGACACCATCAACGCCGCTCGTGCCGACGGTTTCGCGACGTTGATGCGCGGAGTGTCGGATGAGGAGAATCCGCTCGACCCCGACCATCCCTCGCTGGAGATCGACCTCGCCGAGGCGCGGGCCCACTTGGAGCTGGGCAACCTCGACACCGCACTGGAACTGCTGCGCGGGGTCGCCGATCATCATGGCGACTCGTGGCGGTTGCACTGGTTCCTCGGCATCTGCGCACTGCTGAACGCCGAGCCGGAACTCGCCTACGACCGATTCCACGAGGTACTCGAAGCGATGCCCGGCGAGGTGGCGCCCAAGCTCGCCGTCGCGGGCACGGCCGAGCTCATCGGGTACTGGCTGTCGGCGGACGACTTCATCACCAACGAGCAGGCCGCCCAGGTCGAACGCTGGTACGACATCGCGCGGCAGGCTTACCACGACCTGTGGCTCACCGACCACGGCATCGTGACCGCAGCGTTCGGGTTCGCCCGGATGTTGTTGGCCGAAGGTGAGATCGGCCCGGCCATCGAACCCCTCGACGAGGTGCCGATGACGAGTCGCCACTATGGAACTGCGCAGATCAGCGCGATTCTGGCGCTCGTCCACGGGCGGCCCGGCGAGGAGCTGACCAGGGAGGAGCTGTTCGAGGCGGCGAACCGTTTCAGTTCGATCGGCTACGACGACCCGCGACGTCGCAGGCTGAAGCTGATCATCCTCGGGAGCGCACTCGGTTGGATCGACGCCAACCCCGACCCCGGCCAGTGCGGCGAGTTCCTCGGATTCCCGTTCACCGAACAGGGGCTGCGTGCCGGCACCGAACGATCACTGCGCGAACTCGCGCGCGCCACGCGAGACAACCGGGCACATCGCTTCCTGCTGGTCGACCTGGCGAACCTCGTGCGCCCCGCAACACTGTTCTGATCAGGACAGCGCGACAGGCAACGCCCCGGAGAGAGAGGCCGCTGCGAGAGATGTCGGCGTCAGTCCGGCGCGGAACGTCGTCCGTACGCCCGTGACCGGCAGCCCACGCACGATTCGCGACGCCTGCGCAGCCGTGAGATGCAGATCCGCGACATCGATGCGACGGAGCGCGTCGGTGCCGTTCATGTCGGTGCTCGAGGTGCGCATCGACAGGACTGCGCGGGTGCCGTTCACCCGGATGATCGGATCGGCGAGAGCGATTTCGAGGAGATGGAACTTGGTGAACGCGACGACCGTGCCGCGGTATCGGAGTTCGCCGCGACCATTGGCGATCGAGTTGTCCGTGAGCTCGAACGACATGCGCCCCGCGTCGTCGACTCCGGAGCCGTCGCTGCCCGACAGCGAACCGCCGCTGCGTTCCACCGAGGACGCGAAGGCCGGAGAGAGCCCCCATACCAGGTCTTTCGCGGGTGCCTTCGGCGTGTTGGGTCCGGAGTCGGTGGAGTAGTTGATCGGGACGAACCGTTCCTGCGAGGCGTTCACCGCATCGGCCGCGCCGTACGTGTAGACGCCCCACCGCTTTCCTGCCGGGACCTTGTCCGGAGTCGCGAGGGTCAGTCGAGCGGTGAAACGTCCTGCGGCGTCGAGCGGGACCCATTGCTGGCGGACGGTCCGGCGCAGGTCGAACGGCGCGTTCGGAACCTTCGCGAGAGCGTTGCGCGACAAAGCCCACTTCGTCTTGGAGCGCACCTCCGCACGCGATGACGCGGGCGCGCCCTTCGACGGCTGCCACACCGGAGCGAATCCGCCGAAGGTGACGAAGGTTCCGTGCGGCACGCCAGGTGGCACCGGGACGGGCAGACCCGAGGTGTTGGCACGCGGGTCGAATCCGACGCCCTTGACGACTACCTCGTCTCCCGGGTGCAACACGGTGTCGCCCACCGGTGTCACCCCGTCGGAGAGGAACACCGAGATCGTGGGTCCTGTGGGGACCGCCGCCACGTTCCCGACACCGACGCCCGCGAGCGCGCAGACCGCGACGACGACCAGAACCAGCACACTGCGCAATCGAGACATGAGATGAGCCTAACCTAGGCGGCGTTGGGACTCTTGGGCCGGAGGTCCCCGGTCGTTCTGCCGATTCGTACAAGAATCCGCCGCTGCGCAGGGGCAGGATCGTCCCTATGAACACACGAACAGACACCAACATCTGGCCCGGCATCACCTGCGACGATGCGCTCGCCGAACGCGACTGGCTCGAAAGCCTCGGGTTCGCCCCCGGCATCCTCGTCGAGGGCGACGGCGACGGCGAGGTGATCCACTCGGAGATGCTGTGGCCCGACGGCGGCCGAGTGATGATCCATTCGACCTGCAAAACCGACACCACCTTCACGACACCGGCGGGCAGCGCGAGTGTCTACGTCGTCGTGACCGATCCGGACGCCGTCTACGCCAAAGCACAGGCGGTCGGCGCACGGCTGGTGCGCGACATGGCCGAAGAGGATTATGGGTCGAGAGGATTCTCCATCGCCGATCCGGAGGGCAACACGTGGAGTTTCGGGACGTACGCGGGCTGACCGCCGAACTGGAGCGGTTCGGTGTCGGCGTCTCGCCGTACACCATCTCCGGCGCCCGACCCGGAACTCACCTCGGCTTGCCGTCGCCGACCGTGACATTGATCGTCGACCTCCAAGACGGGCTCGACCTCAGCGGCCCGGGTCTGAGCAGACGCACACTGTTCCGGTGCTGCATCGGCGGACTCCACACGGCGCCATTCACTATTCATCACGACGGATCGCAGGTCGGGGTGCAGATGAGCCTGTCCCCGGGCGCTGTCCGACGACTGTTCAGCGTTCCCGCCTCGGCATTGGGTTCATCGTCGTTCGAGCTGGCCGACCTCGCCCCACAACTGGCGACACGCCTGTACGACGCTGTCGGGTCGGCCGACCCCGCCGACCGCGGTCGGGTGGCCTCGCAGACTTTGGCCGCCGCTATCGGGAGTCGGTTGGAGCCGACGCCGCCCGGCGCAGATCCGGATGCGGTGCGGACGTGGAGGCGGATCCTGCAGAACACCGGCCGAGTGACCGTAGGTGAGCTCGTCGCCGAATCCGGATGGTCGGCGCGTCGCCTGACCGGAGTCTTCACCGCCGAGTTCGGCCTTGGACCGAAGCAGGCGGCCCGGCTGGTCCGGTTCGACGCCGCCCGGCGCGCCCTCGAATCGGGAGTCACGCCCGGAGTGGTGGCGGCCGATCTCGGCTACGCCGACCAATCGCACCTGTCCCGGGACTTCACCGAGTTCACTGGACATCCGCCCCGCAGGTACCTGGCCGAGAGGCGCTCCGAGTTCGTCAGTCTCGCCGACTGCTGAACCTCGGGACGCGACGGTAACCAGCGTGCGAACCAACAGTGCTGTTCGCTGCCCGACGCCCGCGCCAAAGACTGGATTGCGCGGCTCACCGAGGTCCGGTAGTCAAGATTCATGAGGACCATCACGACGTTGCACGTTCGATGCGCGATCTTCGTCGCCGGTGCCGCGTTCGCCGCAGCATCCATTTTGACCGGATGCCACCCCACCCCGACGCAAGAAGACCTCGACTCCGAATCGGCGGGACAACTACTGGATAGCTACCATTTGCCACCAGATTTCGTCTTCGTTCAGGGGCGCAAATGGCCGCGTAGTTTCGTCGGCAGCGCTGGGTATGCCATCCGCTACAGCGGTCCCGCAGATAGATACAAAATTCTACGAAGTGCTCCCATTCGTGAGAATCTCGGCGAGTTTCAAGAGGTGGCCTGCGAAAATGCGTCACTACCGTGGGATGAGCTAGACCTCGGTTGGCTTGGGCTGGCCTGCCCGCCCGATGCGATGATCCGGGTCGCTCGCGTCCCTAGCAGAGACGCAGGCGACCCAGTCGGCATGGGCGACACGGCCCTAATCCTGTCGCGCAACTACAGCGACACCCAACTCGTGGTCATCGCTCCTGGAACGTAAGCACTACACCTGCGACTTTGGCACACAGGTATCAACGAGTGGCTCCATGAAACAGAAGCGGGACCCACTACAGGTGGGACCATGTCGGTCAAGCACCGCATCGAGGACTAAGTCCCAGCGTTGGTAACCACGAGCCGAGTCTCGTGGTTACCTCGCGCTAGAACCAGCATGGATTCACCCTGATTCATGGAGGCCGATGTGGCCACGCCCTGCACCCGAGCGATACGAACTGTGGTTCGCGGTGGACATGACAGCCCCAGCCAACTGAGGTCCATCGCACCCAGCCGACCTCCCTGGCGCAGTCCGTATTCACAAGGCGCATTCTGCAAATCGCCGAACGTGCGGCTAATCGAAACACTTCGGAGCGTCATGTAACTCTTCTCGGGGCCACTGAACCTGACAGCAAAAGCGGAGCTTCCGACAGATTGAGCTGGCCAATTCTTCCCAGTCACAAAGGTGAACTCTGCCGGTATGGAGAAATGCCTCCGGCTTAGAAGATCACGCGCCGAATCATCGTCAAGATCAAGCGTACTGGGCCCGTAGACCCACCCTGCAACCGTCTCGCACGCGGTCAAAACGAGCGAAGCCGCAACGGCAGTAGCCACCGCCGCACTGCCGCGTGGTCCCCTCCGATTTCCCATCATTCGTGACTACATGACACCGACTAAACGCGCAACGACACCTGCACAAACAGCTGATCGCGACGAATGTCCGAGTCAGATCAGTCGAACAGCGCTGCACCGCCCTGCCCATTCACCCGTTGCAAGCGGACCGCCACGCGGCAACTACATCGCAGTCTGAGTCGATTGGCTGCCTGCTACTGAAGCCCCGGGGCGCTACTTCTCGACGCGGTTGCCGTCGGCGTCCCAGTTCTCGGCGACCTTCTTGCTCGGCTGCACGCGAGGCGGCTCGCCGGGCATCTTGGGGTACGACGGCGGGTACGGCAGGTCACCGAGCCCCTCCGCGTCGTCTCGGTGCACCATCTCCAGGAGCGGTTCGAGGCCCGCGGCGTGGTCGCCGATGTCGGCCCACGGATCACCGCGCTCGGCGACGAGACCGGGCACGGAAGCGATAGTCAGATCGTCGGGGTCGACGTCGACCAGTTCGTCCCAGGTCAGCGGCGTGGAGACGCGGGCTCGGGCCGATTTCCGGGCGGAGTACGGTGCGGCCATCGATCGGTCGCGGGCGTTCTGGTTGTAATCGATGAAGATCCGATCCCCGCGCTCCTCCTTCCACCACGATGTGGTGACGGCGTCGGGGGCACGGCGCTCGAGTTCACGCCCCAGAGCGATCACTGCGCGGCGGGTGGCGATGAAGTCCCACTCGGCGCGGATCGGCACGAAGACATGGATTCCGCGGCTGCCCGAGGTCTTGACGAAGCCGGTGAATCCCAGTTCGTCCAGGAGTGGTCGCAGCAGATCCTGCGCCACGTTGCGCACGGCGGCGAAGTCGCGGCCCGCGGGCGGGTCGAGGTCGATGCGGAGTTGATCGGGGTGGTCGTTGTCGGGGTCGACGGTCGGCCACGTGTGGAAGGTGACGGTCCCGAGATTCGCGGCCCACACGACGTCGGCGGATGTCCGCGGGCAGAACGCCTGGCCGGTCCGCTTGGACGGGAACACGATCCGCGTCGACTCCACGTGATCGGGGTGGTACTTCGTGAGGTGCTTCTGATAGATCTCGTCGCCCTCGACTCCGTCGGGGAAGCGCTGCAGGAACGTCGGCCGACCCCGCAGCGCTGCAAGCAGCGGACCGGCGGTCGCCATCGTCCGGTAGTAGTCGACGAGGTCGCCCTTGCGTCCGCCGTCCTCGCCCAGTTCCGGGAAGTAGATCTTGTCGGGGTTGCTGAGCTTGACCTCGACGCCGTCGACGTCGAGCATCACCGGCTTAGGCTTAGGCATCGTTCGAACCCTCCAGAACGTCGTGGATGTCGTAGGTCAGTGGAACGTCAAGCTGGTCGTATCCGCAGCTGTCCGGGTTCCGGTCGGGACGCCAACGCAGGAACTTCACGGTGTGGCGGAAGCGCCCGTTCTCCATCTGGTCGTACGCCACTTCGACGACGAGTTCCTGCCGGATCGGAATCCACTCGCCACTTCCAGCGGAACGCCAGCGAGACAGCTCACCCTGAGCGACGTTGTCGGGGTCGAGCCGCATGGGCTCGAACATCTGCTGCAGTTCCTGACGTTTGACGTCGGAGAAGGCACTCGACCCGCCGACCATGCGCAGTTCACCGTCCTCGCCGTAGAGGCCGAGAAGCATCGAGCCGAGGCCGGTGCCGCTCTTGTGCACGCGATAGCCGAGGACGACGCAGTCGGCCGTCCGCTTGTGTTTGATCTTGAGCATCTCGCGCTTGCCCGGGACGTACACGCCCGCAAGCGGTTTGGCGACAACGCCGTCGAGCCCGGCGCCTTCGAACGCGGTGAACCAGTCGCGGGCCACGTCGGCGTCCTGCGTCACACGACTGACCTGCATCCGACCGTCTCCGCTGATCGCCTCGAGCAGCGCGGCACGGCGCGCCTCGAACGGTTCGCCGGTCAGGTCGGTGTCGCCGAGGGCGAGTGCGTCGAAGCCGATGAAGATCGCGGGCGTCTCCTCCGACAGCTTGGCCACGCGTGAGGCGGCCGGATGGATCCGCTGACTCAGAGAGTCCCAGTCGAGGCGCCGGACACCGTTGATGTCCTTCACCACACCGACCTCACCGTCGACGACACACCGTTCGGGGAGCTCCGCTCTCGCTGCATCGACGAGTTCAGGGAAGTAGCGCGCGAGGTCTTTGCCGCCGCGAGACGCCATCACGACCTCTTCGCCGTCGCGGAACACCAGCGCCCGGAATCCGTCCCACTTCGGCTCATACGACCACGCGGGGCCGTCGGCAGGCTGATCGGGAACAGCGGCAACGGCTTTCGCGAGCATCGGCGCTACGGGCGGGCTGATCGGAAGGTCCACCCGTTCATCGTCCACGACACCTACGACAGCGGCAACGGATTCGCCGGTCAGGATCGATTCGGCGGCGCGGTGGAACGTCCCCAGCCGGAGTCTTTCGCCAGTTCGGCGAGGGGTGGGACCGACCGGTGCGGCAGCGGAGTGGTGAGCGTGAGCCAGGTGCTCGAGTGGACGACGCCGGGAAACGCGACGATCGTCGAGATGAGATCGAGCAGATCGGGCTGGGTGGCGGACGCGACCCGGACCAGGAGGTCTTCCCGTCCGGTGACGGTGTGCACTTCGATCACCTGGGGAATCCGACTCACTTCGTCGACGATCGCCGACAGGCTTCCCTGATGCGTCTCCAGTGCCACGAAGGCGTGGACCACGAGGCCCGCTCTAGTCAGGTCGATCTCGGGCCGGTAACCGGTGATGAGCCCACCGTCCTCCATCCGCCGCAACCGCGATTGCACGGTGTTGCGCGAGACCCCGGCTTTGGCTGCCAGTTCGACGACACCGGACCGAGCGTCCTTCTCCAACAGCCTCAGCAGTTCAACGTCGAGTTGATCGATGCTGAGCATTTCTGCCACCTAACTATCGCCGCCAGTCGCATCAACTGATCAATCCGATCAGTAATCGTCGATTCAGTAGAACTGATGGCATCGTACGTCCGACGATGGTCGAGCAGACCCACAATGACCTGCATCACACTGCGGCACCGGCACATCCACCACGCCGCACCACCCGGCCACATCCCGGAAGGACCTCCATGACCCTCGCCGATCACCGCTCCGACCTCAGCGTGTTCTCGCATCCCGACATGACGATCGATCCCCCGCACGAGCAGATCGTGTTCTGCCGGGACGCGGCGAGCGGCCTGCGCGCGATCATCGCGATCCACTCGACCACGCTCGGACCGGCACTCGGCGGAACACGCTTCTACCCGTATGCGGCAGAGGCCGACGCCCTCGGCGACGTCTTGCGCCTCTCCCGTGGGATGACGTTCAAGTCCGCGGCCGCCGGCCTGGACCTCGGCGGCGGCAAGGCGGTCATCATCGGCGACCCGGCGGTCGACAAGACCCCCGAACTGCTGCGCGCATACGGGCGCTTCGTCGACACTCTCGGCGGGCGTTACATCACCGCGGGCGACGTGGGCACCACCTCGGACGACATGGACGTGATCGGCGAGGGCACGCGCTTCGTCGCGTCGAAGACCCAGACCAACGGCGGTTCCGGCGACACCGCCCCGATGACGGCGCTCGGCGTGTTCAGCGCACTGCTCGCCTCGGCAGAACAGGCGTGGGGCAGCTCCGACCTGACCGGCCGGGTGATCGGCGTGGAGGGTGTCGGCAAGGTCGGCACCCAACTCGTCGACCTGCTGATCGCCGCGGGCGCGACCGTGTTGGCGGCCGAGCGGAACGCCGCGGCACGCGAGGCGTTCAGCGCGAGGTTCCCGCAGGCACGGATCGTCGAGGACGTGCGCTCGGCGGCGCTCGACGTGTACGCGCCCTGCGCGATGGGCGGCACCGTCACCGCCGAGCTGGCCCGGGAGACCTCTGCCGCGGTCGTCTGCGGCGCCGCGAACAACCAGTTGTCGACGCCGGAGGTGGAGCAGATCCTCGGCGGCCGCGGCATCGTGTGGGCGCCGGACTACATCGCAAATGCGGGCGGAGTGATCCAGGCGTTCAGCGAGCAGCGCGACTGGACGCACCAGCAGATGCGCGACAAGGTCGAAGCGCTCCGAGACCGTACCGCACAC
The DNA here is from genome assembly GCF_016919385.1 of Gordonia sp. PDNC005. Lineage (NCBI taxonomy): Bacteria > Bacillati > Actinomycetota > Actinomycetes > Mycobacteriales > Gordoniaceae > Gordonia > Gordonia sp. PDNC005. The sequence continues at coordinate 3,538,205 of NZ_CP070351.1, forward strand.
GTTCTCAGCACCGCGGCCGCCAAGGGCATCACCGCCGGTGACGCCGCCCGCCTCGTTGTCGCCGAGCGATTGGCGTCGGCCTGACCGAAGCACCCCTCGCTGGATCAATCGATCCACTAGAGTCTCGATGCATGGCCACCTCACCGAAGCACGTCTCGGAGCACTCGCGGAGACACTTCCTCGGGCTGACGGCGGGTGCGGTCGGCATGGCGGGAGCGGCATCGCTGCTCCCGCCATCGCTGCTGTCGGCGGTGGCACAGGCGCGCCCCGCAGGGTCGATCGACGACGTCGAGCACGTGGTGATCCTGATGCAGGAGAACCGGTCCTTCGACCATTACTTCGGCACCATGAAGGGAGTCCGCGGCTTCGCCGACAACTCGGCCAAGCCCGGAGTCTTCACGCAGGACGGAATCCGCCCGTTCCTGGCGCGGGACGCCGCCAACCGCGGGTCCCTGTCCGTCGAGTATCTGGCGTCACTGCCGCACGAGTGGGCCGACGGGCAACGGGCCCTCCGCCACGGGCACTGTGACGGGTGGATCGCGGCGAAGGGCACCGCCACCATGGCGTGTTACAACCGGCAGGACATCCCGTTTCACCACGCCCTCGCCGAGACGTTCACCATCTGTGACGGGTACTTCGCGTCGTCGCCGACCGGGACCGGCACCAACCGCAACTACTTGTTCTCCGGGAAGTCCGGGTACGAGCCGTGGGGCGCCCGGTCGGTCGGCAACGAGATGTACGCCCCGGTCCACCCCGGACTCGCGTGGGACACGTACGCCGAAATGCTGCAGCGCGCAGGCGTCGACTGGCGCGTCTACCAGGAGTGGGACAACTTCACCGACAACAATCTCGACTTCTTCACGACGTTCCGCGCGATCGGGCGCGATGCAGTGCTGCGCGCCGGTCAACTCGGGATCGATCTCACCGGCTTCTACTCGCTGCTGATCGCGAACGGCCGGAAGGGGCCGCACGGCGACGTCCTGCCGTCTGCGGACCAGCGTGCGCGTGTCAGAGCGGTGCATCGCGCCGCACGATCCCTCGGTCGACGCCAGGCCGAGCTCTACAACCGCGCGTTGTTTCGCAGCGAGCCGGGGACCCTGATCTCACGCTTCCGGAGTGACGTCGAGAACAACCGGCTGCCCGCCGTCTCCTGGATCGTGGCGCCCGAGGCCGATTCCGAGCATCCGAAGAGTTCGTCGCCGATTCAGTCAGCCAACGTGGTGTACCGCCTGCTCGACGCGTTGGCTTCCACTCCCGAGGTGTGGCGCAAGACGGCAGTGATTCTGAACTACGACGAGTTCGACGGTTACTTCGACCACGTAGTGCCGCCGATGCCCCCGAAGGGCGAACCGGACGAGTGGTGGGAAGGCGATCCGATGGGCTTCGGGTTCCGGGTGCCGATGACGATCGTGTCGCCGTGGACGGTGGGCGGCCGGGTCTCGTCCGAGGTGTTCGATCACACGTCGGTCGTCCGCTTCCTCGAGCGGGTGACCGGAGTGCGGTGTCCGAACATCTCGGCGTGGCGGCGGAAGGTGAGCGGCGATCTGGTCTCAACACTCGACTTCGGTCGCTCCGGCGGCCTCCAGGTTCCCGAGGCTCCCGGTCCGCCGCCTGCGTTCCACAAACGGTGGACGGCGAAACCCGCCGGCGGATTCCCCGAGCAGGAGGCGGGTGTCGCCACTGCACTGCCCACGCCGTACCGCCTCTCGGCGAACGTGGTGAACGGCGCCGTCGAACTGATCAACGACGGCGACCGTGCCGCTGTGTTCGCCGTGTTCCACGACGGTGACGTCACGCACGCGACCGTACGCGGCACCCGGCGAATCCGTCTGCCCCGCACCACGAACCACGTGGTGATAACCGGCCCCGACCGTTTCCTGCGCGACCTCCACTTCACTCCGGGCGGGTCCAGTGCGCTAGTTGAACTCGATCACGACGCAGGCAGTGTCCGTGTGGACGGCCGCACGGTCTCGACGCGGGAGAGTTGGTACGAGGTGACCGTCGCCCACACGCACGGACGGCAGTACTTCACCGGGCGCCTCGAAAGCGGCCGGGTGACGACTACGTCGCCGTTGCGCCGCTGACTCGCCGCTCACCCGCCACCACGTCGACACCGCCTCGACACCCCGCGCTCCTAGCGTCTGGAGATCGTGGCGACATCCCCCGAAACGGTTTCCGAACACTCCCGCAGGCATTTTCTCGGACTGACCGCAGGCGCCGTCGGCGCGGCGGCCGCGGCGACCCTCCTCCCGCAGTCGCTGATCAACGCGGTCGCCAAAGGGCGCCCCGCCGGCGGTCTTCGCGATGTGGAGCACGTGGTGGTCCTCATGCAGGAGAACCGGTCTTTCGACCACTACTTCGGCGCCCTGCGCGGAGTTCGAGGGTTCGCTGACAATTCGGCCCTGCCCGGCGTCTTCGATCAAGACGGCGTCCACCCGTTCCTCGCAAGGTCGGCAGCGAACCGTGGCGATCTGTCCGTCGAGTACCTCGCCTCACTCCCCCACAGCTGGCCCGACGGCCACCAGGCCCTCAATGGAGGACGCTGCGACGGCTGGGTCGGGGCGAAGGGCAAGGCGACGATGGCCGCCTACGACCGGAGGGACATCGGTTTCCACTACGCGCTCGCTGAGACGTTCACCGTGTGCGACGCCTACTTCGCGTCGTGCCCCACATCGACCAGCCCCAACCGCAACTTCCTGTTCTCCGGCACCACCGGATTCGAACCCTACGGTCCTCGCGCAGTCGGGAACGACGCCTACGACAGCGCACACCCCGGGTACTTCTGGAAGTCGTACGCCGAGAGCCTGCACGACGCCGGTGTGGACTGGCGGGTGTACCAGGAGTGGGACAACTTCACCGACAACAACCTCGACTTCTTCGCGAGTCTGCGCACGATTGGGCGTGCATCGATCGCGAACGCGGGTCTCGGCATCGACGATCTCACCGGGTTCTATGCCGATCTGCTCGAGAAATCGTCGGCCGGTTCGGACGGTGTCTACCGGACGACCGACGCCCAGCGTCGTGCCGCACAATCGGTGCACGATTCGGCCGCCCGTCTCGGCGGAAAGTACGCCGACCTCTACAACCGAGCCCTGTATCGCGGCGAGCCCGGCAGTCTCGTGAGCCGTTTCCGAGAGGACGTCGAGAAGAACTCGCTCCCGACGATCTCGTGGATCGTGACATCGGCGGCCGATTCCGAACACCCCGGATCGTCGTCGCCGATCCAGTCGTCGACCATCACCTACCAGTTGCTCGACGCATTGGCCTCGAATCCCGCGGTCTGGAACAAGACCGCAGTGCTCCTGAACTTCGACGAGTTCGACGGGTACTTCGACCACGTGGTGCCGCCGTTGCCGCCGGAAGGCGAACCCGACGAGTGGTGGGCCGGCAAGCCGATGGGACTGGGGTTCCGCGTTCCGATGACGATCGTGTCGCCGTGGACAGTCGGTGGGCGAGTCTCCTCGGAGGTGTTCGACCACACCTCGGTCGTACGGTTCATGGAGCGCGTGACCGGCGTTCGGTGCCCGAACATCTCCCGCTGGCGGCGCAAAGTGTGCGGCGACCTGGTCTCCACATTCGATTTCAGCCGGTCGGACGGCTACCGCGCGCCGTCGAAGCCCGGAAGGGTTCCGGCGTTCGTCGAACGGTGGAACGCCGAGCCCGGCGGCGACGTCCCCGTCCAGGAGTCAGGCGACGCGGTCGCGCTGCCCACGCCATATCGCCTCTCCGCGAACGTGACGGAGGGCGTCCTCACTCTGACCAACGAAGGTTCACGCGCCGCGGTGTTCGGCGTCTTCCACAACGGCAGGGCCGAACACCACACGGTCACCGACCGGCGACGCGTGACGCTGCCGTCGGGAACCGATCACGTCGTTGTGACGGGACCCGACCGGTTCCTGCGTGATCTGCACTTCCGTCCCGGCGGGTCGACGGCCCGAGTGACGCTCAATCACGCCGCCGGACGGATCACTGTGAACGGACGCGATGTGACGTCGACCGCGGTCCGGAACAGTTGGTATGAGGTGAGCGTCGCCGACACCTCCGGGCGGCAGTACTTCACCGGCCGTCTCGAGAACGGCCGTCGGACGCGCACCTCGCCGCTTCACCGTGATCTAGGTCGCGACTAGATAGCCGAGCCAGGCGGCGACAGCGGCGAGCGCCCCGGCGAGTTCGATGACGATCAGAAGGCCGACTGTCTTAGTGGCGGTGATGCCGCCGGTCCAGCCCGCCTTCAGGTCTTTCAGTCGGACGGCTTCGGCTACGACAGTGCCCACGATGAAACCGAGCGGCAGCCCGATGACGGGCACCACGAAGAACCCGATGATGCCGAGCAGTCCGCCGACGACGAGTGACCAGCGTCCGACGTCCGACTTCGCGAGCGATCGCCCGCCGATCACGTACTTGACGATCCAGGCGATCGCCATGCACGCCACGGCCGCGGCGAACACCCACCATGCGGTGCCGCCGGAGAGGATCGCCCAGATCAGGATTCCGGCCGCGACCAGCACTGTTCCCGGTAGCAGTGGCACGACGATGCCGACGAGCCCCACCGCCATGAGGACGCTGACTCCGGCATATGCCCAGGTGTTCACATCGACCATGTAAGCAGGCCGTGGCATACGGTGGGGACCGTGGTTCTCGACGTCACGCCCGCCGGGCGCTTCGCTCCGTCGCCGTCCGGCGATCTGCACATCGGAAATCTGCGGACCGCGGTCCTCGCCGATCTGTTCGCCCGCACGTCGGGCCGACGGTTCCTCATGCGTGTGGAAGACCTCGACCGCGTGCGCGAGGGCGCCGAGGAGCGTCAGCTCGCCGACCTCGCAGCGCTCGGCATCCGGTGGGCCGAGCCGGTGATCCGTCAGTCCGAGCGCCGCGATGTGTACACCGCGGTGGTCGACGGATTGACCGCGGAAGGTCGCACTTTCGAGTGCTTCTGCACGCGCCGGGAGATCCTCGACGCACCGTCCGCGCCGCACGCCCCGCAGGGCGCCTACCCCGGCACCTGCCGCGACCTGACCGATGCCGAGCGTGATGAGCGGCGCCGCACCCGCCCGGCGGCGATCCGGTTGCGTGCCGATGTCACGGAGTTCACCGTCCACGATGCGCTGCACGGTCCGTTCACCGGCGACGTCGACGACTTCGTCCTGCGTCGCAACGACGGGACGCCCGCGTACAACCTGGCCGTGGTCGTCGACGACACCGCGACCGGCGTCGACCAGGTGGTCAGGGGCGACGACTTGCTGAGCTCGGCACCCCGGCAGGCCTATCTCGCGACGCTACTCAGTGCGACGCCGCCGGAGTACGTGCACGTCCCGATGGTCCTGAACAGGAACGGAGCGCGTCTGGCCAAACGGGACGGCGCCGTCACTCTGTCCGACCTCGCCGAGCAGGGAGTCGACTCGGCCGGGGTCCTGTCCATGATCGCGGCGTCGCTGGGCATGGCCGGCGAGGGTGAGGCGGTCACCATCGACGTCCTCGCATCACGCTTCGACCCGGCCCGACTTCCTCGCGAACCGTGGGTGTTCGAGCCACGCACAGGGTCCGGGCATGGCGGTGCCCCCGCCTGAGCAGCTCAGGCGGGGTTGCGCACCACGTCGACCCCGGGTGGGGCCGGTGGTCCCGGTGGTGGTGCCGGGATTCGGCAGGAGAGCCACTTCTCCACTGCCGATCCGGACTGGGTGGCCCGGATCGCCGGGAGGAGCTTCTCCGGCTGCAGCGAGTGGTTGACCTTCCACGGCTCGTTCGAGCCGGTGGGTCGCCAGCCGACCCGGCCCTTGAACGGGCCCGAGGTCAGGATGGTGGTCTCCCATCCGCCGGGTGTGGTGGAGACGCTGCGGTTATGTCCTCCGCACGCACCGCCCAGGTGGTCGATGTCGGTCGGGCCGCCGTCTTGCCAGTCGGGCATGTGATGCGCCTGGGTGCGGGACCACGGGGTGGTGCAGCCGGGTGCGGTGCAGCCGCGGTCCCGGCCGAACAAAGCTAGGCGTTGCGCCAGCGACGCCAGACGCTTGCCGCGACCCAGGTACAGAACCTGCGACGACTGGCCCTCGAACACTTCGAGCCACGGGGTCGCGTCGACGGCGAGGTCGACCAGATCGGCCACGGGCAGACGCGTGCCGGTCGCGGTGACCGCAACACCTGCCCGGTTTTCGAGGTCTTCGAGCGATGCGGTGACCACCAAATGCGACGGGAGGGCGACGGAGTCGCCGAGGGCGCCGTTGGCGAGGAGGTGGTCGAGCATTGCTTCGAGTGCGTCATGGTTGCGCTGGGACTGCGACCGGACATCCCGTTCGCGGGCGGCGGAGAGTGCCTCGGCGTCGGCGCCGTAGGCGGCGCCGCGGGGTGACTCGGGGTCGTCGGGGTTGTTCATCCCGGGTTCTGCCCAGAGGGTGAGGATTGCTTCGAGCTTGGCGCGAAGCGCCGGCGACAGTTGTGCCCGGATCTTGGACATCAGGCGCTTGTCCTGCGGTTGGATCGCGAATCCTCGGGTCCGGGCGCGGTCAGCGTCGTCAGTCAGGGAGCCGTCGGGGTCGAGGTGGGCCAGGATGCGGCGTCCGACTTCGCGGGTGCCCTCCGGGGTCAGGTCGCGGGACAGTTCGGCGAGCTCAGCTTCGGCACGAGCCTTGTCCTCGGCCGGGATGGCGGCGGGGATCTCCTCGATCACGGCGACGATCTCATTGACGTGGTCGACCGACAGGTCGCCATCGGCAACGGCGGCGGCGGTGGCCGGCAAGACCGGGTCAAGCTGATCGCCGGAGAAGTTGTACATCGGGCTGATCGCCAACGCCGCAGTCAGACGGCGCTTGCTCGCCCCGACACCGAGGCGCAGCGCGGAAGTCAGGTACTTGCCCGGCGTCTGCGCTCCCGCCTTGCGGTACGCGCCGCGGGTAGAGACCTCCGCGAAGAGGCGGGCGTCCACGCCGTCCGCCCGACGGTGCGAACGCTCAAGAACATCCGCAGCGAGCAGGACATCGTCGTCGGTCATCGCCGTAAGCGACACCGACGAGAGCTTCGCGGCCACCTCATCCTGCAGGTGAGCCAGTTCGAGAGGCGAATCGGGGAGATCAAATGTGTCGATCATGGCGTTCGCCCCCCCCTTCAGAGAGCCTTGGGTAGTGTCCGGTTTTGCTGTTATCTCCAGTGTAAACCTATTGTGCGACAAATCATAGCGTTTTCGTAAATCCGTTCGATTCTGGGGAAAGCCAGTCGTTCCAACTGTTCTCCAAGCGACGACTCCTACGCTGAGCGTGTTCACGACGTCATCGGCGGCGTCGGAAGTTTCCGGACATCACTGGACCAGGAGGACTGAAGTGACAATCTCTACTCTCATGCGCGGACTCGTCGTCACCGCATCGGCCTGCGCGCTTGTCGTAGGAGTCGCCTCGTGCAGCAAGGACGACTCGTCGAGCAGCTCCGCTTCCACCACGAGCAACTCGACGACGCCCACGGCGACCACCAGCTCTGCTCCGACGACGTCCAGCAGCACGGGTGCGAACCCGACGATCGCCGACTACATCAAAGAACAGGGCATCACCGAGACGAAGGCGACCCCGGGAGAGGACGGTGCTCCCAGCGTCGACATGCCTACACCCGACGGCTGGGCACAGGTCGAGAAGAGCGACCTGCCCGAGTACGCCCTCGGCGCGATCAAGTACTCCGGCGCTCAGGGCTCCAACTACACCGCGAACATCGTGGCGTTGTTCTCGAAACTGACCGGCCCCGTCGACGTGGACAAGCTCTTCGAACTCGCGCCGGGCGAACTCCGCAACCTCGACGACTTCAGTGAGATCGGGTCGGGACACAAGTCCACGCTGTCCGGATTCGGGTCGTACAAGATGGCCGGGCAGTACACCCTCAAGGGCATGACGGTGCTCACCGCGCAGCAGACCGTCGTCATCGAGGCCGCCGACGCCGTGTACGTCCTCCAGCTGAACGCCACCAGCAATGAGGATCAGGCCGACGCGCTGCAGAAGGCCATGGACCAGATCGACGAGCAGACCAAGATCACCGCATAGGTGTCACGCGAGTACGGACCCGACACCGCGAAGGTGTCGGGTCCGTACGTGGCCTGGAAGGGTCAGAGCTGGTCGATGCGGACGAGGTTGCCCGACGGGTCGCGGAACGCGCAGTCGCGGACCCCGTAGTTCTGGTCGGTCGGCTCCTGCACCACGTCGGCTCCGGCCGCGGCGACCTTCTCGAACAGCGCGTCGAGGTCGTCGGAGGCGAGAGTCACCGCGCCGTACGACCCCTTCGCCATGAGATCGAGGATGGTCGCCCGCTCGGCGTCGGTGATGCCGGGGTCGACGGCCGGCGGGTGAAGCACGATCGACACGTCGCTCTGCCCGACGGGTCCCAAGGTGATCCACCGGAGGTCGTTGTAGCCGACGTCCTTACGGACCTCGAAGCCGAGCATGTCGCGGTAGAACTTCAGCGATTCGTCGGCGTCGTTGTGAGGGAGGAATGCGTACTGGATCTTCACGTTCATGGTCATGCCGTCGACGTTATTCGGCGGTCGGACGACGCGCTTCTCGATTCCTGACCGGTCTTGCGACCTGTTTGGCGAGGCATGCGGGGACGCCGTCCCATTCGCTCCCGTTGTTGCGCTGATACACGCTCGGCGGCACGCCGACGAGCTCGGTGAATCTGGTGCTGAACGTCCCCAGCGACGACGACCCGACCGCGAAGCAGACCTCGGTCACAGACATGTCGCCCCGCCTGAGCAACGTCATCGCACGTTCCACCCGCCGCGTCATCAGATACGAGTACGGCGATTCCCCGTAGACACGTTTGAACTCGCGGCTCAGGTGGCCTGCCGACATGAACACGCCGCTCGCGAGTTCTTCCACGTTGAGCGGCTTGTCGAATTCGCGGTCGATCCGGTCCCGAACCCGACGCATCGCGACGACAGTCTGCCGTCTGGTGTCCCGATCGTCGGCCATGGCCCGCCCGCTCAGCTGTTGCGGCCGCGCGCGGCGACAGTCCATCGTCCGACGACGAGCCCGCCGCGCGCCACCGCGACGTCGTCGACGAGGTTCAACACCGGGCACACGTGGTTGGGGACAACCCGGATGCGCGAGCCGAGCGCCGGCAGCGCCGCACGCTTGGGGAACTCGACCGTCGCGTGGTGCTCCGACAGGGCCGTGACTCGCGCGTCCGGATGATCGCGCAGCCGCGCGAACCCGGTGGTCCACCCCGGACGGTCGCTGCCGAGCACTTTGCTTCCGGAGTCGAGGACGATGCGGCGGTTGGCCGGGCCCTCGTGCCTGCTGACAACCGTGGCGAGCACGGTGAGCGCGATGTCGTCGGGTTCGATACGCCCGAGCTCCCACTGCTGGGCGTCGCCGAACACGTAGACGCCCGGCCGGGCTTCGGTGAGCACGTCGGCGTCGGACAGCAGCGCGCTCGGAGTGGACCCACCACTGCGGACGTCCACGCGGAATCCGGCCTCGGTGAGGAGGTCGGCCGCATCCCGCAGAGTTGTCGCCTCCTGCGTCGCCGCGGGCACCTGAGCGTCGGGCCCGTAGCTGTGGCCGGGGAAGGTGAACACACCGCTCACCCGCAGGCCCGCATCGGCGGCGGCCTTCGCGACGTCGACCACGTCGTCGACGAGCGCGCCGGTGCGGTGATGCCCGCTGTCGACCTCGATGACCACTTCGACCCTGGAGACGGCATCGCCGAGCAGCCGCGCCGCGGTCACCGCGGCCGGCGCGGAGTCGATTCCGAATGAGATGTCCACCCGCTTCGCGAGTGCTGCGAGTCGCGCGGCTGACGACCGTGTGAGCCACAGCGGGTAGGCGATGAACAGATCGTCGACCCCGGCGTCGGCGAAGACCTCCGCCTCGCCGATCGTCGCGACGGACAGCCCGACGGCCCCTGCCTTGATCTGCTTGTGAGCGATCTCGACGATCTTGTGCGTTTTGGCGTGGGGTCGCAGGTCGACGCCCTTGGCGGCCATCGCATCGGCCATCGCGGCGATGTTCCGGTCCAGGACATCGGCGTCGACGATCACAGTCGGAGTGCCGACCATGTCACCCATTGCGCTTGGTCCCCGCGTAGTAGCGGCCGAGGAACTCGTCGCGGTACTCGACGTAGTTCCCGTCCTCGATCGCCTTGCGAGCTCGGTCGACGAGCGTGATGGTGAACGACAGGTTGTGCAGTGTCGCCAAGGTCGACGCCAGTCCTTCCTTCGCCTTGAACAGGTGATGCAGGTAGGCCCGCGTGTACTGGGTGGAGTAGTTGTCGAGTTCCGCGTCGAGCGGAGTGAAATCGCGTTTGAACTTGGCGTTCGTGATGTTGTAGCGGCCGTCGAACGAGTAGATGGCCCCGTTGCGCGCGACGCGCGTCGGGGAGACGCAGTCGAAGGTGTCGGCGCCGTTCTCGATGGCAGTGAAGATGTCGTCCGGCTCGCTGATGCCGAGCAGGTGCCGGGGTGCGTCGTCGGGCATCTCGTCGGTGACCCACCCGACGATGGTGCCGAGGTTGTCTTTCTCAAGGGCGCCGCCGATGCCGTAGCCGCCGAAACCCTTGCCGCCGTTGTCGCGGTCGATGCGACTCAGTTCCACGAGGTCGCGTGTGGCCTTGCGCCGCAGGTCCTCGTACTGGGCACCCTGAATCACTCCCCACAGCGCCTGCTGCGGGCGGTGTGAACGCTCGGTCGACAGCCTGTTGTGCTCGGCCAGGCAGCGGATGGCCCACTGCCGGGTCCGCTCCAGCGACTGCTCCTGGTACCCGCGGGTGTTCATCAGCGTGGTGAGTTCGTCGAACGCGAAGATGATGTCGGCGCCGAGCTGGTGCTGGATCTGCATCGACACCTCCGGGGTGAACCGGTGGCTGGTGCCGTCGATGTGCGATTTGAAGGTGACGCCGTCGTCGTCGACGTTCGCCAGGCGCTCTTTGCCCTCGGCGATGATCGTGTCGTCCTGCGGACCGGTCGCGTCCATCGAGATGACCTTCTTGAACCCGACGCCGAGCGACATCACCTGAAAGCCGCCACTGTCGGTGTACGTCGGTCCGGGCCAGTTCATGAAGCGCCCGAGACCACCCGCTTCGTCGACGATGTCGGAGCCGGGTTGCAGGTACAGGTGGTAGGCGTTCGCCAGCACGGCCTGCGCCCCGAGCGCTGCCACCTGTTCGGGCACCACGGTCTTCACCGTCGCCTTGGTTCCGACGGGCACAAAAGCCGGCGTCTGGATCTCTCCGTGCGGAGTGACGATGGTGCCGGTACGACCGGCCGTCCCGTCGAGGGTGGAACGCCGGATGAACTCACTGCTGGTCACGAGGACCCATTGTTCCAGGTTCGCTACCGTGGGGACCATGATGACTCGCACGATGAAGCTCGCCGCAACCGCAGTCCTGGGCCTCGCGCTCGCCGGAACCGTCGCCGCATGCGGTGACGAGACCGCTGCCCCGAGCGCCGAGTCGACGTCGACCACCGCGGCGGTCACTCCCCCGACCGACCGCAGTGTCCCCGTCGTGCCAGGTCGCAAGCCCACATCGGAGACGGCCACCACTCCGGAGTCGAGCACCCCGGACGATGCGAAGTCGTGCGGACCGGCGAAGGGCCCCGACGGAGCGCTGCAGATCCATCTCGTCGAGGGCGACGTGACGTGCGCGACCGCGAAGGCCATCGCGAAGGAGTACAGCCCGCTCATCGCGACCGGTCAGACGCAGAAGGTCCGCGACTGGGAGTGCGGCCCGTCCACCGTCACCGGTGAACTCGCCCGATGCACCTACGACTCCAAGGCCTTCGCCCTGGTCCCGTAGCCACCTGGATCTACGCGAGCGCCTGCGCGACGCGTTCGAGCTGAGCGACGCGGCTGCCCTTCACCAGGACCGCGTCGCCCTCGGACAGGTCACCGAGTGCCGCGACGGCCCCCGCTACGTCCGCCACGTGGATCACTCCGGTGTCGCCGTAGGCGGGTTCGTCGACGGCGATGACGGTGATCCCCAGTTCCGTCGCCTGGCGCGCAACGTCCCGGTGGGCGGCCGGACCGTCTGCGCCGAGCTCGGCCATCGTCCCGACAACGGCGAAACGTCGCCGTGCGTCGAGGCGATGCAGCGACGAGAGACCGGCGATCATCGACGTCGGGTTCGCGTTGTAGGCGTCGTTGATCACCGTGACGCCCGCAGCCGTTGTGCTCATCTCCATGCGGAGCCCGGAGAGCGCGGCATCGTTCAACCCGGACGGCAGGGCTTCGAGCGGAACGCCGAGCCCACACGCAGCGGCGGCCGCAGCCAGCGCGTTCGGGACTTGGTGCTCGCCACGTGCCTGCAGCGCGACCGGCGTCGAACCCCAAGGGCTGTGCAGCGTGAACGATGGTCGGAGCTGCGCGTCGAGCACCACATCGGTGGCGCGGACGTCGGCGTCGTCGGCGACCCCGTACGTGAGGACCCGCGCCTGCGTGCGCGACCGCATGGCCTTGACCACCGCGTGATCGGCGTTGAGGACTGCGATTCCGTCGGTGGGCAGTGATTCGACGAGTTCGCCCTTGGCTTGAGCGACGTCGTCGAGGGTTCCGAACATCTCCAAGTGGACGGCTTCGACGCGGGTGATGACACCGACCGTCGGGGACGCGATGCCACAAAGAAGCGCGATGTGCCCGACTCCTCGCGCGCCCATCTCGAGGACGACGGCCTCAGTGTCGTCGGGCGCACCGAGAAGCGTGAGCGGCAGGCCCAGTTCGTTGTTGAACGACTTCTCACTGGCCGCCGTGCGGTACGTGGTCGCGAGGACACCTGCGAGCAGATCCTTCGTCGACGTCTTGCCGACGGACCCGGTCACACCGACGACCCGCGGTGGAAGTGACGCGCGGACCGCCCGACCGATGTCTGCGAGGGCAACTGCGGTGTCGGAGACCTGCACAGCTGTTGCACTCACCGCGGGATCCGGTGCGCGGTCTGTCAGGTAGACGGTGGCGCCAGCGTCGACGGCGACCGGAATGAAATCGTGACCGTCACGCGCTGCGACGATCGGCACGAACAGCTGACCGGGGGCGATAGTGCGCGAGTCGATACTCGCCGAAACGACCTGGACGTCCGGCCCGTGAAGGGTTCCAGCGGTGGCTGCTGCGATCTGACTGGCGAGGAGGTGCACGAAGAGAAACGCTACAGGCGAACACGTATCCTGGCACCCATGAGCACCCCCCTGCTGCGCTTGGTCGTCCTCTACGGCGGAGTGTCCGCCGAGCACGACGTGTCGCGGGTTACCGCCGCCCACGTGCTGGCCGCCGCCGACACCGACAAGTACGTCCTCGTCCCCGTCGGGATCGACAAGACCGGCGTGTGGCATCGCAACGACGCCGCCGCCGCAGCCCTCGCTGCAGGCGAGACGCTGCCGAACCGTCTCGACATCGAAGGCCCCGAAGTCGATCCGCTGTCCGTGATCCGCGGCACCGATTCCGAGATCACCGTCGTTCTCCCGCTGCTGCACGGTCCGCACGGCGAAGACGGCACGGTCCAGGGCATGCTCGAACTGCTCAAGACTCCGTACGTCGGCTGTGGTGTCCTGTCGTCCGCCCTCTGCATGGACAAGGCGATGGCCAAGGAGGTCGCGGCGCGAGCGGGGATTCCGCAGTGCGCATGGATCACCTTCCGCGACGGCGTGGACGATGCCCGCACTGTCGTCGACCAGGCGGTTGAAGAACTAGGCCTCCCGGTGTTCGTGAAGCCCGCGAACATGGGCTCGTCGGTCGGCGTCTCACGCGCGACCACGCCCGACGAGCTCGACAAGGCCATCAATCTCGCTCTCCACTACGACGACGTGGTCGTCATCGAGGAAGCCGTCGCCGGGCGCGAGATCGAGGTCGGTGTGCTCGGCAACACCGCGCCGGACACCACGCTTCCCGGGGAGATCAAGCCGGGCAGTGATTTCTACGACTACGAGGACAAGTACGTCACCGGTGCTGCCGAGCTGATGATCCCGGCGCCGTTGTCCGACGCCGCGATCGCCGAAGTGCGCGATCTGGCGGCCGACGCCTACGTCGCGCTGCGCTGCGCCGGCATGGCTCGGGTGGACTTCTTCTATGAAGAGGACGGCCGCGGATGGCTTCTCAACGAGATCAACACCATCCCCGGCTTCACCCCCGCATCGATGTACCCGAAGATGTGGGAGGCGTCGGGCATCGCCTACCCCGACCTCATCGACCGGCTCGTCACCCTCGCCCTCGAGGTGCATCGTCGGCGTAGTTCGTTCTCGACCGACCACTGACCCGCCGTAGAACGTTGGCGACTTTTCCCGGCCCCAGCGGGAAGAACGTCGTCGCCAACGTTCTCGGTCACTGCCCATACAGGTAGGCGCCCCGGGGATTCTCGTGGATGGTGAACCGTTCGCCGCTGAGGTTTCCGACCCGCATCCACAGCGGCCTCGTCACGCCTTCGACCACATCGACGACACTGGACGCCCGTCGCGTGTCCCAGCGGCCGAACCACCGACACGCGACCGCTACTCGATGAGTGCCGGGGGCGACCTCGAATGTCGCCGTCGCCCGCCACGGGACGACGTGCTCAGCACCGTCGATGTCGACGACTGCACTGGCCATACGGCGAAACAGCGCCGATGCGAATCGTGCGGAGTCGATGGTCACGGCGATGGCGGTCATGACTGACACGCTAGGCGAACGCGAGTAGGAGTCGCTCTGCTCAGGGCGCAGTGGCGCGCGCGAGAAAGTCCTCGAATACGGCGAACATCGGAGCATCCAACTCGAACCGGAGCACTTGGAAGTCGACGTGTGCACCCCGCGCGGACAGGACCACGCGGACACTGCCCGACGCAGGCTTCGACTTGACCGCGAGGAAATCCAGGTCGTAGACGAAGGTGCCCGGCTCCCAGCGAGGTGTGGACACGATCAAGAAGTCTCGATCCCGGGTGACGTTCAGATCGGGGGCGAGCCGCAGTCGTTCGTATTTCTCAGTCATCGGAACGTCTCCCTGGAATTGGAAAAGGCCCCCGACCTGCAATGCAGATCGGGGGCCTCGAGCGGTGGCGGAGGGATTTGAACCCCCGGTGCAGGGTTACTACACACGACATTTCGAGTGTCGCACCTTCGGCCGCTCGGACACGCCACCGGGAAGAACTATACGGCAGAGGTCCGGTCGCACGAAATCAGCTGGTCAGAGCTAGTTTCCGCGATATTCGACTACTTGTCGGTCGGCGTTCCAGGAGCGCTGCCCGGACCACCTGACCCGCCACCGGTCAGCTTGTCGGCGAACTCGGTCACCTTGGTGACAGCCGTGTTGACCGCACTCTGCACCTGCTCGTTCGCTGCGACCTCGTTGACCTTGTCCACCGCGGTGTTGACGGCGTTCTGGACGTGCTCGTTCGCAGCGATCTCGCTGACCTTGCCCATCGCGGTGTTGACGGCGCCTTGAACGTGTTCGTTGGCGGCGATCTCATCGATCTTCGTGCGCGCCGTCTCGACGGCGGCCTTCACCTGCTCACTCTCGGCGATCTCGTTGACCTTGCCGCGGACGACCTCGACGACCTCGTTGACCTTGTCCATCGGATCAGACATGACGTTTCCTTTCGGAGTCCTGGTGGGCTGTGCGCCCGCACCACCAGTGTGCCGCAGATTCAGCGTCGGGCCGCGAAGAAGTCAGTGACGAGCACCGCACAATCCGCTTCGAGGACTCCACCGAGCACTTCCGGGCGATGAACGAGTCGGGGGTCGCGCAGCACGTCCCACAGCGAACCGACGGCGCCGGTCTTCGGTTCCCACGCCCCGAACACGACGCGAGAGACTCTGGCGAGGCCGATCGCTCCGGCACACATGGTGCACGGTTCGACGGTGACAGCCAACGTGCAGCCTTCCAGTCGCCAGCCGTCTCCGTGCCGCCTCGTCGCCTCACGTAGGGCCAGCACTTCCGCGTGCGCGGTCGGATCGCCGTCTGCCTCCCGCCGATTCGCAGCGGATGCCAGAACTGAGCCGTCCGGCCCGACGATCACGGCGCCGATCGGAACGTCGTCCGGGCCCGCGTGACGGGCGGCGTCGAGCGCGAGTCTCATCAACCACTCGGCGTCGCGCTGCACCGCGCCGCGATCAGGCGTCATCGCCGGAGTCAGTGACCGAGATCGTCGAGAACGGCCGCCAACTCGTCAGCGCACCCGAGCCGGGCTGCGATCATGCCGATCTGCTCGTCGGCGTACAGGTCGGTGTCGCCGACGATCACACTCATCACCGCGTCGGGCAGACCGAGATCGGCGAGGATCGCGAGATCCCCCTCCTCCCACGGGTCGACGTCGTCGATCTCATCGGGATCGAGATCCGGAACGTCGATGTTGAGGACATCGAGGACGTCGACGGCGATGTCGTAGTCGACGGACGCCGTCGCGTCGGAGATGAGTAGGCGTGCACCGGACGGGGAGGGCCGGACGATGATGAAGAACTCGTCGTCGACGTCCAAAAGGCCGAAGACGGCACCCGTCACCCGCAGCTCCCGTAGTTGGAGTTCGGCGTCGTCGAGGCTGTCGAGCGCAGACGGTTTGAGTGCCGTGACCTTCCAACCGGACTCACTGAGTGCAACGGCCACTGCGAAACCGTCGACGTCGGAGTAATCGCTCTTCGCGACAGGCTTCGCCATGTCCGCCACCGTAGCCGCTTTTCGACACTCTCCCAAGTCGGATTCGGCCTGGGTATGCCAGGCTTGAAGGCGTGTCTACTGCATTGCCGCGTCCCGTCTGCATTCTCGGTCTCGGACTGATCGGCGGCTCCCTGCTCCGCAGGCTGGCTGCCGACCAGACCGTCGCGTTCGGTTACAACCGCTCTCAGGCGACAGTTGATGCCGCGAGCGCAGGCGGCTACGACGCTTCGTCCGATCTGGTGGCGACGCTCGCGAGGGCCGCTGAACTCGACGCGCTGATCGTTCTGGCGACACCCGTGACGACTCTCGGCCCCATCGTCGACGCCGTCGTCGAACACGCCCCGGAATGCCTGCTGACCGACGTGGTGAGCGTGAAGGAGGAAGTCGCACGGATCGTCGCGCGGCATCACCCGGCGGGACGCTACGTCGGCGGGCATCCGATGGCCGGAACCGCGTACTCGGGGTGGGGCGCCACCGATCCCTCGCTGTTCGAGGGTGCGATGTGGATGGTGACAACACACGACGACACTCCCGCGGACGACTGGCTCGCCGTGGCTGCGATGGCCCGGGCGGTCGGATCGAATGTCGTCCCCGCGGCGAACGACGCCCATGACCGTGCGGCGGCGGCGATCTCGCACAATCCGCACCTCACCGCGGCTGTCACCGCGGCTGTCGGCGCCGGCGAGAGCTCACTGTCCTTGCGACTCGCGGCGGGCAGTTTCCGCGACGGAACGCGAGTGGCGGGGACCGCACCCGACCTCCAGCGCGCGATGCTCGAAGCCAACGCGGTGGCCCTGCTCAACACCCTCAGCGAGACGATCGACCTACTCGTAGCGGCGCGTGACCGTCTCCGCGACCACGGCGACGTGGCAGCACTCGTCGAGGCGGGTCACCGAGCGCGGCAGCGGTACGACGCGATCGCGGGCGGCGAACTGCAGCCGATCACCGATGTGACAGTCGGCGACGACGGCTGGCAGCAGGAACTGCGGCGTCAGGCACACCTGGGACGGGTCTGGCTGAGTTGAGCCCAGACGGGTTCAGACCTAGACGATCCGGGTGGCGTTCCCAACGTAGTCGAGGACCACACCCTGACCGTCGATGGTGAGTTCGCTGGTCAAACCGTTCGTGACGACCGTTAGTCGACCGTCGGCAACCGTGTAGTCGGCCTGGGCCGGTTCGATGTTGAATGTCGGCAGCTTCAGGCTGACCAGGTGCACGCCGGTCGCGTTGCCACCTTCGACGATCTTGTGGCGATTGATCGGCAGCGTCTTGAAGAATGGGGAGCCGACGACGTCCACCGCTTCGGCTCCACCGAATTCACTCTGCACGGTCGTGTCGGCGGTCTGCACCATCCATTTGCCGTCCATGTCGCGGCTGAGGTCGAGCTGCCCTTCGCCGCCTGCTCGGATCACGCGGACCGACAGTCGGCGCGCCACTCCGATGTCGTTGGTCACCAGCTCATACGACGCCGAGTAGGCCTCGACGTCGGCACTCGCGGCGCAGATGATGCGGCCGTATGCGCGGAGCCGGCCGCCGCCGGTCTTGAGTCGCACCTGTTCGAGCCTGCCCCCGTCGGGACTACGCCAGGTGAACATCGTCTTGGCTCCGGTGTCGGCAGCCGCTTCGGAGGAAGTCACGCCTCTACGTTAGCTTTCACCCGGCCGCACGGCAGACTACAGCGCCGGACGGGTCGCCTTCGGGTATCTCTTCGTGCGCGACGGGTGCACCGTCGACCGTGATCGTGCACGACGCTGCAGCGCCTGCGCGCGCCACCACATTGATCCTGAGCAGCCCCGGCGTCGTGACTACCTTCTGCTCCCAATGGCTCGAGTCCATGAAGTCCAACTGCACACGACCATCGTTGAAATAGATGACCGTCGAGCCCGGAGCCGCGTCCACCGAGAGGAGCGCCTCAAGACTGTTCCTCGGCGACGGGGTCCGGCTTTCACCAGGCACCGTCTCGGTCGGAGTGATCGATTTCGGCAGATACGGGTCGTCGATGTTCTGTGAAGCAGGAGGTTCGGCACGAGACGGCGGATCGTCCGAACCGCCGCCCGACATCAGTTTCAGACCCCCGACCACGACGAGCACCAGAACGACAACAGACACGACGCCCCACGCGAGCCGCACCGGACTGTTCGACGGCGGCGTGTTCGATGACGGAACCTGTCCGGGTTCGACGACGATCTCGGGTTGCTCCTGCGGGAACTCTGCGCCCGGCTCGGGGGTGTAGGCGTAACGTGCACCGCCGTCCGGGGCGTATCCGAGAGGCGGGTACTGCTGCCCCGCGGCCATCGGCGGCCGGTACCCAGGCCGTCCGTTCCACTGTCCCGATTCCACGCTTGCCACCCTACGCGGCCGTCGACTGCCCCTCTGCCTCGACAAATCCTCTGTTCGCCCGACAGGTTCGGGCGATATCGAAGGTCTCATCGGTGTTGTAATCACAGGACATCACCGACGGAAGGGTCATATCATGCCTCGACTCACGATCGCAGTGACGGCAGCAGTCACCGCCGCGGCTCTCGCCTCCTCGACCTTCGCCGCTTCGGTCGCCGACGCTCAACCCCGACCTGCGGCGTACTACCAGAATTGTGATGCCGTCAGATCTGCAGACGCCGCCCCGATATATCGCGGACAGGACGGCTACCGTCCCGGCCTCGACAGAGATGGTGACGGAGTCGCGTGTGAGACAGGAAACGCCGCCCCACCCCCTGCACCGAGAGTGACCCCGAAGCCGAAGCCCAGACCGCCGCGATCCACTCCCGCACCGAAACCCAAGCCGCAACCGAAGCGGGCATCGAACGTCTCCCGGCAGTTCGACCGGATCCACTACGTCTTCTGCACCAAACGTCGGACGGGCAACCTGATCAAGTATCAAGACTTCTTCGGCCACTTCCAGACACGCTACATCGACCTCAACAACTGGAACGGCCGGCGTTCTGCGGGTTCTTCGATTCGATCGAGCTGAACCCCCGTGGGCACTTCGTGTGGGGCTCCGTGCGGAACGATCGTTCCCCCACCGCCTTCTGCGAGCTGCGCATCAACGGCCGCCTCGTGGCTCGGGAGAACGAGAGGCGCATCGGCTGGGCGATCTGCTGACGCACCACAACCACTAGACCCACCAAGGGCGGGACCGGGTCATCCAGTCCCGCCCTTGGTGAATCGTTCCACTACCAGCGCGTCCAGAGCGTGAACGCACGCTTTCCGGTGCGGTTGAAACTGATCCAGACGTTGCCGTTGTGCGACGCCGCCTCGCGAACCAAGCCGTTGGCGGTCGCATACGTCACGTAACCGCGACCTGGGACATAAACGCGCTTGAAGCGGGTCTTCGGATCGACCGAGCCGTAGAAATGCGGTCGAACCGCAGGATGGTCGAGGACCCCGGCGACACCTGAACGCGCGAGCTGCTTGGTCTCCGCCTTGGTGAAACCGACAAACACCTTGGAACCGGTGTCACGCACCACCGCCGCCGACGCCTGGCCCGTCGTCGCCACAGCCCCCGTGGCGACGAGTCCGAGTGCAGCAAACGCAGCAAGCACAATGCCAAACAGACGATTCTTCATATTTCCCCCCATTATTCGAGTCATGTCGGACATACGCGCCCGACCAAGTGAGCGTCGCACGAATCCCACGAAGAATCTAGCAATTCAACAGCAAATGTTTGGTGTGTCCGGTCACATCACGGTGACCCGCGTGCACTGGAGACGACAAAAGAACCCCACCCGGAAACCGGGTGGGGTTCTTGAAACATGGTGCGCCCGAAGGGATTCGAACCCCTAACCTCTTGATCCGTAGTCAAGTGCTCTATCCGTTGAGCTACGGGCGCGTGCGTGATCGAGTGTACCCGATCGTCATTCTTCAATTTTACCCAGGGCGAACCTCGGTCGGCGGAGGCGAGAGGATTTGAACCTCCGGTTCCGTTTTACGCGGAACAACTCATTAGCAGTGAGTCCCATTCGGCCGCTCTGGCACGCCTCCAGCGGAGTTCGTATCGCGAACTTCCGAGGCAGAACATTACACAGACCTTTCAAGCTGTAGCAAATCGGCAGGTCGCCGCCGTGCCACAGGCGCGCGGGGCATACATTCGAGGGGTGGCCCCACGCATGAGATCAGACCTGGACTCCCTGCCCGTCTACGTCCCCGGCAAGACGTTTCCGGGCGCCATCAAGCTCGCGAGCAACGAGACCACCCATCCCCCGCTGCCGAGCGTGCAGGCAGCGATCGCCGACGCCGTCGCCACGCTCAACCGGTACCCCGACAACGGGATGGTGGAATTGACCGACGAGCTGGCCAAGTCGCTCGGCGTCACACCGGACGAGATCCAGGTGGGGTGCGGGTCGGTGATCCTGTGCCAGAACCTGATCACCGCCACCTCCGGTCCGGGCGACGAAGTCCTGTTCGGGTGGCGTTCGTTCGAGACGTACCCACTCGCCACGCGCGTCGCGGGTGCCACTCCCGTCCAGGTCCCGCTGACCGGCGACGGCGTCCACGACCTCGAGGCCATGGCCGCGGCGATCACCGACCGCACCCGCCTGATCTTCGTCTGCAACCCGAACAACCCGACCGGCACCGTTGTGGAGGCGGCAGCGCTCCGCGCTTTCCTGGAGGCGGTGCCGAGCGATGTCGTCGTCGCCCTCGACGAGGCCTACTTCGAGTACACGCGGCTCGACGGCCCCCACGCTTACGACGCATTGGAGCTTCGCCGCGAGTTCGAGAATCTTGTTGTGCTGCGCACTTTCTCGAAGGCGTACGGTCTCGCCGGCCTGCGCGTCGGATACGCCGTCGCGCACCCGACTGTCATCACGGCGCTCGGAAAGATCCACGTTCCGTTCAGTGTCGGCACACTGACTCAAGTGGCCGCAGTGGCCTCTCTGCGCGTCCAAGACGAGCTTCTGGAACGTACTGAGGCCGTGGTGGCCGAACGCGACCGTGTGACAGCAGCGTTGCGCGACCTCGGGTACCGCGTGCCCGACTCACAAGCCAACTTCGTCTGGCTCGATCTCGGCGACGAGTCGACGGCATTCGCGGAGGCGAGCACTGCGGTCGGCGTGATCGTCCGACCGTTCGCAGGCGACGGCGTCCGCGTCACGGTGACCGATCGCGACGAGGACGACTCGTTTCTGGCCTTCGCCTCGGCCTATGTCGGCCGGTAGTCCGCACCGCGACCTTCAATGACAAACGCGGCCTTCGTGAAGGCCGCGTTTGTCAACGAAGTGTCGATCCGCCTCGACGAGTGCAGCGGATGCCGAAGGAGACCGCGTCGGGCACTCAGAGTGCCGGGGCGAGCGTCTCCCACGCCTTGGGAAGGTCCTGCTTCCAGTAGTCCCAGCGATGCGTGCCGATGAGGCGGAATCCGGGGGTGAAGGCGATTCCCTCACGCTGGAGATCAGCCGCGAATTCGAGGGAGCAGCGGTACGCGCCCATCTCGAGCGCCGAACCTGCCGCCATCTGCGCGTCGCGCGGGCCTTCCGACGGATCGTAGTCCGCGGTCAGATCGAAGGGCCCGATTGCGCCGGAGCCCGCGGAGATGAAGATTCGCTTGCCACGCAGAGCGTCCAGCTTCCGCGCCGGGTCGTGTTCTCTCCAATACTCGCCGCCGGGGGTGCCCCACATCTTCACGGCGTCTGCTCCGCTCTTGGCTAGCGTCGACCGCACATACGCCTCATTGGCGGGCCCGGTGATCGGTGGGCAGCCGCTCAACGACGCGACACCGCGGTACAGCTCCGGGTGACGCGCAGCGAGCGCAAAGGCCGACTGGCCGCCCATCGACAGCCCCATCACCGCATTGTTGCCGGATCCGTGGAACCGTTCATCGATCAGCGGGGGAAGTTCCTTGGTCAGGAACGTCTCCCACTGCGGCTTGCCCAGCTTCGCGTCGGTGCTGCGCCAGTTGGTGTAGAACGACGCCGCGCCGCCCGCGGGGAGGACGACGTTCACATTGCGTCCGGCGAAGTATTGAGCGGCGCCGCCCTTGGTGATCCAGTCGCTGACGTTCTCACCTGCATCCGCGCCGTCGAGCATGTAGAGGCTCGGACGCGGGGCCGTTCCGCCGGGCGTCAGAACGGTCACCTTCATCTTGCGGTCCATCGATGGAGAGTCGACGGTGATGTCCACCCGTTCGAGCGACACGTTCTTCGCTGCAACAATGCGAGCAGCACGGTGGCGAGACGGCGCCGCATCTACCGCAGCAGGCACCAAGACTGTGACTACTGCGACCGCTGTGACAGCAGAAGCGATACGTGTAAACCGATGGGACCACATGGTGGCTAAGAGTACCGAAGTTTACGCACCAGTAGGTGTGGCCCAGATAACAGGAAGCCAAGCGTTAGCGATATGGCAACGCGGACGTCACAACGCAGGCTCAAGCACCTTCCACATGCGCCCGAGGCCCAGTTTCCAGTAGTCCCAACGATGCGTTCCGACCCTCCGCAAGTCCAGAGTGAACGGCACCTTCGCCTTCGTCAGCTTGACTGCGAACTCACGCGTGCAACTGTCGGCACCGATCTCAACACCCGAAGCGATCCCGAAGACGATCGAGGGCGGCATCTCCGAATCCGGGTCGCCGTGACGATCAGCCTCTCCGGGCTTCCCCTGGGCCGACTCCATATAGATGGTGGTTCCCCTCAGTGCATCAAGGCGGAACTGTGGATCATGCGAACGCCAGTATCGTCCTCCTGCCGGACCCCACATCTTCTCGGCATTGCCGCCGTACATCGCGGCGGTCGCCTTCACGAACGCTTCGTTCTTCGCGCCGGTGATGACGGGGCAACCGCTGAGCGATCCGATCGCGCGGTACAGCCCGGGATTGCGACTACTGAGCGTGAATGCCGACTGGCCACCCATCGAGAGGCCCGCAACACCGTTGCTTCCGTTGCCGTGGAAGCGACCATCGATCACCGGGGGCAGTTCCCGAGTGAGGAATGTCTCCCAATGCGGACGCCCGATCTTCGGGTCCTCCTTGAGCCAGTTGGTATAGAACGACGCGGCACCACCTGCCGGGAACACCGCATTGACGTTGCGCCCCGCGAAGAACTCCTCCGCGCCACCTTTGGTGATCCAGTCGCTGACATCCTCGCCCGCACCTGCACCGTCGAGCATGTAGATCGTCGGACGCGGAGCGTCGCCGGTCGGCGACAGAACAGTGACCTTGACGTCCCAGCCCATCGAGGACGAGCTCACGGTGAGGTCGACGCGGAACGGGGTGACGCGCTTCTCGGAGACGATGGCCGACGCGTCAGGGGCGGTCGGCGACGGATCGTCAGCGGACGCGATGCCGACGGCGTTGGGAACACCTATAAGAGACACGGCGACGACCGCAAGGGCAGCCGTGAGACGGACGAACCGCGAGGGGGACATGGACGCCAACCGTAGCGTCGAGACGGACATCACACCCCATCGGGATCGCCCCACCGGTCACATGTCGAGACAGACGGCACGGATGTGTGCCCGTGTGGCATCCACACGCCGATGAAACGGACACCCGGTCAGGGTTCGTATCGCTCCGGAAGCTCTCGCATCAAGCCTGGCCCAAGCTGCGAGATGTTGCCCTGCAAGACGTCTCGGTACACGCGTAGTTGCTCTTCGCCGCTGCGTACTTGCTGAGACAACCGACGCGTGTGGTCCGCGCCTATCTCCCGGTCACCCGACCTCGCAAGGAGATGATCGATGCGAGCGTCGATGGTGGAGGCTCGGTCGAACTCGTCGAGCAGACGGAGTTCGACGGCGGCCGACTCGACCGTCGCGGCGATCTCGCTGAGCGCGTGTACACGGTCGATCAACTCCGACCAGACCGGACGCAGCGCGTTCTCCCTCGCAGCGATGTGCTCGGCGAAGCCTGCATCAAAACCGCCGTTACGTTTCGCCTGATCAAGGTCGACCCGCAGTGCACGGAGCGCAACGATGTCGGCGGAGATCTCGGCGAGCTCGGCGTGAAGATTCACCTGGACACGCTGCATCTCGAAGTGATCCGACAGCCAGGCGGGGTTGGTGCGGATCCGGTCGTAATAGTGCCCCGCGACGAACAGCAGAGTCTCGTAGCCGTCGGAGAACGCCGCACCGCGTGCGAGGGTCCCCGTAGCGACTGCGTCCGGTCCGAAGACCTTCGCCGCCATCTCCTCCATCTGGCGGCGAGGACCGCGACCGCCGACCTGCCCGACGGCGCCGACGACCTTGTCGAACATGTCTGAACCGGCTTTACGAGCGCCGACAGGGCGATTCGGGACCGGAGTGCACAGCAGGCCCGAGAAGAGCTGCTCGCGCTCATCGATCTCCAGGTATGTGTTCTCGCGGCGTTCCCGACGGATCGCACGTGTACCACTCGGAAAGATCCCCTTCGCGGTGACGACCGCCCGGTGTGCGTCTTCCCGACGACGGTTGAGACCGGCCAACCGCGACCGGACGATCGGCTGGACCAACCCGGGGAGCACGGTGGTGCCGAGGTAGCCCTCGGCGTGGAGAATGCTGCGCTGGACCCGACGGAGTTCGCTGTACCCGTTAGAGGGTGATGGAAGCGGCAGATTGCTCGAGGCCCGGCGAACGACTGTCGCTCGCGCCGTCGGCGTCAGGTACGCCGACGCGATGAGCAGACATGACAGGTCGGACAGCTCCGGAGGCTGGCCGGGGACGCGGGCGTCGTTCGTCCACTGCCGCAGATCGGCGACCGTGGTTGAGCGAGCATTTTCGGACATGACCACATGCTACCGGCGGGCACCGACAACCCGCCCTTGCGAATCTCGCCACATCGGACGGTCGAGCGAGGCGGCAAGCACGCCGTCCGGGTGCATCGATCAGATCCAGCCGCGCTCGTGCGCCACCCTCGCGGCCTCGGCACGCGTCGACGTACCCGTCTTGCCTATGGCCGACGACAGATGGTTCCGCACGGTGCCCTGCGACAGATGCACTTGCGCGGCGATGGATGCAACGGTTCCGCCTGACAGCGCGGCGGCGAGCACATCCGACTCGCGAGGCGTCAACGGATTCTCCCCGCTCGTCAGGCTCTCCGTGGCCAGCGTCGGGTCGATGACGCGGAGTCCGGCATCCACCCGACGGACTGCGTCCGCGAGTTGCGCGGCGGGGGTGTCTTTGACGACGAAGCCCGACGCTCCCGCGTCGATCGCGCGACGCAGGTAGCCGGGCCTTCCGAATGTGGTCACGATCAACGAGCGGACGCCCGGCAGTTCCGCCGTCACACGGGCGGCGGCCTCGATGCCGTCGATGCCCGGCATCTCGATGTCGAGGAGACACACCTGCGCCTGCGATTCTCTTGCCGCGGCAAGGACTTCGTCTCCTCGTCCGACTTGCGCGACGACGGTCAGGTCGGGCTCGAGGTCGAGGAGCGCGGCGAGCGCCCCGCGGACCAGCGCCTGGTCGTCTGCCAGCAGCAGTCGGATCATCGGTTCTCCTCCGTCACGGTCGCGGTCACCACGGTCCCACAGTCGTCCGAGGAGACAGCGAGCCGACCGCCTGCGGCGTCGACCCGTTCCGCAAGACCGCGCAGGCCGTTCCCGAACGTGAGCAGCGGTGATCCCCGGCCGTCATCACGGACCATCAGCGTGTCCGGGGTGACGGTCACTTCGCACGACGACGCACCCGAATGCCGGACCACGTTGGTGACCGATTCCCGCAGGACCCAGGCGAACAACGTGGCGTTCGGCGTCGAAACCGTGGCCGGATCCGGCAGGTCCGCGGTGATCCCCGCCGCGCGAAGCGCGCTTCCCGCGGACGCGAGAACACCCGGCAGATCCGGAGTCCGGAGCCGACCGACTGTCGTCCGAACTTCGGCGAGCGCCGCCCTGGTGAGGGCGTTCACCTCGGCGATCTCGGCTTTGGCGCGTTCGGGATCAAGATCGACAAGCCTGCCCGCCAGCTCGGTCTTGACGGAGATGACTGTCAGGGAATGCCCCAGGATGTCGTGGACGTCGCGCGCAACGCTCTCCCGCTCGGCGACGACGGCGAGTTCGGCGTCGAGCTCCCGTTGCCGCTCATGCATCTCGGCGCGCGCCGATTCGCGTTCGCTGACCGCGCGCATGGCGATCATCGTCATGCCGATGGCCGCCATGATCGCCACCACACCGAAGTCGACGGACCAGCCCAGAACCTTCGGGACCGCCCAGGCCGCGATGATGAGCGCGACGATGACGGCTACCTGCAGGCGACGCGGCGCGATGAACGAGATGATCGCCATCAGGAACCCGGCCAGACCGAACGTCGCCTCGTGCAGAATCGGGAACAACGCCAGGACAAGTGCAACGAGCACTCCTGCGAAAATCCATCGTGAGCGCTCCGCACCGGTGGTGATCCCCGGCCCGTTGTACATGAACAGGATGCAGGAGGTGGCGTAGACCAGCCCGAATGCACCGATCAGGGCCAGGCCGAGCGCCTTGACGCCGACGGTGTGGTCCGAGCCGATCAGCGACGAGATCGGGTACACGAGGAAGATCAGCCACACGGCGCCGAACGCCCAGCGCCATTGGCGCCAGGGCATCCGGTCGTCTGCGGTGATCCGGTCTATCCGGTCCCGGAGGGCACTCATGAGAGTCCTTACTGGCGGTTGCTACTGCGAGAGTAGAAGAAGGCGGCCGCAGTGGCGAAGGTCGCCGCCCAGAACACTGCGTTCGCGACCATCACCCAGACGCTGATCGCGGTTCCGTCGATCGTGACTCCACTGTCGAGGGGATAGCGCGCCAGTGACACGACGCCGAACATCGGGGTGAACTCGGCGATCCGCAGCATGGTGCCCGAGAGCGGGACGAACACGTTGCCCGCGAAAGCGAGGAGTGCGAGCACCCCGCCGAGCGCCTGCATGGCGCCGTCGGCCTTGAGAAGACTTCCCAGCGCCAGACCGAGGGCGGCGAACACCGACGATCCGAGCCAACCGATGAGCAGGCACGCGATCCAGACACCGGCCGGAGCCTTCGCGCCACTGATCGCACCGACCACGGTGAGGACCACGACGGGCAGCGCGCTCATCGTCAACGCCAGCGCCACCTTGGTGGAGACGTACCCGCTCGGCTTGAGCGGAGTCATCATCAGCGTGCGGGTCCACCCGGCCTGCTGTTCGATGGAGACCGAGGCGGCATTCGACGACGCCGCCAGGATCGCGCCGTACACGGCCATTCCGACCAAGACGTAGAACGCGACGTTGCCGCTGCCGACCATCTCGGAGTGCTTCTGCGTGGCGCCGAAGACGAGGTACAGCAGCGCGGGCATGGCAATGGTGAAGATCATCGCGCGGCGGTTCCGCAGCACGCGTCGGACGTCGTATTTGAGGTAGGTGGGCGCGATTCCCGCGCCGGACAGTGCCGTCATGGTTGGTCTCTACTTTCCTGCGGTGGGCGTGGCTGAGGTGAGTGCGACGAAGGCGTCTTCGAGGTTGTGGGCGGCGATCTCGACGTCACGGGCCCTGGTGCTGGTGAGGAGGTGCCGCGCGAGGGCGTCAGAGTCGGCGAGTGACAGGTAGATCCGTCCACCGCGGCGTTCAACGATCTCCAGGTCCGGGAACACTCGATGCAGCGCGGGAACGGCGGTCTCGTCGAGCTGCGCGGAGACGACCCGCCGACTCGCCTGGCTCCGAATGGCCGCGGTGGACCCGTCGGCGACGACGCGTCCGCCTGCGATCATCACGATCCGGTCGGCGAAGGCGTCGGCCTCCTCCAGGTAGTGCGTCGCGAACAGGACGGTGCGACCGTGACGTGCATCCGCCCGCATCGCGGACCAGAACGTGCGGCGGGACTCTACGTCCATCCCGGCCGTCGGCTCGTCGAGGACGATGAGGTCGGGGTCGGGCAGCAGCGCAAGTGCGAACTTCAGGCGCTGCTGTTCGCCTCCCGAGCAGCGGGACACTTTGCGGTCCGCGATCTCGGCGATGTCGGCGCGGACCATGACCGCCTCGACGTCGGCGTTCCTGTTGTGCAGCGAAGCGACGATCCCGACGGTCTCGGCGACGGTGAAGTCGTCCATGAGCCCGCCGGTCTGCATGACTGCGGCGATCCGTCCGTCGCGAGCGGCCTTGCACGGTTCCTGACCGAAGACGCGGACCTCGCCGGCATCCGGCGACGACAGGCCGAGGATCATGTCGAGGGTTGTCGTCTTGCCCGCACCGTTCGGCCCGAGGAAAGCGACGACCTCCCCCGGCTGGACGGCGAGCTCGACGCCCTTCACCGCTTCGACGACGGCGCCCTTGGGCCCCGCGAAACTCTTGGTCAACTGTGTTGCTGAGATGGCGAGTGCGCTGTTCATGCCATTAACATTCCCGCTTCGCCGCGCTCGTCACCCAGCGCAGATGTCACGTCCTTCCCATGACAGGTGTCATGCCGCGACGGATCCGACAAACACACCGACCGTGACCGTCGTCACTCCGATTTGGCACAATCAAGGTACGAGTGCCACCGGAGGAAGCCATGTCGAACGGGAAGTCTGCGACCACGCGAGTTCGGCGTGCGTACGAACAGTTCCTGTCCGGGGTCACGCCGCCCGACGGCGCGGTCCGCTCGCTGGTCCGGGACTCGTGGGCTCGGTCGCTCCGACAGGGCGTCACGGCGACCCCGGAGGCGTCGCCGGACGGCATGTCCGACACTGATTTCTCGGTCTACCGCGCAGCTCACCGGCTCGCGTCCGTTCGGCCGCTGATCAAATCGTTGATGCTCGACGACATCGCCGACGCCGGGGTGGTGGTGGCCCTGACCGATCGGAACGGGCGCCTGCTGTGGGTGGACGGCGACCGCTCGACACGTGGAGCGGCGGCGAAGATCAACTTCGTCGAAGGCACCGTGTGGAGTGAGGACTCCGTCGGAACCAATGCCCCCGGGCTGGCCCTGAGCCTGGATCGCAGCATCCAGATCATCGGCCCCGAGCACTACGCGAGCCCGGTCCAGAAGTGGAACTGCACGGCCGCGCCCGTCCACGACCCGGTGACCGGTGAGGTCATCGGCGCGATCGACGTGACCGGCGGAGCAGCGGCCGCCGCACCGTTCGCGCTGGCCGCAGTCCGGTCCGTGGTCGCGGCGGTGGAACGTGAGCTGCAGTCGACCGCCGTCGACCTGTCCGCCGAGCGGGTCCTCACCGCGAGCCTGCAGTCTCGGCTGTCGGTGCTCACGAACGAACCCGGCTGGCGCGCACCGGGTCGGCCCGCCAAACTGCTGTCGCCCCGTCACGCCGAGATCCTGCTGCTCCTCCATCTGCATCCGGACGGCCTGAGCACCGACCAGCTCGCAGGACTGCTGTCCGACGGAGAGCTCGGATCCGTGACGGTCCGCGCGGAGATCTCCCGCCTCCGCCGAGACATCGGCGACGTCGTCGCGTCCCGCCCTTACCGCCTCGTCGGCGACGTGACGTCCGACGTCGCCGAGATGCGAGAGGCGATCCTCACCGGCCACCTCCCCGGCGCACTCGCACTGTTCGGCCGCGGCGGCTTGATCGCCGACTCCGCAGCCCCCGGGATCGTCGACCTGTTCGACGAACTACGCGAAGACCTGCGGTCCGCCGTCTTCGCCAGTGGCGATGTGACGGCGCTGCAGGCGTGGGCGTCGTCGCCGCACGGCCGAGACGACTTCCAGGCGTGGACGATCCTCCGAAACAATCTCCCGTCGGGTCACCCCGACGCGGCCATCGCCGCCAGCCGCGTCCGACTCCTCAACCGCCGCTTCGGCGCCTGAACCCGGGCGGGTCCCTAGTTCTTGTAGGGCCGCATCGGGCCGGGTGTCCAGAGTCCGTTGTGCTGCATCGTCGAGACGTCGAGGCGCGCGGTGACCTGCGGGGCGAGGGGTTCCAGGCGACGGAGCGTCCCCCAGTCCTTGGCCCAGGAGTTCCGTAGATAGCCGGGTTTGGTGACCGACCGCAGCATGTTCTCGGTGATCCCGAGCGGCCCGCCGTAGTCGCCCGCCATCCAGCGCTGCGAGTTCACGCGCTCACCTTCGGCGTCGGGCGTGATTCGCCATTCGGGGACCTCGAGCACACCGTTGATCGCCGACGCGGGACGCTGGCACGGGAAGGCCAGCGCGACCTCCCAGTCGAGCAGCACGGGCGCCTGCGAACCGACGAGATCGTTCAACGTCACGAGTTTTGTGACACGCGGCGGTGTGACGGCCAGCCACTGCGCGGGGGCCGCCGAGACGTCGGACGCCACGATCCGGACGACCGTCGCACGCGGCGGTGCCGACGCCAACGGGAAGCGCAGGTTGCGCCACTGCGGCGCTCCGCCCGCGTCCAGCGGCACCATCGACGCGACAGTTGTGACTCGGCCGTCCTTCTCGACCCGACCGAACTCCAGCCGCAGCGACTGCCCGCTGTTGAGAACTGCGAGGTCGTCGAGGTACTCGACCGAACCGGCGACAGACATCGTGACCAGCGGCGCATCGTCACTGCGAGCAGGCATGCCGTACCACGACGACGTCAGCTTGCCACGCCCGTTCGGCGACCCGAAGGTGCCGAGGACCGGAACCCTCTTCTGATCCAAGCCGAACGGCAGTTTCACCGATGACCCGTTGACACCCGCGGTGCCGACCGTGCCGCCGTCGGTGTCCGCCGACCCGCCGGAGGTCGACGACGAGTCTGTCGCATCGGACGTCTGCTGAACGGCTCCACTGGAGTCGCTGTCGGAGTCGTCTTCGCTCTCGAGGTGCGTGGGGACGCCGTTCGGCGTGAAGCCGTCGGCCCCGCCCTTACCGCCCGCCAACGCGTCGGCGACGCTCACACCCTTCTGACCGGCGACGTCTGCGGGCGCGAGGAGCCCCTTGTTGGGGTCGGCCTCGACGAGGACGTCCTCGGCCAGAGCGCACGACTTTCCGCGCAGGGAGTCGACGTTCGAATGTGTCCACGTCCACGAGTCGCCGAGTGCGGCCTTGCCGACCGATGCGAACGTGAACAGCAGGACGATCGCGCACACGATGGACAGCGCGTACCGGGGAAGCCTGCCGACGAGTCCGAGATCGCCTCGACTGCGCTCGACGGGCGAAAGACGCTCCGCGGACGAGGGACGCTCGGCGGGCAGGGAAGGTCCATCGCTCAACGCGTCGTCGCGGTAGTACTGCCAGACGCCGAGGGCGGTCAGGGCCACAGCGGCCGCGAAGATCGGCATGTACAGGGCGAACGGACCGAAGTGCGGAGTGTCGTCGGCCCATGGGATGCCGTAGCTGCCGACGTACCACCACTGGTTGCGGCCCGCGAACGCCACCGCGAGCGCGTAGGTCGCTGCAGCGGCGAAGAACGTCCGATTGCACCGTCGATGCAGCACTTCAGGCCGAATCATCGTGGTCGCGGCCGCGGCGAGGACACCTGTCAGACAGGCGATGGCGCCCATCTGGTGGGTCGCCTTCGTCGGGACGAACGCCAACACGACAACCGCGCCGGCCGTGACCGACACCAGACGCCACAGCGGTCCGGTCGGCATGCCGGTGATCCGGCGTCGACTGAGCAGCAGCAGAACGATCAGGAGGACGGACAGGATCGTCACGAAGATGCCGATGCGGCGCGCGATCGAACCGTCCGGAGTCGGGTTGAGCAGCACGTAGTAGCGCATGCCTTCGTTCCACCACTTGTTGGTGGGTCCGACGATGCCCTGAACGCGTACGCCTTCCATGATCGACGCGATGGTCTGATCGGAGAAGATCTCGTACAGCACGGCGACGCCGGATGCGAGGAGCGGCACCAGCATCGGAAGCCAGCCGTCACGGGCTCGCCGCGCCCGGAGCCGAGCGATCAGCGGCCGAAGGCCGGCGAGGAGCGCAACAGCGGCGATCGCGCCGACCGGGTGAATCGTCAGCGTGAACGCGGCGGTGATGATCGCCAGCGCCCACGGGACCAGGCGACCGGACGCGATGGCGCGTTCCACCAGGACCCACGTCGCGAGGACGCCGACGGTGATGGCCGGTTCCACGCGGAGTCCGTTGTTGAACGGCAGCCACACCGCAAGGAAGCCGAGGGCCGCGGCCCAGTACGCCGACTTCGACGTCCGGACCGCCCGGCCCAGGCGGGGCAGTGCGAACCGACTGATCAGGAACCATCCGGCGAGGCCGAAGAGCAGCGGTAGCAGCCGCAGCCACGGCACGGATGTGCTGACCTGCATCCACAGCGACAGGTACTGGTAGTGCCAGCCGAACGGATCTTGGGGGACGCCGAAGTACCGGTAGTAGTTGTCCAGGTACCCCGCGCCTGGGGCGACACGGCCGACGGTCACCTGGTAGCCGTCGTCGGCGGTGTTGCCGCCGATGAACAACCACACCCCGAGCACAGCGGTGACGAGGACGTCGGGAACGGTGGGCCGCCACCAGTGCTTCGGCAGCAGACGACGCAGTTTCTTGCCGTCGCGTGCGTCGAGCACGGCGAGTGCCGCGATCGACAGCAGCGTCGCGAGGACGCCGATGATCAGCAGCGCGCCCTTGAGCGTCGTCGGGCTGGAGATGAAGCGAGTGTCGACGGTCGAGCGGAAGGTCAAGCCGTCCGGCGGCGTCGTCTTCGGCAGATCGGTGTAAACACCGAGGATCTGCGGGCGCGAGTTCGGGTCGGGGACGTCGAAGGTGGTCTGGCCGTCGCCGGTGAATCCTTCGACTGCACCCCTGGTCCCCTCCGAGTCGGCGTGCACGACGATCCGGCAGTCGGACGCGCGCTGCGCCTGCGCCCGCGGAACGTTGAGGACGACTGAGCTTCGCTGCGTCACCAGGATGCGATCAGCGGTGGCCCGGACGAAGAGCCCGACCTTGCCCGCTTCGGCGCCTGCAGCCGGCACCGTAGACACGAGGACTCCACCGCTCGCCGGAAGCTCGGCGGCGAGCCGACACGGCACGGCGATGTCCATCGAGACCGGGACGTACGACACGTTCGGTGCGGCGACGTTCTGCACAACCGGCGTCGCGTCCTGTGCGGCGGCCTGCGGCCAATTGAGCTCGGTCTTCGTGTACGAGACGGGCAGCAACGGCGAGACGACGGCCAGCAGCACACCGAGCAGACCGGCGGCCACGGCGACGATCTTCGCTATCCGAACTGTGCGTTCACTCGGGCCGCGTTGCGGTTCGACGGCTGCGCTTTCCACGTTCTTCACTTCACTCACTGGGCGACCCCTACTCATTGGGCGACACCGCCCGGATCGGACCCGATCGCTTCCATCCCCACGCCGTCTCCGCCGACGTCGAGACCTGCGCGGTCGCCGCGTCGGGGGCCAGCGGCGTCAATCTCAGCAGTGCTCCCCAGTCGCGGTACCAGTCGTTCTTCAGATACGTCGAGACCGTCGACTCCGAGGCGATGCCGTCGGTGACGCCGAGAATCCCACCACCGGACCGGTCCTGCCAGGACGTCGATTTCGACCCGGCGGTCACCTGATCGGGCATGATGCGCCACTTCGGCTGCTCGAACACGCCGTCGCGAGCCGTCATCGGCCGCTGACACGGGAACTGCGCGCCGACCGACAGGTCCAACAGCACCGGGGTGTCGTGTCCGATCACCTCGTTCAGGGTCTTCAGCGCGGGTGCGCGCGGCGGGGTGAACGCCAGCCACTCGTCCGGGTTCACGTTGGAGTCTTCAGCGACGATGCGCATCGCAGTCGCCTCCCGGGGCACCGCAGCCATCGGAATGCGCAGGTTGCGCCACGGTCGGTTGGAGCCCCAGTCGGGGTCGATCGGCACGTAGGTGCCGATCGGGGTGAACTCGGTTCCCTCACCGCGTCCGAATTCGACCACGAGCGACCGTCCGGGGCGGGCCGCAGCGTCCCTGTCGATGGAGAAGATCGAGCCCGCTGCGGAGATCACCAGCAACGGCGACGCGTCGTGCGCCGGCAGCGAGTACCACGACGACGTGAGGTGGGCCGTCCCGTCGTCGTAGCCGTAGCTGCCCAGCACCGGCGTCCGGGCGGGGTCGAGACCGAAGGGAAGGGCCGCGACGGAGCCGTTGACGGTGGTCGCTCCGCGTCCACCGAGGGTTCCCGGCGTTCCGGGGGTGACGACGAACGGCGCGGAGACCTTGCGCCCGGTGTGGATGGTGCCTGCACCGATGACGATGTTCTCCGGCGTCAGGTCGGCGGCGACACCGTCGGGTGTGAAACCGACGGACTCGCCGGACAGCGCCTTCGAGACGTTCGACGTCCCGATCGGCCTGAGCATTCCCGCGTTGGAATCCGGCTCGACGAGGACGTCGTCGGCCATTCCACAGGTGTCGCCCGCGACGGCGCGCAGTCCCGCGTTCAGGTTGGTGTAGCTGTCGGACCGTTGGACGGCCGCGCGGGCGAAGAGCGCCCCCTCGGCGAGCAGCACCGCGACCACCAGCACCAGCATCGGCGCCGACCGAGCGACCGTACGCCACCGGGTGTCGTGATCGATCACCTTCGACGACGGCGGCCGGACGTGGCACCAGATGGCGGCCAGGAACGCGACACCGGTGAGGCCGAGGAACAGCGTCGGAGCCGGAATGCCCTTGAGCCCGGGGATCTTGTCCGACCACGAGATGCCGAAGTCGTAGCTCCAGCCCCACGCATTGGAGCCCGCCGTGGCGCCGGCACACGCGAGCATCAGCGCTGCGAGATAGATCCAGAGGTCACGGGCAGAGCGGCGCGCCTGCTGTGCCATCACGACGGTGACCACAGCGGCGAGTGCGGCTCCCAGACCCGCGTAGACACCGAACTGCACCGTCCACTTGGTGGGCGTGAACGACAGCAGCAGGATCGTCAGGAGCGTAGCCGCGACGAGACGCCACACCGGCCCGCGGGCGATCCCGGGGATGTGCTTGCGGCGCAACAGGACTGCGAGCGTTGCGAGCAGCGACAGGACCAGGACGAGGACCGGGAGACGACGGGCGAGGGCGCCGTCGTCATGCGAGAGGGTCAGGAAGTAGAAGCGGAGGAGTTCCTGGTACCAGGCGGCGGTCGGGCCCACTTCGTAACGCACTCGGATCGCCTCGCCGATCGTGGCGATGGTCTGCTGGCGGAACACCACCAGCACGACGAATGCGAATGCCGCGCCGATCGGCGCGATGAGCGGAAGCAGTCCGGCTTCACGATGGCGGGCGCGGATCACGCGCAGCATCGGTCGGGAACCGGCGATCAGGACTGCAACGGCGATGATGCCGTGCGGGGCCGTCGCCAGGGTCAGGCCTGCGAAGAGTGCGGCCAGCGCAGCGGGCAGGATGCGGCGTGTGGCGACAGCGCGCTCGGTCATCCACCATGTCAACAGCGAACCGAGGACGATGATCGCCTCGCTGCGCATGCCCGACGCGAAAGGCATCCAGTAGGCGACGAACACGGCTGCCGCGGTCAGCGCCGCCCACTGCGATCCGCGGATCGCCACGCCGAGACGCGGGAGAAGAACACGGCTGAGGATGAACCACGACGCCAGGCCCGCGAGCAGAGCGGGCAGGCGCATCCAGATCGCCGCGGTCGAGATCTCGGCCCAGTGGCCGAGGAAGGAGTAGTACCAGTCGAAGGGCGCTTCGGGCACGTTGAACCAGCGGTAGTAGTCGCCGAGGTAGCCCACATCGGACGCGTTGCGTCCCATCGTGAGGATGTAGCCGTCGTCCGACGATCCGGCGCCGAGGAAGTGCCAGATCACCAGCGACGCGGTGACCAGCAGATCCACCACGCTCGGGATCAGGATCTTCCAGCGTCCAACCGGCGAGAAACGGTGGCGGTGGCCGTTCGCGGAGTCGAGCTTCCACGCGGCGAACAGCGCGAGGATCACGGCGATCACACCGACGACGATCACGAGCCACTTGAGGATCGTCGGGGTCACGTCGAAGCGGTTGTCGACGTCGATCGTCACGGCGAGGCCCGCTCCTTGCGCGGCCTTGACCTGCGCGCCGTCCAGATCGGTGAAGACGCCGGTGACCTGAGGCTTCTCCGCATCCGGATCAGTAACGGCCGGTCCGACACCCACAACTTGTGCGAACACCGTCGGTCCGTCCGACCAGACGTGAATGCTGCGGCACTTCGCGAGGTCGGCACGAGACGCCGAGACCAATTCCACTCCGCGAACGGCGACCGTCACACCCGCCTGTGACGCGGAGACCAACAGGGCGTTCTCACGGAACCCTTCGGCTTTGGTCGGCATGGACGCCACGATCGTCTTGGGCGTGTCGCCATCGACCTGGCGCAGCACAGTGCACGGAATGCTCACGTCGAGCGACGCCGGAGTCTGAGTCGCGAGCGGCGCGACGACCGATCCGTCCGCCGAGTTCAGCGTCTGGCCGCTGGGCCAGTCGATGGTCGCAGACCGCTCCTGAACAGGAAGGAAAGGCGTCAACACCGCCGCCGCGATCGCGATCGATCCGGCGACGGCCGCGATGATCGCGTACGTCCGTGAGGGTGCTGCAGGCCGAGTAGACATCGAGGTGATGCTAAGCCGTCGCGCTAAGTAAAACCTGAAGGGCACCGGCGAACGCGCCGACAGTGCCCCAATCGAGACCGACAGTCAGCGCGAAACGCGGTGGACGCCCACTAGAAGCAGCGCCGATCGTTCTGCAACGTTGTTGCAACCATGACCGGCCTACGGTGTGTTTCACATCACCAAGATCACCGTTTGAGCTGTGCGAAGGAGTCACCACAATGGCCGTTTACGCCAAGCCCGGAACCGAGGGTTCCGTCATGAGCTTCGAGTCGCGTTACGACAACTGGATCGGCGGCAAGTGGGTGCCTCCGGTCAAAGGCCAGTACTTCGAGAATCCGTCCCCCGTCGACGGCAAGACGTTCTGCGAGGTCGCACGCTCGACTGCCGAGGACATCGACCTCGCGCTCGACGCCGCACACGCCGCAGCACCCGCGTGGGGCAAGACCTCGGTCGCCGAGCGCGCGGTGATCCTCAATCAGATCGCCGACCGCATGGAGGCGAACCTCGAGAAGATCGCCGTCGCCGAGTGCTGGGAGAACGGCAAGGCGGTCCGTGAGACGCTCGCCGCCGACATCCCGCTCGCCATCGACCACTTTCGATACTTCGCAGGCGCCATCCGCGCTCAGGAGGGCGGCATCTCGGAGATCGACCAGGACACGGTCGCCTACCACTTCCACGAGCCGCTCGGCGTCGTCGGTCAGATCATCCCGTGGAACTTCCCCATCCTGATGGCGACGTGGAAGCTGGCGCCGGCACTCGCGGCGGGCAACGCCGTGGTCCTCAAGCCCGCCGAGCAGACACCGTCGTCGATCCTGTACCTGATGAGCATCATCGGCGACCTGCTGCCCGACGGTGTCCTCAACATCGTCAACGGCTTCGGCGTCGAAGCGGGCAAGCCGCTGGCATCGAGCAACCGCATCCGCAAGATCGCGTTCACGGGTGAGACGACCACCGGCCGCCTGATCATGCAGTACGCAACCGAGAACCTGATCCCGGTGACCCTGGAACTCGGCGGCAAGAGCCCCAACCTGTTCTTCGACGACGTCATGTCCGCCGACGACGGCTACCTCGACCGCGCTCTCGAGGGCTTCTCGATGTTCGCGCTCAACCAGGGCGAGGTCTGCACCTGCCCGAGCCGCGCCCTCGTCCAGGGCGGCATCTACGACGACTTCCTGGAGAAGGCCGTCGCCCGCGTCAAGGCGATCAAGCAGGGCAACCCACTCGACACCGACACCATGATGGGCGCTCAGGCCAGCAGCGACCAGTGGGAGAAGATCAAGTCGTATCTGGCCATCGGCCGTGACGAAGGCGCAAAGGTGCTCACCGGCGGCGAACCCGCCGACCTCGGCGGCGACCTGTCCGGCGGTTACTACATCCAGCCGACCGTGTTCGCGGGCGACAACAAGATGCGCATCTTCCAGGAGGAGATCTTCGGCCCGGTTCTGGCCGTCGCGTCGTTCACCGACTACGACGACGCGATCTCCATCGCCAACGACACCCTGTACGGCCTCGGTGCGGGCGTGTGGAGCCGCAACGGCGCCGTCGCCTACCGCGCCGGACGTGACATCCAGGCCGGCCGCGTGTGGACGAACACCTACCACGACTACCCGGCACACGCGGCGTTCGGCGGCTACAAGCAGTCCGGCGTCGGACGCGAGAACCACCTGATGATGCTCGGCCACTACCAGCAGACGAAGAACCTCCTCGTCGGCTACTCGCAGAACGCCAAGGGCTTCTTCTGAGAAGTTCCACGGTGCACCGCCGATAGACCCTCGCCCGGACCGGCGTTCCCGGTCCGGGCGAGTCCCATCTCTCCACCGGCCCCAGGTGAAAGGATCAACCCATGACCACCACCGCACCCGACCGTGTGGTCGCGACCCAGGCGGGCGTCGACCTCCTCACCAAACTGTCGGAGCTGCACGGCGGGCTGATGATCCACCAGTCCGGCGGCTGCTGTGACGGGTCGGCGCCGATGTGTTATCCGGTCGGAGAGTTCCGCATCGGCCAGCGCGACGTGCTGGTCGGCGAGATCGACCTGCCCGATCCGCTCCCCGCGGTGCGGGTCTGGATAGGTGGCGACCAGTTCGAGGCGTGGAAGCACACGCAGCTGATCGTCGACGTCGTCCCCGGTCGGGGTGCGGGCTTCTCTCTCGAGGCGCCTGAAGGTGTGCGGTTCCTGTCGCGCGCCCGTGCATTCACCGACGAGGAGAACACCCTGCTCGCGGCCTCACCGCCGAGAGTCGGAGCGGACTTCGACTGACTACTGTCCCCGCTCCCCGAGAGCCGCAGCCGACTCCGGGACCGCCAGATAGTCGACCTGCCGCCAGAGAGCCATGGACCCGGGCACCACAGTCGTCCCGACCGTCGCGGCCTCACCGGCGAGCGTCGACACTCGCGGACGGCCGTACTTGATCCCTCGCATGACCAAGGTGGCGGCCTGACCCGCACTGATGCTCGACGCCTTACGATATGCGCCGGTCGGTTCGATCATCGGTGTCCGTGTCAGAGGCATCTTGACCGAGGTGACGGTCACGCCGCGGCCCGCGACCTCCCCCGCCAGCACCTCGCCGAAGGCGTCGAGCGCGGCTTTGCTCGCGGCGTACGCGCCGAAACGGGGACCGAGTGCCTGTGTCGCGATGCTCGACACGTTCACAATCCGTCCATGACCGCGTTCGACCATGCTCGGCAGCACCGCCAGCGTGCACGCGACGGCGCCGAAGTAGTTGACGTCCATGGTCCGCCGGTAGTCGTGCATGCGGTCGGCGGCGTTCACCGTCGAACGACGAATCGATCGTCCCGCGTTGTTGACGAGCACTTCGATCGGACCGACCGACTCTTCGATGTCGGCCATCATCGACCTGACCGCGTCTTCGTCTGTCACATCGCATTGGCGCACATGGATCTCACCCGACCTGGACAGCTCGGCGCGCGCCTGCTCGAGCTCGTCCAGTCGTCGGGCGACGATGACCACACGAGCTCCTTCGCCGAGGCAGCGACGTGCCGCGGCGAGGCCGATCCCCGAGCTGCCGCCCGTCACGACCACCACGCGTCCGACCAGATCGAGGGCGCCCAGTCGCATGGCTGACGCTGCGTTCTTGACGACGAAGCGCTCGATTCCGCGCCGCGCTCCCCACAGCCTGTCCAACGGCCCGGCGCTCATGACTGAACTCCGTCGCGCGCCGCGCCGTCGAAGTCGTATTCGATGCCGGTCATCTTCTCGGACTCGGTCCACAGCCGCGCGGCGAGGCGGCGATTTCGCGACAGGCGGGTGGACCGCGATGGCCGCACCGGCCCGCGGGACCCGATGAGGAGTCCCGTCGGTCCCCAGAACACCTCGGGATCAGCCGCTTCGGTGGCCGCGAACAGAGTCGACTCCGCCGCTTTCTCCGGCGGGTGCCCCACCAGGCTCGCGCCCAGCACACCGACCCGGTCGAAGACCGTCTCGGTCCGTGCGAACAGATCGGTCCCGGACACACCAGGATGGACTCCGTATGAGCGGACGGAGCTCCCCGCAGCACGGAGACGGCGTTCCAGCTCGCGAGCGAACATCAGGTTCGCGAGCTTCGACTGCGCGTAGGCGAGGTTCCGCTGGTATCTGCGGTGTCGGTAGTCGAGGTCGTCGATCCACAGCTTCGGCGTCTGCCGGTGAGCGATGCTCGACAGGGTGACCACCCGGTCGGTGATCCTGTCGAGCAGTAGGCCGGTCAACGCGAAGTGACCGAGGTGATTGACACCGAACTGCATCTCGAACCCGTCGACGGTGCGGCGGAACGGGACGTTCATCAGCCCGGCGTTGTTGATCAAGACGTCGAACTCTCCCTGCCCGGTGGCGAAGGATCGAACTGACGACAGGTCGGCGAGGTCGAGCGGAGCGACGGACACGTCACCTCCGATCTCACCTGCGACTCGCTCCGCTTTGGTGACGTCCCGGCACGCCAGGACCACACTGCCGCCCTTATCTGCCAGTCTCTTCGCCGTCACCGAACCGAGTCCGCCGTTGGCTCCAGTGATGATGAAACGCCGCCCGGTCTGATCCCCGATGTGATCTGCTGACCAACTCATTTGTGCCTCCCTGAGCCGTTTCGACCTCAGAGTAAGCGTTACCAACGGTTACGGCAATGGTTGTCAGGCGGCGAACAGCACGCCGACCAGCGCGATCGAGGCCACGAGAACCGTGCCCGAGGCGGCGAGGGCAAGTGGGCGAAGTCCAACTCGACGCATGACGTCGATCCGGATTCCGGCGCCGAGGGCGAACATGGCGGTGGTGAGTGCGATCTTCTGAAGGTCGCCGCCGATCGAGAGCGCCACGTCCGGCAGCACGCCCGCCGACCGCACTGCGACGAAGCCCAGGAAACCGACGACGAACAGCGGGACCAGCGGCGGACGCTTGCCGCCGTCACCGATCTCCCTGCGCTGCCGCACGCTGATCACAGCGAGCACCGGCGCGAGCATCACGACGCGTGCGAGTTTGACGACCACCGCCACGGCCAACGCGCTGCCACTGATCATGCCGCCGGCTGCGACAACCTGCGCGACCTCGTGGATCGAGCCGCCGGCCCACATGCCCGCCGTCGAATCCGACAGGCCCATCACACTCGCGAGGAACGGCACGGCCGGAATCATGAGGGTGCCGAAGACGACGACACATCCGACTGCAGCCGCGACGTCCTCTTCCTTCGCGTCGATCACTCCGTCGACGGCCGCGACCGCGGCTGCGCCGCAGATCGACATGCCGCAGGCGATCAGGAGACGCTGGGCGAACGGAACGCCGAGCAGTTTGCCGATGTAGAGGGTGCCGAGGATGCCGCCGCCCACGATCGCCACGACCACCACGATGACGCCGGCGCCGAGGCCGAGGATGTCGCCGACGACGAGCTGAAGGCCGAGGAGCGCGACGCCGATGCGCAGCAGTGTCTTGGAGGCGAACGTCAGACCCGGTCGAAGGGTCGCGGGCAGGGTGATCATGTTCGCGCACACGGCGCCGAGCAGGATCGCGATGAGCAACGGGCTCATCGCCGGGAGCGCGGTCGACAGACTGACCGCGACGGCCGCGCCGAGACCTGCGAGTGCGAGGCCGGGAAGCACCCCGGAGGTCTGCGGCTTGAGGATCGTCATGCATCCACTGTGGCCGCTGATCGGAGCACCCGGTACCCCGATTCCGAGCATGTGTTCATATCCACTTGATATGGATAATCCATATCTGAGTGACATCTCCGCAGGTTATGGTCGTGGCATGGATGTGCGATCACTCGACCTCGGAGCACTGGAGCTGCTCGTCGGCGTCGACGACCATGGCAGCCTGAGCGCGGCGGCGCGGATCACGGGCGTCGCCCAACCGAATGCGAGCCGATCGATCTCCCGTTTGGAACGCCAGTTGGGTGTGCCGTTGATCAAGCGCGCGACCGCAGGCTCGACACTCACGCCGCAGGGAACCGTGTTGGTCCACTGGGCCCGCCAGATCGTGGACGGTGCGGCCGAGCTCCTGGACGTCGCAGAGGGCCTGAAGTCCGATCACACGGCGGAACTGACCGTCGGTGCGTCGATGACTGTCGCCGAGCACCTGCTGCCCCGCTGGCTCGGCACATTCCGCGCCAAGTTTCCCGAGGTGACCGTCCATCTACGTGTGCAGAACTCGTCGACCGTATTCGTGTCGTTGGCGAACGACGCCTGCGACCTCGGGTTCGTCGAGTCTCCGTCCGTGCCGTCGAAGCTGTGCGGGACCGTCGTCGCCCGCGACCGCCTCGTGCTTGTGGTCCCACCCGATCACCCGTGGACACGGCGTCGACGGAAGGTCAGCGCAGAAGAGCTCGCTGCGACGCCACTCCTGGTCAGGGAGCCGGGGTCGGGCACCCGCACCACGCTCGACGACGCGCTCAGCGCCTTCCCCCGCGCCGAACCGATCCTCGAACTCGGCAGCAGCGCCGCAATCCGAACCTCGGTCGCCGCCGGAGTCGGGCCCGCCGTGCTGAGCAGCCTCGCGATCGCCGACGACGCACGCTCCGGTGCGGTCCGGCCGGTCGAGGTGGACGGCCTGGACCTGTCACGCGCGCTCCGCGCCGTGTGGCGACCTCCACGTGAGCTGCGGGGCCCCGCAGCCGAACTCGTCCGCATCGCCCGAGGGAGCAACACATGACCGCCGAACAACTCGGCTACGACACGATGGCGCAGACATATGCCGACTTGATTCCCGACACATTCCAATCGCCGCTTGAAAAGGCGGCGGTGGACGCCTTCGCCTCGGAGATACGCGGCTCGAACCTCGGCTCGACGATCGTCGACGTCGGCTGCGGCATCGGACATGTCGCGGCGTATCTCACCGACGCCGGCTTCACCGTGCTGGCGGTCGATCCGAGCACCGGCATGCGTGAGCAGGCCGAACTCGCACATCCCGACCTGGAGTTGTCCGCCGACGACGCCTCGCTGAGCACCGTCGACCTGTCGGCAGTCGCCGGGGTCGTGGCCCGGTACAGCCTGATCCACGTAGCGCCGGACGGTGTGCGCGAAGCTCTGGCCGACTGGGCGTCCCGTCTGCCGTCCGGGGCCTGCATCCTCCTGGCCGGGCAGTCGAGTGATGAACCCGGCGTCAGCGAGTTCGACCACGCAGTCGCCCCTGCCTGGCGATGGCATCCCGACTCGATCGCCGAAGCCGTCACAGATGTCGGTTTCACTGAACTGTGGCGGACGGTGAGCCGTCCGGCGGAAGGGTTCCACCGCTTCCCGGAGTTCCACCTGTGCGCGAGGACTCTGCCGGGAAATTCTGGTGAATTCGCGTCGTAGAGCGAATTCACCAGTTCTCAGCGCGAAGGCCGACGACGACGGGCCGAGCCGCCCTTCCCCTTACCCGGGATCTTCCCCGCGGCTTCGCGGTTGGCGCGTTTTGCTGCGGCCTTCTCCTTGGCCGAGCGCTTCGGAGCAGGTTCGGAACCTCCGCGCGACGACGTGGCCTTGCGACCTCGGACGATCCCGATGAACTCGTCACACAGCTCGGATGTCGGG
The DNA here is from genome assembly GCF_016919385.1 of Gordonia sp. PDNC005. Lineage (NCBI taxonomy): Bacteria > Bacillati > Actinomycetota > Actinomycetes > Mycobacteriales > Gordoniaceae > Gordonia > Gordonia sp. PDNC005. The sequence goes on from NZ_CP070351.1 coordinate 3,582,076, forward strand.
GCCGGCCAGAGCAGACCGACGGTGCTCGTCGGCGCATCCGTCACCGGCCGGTAGACGAGGTCCTTGCGGTGATGCAGCCGCGCCAACGACTGTGGGACCAACAGGAGGCCGATTCCGGCGGCGACGAGCTCGATCGCGTCGGCAACGGTGTCCGGTTGATGTTCGACGGCCGTACCCGGACGGTCGGGCACCATGAGCGGCTCGTCGAGCGGCCAAAGGAACGGCTCGTCGGCGACGTCGGCGAACGTCAGATCGTCTCCGGCGGTGAGTCCGTGGTCCTTCGGCAGCACGACAACCGTCGTCTCCTCGTACAGGGAGATCGTGTGGTGAGGCCCGGGATCGCCGTCTGCAAGAGCGTCTGGCAGCCGAGTGATTGTGATGTCAGCATTCCCGGAAGCGATCGCGTCTGCGGTGTCGGCGACGTCAAGGGCCACGAGGGCGAGCGGCACCTGCGGAAGCCGCTCTTTCCATATCCGCACCCACTTGGCGGGAGTGACGCCTGGCACGTACGCGAGAGTGAAGCGGCGCGGCGTTTCGGGCGAGGTCACGGTTCGAGGCTACCGCCCGATACCCTGGACGCATGAGCTCGCAGTCGATGAAACCGGCCACCGCCGCCAAGAAGTTGGACGTCTACCTGCCGGCGACTCCCGCAGAGTTCCGCGAAGGTCTGATCACACGCACCGCACTCGAAGCCCTGCAGGCCGATCCGCCGCAGTGGCTCCGTGATCTGCGGGCCAACGGGCCTCATCCGAAGAACCTGGTGGCGGGCAAGCTCGGCATCTCGAACTCGGCGCTGGTCCGCGGCGAGATCACCGAGGCACTGACAACCGAGCAGATCAACGCCCTGCTCGAGGAGATGCCGGAGTGGCTTGCTGCCGAACGTGCCCTGCACGTCGAGGTGCTGCGCGAAGAACGCCGTGTCCGGTCGCTGCACGGTGATCGTCGTCGCGCACGGGAGCAAGCCGAAGCGGAGGCGACCGCCGAATCCGACGTCGAGGCAGACTCGGCCGAGTGACGGCCGAGCAGACCCCGGATCCGTCTCCGCCGCCGCGGCCGCGATTCGCCGGTGTGCTCTTTCGCCGTCCGTCTGCACGAGGACGATGGGCACCCGCCGCTCGGGCCGGCCTGTCGCTCGCTCTGCCCGCGACGGTCCTCGCCCTCTGCGGTTTCGGCACGGGTTCGCTTCTCGCAGCAATGGGCGCATTCGCCGTCCTGTACGGCGAGCGGCGCGCATATCTGATCCGATGGCGAGTGATTCTGACGGCCGGTGTGCTGCTGACGGCGATGGCCGCGCTTTTCGGCGCGCTCGGTTCGGCCGCCGGACCGGACGCGTCGATCGGGGTTGATCTGGGAGTAGTCGCCGCTCTCTCCGGGTGCGCGGGCATCAGCGTGTTCGTGGGCAACGCGCTGCGCCTCGGCCCGCCCGGACCGTTCTTCTTCGTCCTCGTCGCGGGTGTGTCCCAACTCGTCACGCGCCACGGCGTCGACGTCGGCCACCTCGTGCTGTTCAGCGCCGCCGGCGCTCTCGCGTCGCTGGTCGTGGGAATGGCGCCCGCGCTGTGGCACCCGCGTGGACCGGAGACCGCCGCGACCACTGCGGCGCTGGAGGCGGCCGAACGATACCTCGCGTCGAACTCGGCCGCCGATCCCGCGGCACGACACGGCGTTGCACTCTCGACTCTGAACGCGTGGACGGTCCTCCACGATGCTGCAGCCACCGACAGCGAACTCGCACAGCGACTGTGGGCAGCACACCAGAAGGTCCATGACGCGCAGGTCAGCAGCTTCGTCGCGCCCCTCCCCCGTCCGAGCGTCGCCCGTCGCCTGGCGTTCGCCGCGAGCCTCGACAGTCACGCCGCCGTGTCGGCGTTCCGTGCGGCCGTCGCCGCAGCACTCGCAGGGTCGATCGCCGTACTCTCCGGACTCGGCCGTCCCGACTGGGCGATTCTCGGCGCCGTGCTCGTCCTTCAACTCGGCCCCGATCGTGTGCACGGTTCCATCCGTGGCGCTCAACGGGTGCTCGGCACAGTGGCCGGCGTCGGCCTGTACGCAATCCTCCATGTGCTCGACCTGCACGTCGGTCCGTTGATCGTCGTCCTCGCGATCCTCAACGTGCTGATCGAGTTGACGGTCGCGACGAATTACGCCGTCGCCGTCCTGTTCATCACCCCGTTGGCGCTGCTCATGGGCGGTCCGAGCACACCCCTGCCCGTCCAGATCGGCGAACGGATCGGCGAGACCGTTCTCGGCGTCGCCGTCGCGATCGCCGCCGTCTGGCTGCTGTTGCCACGTGTCCACCGTCGAACGCTCCACAGTGCCGACTCGGCTGTTCAACACGCCGGCTCCGAGGTGCTCACCGACGGCGCGACGTCGCCCGTCGACTCCGACGGCATGCGACAGAACCGCCGCGACCTGCAGTGGCGTCTCGTCGAAGCCGAACTCGCCGCCACCGACAGCGCATGCGACGAGCCCGCGTGGGCTCGTCAGCATTGGGCTGAGCACACGCGGATCGCAGGTGTCGGCTACGACGTGCTGGGCGCGTGCTGGCGGACGCCGCTGGGTCAGCCGATCGACGCCGGAGTCCGGGCCGAGCTCTCCTCCCGCATCAGTCGCTGACGGGGAACCGCCCAGCACAGGAATCCGGCGACGACACACAGGACCGCAGCGGTGTAGAAGGCCGGATCGTAGCCGCCCGACGCATCGCGGATCGCTCCCGCACCGAATGCCGCGACGGCCGCTCCGAGCTGATGAGCAGCGAAGATCCACCCGAAGACGACCGGGGTCGCGTCGCCGAACTGTTCTCGCGCCAACGCCATCGTTGGAGGGACGGTCGCCACCCAGTCCAGCCCGTAGAACAGGATGAACACCCAGACGCTCGGCGTGGCCGTCGCCCCGAGGATCGACGGCAGTCCGGCCAGCGCGACACCCCGCCCGAGGTAGTAGATCACCAGCAGGATCCGCGGGTCGACGCGGTCGGTGAGCCATCCCGACGCGATCGTTCCGACCACGTCGAAGACTCCGACGAGCGCCAACAGCGACGCCGCCGTCGTCGCGGGCATGCCGTGATCGCCCGCTGCCGGAATGAAGTGGGTCTGCAACAAGCCGTTGGTGGTCGCTCCGCAGATCGCGAAGCTGGCCGCGAGCAGCCAGAACACGGGTCGGCGCGCGCCCAGCGCGAGGCCGCCCAGTGCCGCGCGCGCCATCCCGCGGTCTTCCCGAACCGGCGGAGACACCGTGGTCGACCCGAACGCCGCCATCCCGAGGTCCGACGGCCACGACCTCAGGAGCAGACCGGCGACCGGCACCACCGCGACCGCGACGGCGGTGACCACAAGCACCGACGTGCGCCAGCCGTGTGCGTCGGCCAGCGCTGCAACGATCGGCAGGAAGATCAGCTGCCCGGTGGCAGAGGCCGCCGTCAATACTCCGGTCACGAGGCCGCGCCGCTCGACGAACCAGCGGGTGGCGATCGTCGCTACGAACGCGGTCGAGAGTGCGCCGGTGCCCAGACCCACGAGCACACCCCACAGCAGCACGAGCTGCCAACTGGCCGTCATGAAGACCGCGAGTCCCGTGCCCGCCGCGATCAGAGCCAGCGCCGCCGTCACGACCGGCCGGATTCCGAACTTGTCCATGAGCGCGGCGGCGAAGGGCGCGGTGAGTCCGTAGAGCGCCATGTTGACACTCATCGCAGCGCCGATGGTGCCGTGCGACCACCCGAACTCGTGGTGCAACGGATCCATCAGGACGCCCGGGACCGACCGGAAGCCCGCGGCGCCGAGGATGGTCAGGAAGGCCACACCCGCGATCACCCAGGCGTAGTGGATGCGAAGTTTCACGTGAATCACAATGCCCGGCACCCCTTTCCAGAACCAGTGGCATGAATGCCAATAAATGGCAGAATAATGCCATGCAAACTGTCGCGGTTCTCCTCGTCGAACCAGTCATCGGATTCGACGCGACCATTGCACCCACCTGTTTCGGCAAGGCGGACGACGCCGAGGGGAACCCGCTGTACGACGTTGTCACCTGCAGTGTCACCGGAGACCCCGTCCGATCGACGAACGGCTACGCGATCACGCCGGAGTCGGATGCTTCAGTCCTCGCCCGCGCGGACACCGTGGTGATCCCCGGGACGAAGTGCCCGCCTGCACGTGAGGCGGGCAATCTGCCAGAAGATCTGCGCGAGGCCCTTGCCCTGATAAGACCGGGCACCCGACTCGTGTCGATCTGCACCGGCGCGTTCATCCTCGCGGCCGCCGGACTGCTCGACGGCCGTCCGGCCACCACCCACTGGCAGGCAGGTTCCGACCTGCTTCGCCTGCATCCGACGGTCTCTTTGATCGATCACGTCCTGTACGTCGACGACGGCGACATTCTGACGTCGGCCGGAGTCGCGTCGGGCATCGACTTATGCCTGCACATCATCCGTGGCGACCACGGCACCGCCGCCGCGGCGCGCGTCGCCAGATACTGCGTCCTGCCGCCCGCCCGCGAGGGCACTCATCCGCAGTTCGTCGACCGCCCAGTTCCGCCGCGCGGTGAGGGAAGCACCGCGCCGGTGAGACAGTGGGCGACGGCGAATCCGTCGGAGAACTTGTCCGTCGAACGCCTGGCGCGGCGCTCGGGGATGAGCGTGCGCACGTTCAATCGGCGGTTCCGGGAGGAGACCGGGCAGACGCCGGGTGCCTGGGTGCAACGCCTCCGCCTCGACCACGCGCGCGAGCTTCTCGAACGCAGCGACCTCTCGATCGACGCCGTCGCCGAGCAGTCCGGACTCGGCAGCTCGGCAAGCCTCCGCGTCCATCTGCGCCGGGACACCGGCATGCCTCCTGCCATGTACCGCCGGGCGTTTGGAGGATCAGTAGCCGCGGCCCACCTCGACTCGTGAGATCAGGTCGAGCCCTGCCGTGAAACGCCGGAGGTTCTCGGTCAGGAACGGCGCCATCTCGGTTGTCAGACGCCCCGCCGGGTTGGCGACGTGCGGGGTGATCACCACGTTGTCCAGGCTGAACAACGGATCGTCGAGCGGCGGCGGTTCCGGGTCGGTCACGTCGAGTCCGGCGCCGGCGATCGCCCCGCCGACCAGGGCCCGGTACAGCGCCGCCTGGTCGATCAACGGCCCGCGGGCGACGTTCACCACCCATGAGTGGGGCTTGAGGAGTGCGAGTGTCCGGTCATTGATCACGTGCCGTGTCTCTGCGGTGTCGGGTGCCGCCAGCACGACGTGATCGGCGCGGGCCAACGCCTCATCGATCTCAGATGCAGGAAGTGTCAGGTCGGCGCCGTCGACTGATCGGCCCGACCTGTTGACGGCGATCACCGAGGCCCCGCACGCGGCCAGCATCGGAGTGAGCGCACGGCCGATTCCACCCGCGCCGAGGATCACGACAGTCGAACCTCGCAGCGTCCGCACCGCCGGGTCCACAGCACCCTTCGCCCAGCGACTCCGGGCCGAGGCGACAACCTGACGGGTCCCGGCGAGCAAGAGCGCAAGCGCGTGTTCGGCGCATCCCTGCGCATAGAAACCGGACGCATTGGTCCAGATGCGGCGCTCGTCGAGCACGCCGGCGTCGACGAACCGTTCGATGCCCGCGGTACTGAGTGCAACCCACTCGATGGAGTCCGGCAGTTCGGGAAAGCCGTCTGGCCCTCCCAGCCACACCAGGATTTGAGCGTGGTCCAGCGAGACCAGCTCAGCTCCCGCGTCGCGCACCGCTCCCACCACGTGAGGGTCGTGTACCGGTTCGACAGCGACGCGCAGTGAGCTCATGCGTCCATCTGTATCACTCCCGTCCCGCTGCTCGTTGAGCGAACGAAGTGAGTCGAAGCGCGCAGATGACCTTTCGACTCACTCCGTTCGCTCAAGGAGCAGGAGGGATCACACTCAATTCGGCGACGGCGTCGTCGACCGTCCGAAGACGAACTCCGATCAACTCCAGATCGGCGAGGCGTTCCGGCGTGGTCTGCGACGTCGCGTCAACGACGAGAACGGTCCGGTAGTCACGTTCCGAAGCGTCGAACAGCGTTGCTCGTGGACAGTTCGGGAGATTGCACCCGGCCACGACGACGGTGTCGATCCCCAGGTCGCTAAGCGTGCGATCCAGCGATGTCCGGTGAAACGCCGACCAGCGCGGTTTGTACATCACCGACTCGTCGGGGCCGATCTGCTGGGTCTCACCACTCCGCAGTAGATTCCAATCGAGCGTCAGAGCGTGAGGCAGGAGCGCGGCCGGGATGTCCGCGCCCCTCGTCCCTGGGCGGACGACCGCGTCACCGGACTCGATCGCCGCACGCCGCACGAGGTCGACGTCCGATTCCCCGGCCTCATACGACCGAACAATGTGCACGATCGGCCTGCCTGCTGCGCGGAACGACGTCGCGAGGCGAGCGAGTTCCGGTATTCGATCGGCCGTCCCTTCGACTGCGCGCGGGCCGATCGCGAAGTCGTTCTGGACGTCGATGATCAACAGGGCCGACGTCGCCCAGTCGGGATCGAGGTACATACCCCGATCATGACTCATGTCAGGAGGGCAACGGAACGTTCTGCAATCGCAGCTGGCCGCGGGCGAGAGTCTTGCCTGTCGTGTCATCGGTCACCTCGACGAGCCACAACTGCTGGGTCCGGCCCTGCTGAATCGGCTCGGCGATCACCGTCGCACGGCCCCCCGTCGACGGGCGGAGGAAGTCGGTGGCGTTGTGGACGCCGACGGCGAACTGGCCGCGGTCGGCGACGGCGGCACTCGCACCGATGCTGCCCGCACTCTCGACGAACGTGGCGTACACGCCACCGTGCACCACTCCCCACGGCGTGTGATGGCGTTCGTCGAGATCGACGTATCCCTCCACGCGAGTTCCCGTCACCACCGTCGGCACCATGCCCGCGGCTCGGAGGAACTCGCTCGCGCCGTCGAGGCCGACCTCGGGCATCGCACTGTCGGTCATGGGCTTCTCCTTCGAATCTGACTATTGATTACGAAGTTAGATCGGCCGCATGCTGACTGTCAATAGTGAAGTCAGCTAGTCTGGGTGAATGAAGTGGCTCGACATCGACCCGGGGAACTGCTCAGTGCAGCGAACCCTCGACGTGATCGGTGACCGGTGGAGTGTCCTCGTCCTCCGCGAGGTGTTCAACGGTGTGCGGCGCTTCGATCAGATCAAGTCACACACGGGTGTCTCCGACTCCGTGCTCTCCGATCGTCTCCGACGGCTCGTCGACAACGACGTTCTCCGCGCGGTCGATTACCAGGAGGCCGGTGCGCGGCGTCGCAAGGAGTACCGGCTGACCCCGGCCGGGTTCGACCTTCAGCCGGTCCTGCTCTCGCTGCTGAGTTGGGGCGACACACACCGCGCCGACCCAGAGGGGCCTGCGCTGGCCATGGTCCACGACGATTGTGGTGCGCCGGTGGCGCTCGAGCTGCGGTGCGCAGCAGGCCATCAAATCGAGAATCGGCGTGACATCCACGCCGAGCCGGGCCCCGGCGCGCGCATTCACCAGTAGCGGGTCATCGGCGGCCGCGCACCGGCCCCAACAGCCGAACCGTCACTGGCGGAAGATCCGGACACTGCAGGTACACGGTTCTCGGATGAATGTGGAACTCGGCCGTGCTGACCGACGTGACACCAAACCTGTCCGGCGCCGCAGCGATCGCGTTCAGCCAGGTCAAGGGATCGGGCACCACAACCGGCTCGCCATCGAACACACCCCACAGATCATGCGGGACGGTCCCCGACCCCTCGCTGAGGACCGGCGTCGAATCGGCGCACAGCTCGGCCAACGTCACCGACGCCCGGTCGGCGAGACGGTGACGGGCGTTGACCAGCACCACCCGTCGCTCCGACTCCTCCGCGAGCAGCACCGTGTGCGCGGGCACCGGAGCGTCGGGTGACGGTATCCGAATCAGGGCACGGTCGACCCTGCCGTGTACCAATTCACCGACCGGATCCACAGCGTGCCGGAGTTCGTACGACGGTCCTGCGTCGAGCCCCTGTTCGAGCTTCGGCGTCAGACCACCCCACGCGTAACCAATGGTCAGCGGACCGTCCGAACTGCCGCCCCCGAACAGTTCGTCGTACCCGTCGACGACCCGCTCGATCCCGACAAGGAGTTCCGCTGCACCCGGCGCGAGTCGAGTGCCCGTCGACCGGCGGTCGAACAGAGGCGCCCCCAGCGCTCGTTCGACGTCGGCCACCGCACGGCTGACCGTTGGCTGCGACACTCCCAGAGCACGCGCGGCAGCCGAGATCCCGCCCGCACGGGCGACGGTCACGACGTACCGCAGCCGCTCAATCTCAGCCATACGCCAACTGTATGGGGATCTCCGCTGCGGCACTGCCGATACCCGGTCCGCATCCCTACCGTCTGACCGATGACCACACGTTTGCGGTTCGTCGGCGAACCCACATTGCTGGTACTGCTCTGGTCGAGCGGTGCCGTCGCGATCGGCATCGGACTCGACGGCATGTCACCCCAGACGTTCCTCACCGTCCGCGCGATCGGCGCCGCTTCCTGTGCGTGGGCCATCGTCCTCACAACTCGGTCGACGTTGCCGACCGGCCGAGAACTGGCGATCGTCGTCGGCGCAGGGCTCCTTCTGCAGGTGACGTACCAGTGCGCGTACTTCCTCGCTATCGCCCATCACATCGGTGCCGGAATGATCTCGCTGATCATGTCGGCGCAGCCCCTGCTCACCGTGGTGGCGGCAGGCGCACTGTCGCGACGCACCGCCGTCGGCGCGGGTCTGGGCGTGATCGGCGTAGGTGTCGCCGTCGTCGCCGACACCTCGGGCACTGGCGACGCCTCCATCGTGGCGTTCGCCTTCGCCGCCGTCGCACTTCTCGCGATCACCGCGGGAACCCTCGTGCAGGCCAAGGTCACGTCGACGACGGGCTGGTCGTGCGTCGCCGTTCAGTCGACTGTCAGCGCAACGGTATTCGGTGGCGTCGTCATGGCGATCGGGCCAGGCGAGGTCCACTTGACGGTGTCGTCGGTCGTAGCCGTCGCGTGGGTGACGATTGTCGTCAGCGTGATCGCCACAGCGCTCCTCTATCGGATCACGCGAGAGCGCGGCGCCGTGGTGGTCAGCGGACTGTTTCTCGTGGTCCCGTCGTGCGCCGCGGGCCTGGACTATCTCCTGACCGGCACCGGTGTGCCGCCACTGGCGATCGTCGGCGGTGCCGTCGCCGTCGTCGGACTCGTGATGCTGCAGCGCCCGGACACCCGATCACGCCGGTCGATCAGACGCGGTCGAGATCGACGTCTCGCGTCTCCTTCATGACGATCAGCGCGATCAGGGTCGAGACGCCCGCGATCGCGAGGTAGACGCCCACCCATCCGACCCCGAAGTCGGCGACGAGCCACGTCGCGATGAACGGGGCGATAGCGGCGCCGATGATCGACGCGAAGTTGTACGCGATACCGCTGCCCGTATAGCGGACGTTGGTCGCGAACAGCTCCGGCAACACGGCGCTCATCGGACCGAACGTGAAGCCCATCAGCGTCAGGCCGACGATGAGGACCGCCAGCATCGACCCCTGCGTGACGTGCGCGGGATCGAGAATCCACTGGAACGACAGTCCGTAGACGATGATCAAGACCGTCGCGATGATCAGGACGAGTCGACGCCCGAAGCGGTCGGCGAGCTGTCCGGAGACCGCGACGAACACGGCGAAGAACACCACGGCGATCAGCTGCATCTGCAAGAAGTCGATGTACGAGATTCCAAGCTTCGTGCCGGACTTGTCGACGACCTTGCCGGTTCCGTAGGACACGACCCAGGTAGTGACCAGGTAGAAGAGCGTGTAGGTGGCGACCATGACGAATGTGCCGATGATGAGCGGACGCCACGCCGTCCGGACCACTTCGCCCAGCGGGGTCTTGACCTTCTTGCCCTCCTGGACGGCCTTCGCGAACACCGGAGTCTCGGTCAGCTTGAGTCGGACGTACAGGCCGAGAATCACCATGAACGCCGACAGCAGGAACGGAATGCGCCAGCCCCACGTCATGAACGGATGATCCGCACCGGAGGTCTTCGAGTCGAAGTCCATCACCGACATGATCACCAGGAAGGTGCCGTTGGCCAGGAAGAACCCGAACGGCGCACCGAGCTGGGGCCACATCGCCGCCCACGCCCGTTTACCCTTCTCCGCAGTCTCCGTGGCGAGAAGCGCCGCGCCCGACCATTCACCGCCGAGGCCGAGCCCCTGCGCGAATCGCATCAGCGCCAGCAGCGCGGGTGCGAGGTAGCCGGCCTGTTCGAATGTCGGCAGCACACCGATGAGGAACGTTGCGACGCCCATCGTGACAAGCGATCCGACCAAGGTCGCCTTGCGCCCCACCCGATCACCGAAATGACCGAAGAGGATCGAGCCGATCGGCCGCGCGGCGAACGCCAGGCCGAACGTGGCGAACGACGCGAGGAGCGCCGCGGTGTCGTCCCCCTTGGGGAAGAACAATGTCGGGAAGACGAGGACCGCCGCGGTCGCATAGATGTAGAAGTCGAAGAACTCGATGGTGGTGCCGACCATCGACGCGATGATGATTCGCCTGCGATTCATTCCGTTGACGATAACGTCAACCGTTCGATCGACAGGCAGGAACCCGCCGACGGCCGTGTCAGTCGCAGTATCCGCAGTGCCCGGTGGCGGGCAGTGCGGTGAAACAGGTCGGGCACAGCCGAGGCTTGGGCTCTTCCCGATCCGCGGCCTTGGCGGACTTCGGCTTTGCGGCCGCGCGCGGCTTCGGCTCCGCCTTGGCTCGGGGCTCGGCTTTCGCCTTCGGTGCGGCCTTCGGTTTGGCCGTCTTGCGCGGCGCCTGTGCGCGAGCGGCGACGGCACGACGCTCGGCGACGCGCGGAGCAAGGATCGGTCGTGCTCCCGGCGGCATCGCGGCTCCCGCGAACACGTAACAGTCGAACCGTGCGACGGCCGCGTCGCGATCAGGATCCTCCGGCTTGTCCCGGCCAGCCACCTCGACGACGTGGAGGTAGGCGTCCCCGACACTCTCGTCCAGGCGAACGCAGAGCGACGCGAGGAGAGGTTCGCCCTCGCCACGCAGGCGGGTCACTGCCGCGAGGAGATCGTTGATCCACAGGCGGACGGGACGGCCGGCGCGGATGCCGGTCTCGCTCTGCACCTTCGACGCGACCTCGGCTTGCGTGATGAGTGAGCCGAAGACCTTCGCCGTCTCGATCAGGAGGTCCCGAGCGACGGGGGCCCACTCGGCGAGCGCCTCGGTGAACGGAATGGGCAGTTCGCCAGGCTCGCGAAATGCGGTGGTGGCGGAGTCGTCGTCGGAGTGCACCCAATGAAAATATTCCGGTTGCGCGACCGTAGTCGAATCGCGAGGTCAGGTTGTGACGGACAACCCGTTCCCAAGTCGTGACCAACCACCACTTGTTACTGAAGTAACTGATGTAGTTCAGTGGGACTATTGTGACGAAACTTCTGCGCACCCATATTCGTACGGCCGCCCTCGGTGCGGTCAGCGTCGGCGTCGCCGTGACACTGAGCGCCCCCGCGCCCGCGTCGGCACTACCCGCCATGCCCGACTTATCGTCGCTGTCGAACTCCTCGGCAGGCCTCCCCTCCGTTCTGGAGATCCTTCCGGGACTGCTCCAGCAGGCTCCCCTCCCGAGGCCGGACGGACGGACACACTGCACGAAGGTGGTGCAGATCGGCGACTCGACATCGGTCTCCGCCGACTCCGCAACCGCACTCCCCCGCGCAGACGACACGGCGACAGCGCAGTACGGCAGGGTCGGCGTCAGCTCGGTGGCCGTCGACGCCCTGTCTGGGCGGGCTATCGTCGGCGGTCCCGGCGTCGATGCCGAGCACGCCGTGACCTCACGTTCGGCCTCGGCGGGGAACGCCTGCTGGGTGATCGCGATGGGCGTCAACGACGCAGGCGCCATCAGCGGCGGCAGTTCCGTCGGTGCAGACGAACGCATCGACCGCATCATGAAGCAACTGACCGGTCGGGCCGTGCTGTGGCCGACGATCGCGTCGTCCAACCCGTCGAACCCCGCGTTCGGCAGGGCGTCGATGAAGGCGTTCAACGACGCCCTCCGCCGTGCGACCACTCGCTACCCCAACCTCGCCGTCTACGACTGGGCCGCCACGGCTCGTCCAGAGATGTTCACCGACGGCATCCACTACACGTCGGCTGCCTATGCCGACCGCAATCGTCGATTCGCCGATGCGCTGGCTGCCGCCTATCCGACGGGCGGCGGCGCGTCGCCGACCAGGGCCTGGATAGCGGGCTGAAGCGAGTGCGACACCTGCCTACAGCGGACAGGTGATGTTCGGGTCGCGCTCACCACGCACGGCCTGACGGAGCCCCTGTTCCACCGCGTCCACGTAGAGCCGCAGGCCGGGGCCCACCGGATGGACGCCGTCGGCGCCGAGGTCGCCGGGATTGGCCGCAGCGATCGAGCACCAGGGCGCGAGGAACACGTTCGGCTTGCGTTTGACATAGCGGAGCACCTGATTCGCCGCCTGCGGAATGCCGTCGACGGGCCCGAAGGGGACGACGAGCACCACTTTTCGGTCCGGACCGAGCATTCGCATGATGCGGTTGAGCTGGCCGGGGAACGCCTGGCCGTTGGTTCCGAAACCGAGGACGACGAACTCGCGCATCTTGTCATTGGCCAGCAGATCGGCGAGCACGCCTTCGCCGCCCGAGTAGTGCCGCGACACCTCGGCGTCGATGTAGATGCCTGGCAGTCTCCTCCGCAGCGCTTGGGACGACGCGAGCATCACCGAGTCGCCGACCGCGGTCACCTCAGGCCCCGTCGGAAGCTCGCGCGACGGTTTCGGCGGCAGGACAACAGCGGGAGCCTCATTCGCCTGGCGCTGCATCTCGGCCAGATCGTCGAGTTGCTGTTCCAGAGCCGACTTCGACGGACTCGATCCGAGCGCCGAACCGGCGAGCATCACCACGGCCAGAACCGCCGCCACACCTGCGAGCGGTGCGACCCGTCGAGCACTGGCACCTACCGCGGTCAGCACACCTCGGAAGCCGAGCCGGCGGAACGGCGTCTCGATCCAGCGGTACGAGAATTCGGACAGTGCAACACTGACGGCGGCCGCGATCACCCCGATCATCCAGCCGGGCATCGTGTGCGTCGCGTCGATCCCACTGCCGTTGATCAGTTCGCGCGTGAAGATGAATGCGGGCCAATGCCACAGATAGAGACTGAAAGACCGCGCGCCGAACCACCGCAGCGCGCGGTTGCTCAACACCGTGGGAATCGGCCCCGCTTCGCGGACCGCATTATGCACCAGGACCGTCGTCAGCAGGCAGGCCACGAGCAGGCCGCCGCGGTACGTGGCCGACGCCGTGTCGGGGAGGACGAACAGCATCACGATGAGCCCGACAAAAGCGACCGGCGCAACGATCACTCCGAGCCATTTCGCGACCACCGGGCTACGTCGCAGCGGCCAGGAGTCGACGGCGTCGGACGCGGGCGCCGTGATGACCAGGGCCAGTGCGGCACCCGCGAGCAGCCCGAACAGGTGCGTGTCACTGCCGAAGTACACACGACTCGGGTCGGCGGCCGGATCGTGCAGCAAGGCCATCGCAGCCGCTGAGGCCAGGCCGAGGACGGTGGCGATCACCGCCGCGACGAGCAGGCGACGCCGGATGTCCAGCTTTCGCGTGAGCACCATGACGCCGAGGAACATCAGCGGCCAGATCACGTAGAACTGCTCTTCGATCGCCAACGACCAGTAGTGCATGAAGATGCGCGGTGTGGTCTCGGCGAAGTAGCTCTGCGACTGCACGATCTGCACCCAGTTGTTCACGAACAGCAGTGAGCTGAAGAACTGCTCTTTCAGCTTCACTGCGACGTCGCCGCCGATGAGTCCGGCGACCGCACTGGACACCACCAGTACGGCGACGGACGCGGGCAGGATCCGGCGCGCTCGACGTGTCCAGAACCCGTTGAGCGACACCCGTCCGCCTGCACCGAACTCGCGGACAAGGAGAGACGTGATCAGGAAACCCGAGAGGACGAAGAAGATGTCGACGCCGAGATATCCGCCGCGCATCACATCTCCGAACAGGTGATAGATGACGACGGAGAGCACTGCAATACCGCGCAGGCCGTCGAGGGCCGGGGCCCGACGGATCCCACCCGTCTTGGGCTGCGGCTTCAGCGCGGGCTCCGGATCAGCCTCTGGTTCTGGCTTGGAATCTGGTTCCGGCGCGACTGCTTCCGGCTCCACAACCAGTCCGGCAACCGGGAAGGTCAGGTCGACGGGCTCTTCGACAACCGGATCGACGGTCTCGTCGACCGGCTCCGGTGCAGGCGGGGCGTCCGGCAAAGTCTCTTCGACAACGTTGATGACGTCGTCGGATTCGGGCAGCGCGACGTCCACGGTCTCTTCGACGAGCCGCGGTTTCCGGATGGCGACAGTGTGGACGCGTGGGCGCTCGGTGATCGTTCCCGTCATCGGATGCACTCCTGCCGCGCCTGTTTGTCGACGGCGTCAACGCAGAGCACGCGGCCCAGCATAACGGAGCAGATCGGCCACAGCCGATCGGACGACAGGCGTTCGTCATCCGTTCGATGCACGTCACAGTGAGGGCGTTCGGGAGCGGCCGTGGACGAGTCCGGTTCGTCGCGGCTGCTAGAATCGCAAGCTGCGAACCCGGCACCTGCCAGGGGAAACGCGGTGTCCACCCGACTGCAGGTGGGAGCAGGAACGGGAGACGACCATGGCGAATCCGGCGGTGAGCGGGGCCGGGAAGTCGGAGTCGTCCGGAAAAGCCGCCAGCCCCGCCTACCGCACCGACCTCGACGGACTCCGCGGTATCGCCATCGCCCTCGTCGCCTGCTTCCACGTGTGGTTCGGTCGGGTTTCCGGCGGCGTCGACGTGTTCCTCACCCTGTCCGGATACTTCTTCATCGGGTCACTGGTCCGACACACCATCCACAGCCAGTCGAGCTTGATCGGTTTCGGCGAGACGATCAGCCCCTGGCCACGACTCAAGCGGCTGCTGCGGCGGCTGCTCCCTGCGCTCTACACAGTCCTGATCGTCGTAGCGCTGCTGACGATTGCAGTCATCGCACAGACTCGCTGGCTGAACGTCGGGCGCGAGGTGATCGCGAGCGCCCTGTACTTCCAGAACTATCACCTGGCGAAGAACTCGCAGGACTACCTGGCCGCAAGTTCGGCCAACAGTCCTCTCCAGCATCTGTGGTCCATGTCGATGCAGGGCCAGTTCTTCGTCGGAGCCCTGCTGGTCCTGCTGACGGTCGCCGGCGTCATCAAGATCCTCGGTTCACGCTTCGAGGTGTTCACTCGGCCCGTGGTGGTCCGTGCGATCTTCGCCGTGCTCGTCGGCGCGGTGGCGGCCGCATCGTTCGTCTGGGCGCAGCACCGGCTGCACATCGATCAGCCGTACAACTACTACGACACCCTGTCGCGACTGTGGGAGCCGCTGGTCGGCGGCCTTCTCGCGATATGGATGCCGACCTGGCGGGTGCCGACGCGGATCCGCAGCGCCGTGACCGTCGCCGCGCTGATCGTCATCGCCACCTGCGGTTGGTGGATCGACGGCGTAGCCGAGTACCCCGCAGCACTGGCGTGGGTCCCGGTCGGGGCGACGCTGCTGATCATCTGGTCCGGCCAGGTCTCCCCCGGTCAGAACCGGCCCGCGGCGAACGGGATGCTCGCGAGTCACCGAGCCGTCTGGTTGGGCGGACTGTCGTACTCGCTGTACCTGATCCACTGGCCGCTGCTGATCTTCTACCTGACCTGGCACGGGACCGACCACGCGACGTTCGTCGAGGGCACCGCGATCCTCGCCGTGTCCCTCGGCCTCGCGTGGTTGATGAAGCGGTACGTCGAGGATCCCATGCGGGGCGGAGGACGGTCGTCCATCACACACGTGCGGTGGCCGTCGCACCCGCGCGTGACCTACCCGGCGATCCTCACGGTGGTGCTCGTGGCTGCCTCCGCGGGTACCGCGGGTGCGATCACCGCGTGGGACCGTCACATCTCGGGCGTCCACGTCGACACCGCCAACCTCGATCCGGCGCTCTACCCAGGCGCGCGGGCACTCCTCGACGGAGTCCCCGTGCCCGCCGTCGACCCGCAGCCGACGCCCCTCGCCGCCGCGTCCGACCTGCCGCAGACGTTCTTCGACGGTGTGATGGTCGAGATGGACGTGACGACTCCCGGCGTCGGCGTCTACGGCGATGTGAACGGATCGAAGACGATCGCGCTGGTGGGCGGATCCCACACCGAGATGTGGCTGGGCGCGGTTGATCCCATCGCCAAGGCCAACGGCGTCAAGATCCTCACGTACGTCAAACGCGGCTGCCCGATCACCGTCGACGAGAATCCCGCCTACCTCGAACGGGTGCCGTACCCCGAGTGTTACGAGTGGAACCTCGCGGTGATGGACGACCTCCTCAAGATCAGGCCGGACGCCGTCATCACGAACTCGACGCGGCCCGCGGAATCCGGCCCGGGAGACTTTCTCCCGCAGGGCTACATCACCGCGTTCCAGGAGTTGACGTCCGCGGGCATCCCGGTGATCGGCATCCGAGACACCCCGTGGCCGCACAATGATCAGGGACCGATCGACACGCCCAACTGCCTGTCCGGCGGCGGCACCGCCACCTCGTGCGGCACCGATCGGGCGAGTGCACTGAGCGCGGTCGACCCAGCACGCGCGCTCGCCGCGCGCGATCCGCTGTTCCATGCCCTCGACTTCACCGACGGCGTCTGCACCGCCGACTTCTGCCCGGCGATCGTCGGGAACATCATGGTGTACCGCGATCCGCATCATCTGACGCAGACGTATGTGCGGACGCTGATCCCCGAACTCGAGCGTCAACTCGCCGAGGCCCTTCCCTGGATTGCGCCGCCGCCCGCGCAGTGATTGCGGTCAGTCGTCGTCCGCAGAACTCCACTCCCACACGAGCGGGCGCCTGCCTGGCTTCCCGACGTCCGGAGCCTGAGTGGACCGCAGTTGCGAATGTCCCGAGAGAGCGCGCCGAAGATTCGACTGATGCACCGGCTCGCCGGTGACGTCGCTGGTCAGACGCACAGCGTCGGGTGTGGAGAACCACGGACCGGTGAGAGCTCGGGTGGTGTCGTCGTCGGACCAAAGTCGTTGTCGGACCTGGGCGAGCGCCATCGTCACGATCGAGTTGTGATCGAACGGCAGAGTCGGCTCTTCGTCGGCTGACGTCCACGACACCCCGGCCGCCCCGTCGTCCACGACGTTCGGGGCGATCACGGCGACGAAGGCCACCGAGATCGCATGCCGACGCGGTTCGCGGTTCGGGCCGTCGAACGCGCCGATCTGAAACCGGTGACGCACGGAGGACGGCCTGATCCCGGCCTTGCTGTCGAGCGCGCGGCTTGCCGCCTCGGCGAGCCGCTCACCAGTCCCGAGAAGCACACCGGGGAGTGCGAACTGTCCGATGAACGGTTCGAAGCGCCTGCGGGCGGTGCCGACGACGAGTCCGGTCTGCGTCCATGCGATCGGGACGACGTCGACGGCGATCAGCGGCTGGTCGGTCATGCGAGCACCGTCGATTCGGCCCACTCCGGGGAGTCGAAACGGCACGTTCGGCGCCACGCCGCGTCGACAGTCGCGATCGCATACTCGAGACGTTCGGATGGGGAGCCCCGCAGCAGAACCCACGAGTGGCCGGCGGCGGTCAGCTCGTCGACGAACCAGTCGTGCATCGTGACTCGGATGTGTTCGCCGTCGCGCCAACCGTCCTGCTCGAACGGGACACCGACGTGATCGGTCACGAGGTACAGCGCGCGTCGGGGCAGTTCCGACGTCGCCGCGGTGAGCGCCCCCGTACTGTGCGAGCCGACATACCGCCGCTCCCACAGCATGGTCGCGAAGGCGTCCGTGTCGGCGATGACCAGCGGATGGGCGCGAGCGGCGTCGTTCTCGCGGCGCGTCTGCTCCGCGGCGATGGCGGTGAACTGCTCAGTGGTCCACTCGAGGCCGTCGAGTGTCGGAGTCGGTCGTCCGGCGCGTGCCGCCGCCTCACGCGTCTGGCGGTACAGCGAGTACGTGAACTCCCGGCCGTACTCCTCGACTCGCCGCATGCCGTGGTGGCCGGGCAGCGATCGGTAATGGTCGACCAGTCCCCTGGCGAGGGTCGTCGTGCCCGTCGATTCGGCTCCGACGACGATGATCCGCGTCGCCAGCCCGAGCCGCACGGCTTCCGGGAGTTGCCCCCACCGACCGACCACATCGGTGCGGACCGCGGTGCCGCTGACCGAGATCCCCGACCGGAGCGGGTCGTACACGTCTGCGGTTGCACCGAGTTCCGCGGCGAGCCGTTCTCCGTAGCTCTCGCTCGAGACCACAACGTCCGGCAGGGGCAGCCCGTTCACCCGCAACGCCACCTCCATCGCCTGGACGTGTGCGGTCCAGGCGACTGACGACGTGTAGTCGACCGGCGCGTCGTCGAGCATGCCCACGACCGTCACCTCCGGCAGGTGTGACGACGCCTGCCGCAGCCAGTCGACTCGGTTGGCGAGCGGAATCGACTCCTGCGTCGCGGCCATCACCAGGATCACGGCGCGACCGTATCGCGCGGCGTGCTCGATCAGCGCGAGGTGACCGTTGTGCGGCGGGTAGAACTTGCCGATGACCAGTGCTGTCGTCATCCCACGACCACCACGTCGGGCGTGCCCGCCTGGGCTGCGAGGTCTCGACGCCACCGTCGCAGGCCGTCGATGCACAGGCAGAGGAAGCCCGCGTACAGGATCGCGGTGAGCCACAGTCCCTTGTGCACGTACAGCGGGATCGAGACGATGTCGACGACGATCCACACCCACCACTGCTCGATGATCTTCCGCGCCTGGCCCCACGTGGCCAGCAGTGATGCGGCGAGGATGAAGGCGTCCGGCCACGGGACCGTGGAATCGGTCTGACTGTGCAGGAGAAGGGCGACGGCGACGGTTCCGGCTGCTGTCGCCAGCCCTCCGGCAACCGCTTCGATCGGCGTCACACGACGGACCGGCAAGTCGGACGCCGATGCTGCACGCCGCCACATCCACCAGCCGTACAGGCCGAGCACCGCGAAGATCACCTGGAGGGCGGTGTCTGCATAGAGTCCAGCACCGAGGAACAGGACGATGAACACGACGTTGTTGGCGATGCCGATCGGCCAGTTCCACCTCAGTTGACGGGTCACCGCCCACACGCAGAGGGCGCCCGTCACGAAGCCGAGCACCTCGACCGCCGTCAACGGCTGATTCCCGATCGTGAACACCGTGGTGTTCAGCATGTCGATGACGTTCATGGCACTCCCCTCGTGGTTCTGTGCCATGACGATAGTTGAAAAACTCAGTTCGAGTCAATCATCTCTTCGTCAGCCCCTGCCGCTGCGCGTCCGCAGCGAGAGCGGGCTCCCTGATCGTCTCCGGGTCGGTGCCGTCCCAGCACTCGACTCCGGTGAGTCCCGGGACGTCGCCGCGGTGGAACACCGGGTCCAGGCCGCGTGATCGCTGCTCCGAGTAGTTCTTCAACAGCACTACCGCAACGCCACCGATCGCGAACAGCCCGACGATGTTCACCGTCGCCATCACCGACGAGAAGAGATCCGCGAGGTTCCAGACGAGCGACACCTTGGCGATAGCGCCGAAGAACACGAAGCCGACGACGACCACGCGGAACACGTTGAGCACCCACCGCCGCCGCGTGAAGAACGCGATGTTCGTCTCGCCGTAGTAGTAGTTGCCGATCACGGAGCTGAACGCGAGGAAGAACAGGATCACCGCCAAAAGGGGCCCCGCCCAGGATCCGATGTGCTGCGCGAGCGCCGTCTGCGTCAGCTGCACACCCTCAAGATCACTTCCATAATCCGGGTTGGACAGCAGAATGATGAACGCGGTGGCCGAGCAGACGATCAGGGTGTCGAAGTAGACGCCGAGAGTCTGCACGAGGCCCTGCTTCACCGGGTGGGACACGGCTGCGGTCGCGGCGGCGTTCGGTGTCGATCCCATGCCCGCTTCGTTGGAGAACAGTCCACGACGCATGCCCTGCATGATCGCCGCCCATACCCCGCCTCCGACGAACTCACGCCAGCCGAAGGCCGACTCGACGATGTCTCGGATCACGCCGGGAAGCTGCGTCAGATTGGTCAGCACCACCAGCAACGCGAGCCCGACGTACAGCACCGCCATCGCCGGGACCAGCACCTGGGATACACCGGAGATGCGGTGGACTCCGCCGAAGATGACCGCCGCGGTCAGGACTGCCAGCACCCCTCCGATCACGTACGGGAGCCATTCGCCGTCGACGTCGACCGCCAGATCGACCGCTGACGTGATCGAGTTCGACTGCACAGCGTTGAACACGAATCCGTAGGTGAACGTGATCGCCATGGCGAACACGAACGCCATCGCGATTCCGACTCTCCGGTTCTTGATCCCTCGGCTCAGGTAGTAGGCGGGACCGCCGCGGTAGTCGGCGCCGTCGCGCACCTTGTAAAGCTGGCCCAGAGTCGATTCGACGAAAGCGGTGGCCCCGCCGATGATCGCGAGCATCCACATCCAGAACACGGCACCCGGACCGCCGATCGTGAGCGCCACGGCGACACCCGCGACGTTGCCGGTCCCCACGCGGGATGCCGCCGAGATGCAGAACGCACGAAACGCCGAGATCTGAGCGCCGCCGTCCTTCCCGGTGGGCGGGCGCTCTTTGATCGCACGGGCCATCTCTGGCGCCATCCGGAGCTGGACCACTGCCGTGCGCACGCCCCACCACAAGCCGGCACCGACCAGCAGGACGATGAGCACGTACCCGTAGTGATCGTTGAACCAGACGACTGCATCATCGAGGGCGTCCATGAGGCGAGTGTATCGACGGGTTGATCGGATTCACTGCGACGGTCCCGGGCGCGACGACCGTCCGGTCGGGGCCGTTTCGAGGTCCGGTGCCGCACCCCGAGTCCCGCGGCGGGTGCGGACTCGGTATCGCCTACCGAGTCCGCACCCGCATTCTGTGTCGGTCAGACTCGGTCGGCGACGGAGGGCATCACGACTCGCGACCGCGACGACGCCACCGCGACGACGATCAGAGCTGCGATGCCGACCACGATCCAGTAGCCGATGCCGAACTGGCCCTTCGACGCGATCTCGATGTCAGTACCCGGAATGACGAGTGTCGACCAGCTCAGCACCGTCGTGACCACGGCCGACCCCAGGGAGAATCCGACGGCCATGGCCGTGCCCACCATTGCGCCCGCCATACCCGCCTTCTCCTCGCGCACCGACTGCTGCACGAGGGCGAAACACGCCGAGTAGACGATCGAGCAGCCGAAACCCACCACTCCCGAGGCGACCAGGAAGCTCCACTCCTGGTCAGAGACCGCGATGAGCAAGACGAATCCGGCGAGAGCGATCACTGCGCCGACGTTGAAGACCGCCAGTCCGCGGCCCGCAGCGACCGGGCGTTCAGCTACGGCGCCACCGATCAGGAAGGTCACAGCGAACGGAATCATGAGCATGCCGGTGTCGAGCGCGCTGAGACCGAGTCCGTACGAATCGGACGGAGCCAACCACGCGGGGTCGACCTGGGCGAAGTTGCTCATCAGGACGAGGAAAGCCGCGTTGACCATGGCGATCAAGGTGATCACGATGCACGACAGAATCACCGGCGACGACTTCGCGACCGACGGATCGAATACGGGCGTCGACGTCTTCCGCTGCGCCTGGAGCCACGTCGCGGCACCGACAATGCCGACGACGAGCGGGATCAATGCTCCCGCACCCCACTCGAGCCCCTGCGTCATGGCGAGCAGGAGGGCGCCAATCCATGCGACGAGCCAGGTGGTGCCGATGACCGGGATGCTCCCACCAGAGATCGACTGCGCGTTCTGCGGAATGATGAGCGCGGACGCGAAGATGGTGACAGCGAAGCACGCCGTGAGGATGTAGAAGAACATCTGGACCGACACGTAGTCGACGATGAGTCCGCCGCCGATCATGCCGATGACGATGCCGGCACCGGTAGCCATCACCAAGACGGCCACCGAGATGGCCAGGCCGCTCTCGCCGAGAGCTCGACGCAGGAAGCCGAGCGGGAGCAGCTGGGCGGCGCCTCCGAAGCCCATGACGACTGCACCGGCGAGCAGCGCGCCGTAGGAGTTGCCAACGGCGATGATGCCGCCGCCGAGTGTCATCGCGATACACGCCGCCACGGCTGCGGTGCGGTCGCCTGCGACATCGGACAGTTTCGGCAACACGATGAAGCCCGCACCACCGCCGAGAGTGAGAAGCGTGAAGATCCAGGTCGCGGCGGCCACCGAGGTGATCTGGTACTCCGCCTGAATCACCGGAAGAAGAGGTGGAAGCAGGAAGGTGAGCGCGTTGGTCAGGATCACGAGCAGCGACGCGACTCCGATCAACTGTAGTCGGGTCGAGCCGGCGACTCTCGGTGCGGCGGCGGCGACGCCGAGAGGCGACAGTGCATCTGTCATGTCGATACTCCTGTAAGAAGGGATGCTTCCGGGCGCTTGCCTGGACGGGGAATGGCCTGCGCGGGGGCGGGCCGGGCGGACGCGACCGGGAGGTCACGTCGGACGAGCATGGGGGCCGAAGAGCAGTCTCGACTCCTCAGGTGGGCGCTTCCGGCTCACATCCGGCGCTTCTGCTCGGCGTGACACAGTTCCCAATCGGTTGTCACTGTGACCCGATGCACAGCGTAGGGCAACATGGACGCTTGATCAATAGTTTGACTAAATCAAATGACCAGCGCGGTATCCGTCCGAATTGCTCGTCCGTCGACTGTCGATGCGATCGACGCTGCGGTGACGACCACTCGCTCGTAGTGACCCCACGCAGAGCGACGCAAGGTGTGCACAACGCACCGCGGCGCGACCGAGGACGGTGACATCCGAATATGGTCGTCACCTCTTCCATCAATGAGAGTGATTCAGTACACATCACTCAGTGACGGTCATAGCCGCAGCGCAGACGGCTTCTCCAGTCGCACCCAATCGATGGCTCCGGCGTGGAATCGACCGGCAGCCCTGGTGAAAGAAGGCATGGACATGACCACATACCCATCCCCGAACACCGTCTCGGTGCTCGGAACCGGGAACATGGGCGCCGCCATCGTGCGCGCCCTGCTGACCTCCGGCCGTCGGGTCGTCGCATGGAATCGGACGCCCGAGAGGGCACACGCACTGGTCGCAGACGGCGCCCTGTTGGCGCCGACCGCCGCCGAAGCGGTGCGGGCGTCGGAGTTGACAATCATCTGCGTATCGACCACCGACGCCGCGCAGACGGCCCTCGACGGAATCGCTCTCGAGGACTTCGCCGACCGCACCGTCCTCAACCTGACCACCGGCACCCCGGACGACGCGCATGCGCTGACCGGCTGGGCGGCCGACTGCGGAGTCAGATACCTCGACGGTTCCATCGGCGCATACCCCGAACAGATCGGCGGCGACGACACCCTGATCACGGTGTCCGGCGAGGAGACCCTCTGGCTCAAGCACCGCGACACGATCCTCGCCTTGGCGGGACGCTCGATGCACGTCGGCGACGACCCCGCAGCCGCCAACATCATCGACGCAGGACTCACCGGCGCGTTCTACATGTCCAGCCTTGTCTCCTTCGTCGAAGCGGTCCGCTACATGAACGGCGCGGGCGTCTCCAACGACGCGATCGCCGGGCTGGTCGACTACACCACCGCCGTACTCGCCCACCAGATGCTGGCCGCGCTGCGCGAGATCGACGCGGACGATTTCGACACCGATCAGGCCACGATCGACGTATTCGCGCACACATCCGCCGCGTTCGCCGAGGCGATCAGCGCAGGCAGCGACGCAACGATGATCAACGCGACCGCGAGCACGTTCCGCCGAGCCGCCGACGCAGGACTCGGCGAGAAGGCTCTCGCGGCACTGCACACGCTCGCATCGAACTAGGGCGTGTCTGACACGCCCTAACCTCGCGCTCCCCCACCGAAGTACCACTAGTCAAGGAGAACCATGGCGATCGACTCCTCCCGGACCGCCTTCACGCGGACTCAGCGCAGCCTCGCGGCCGGCGTGAGTTCGGGCCTTCGTCGGACGATGCAACCGGTCCCGCTCTTCGTCGATCGCGCCGAGGGCGCTCACGTCTGGGACCTCGACGGCGACCGTTACATCGACTACGTGATGGCCTGGGGACCGCTCGTCCACGGACACAGCGATCCGCACGTCATCGATGCGGTGCAGCGCGTCGTCACCTCGATGCAGGTGGTCGGAATGGGACATCGGCTCGAGTACGAAGCGGCCGAGGCAGTCCTGGAATCCGTACCGGGCGCGCAGCGACTCGTGTGGGCCAACACCGGAACCGAGGCCGTCCAGGTCGCACTGCGACTCGCTCGCGCGGCGACCGGCCGACATCGCATCGTCAAGATGACCAAGGCGTATCACGGCTGGCACGACAGCGTGTACGCGAGCATCGACGCGGGAGACACCGGTGAGGCCGCCGTCAGCGCCAGCCGCGGTCAGAGCCCCAACGCCTACGCCGACCTCATCATCAGTCAGTTCAACGACGTTGAGTCGATCACCCGCATCCTCGCCGATGCCGCCGAACGTCAGATCGCGGCAGTGCTCGTCGACCCGATCATGAGCAACGCAGGCGTCCTGGAACCGCAGGACGGGTTCCTCGAGACACTGCGCAAACTCTGCGACCGCCACGGCGTGGTCTTGATCTTCGACGAGGTGATCACCGGCTTCCGGATCGCACGCGGAGGCGCCGCCGAACGATTCGGCGTGACCCCGGACCTCTCGGTGTTCGGCAAGGCGATCGCGGGCGGATTCACCCAGAGCGCCGTCGTCGGCAAAGCCGACATCGTCGACCTTGTCGTCGACGGCGTCATGCACGCCGGAACGTTCAACGGCAATCCGGCCGCCCTGGCCGCGGTCAAGGCGTCGATGGAACTGTGCGCTGCACCCGACATGTACTCCCGGCTCGACGGTCTCGGGGCCGCGTTCGAAGAGGAGATCTCCACGGTCCTGACCGACGCCTGCACGGGCAGCGGTCTCCGCCGCGTCGGCTCACTGCTGCAGTTCGTTCCGGGTGACGATCAGGCGACCAGCCTGCACGGCACGGGAGGACTCTGGTCCGGCATCTCTGCAGCCATGCTCGAAGCCGGCGTCGTCTTCACGCCCTCCGGGAAGATCTTCCTGAGCACCGCGCATTCGGCCGCCGACATCCGGCAGACCGCCGAGCGTCTGCACGACGCTCTCCGCGTCCCCGCAGGGGAGTCCGCATGACGACCAGTGTGGTGCTCATCGGCCTCGGCGCCACCGGCCGGGCCATCGCGTCGTCGCTCCGACGACGAGACGACATAGAGATCATTGGGGCCGCAGACTCGAATCCCGCGACAGCCGGCGAAGACCTCGGCACAGTACTCGACGAGTCGGAGCACGGCGTCACCGTCGTCGCCTCACCGTCTGAACTGCCCGTCGCCGACCTCGCGGTCATCGCGACCACATCCGATCTGCGGCAGGTCGCGGGCACCATCCTTCCGCTGCTCGAGCTCGGGTACAACGTGCTCAGCATCTGCGAGGAGCTCGGCTACCCGTGGCGCAGCCATCCCGACATCGCGCGTCGCCTCGACGCGACCGCGAAGGCCCACGGGGTCACCGTCGCAGGCGGCGGAGCCAACCCCGGCGTTCTGATGGACACTCTTCCGTTGCTGCTCAGCACTCTGACTCAGCGGGCGCGCACGGTCCGCATCCGCCGACGGACCGACATGTCGCCGTACAGCGGCATCCTGCCGAAGTTCGGCCTCGGACTGACCGTCGCCGACTTCGACGACGCCCGCCGACGCGGCGACGTCGTGGGACACCACGGTTTCGCGGAATCGATCGAAGCACTCGCAACCGGACTCGGGTGGCGGTTGGACACGATCGAAATCGGCGAACCGACACCCGGCAAGGTCCGCGCGTCGGGCCAGATCTGCGCGATCAACCATGGCGCACGCGGTCTCATCGACGGCGAGGCGGTGATCGACCTGGAGATCATGTTCGCGCTCTTCGACCCGTCCGACGACGTCTCGGCCGGCGACGAGTACCAGATCGTCGGCGACGATCAGACCATCGATCTGCGGTCCGACGTCGGCTTCGACTCCTTCCGCAGCACCGTCGCCGCGGCTGTCAACTCCGCCGCAGCCGTCGTCGAAGCGCCACCGGGCCTGCTGTCGATGGGAGACCTGTCGGCCCGGGCCATCGCATCGAAAGGCCGGCGCACGCGCCTGGCCACCATTCACTGACATAGGAGCGACCACCATGAACAGTCCCGAATACACCGTCATCGACCCCGCGACCGGCGAGGCCGCGTCCACGTTCTCGACCGCGACCGACGCCGACATCGACGCGGCCTTGAGTGCCGCAGATGGCGCCTACCGCGGATGGTCCGCCTCCTCGACCGTCGCCCAGCGCGCCGAGTTGCTCCGCGCCGCTGCTGCGCTCCACATGGAGCGACGAGACGAGCTTGCCGCGATCATTCACCGCGAGATGGGCAAGCCGATGGACCAGTCCGTCGGCGAGGTGGAATTCAGCGCCGCAATCTACGAGTACTACGCCGACAACGCGGAGCGCTTCCTCGCCGATCAGCCGATCGAGCTCCTCGCAGGTGACGGCAGCGCACGCATTCGACGGGAAGCCGTGGGCGTCCTGCTCGGCGTGATGCCGTGGAACTACCCGTACTACCAGGTCGCGCGGTTCGCGGGACCGAACTTGGTCCTCGGCAACACCATCGTCCTCAAGCACGCTCCGCAGTGCCCGGAGTCGGCGGCCGCGATCGAGAGGATCTTCGTCGACGCGGGCTTCCCCGAAGGCGCCTACGTCAACGTCTACGCCTCACACGATCAGATCGCCGACGCCATCGACGACACGCGCGTCCGCGGAGTGTCGTTCACCGGTTCGGAGCGCGCGGGCGCCCAGATCGCCGAGATCGCGGGTCGCTGCCTGAAGAAGGTGGTGCTCGAACTCGGCGGCTCCGACCCGTTCATCGTCCTGTCGTCCGACGATCTGAGCGCCACCGTCGACGCCGCTCTCGAAGCCCGCCTCGAGAACACCGGTCAAGCCTGCAACGGCGCCAAGCGGATGATCGTCATCGACGACCTGTATGACGAGTTCGTCGCCACGTTCACCGAGCGGATGCTCGCCGCGGGCGACGGCGTGGCTCCGCTCTCATCGGTGGCCGCCGCACAGCGGCTGGAGCAGCAGGTCGCGCGGGCCGTCGCCGAGGGCGTCACGCTGACCAGCGCAGGCGAGCGAAACGGCGCGTTCTTCCCGCCCGCCGTACTCACCGACGTGAAGCCCGGATCGCCTGCCGCCGCCGAAGAACTCTTCGGCCCGGTCGCCACCGTCTACCGCGTCGGGTCGGAGGACGAGGCGGTGGAGCTGGCCAACGACACCTCGTACGGCCTCGGCTCCTACGTGTTCACCACTGATCCCGCACAGGCCGAACGCGTGGCCCAGCGGATCGAAGCCGGAATGGTCTTCATCAACGGCGTCGGGATGGAAGGCGTGGAGCTGCCTTTCGGCGGCATCAAACGATCCGGCTTCGGCCGCGAACTCGGCAGCCTCGGCATCGACGAGTTCGCCAACAAGAAGCTCATCCGTACCGCCTGACGACAAGGAACTTTTCATGACCATCGAATTCCGGGCCGCGATCTTCCGCGCGCCCAACACGCCCCTCACCATCGAGACCGTCTCGATCCCGTCCACTCCGCCGCCCGGCGAGGTCCTCGTCCGGATGAAGGCGAGCGGGCTGTGCCACAGCGATCTCCACGTCATCGTCGGCGAATGGGACGGCATGCCCACCCCGATGATCCTCGGCCACGAGGGCGCAGGTGTCATCGAAGCCGTGGGCGACGGCGTCACGAACGTCGCGGTCGGTGACCACGTGGTGCTGTCGTGGACGCCGTCGTGCGGTCGCTGCCGGTACTGCGTCAGCGGGCGGACCGTGCTCTGCGACAAGGCGGCCGAGCACTCGGCCAACCACGTGTCGTTCGACGGCGGCACCCGCATCACCTCGGCGTCGGGCGAACCCGTGTACGGCTTCGCCGGTCTCGGCACCTTCGGCGAGTACGCGATGCTCCCCGAATCCGCGGCGATCACCGTCGACGCGGCCGCACCCTTCGAGCAGTCGGCCCTCGTCGGCTGCGCCGTGACCACCGGTATCGGCGCCGCCGTGAACACCGCGCGCGTCCTCAACACCGAGACCGTGCTGGTCATCGGATGCGGCGGCGTCGGACTCAACGCGGTCCAGGGCGCGCGTTTGGTCGGCGCGCGCCGCATCATCGCCGCCGACATCTCCGACAGCAAGCTCGCCCAGGCCAAGGCCTTCGGCGCCCACGACGTGATCAACAGCGCCACCGAAGACCTCTCGGAGCGGATCGCGGAGATCACCGAGGGGCACGGCGTGGAGGTCGCCATCGAGGCGATCGGTCTGCCGCAGACCATCGAGGCCGCCTACAGCGCCCTCGCTCGCGGCGGTCGTGCGATCGTCGCAGGCCAGGTGGCCGACGGCGTGAAGGTGTCGATCGATCCGTTTGTCATGTCCGATCAGGAGCTCTCGCTCATCGGCTCCAACTACGGCTCCAGCAGGGCCGCCGTCGACTTCCCCAACCTCGTCGAGCACTACCTGAACGGTCGAATCGACCTCGACTCGCTGGTGACCGGGGTGATCGGCCTGAACGACATCAACGACGGCTTCGACGAGATGAAGCGCGGCGAAGGCATCCGGTCCGTGATCCGCTACTGACCGACGTCCACCCGACACCGAAACAAGGAGACCCACAATGACTGGTCTGACCACACTCCCGGCGACCGCGTCGGTCGACGAGGCTGCGGCCGTCGTCGACCGTGACGGCGGCGTCATCATCGAGGACTTCTTTTCCCCGGAGACGATCGTCGAGCTCCGAGCCGAGATCGACGCGGCGCTGAACGAGGTGCCGTGGGGCCAGGACGACTTCTCCGGGCAGCGCACCAAGCGCCTGTACGGGGTTTTCCAGCACACCCAGCATGCCGCGACGGCGGTGCGGCATCCCCTCTACGCCGGGCTCGCCAAGTACTTCCTCGAACGCGAGGTGCCGACCTGGGCCGGCGAGTATCAGTTCCCGATCGCCCCGACCTACCAGGTGGGCGTCAGCTCGATCATCGACATCCACCCAGGTGAGGGCGCGCAGCCGCTCCATCGCGACGACGCAGTCTGGCAGTGGCGACACGAGCCGGGCTACCGCCAGGCCAGGGTCCAGATCATGGTCGCGGTAACCGACTTCACCGCCGAGAACGGCGGCACCATGGTCATTCCGGGGAGCCACCTGTGGGGCGACGACCGCGGACCGCGCGTCGACGAGGCGATCCCGACCGAGATGTCGGCCGGCTCCGCTCTGATCTGGGTCGGCGGCACCTTCCACGGCGGTGGCAACAACACTTCCGACAGCAGCCGGATCGGACTCACCATCGGGCTCGACCTCGGCTACCTGCGGCAGGAGGAGAACAACTTCCTCACCTACTCCCCCGACGTGGTGAAGAGATTCGACGAAGACATCCAGGCATTTCTGGGCTGGTCGACGTGCCCGCCCGGAACCGGATTCGTCGCCCATGAGGGTGTGATGGCCGACCCGATCTTCCTGCTCAAGGACGGAGCCCCGGTCGTCAACACCTTCTCGCAATTCGACGAGAAATCCGACGCCTGACGGCACGGCGCGTCCCCCCGACGACCCCGCTCGGCGAAAGCACCACTTCGCCGGGCGGGGTTCTCCACGTTCGGTCTACTGTCCCCGGCTGCTGCCCGCGGCCCGAGCCGTCGCGCACAGCGACGGGAGGCCCGCACAGAGCATCTCGACGAAGGCGTCCACCCGAGCAGTGTCGCGATCGGCCGCCCACTGGACCACCAGTCCGTCGAGCCCGGCAGTCAGTATCGAGGCGAGAGTCTTCACCGAGACGTCGTCGATCCCCGGTTCGGCCTCCGTCAGTATCTTCACGACGGCGTCGAGGTAGCCGTCGACCGATTCGACTGCCTGGTCAGGGCGATTTCGGCACATCCACAGATGCAGGTCGAGCTGGGCCAGCGCGTAGTCGGGGTGCGTGACGATCCATGCGCACGCCCTCCGGATGAGGCGTTCGGCAGCGGCTTCGAGCCCTACGGGATGGACGTCCGCGAACGGCCGAGCGGCCTCTTCCGCGAGGTGTTCGAACACCGCGTGGAAGAGGCTGTCTTTGTCTCGGAAGCAGTAGTGCAACGATGCGAGCGGAGCGCCGGCCGCCTCGGCGATGCGACGGGTAGTCGCACTCGCGACTCCCTGCTCCGCGATCACCTTGGCGGCGGCCTCGACGAATTGCACCGACCGGTCCGCTGTCGACACATGCGCCACGACTATCACTCCTTGCCGACGGTTCCAGGACGCATCCCGGAGAAATCGTTTGATCAAGTCAAACGTACCGGAGTCGGCGCACGACGATCTACAACTGGGCCGCCCGCTCTCGCAGGACGAACTTCTGGGTCTTGCCGGTTGTCGTCTTGGGCAGTTCGTCGAAGACCACCACCCGCGGCGCCTTGTAGCGGGCGATCTGGCCCTTCACGTGAGCGATGAGCTCGTCGGCTCCGACGTCGGCACCTGGAACGAGATGGACGAATGCCACGGGGATCTCGCCCCACTTCTCGTCGGGTGCACCCACCACGGCCGCTTCGAGTACCGCCGGGTGCTCGGCCAGCACGTGCTCCACCTCCACGCTGGCGATGTTCTCACCGCCGCTGATGATGATGTCCTTGCTGCGATCGCGAAGCTCGATGTACCCGTCGGCGTGTCGAACGGCCAGGTCACCGGTCCGAAACCACCCGTCGGGGATCGCCTTCCGCGTCGCTTCCGCGTCGTCGAGATAGCCGAGCATCACGTTGTTTCCGGCCAGCGCGATCTCGCCGATCGTCGCGCCGTCGGCGGGTACGTCCGAACCGTCGGGGCGGACCACCCGAGGCGGCAGCGACACAAGGTTTCCAACTCCCTGCCGTGCTTTGAGCCGGATGATCGACTCGTCGTCGCGGTCGGCCCATTCCGGCGGAGCCTCGCAGATGAGCGCGGGTCCGAAGCTCTCGGTGAGCCCGTAGAGATGAGTGATGTCGAACCCCAAGCGCGTCATCCGGCGCAGAACCGCCGGTGCGGGCGGAGCACCGCCGGTGCCGATCGAGACGGTGCGCGCGAGGGGCGCAGCGCTCGGCGAGTGCGCGATCATGTCGAGCACGGCCGGCGCGCCGTTGAGGCTGGTCACGCCCTCGGTCTCGATCAGGCGCCAGATCTCGTCGGAGTCGACCTTGGGCAGACACACGTGCGTACCGGCTGCGGCGGTGACCGCCCACGTGAAACACCAGCCGTTGCAATGGAACATCGGCAGAGTCCACAGGTGGACGGTGTCCGGCCCGAGCGCAAAGTGGCTGGTCATCGCCAGCGCCTGCAAGTAGGCACCGCGATGGTGGTACTGCACGCCCTTCGGCGCACCCGTGGTACCCGAGGTGTAGTTGATCGCGAGCACCGACCGCTCGTCGTACACCTCGCTCCGAAACGGCGCCGACCGACTGACCAGCGTCTGGTACTCGGTATCGGGGCCGCCGGAGACGATCATTCGGGGCGCATCGGCGAGGCCTCCGCAGACCTCCGCCACCAGCTCCGCGAACCGCGAATCGTAGATGAGCACGCCTGCGCCCGAGTGCGCGAGGATGTACGCGAGTTCCCGCGTCCCCAATCGCGTGTTCAGCGCGACCAGGGGCACGCCGGCCCACGGCACGCCGTAGTGCGCTTCGAGCAAGACGTGATTGTTCGGCGTCAGCACCGCGATCGGCCTACCGTCGCTGATGTCCCGCAACCCGCCCGCCAGACGCAGGCACCGGTCACGGAATTCCTGGTAGGTCCATCGGTGGTCGCCGTCGACGACAGCGATCCGGTCACCGTGCGCGGCCGCGGCCCGATCGAGCAGGGCGGTAGGGGTCAGCGGAGCCCACGCATGCGATGCGTCATTCATTACAGGAGAGTCCTTTGTGAAGGTATGTGCATAGGTGCCCTCAGATCACGCCGGGTCACGGCGCAAGAGCAGCAGTGTCAGTGCCGCCGCCACTTCAGTGGGGTGCTGAGCGAACGGCTTGGGGAGCAACTCGTCGACCCGCGCGAGACGGCGATCGATGGTGTTGCGGTGGGTGTACAGCCGCTCGGCCGTGCTTGTCCGGTTGAGCCCTTCCTCGACATAGACCAGCACCGTCTGATGCAGCACGGGACTCGCGTCGAGGAAGTCGCCCAATACGTCGGCGACGAACCGGTCCGCCGCCGCGACATCGGCCGAGATCAGGTCGACGAGCTGGACGTCCTCGTAGCGGACGATGGACAGATGGGAGTCGAGACGGGCCAAGAGCCGCTGTGCCGCTGCGGCGTCCATGTGGGTGCGCCGAAATCCGGCGACGTCCTTCG
Source organism: Gordonia sp. PDNC005 (assembly GCF_016919385.1). Classification (NCBI taxonomy): domain Bacteria; kingdom Bacillati; phylum Actinomycetota; class Actinomycetes; order Mycobacteriales; family Gordoniaceae; genus Gordonia; species Gordonia sp. PDNC005. The sequence goes on from NZ_CP070351.1 coordinate 3,614,537, forward strand.
CGGGCCTGCCGAGGGCCACCCGAACGCGCCGCTGGCCGCGCAGCCGATCGGCGAGCACTGCGGGCGACGGTGTGGCGACCGCCGGAATCCACAGCCACAGCGCCACCGTCCCCGCGACCACGGTGAGCCGGCTCTCCGCCCCACACGCCCTCATCACCTGTTCGGCCGCACGCTCGAGCAGACCGATGTCGTCCTCCGAGTCGACCCAGACCACGGCACCGACATGGGAGCCGGTGAGCGCGTATCCGAGCTGCGCCTCCGCCGTCGGGGTGGCGACGTCGGCCCCCTGCAACAACAGCTCAACGGTGGCATACCGCTGCAGTTGAGCGCCGCCGGCCAGCTGTTCCCGGATCCCCTGGACGTATCGGGACAGCTCCGCCATCGAGTCGTCGGTCGCGGTGGCGAACATGTTCCCGGAGACCTCGCAGAGCTCACGCAGTTCGTCGAGGTCGTCAGTGGCCTTGAAACATTCTCCAAGCCACCACTTCCACCACACACGCTCCACTGAGCGCCACGCTCCGATGTCATCGACGACGAGCCCGCGCAGGACGACATCGTGGGCGAACGTCAACACTTCGCCACCTGTCATCGGCGGCACTCTCCGCCCGGGGTTGGTGATGTTCGATGTCAGCCATTGCTTGAGGAACGAGACGACCAGGGCCGCGTCGGCTTCGGCGAGTGCGGGATCGTCCACGATCATCTGATAGCGCGGATCCGACACCGACGCGGCTATCGACGATTCGACGATCTCGGCCGTCCGACCGAGCAGGTCCTCGGCCAGTTCCCGGATCAGGCGCGCCACCGGCTCAGAGGGGTCGGGCCACAGCTGATCTGGAGTCGTCATAATGGCCATTTTCCTCGCGTCGGCGTCGACCTTCCGTGATTCGGCGGAAGAATTGTCCACACCCCGAGAATTCTCTACAGGCCGAGGTAGTCGGCGAGCTCGGAGTAGTCGACCTGCCAGAGGCCGGGTGAGCCGAGCGGGTACTGCGAGCGGAAGCCGAGGATCCGCTGGACGCGCTCGGGGAGCTTGGCCGCGGTCTCGCGGGACACCAGGAAGGGGTAGGCCTCCTCGCCGACCAGGTAGCCGGGGTTGAAGGCGAACGACACCGCGCGCCGGTACTCGCCGGTGGTGACGTTGGCTCCGCCGCCGTGGACGGTCTTGCCGCTGATGAACAGCGCGTCGCCGGCCTTCATGGTTGCGGGGATCGTCTTCTCCGGAGCGCCGCGGTCCTCGAAGTCGGGCCAGAGGTGGCTGCCCGGGATCACTCGGGTCGCGCCGTTCTCCTCGGTGAAGTCGGTGAGGGCGATGAGGAAGTTGAGCGTGATCTCCGGTCCGGCGGGGCCCATGCCGACAAAGGGGTACCAGTTCTCGAGATCCCGATGAAGCATCTGGGCGCGGTTGCCCGGACCGATCTCGATCACCTGAGCGGTCGTCATCCAATAGGTGCCCGACTCCGGGAGGAATCGCGTGTCACACAGCTCATGGACCAGATCGAGGTCGATGACCTCGTCGCGGAACACATCGCTGCGATTGACCAGGTTGGTCAGACGCTTGGTGTTCACGCCGTGGAACTCCTGGACGAGCTCGTTCTCGTGGGTGCTGCCCGCGGCGAGCGTCGCGACCGAGGGATCGATCTCGGAGTTGAAACGCGCGACCTGGTCTGCGGAGAGCAGTCCTTCGATGACGACGCCGCCGTCGCGGTCAACGATCGCGAGGATGTCGGCCGCTCGGGTTGTGCTCGGGACTCGCTGGAGGCCTGTTTCGACGCTGGTCATGGGATTTCCTATCTGTGGGGATCCGGTTCGCCGACTACTCAGCGAGCTGAGTTCCAGGGGAATCCGGGTCGGTGTGCTGTGGCGCAGATCTCACTATCGACATCTCGTGGCCCGCTGCCTATCCGCACGTTTGAGCATCTGTCGCGGCGAGGCGGTGCATATCGCACCCTCGCCGCAGGTCCGGGCGATTCGGGACCACGGCGCGAGATCCGCCGCGAGGAAAGTGTGTGAGATTTCCACACCTCCGCTCGACAAGACGCTGAGATTCGATGTGGCGTGCGTTACACCGATTTCGGCAGGCTGAGCCACATCACATAGTCACATCCACCCCGGAGGCGCCGTCCTGGCGCGGAATGAGAGAAGAAGATGAGCAGCGGTAGCTCAGCAACGCAGCCGGAGTACTTCGACATCGTCGTCATCGGCGGCGGCATCTCGGGAATCGGCTTGGCCGTCTACGCGACGCAGGAGTTCCCGAAGAAGAAGGTCGCACTGCTCGAGGGTCGCGACTCCGTCGGCGGAACGTGGGACCTGTTCCGATACCCCGGCATCCGTTCCGACTCCGACCTGCACACCTTCGCGTACGAGTTCAAGAACTGGAAGGACGAGAAGGCGATCGCCGACGCTCCGCTGATCCTCGACTACCTCAAGGAGACTGTCGAAGAGTACGGGCTCAGCGACATCGTGCGGTACCGGCACAGGGTCATCTCAGCGGAATGGTCGAGCGATGACGCCGAGTGGCTGCTGACGGTCGAGGTCACCGACGCCGACAGCACCGTCCACAGCGAGGTTATCAAGGCCGGCTGGGTGTTCGGGGCCACCGGCTACTACCGGTACGACGAGGGTTTCACTCCCGAATTCGCCGGCCGCGAAGACTTCGAGGGCGACATCATCCACCCGCAGCACTGGCCGGAGGACTACGACTACTCCGGCAAGAAGGTGGTCGTGATCGGCAGTGGCGCCACCGCCATCACTCTCATCCCGTCGATGCTGATCGGCGACGGCGCGGCGTCGCACGTCACCATGCTGCAGCGGACGCCGACGTACATTCTGACGTTGCCGCGCGTGGACACCGTGGCCCTGAAGCTCACCAAGCTGCTCGGCGAGCGCCGCGGCTACCTCGCGACTCGCTGGAAGAACACCTTGACCGACTGGGGCTTGATGAAGGTGCTCACCACCTTCCCGAAGGCGGGACGCAAGTTCATCCGCTGGGTCAACACGCAGGAGCTGCCCGACGGCTTCGACGTCGACAAGCACTTCAACCCGCCCTACGAGCCGTGGGACCAGCGCCTCTGCCTGGCGCCCGACGGCGACTTCTTCGGCGCCATCCGCGACGGCAACGCCGATGTGGTCACCGATCGCATCCGTCGCTTCACGAAGACCGGCATCGAACTGGAGTCGGGCGAGCACCTGGACGCTGATCTGATCGTCACCGCGACCGGGCTCAACATGCGTCTCTTCGGCGGTGTCGACATCTCGGTCGACGGCCGACCGGTCAACGTCGCCGACTCGGTGGTCTACCGCGGCATGCTGCTGTCCGGCATCCCCAACTGGTTGATGGCGGTCGGCTACACCAAGTCGTCGTGGACGTTGAAGATCGGCCTGCTCGGAAAGAGCCTCATCGAGATTCTGCGCCACATGGACACGCACGGCTACGACACCGCGGTCCCTGTGGCCCCCGAAGGGACCGGCACTCGACCTGTCATCGACCTCGATTCCGGATACATGCTGCGCGCCAAGCACACGTTGCCGCGCCAGGGCGACGAGATGCCGTGGCAGCAGAAGCAGGTGTTCCTCGAAGACCGCCGGATGTACCGGGGACCGACGATCACCGACGCACTGCACTTCTCGTCGCGCCTCGAGCGCGAGTTGGGCGCGAAGCCGGTCGCGGCCGAAGGAACCCAGCGATGACCGTCACCGCCGCCCCGCCGTCCTCGTCGCCGCGCAGCTTGACCGGCGCCGAGCGAGTTCAGCGCGCCGTGTTCACCGCGATCGGTCGACTGCCCCAACGGCTGCTCACGCGAATCGCGCCGAACGTCGTCAACTCCGACGGCGACGTCATGGCGCCAGAGATCGCAATCATGTTGAAGGCAACCGAATCGGCGCCCGATTTCAGCGACGGCTCCGTGGAGGACGCGCGCATCGGAATGGACACGGACTGCCTCGTGTTCGCCGACGATGCGCCGACGATGGACGTCGACGATCTCGTCCTGCCGAGCGGCATCCATGCCAGCCTGTACCGTCCGGCTGGGCGGTCCGACGGTTTGATTCTGTTCGTGCACGGCGGCGGATTTGTCATCGGCAGCCGCGAGGAATACGACTCGCCGGTCCGACTGATCGCCGATCGTGTCGGGGTGGCCGTGTTGTCGGTGGAGTACAGACTCGCCCCGGAGGCTCCGTTCCCCGGTCCGGTCGACGACACCGTCGAGGCCTGGCGGTTCGCCGTCGAGCACGCCGCCGAGTGGGGTGTGGATCCGCGCAAACTGGTTCTGCTCGGCGACAGCGCAGGCGGAAATCTGTGCGCGGTCCTCGCCAACGAGATCGCGGGCGAGGACGTCCAGCCTCGACTGCAGGTGCTGATGTACCCAGTGGTCGACTCGGTCGGCGACTACGCGTCGCGCCACGAGTTCGTCGACAGTTCCGCGCTGTCCGGCAAGCAGATCGACTGGTTCACCGGCCACTACCTGCCCGAGGGACAGTCTCCGAGCGATCCGCGTCTGTCGCCGATGTTTGTCGACGACCTGTCCGGGGCGCCTGCCACGCTGATCACCGTCGCGGGCTTCGACCCGCTCCGCGACGAGGCATTGGCCTACGCCGACCGTCTGACCGAGGCCGGCGTCTCGACTCGGGTGATGCGCGAGAGCGGTCTGGTGCACGGCTACATCTCGATGACGCGGATCAGTTCCAACGCCCGCGCCGCCGTCGACCGCGTCTCCGACGCCATCGCGTCTGCTCTCGCCTGAGGAACCACATGTCCATCACTCACATGATTCTGGTGTTGATCGCCAACCTCGCGATGCTGGGCGCCGGTTACGTCTACGGCGTTCGGCTGCTTCGGCGCCACCGCAACTTCCTGCTCGGGTTCGAGTGGATCGTGATCGCGTTGTCGGGCACCAACGTGCTGCTCCTCGCCGCCACCGGTGTCTCACACGACAGTTTCAGTTATCACCTGATGGTGTTCTTCGACGCCTTCTCGCGGTCGTTCGGCATGACCGTGATCTTCATCCTCGGCATGATGGCCGTGACTCACCGGTACCGGCCCACCTGGATCGTCGAGGCCGTCGCGATTCTGGCGGGCGTGGCCGTCGGTCTCAACCGCACCCTCGACGTCCGCCCGGTGAGCCTGGGGTGGACCGCGTTCTACACCGTCACCAACCTCGCCGTCGCGGCGTTCATGCTGTACGTCGCCGCGCGGCTGTTCCGGATCGGCGAGCGCCGTCACGGCGTCTGGGTGTCGGTGGCGACCGTCCTCGGGACGCTCATCGCAGTGTCGTACGACTTCGTCCGCATCCCCGGCGACGACGCCGACCACACGCTCTTCTACAGCATCGCCATGGCCGTCTGGGCGCTCATGCTCGTGACGTACTACTACGGCTACCGGGCACTCGACGAGCACCAGAACCGGGTCGCGCCGGAGTCGGCGTCGGCGTCGGCGTCGGCGTCGGACGAGACAACCGCGCCACTCACCGCATCGCAGTGACATAACGCCATCAATGCACCGCCGTGACCTCGATCGAGCCTCAGCCGATCGAGGTCACGGCAGTGTTGGAAAGGCGCCGAACGATCGTGCGCCGCGACTGTCCGCATCACGAAATTCAGTCGCTACGCGCTTCGCCGGGCCCGTATCCTCCTCGCTCATGAAACTCTTCGTCGACGACCTTCGCGATCCACCCGACGACACTTGGACCGTTGCACGGACTTCTGCCGAGGCGCTCGTCGTCCTCCGAGGCAACGAACCGGTCGTCGAACTGTCGTTGGATCACGATCTCGGCGGCGACGACACCACTCGGCCGGTGGTCCTGCACCTCGCTGAACACGGCGGCTGGCCGCCGATCGTGCGCGTGCACTCGGCGAATCCGGTCGGCGTCAGCTGGCTGGTCGGCATGGTCGAGCGCTACGGCCCGGGCATCACTCGCTGAGGGAACGCATCCGTGGCCGCGACCTGCACCGAGCCTACTGACGTCGTGGCAGCACCAAGCCTGCTACGGCGTGCTCATCCAGGTCGCCTACTCCGAGGCCCCGATTTCGAACCCCCGGAGAGCCCCTGCACGTCAACCGGCGATCGGCGGGTCAAGGCTGGGCTCAGCCGACTGTCTCGATGCGCATCAAAACAGGCTCTCATTGGACGAGGTAGTGACGATTACCTCGAATCCTGTCGACCGCCGGCTACCACAGCGCCAAGATGACGATGATCATCGAAGGGGACGCACACGCCACGCCGATCGCTACGATGGCTCCCCAGCCCTGACGCTCGTGTTCACTCCTGCCGAGCGTGCCCCGGTGAAACCGCGTGTACGGCGGCGCGTAATAGATATCAACAGCAGCACCCGATGCCACCCCGACGTCGATCGCGTCGTGGCCGACTACTTCGAGTCGATGGGTTCCCACCCGAACGGGAAGGTCGGTGACGCCGAAGCTCGTCTGGCATTTGCGCCCGTCCAGCAGGACCGTTGTGCGCCCGATCGGCGTGGTGAGAAGTGACCCTTGCCGATGCAATCGTATCGATTGCGACATCTCAGGCGAAACATTTGTCATGGGCGTGGACTCTAGGCGCTTCGATGCGCCGATGGCGCCTGCGACACGACGGCGACGTGCACGGACCGACGAAAGGGCCCTCGAACCGCAAGAACGGTCGAGGGCCTGCTGCGGAAGCGGAGGGATTTGAACCCCCGGTGGTTTTACCCACGCTCGCTTTCAAGGCGAGTGCATTCGGCCGCTCTGCCACGCTTCCCTAGCCGACCACGTTAGCGCACGTCGTCCGACGTCGGCCCACGTGCCCGGACTGTCGATCGGTGGAACACTGGAGCTATGCGCGCGATTGCAGGTTCCGAGCCCCTCGACGTCACCGACCTACCCGAGCCGGAACCTGCGCCGGGAGAGGTGATCGTCGACGTTGCGGCTGCCGGAGTGAATCGCGCCGACATCCTTCAGGCCGCAGGCAACTACCCGCCGCCGCCCGGGGCGTCGGACGTCCTCGGCCTGGAAGTGTCCGGAACGATCTCCGCGATCGGAGACAATGTGTCCGGCTGGTCGATCGGCGACGAAGTGTGCGCACTCCTGGCGGGCGGCGGCTACGCGGAAAGAGTGGCCGTTCCGGCACCGCAGTTGATGCCGGTGCCCCGGGGCGTCGACCTCGTGTCCGCCGCGGCCCTGCCGGAAGTCGCCTGCACCGTGATGTCGAACATCGTGCTGACCGCCCACCTAGGGCCTGGTGAACTTCTCCTCGTGCACGGCGGCAGCAGCGGAATCGGCACCCACGCGATCCAGTTGGCGCACGCCCTGGGCGCGCGAGTCGCCGTCACTGCCCGCAATCAGGGCAAGCTCGACCGCTGTCGAGACCTCGGTGCCGACATACTCATCGACTACTCGACTCAGGATTTCGACCAGGTCATCGCGGCGGAGGGCGGGGCGGACGTCATCCTCGACATCATCGGCGCCAAGTATTTGTCACGGAACGTGACAGCGCTGGCGACGGGCGGGCGACTCGTCATCATCGGCATGCAGGGTGGAGTGAAGGCCGAGCTGAACATCGCGGCCCTGATGACCAAGCGCGCCGCAGTCGTCGGCACCACGCTCCGCGGCCGCCCGGTGGTCGGCCCTGGTTCGAAGGCGATGATCGTCGCGGAGACGATTGCCCGGACGTGGCCGCTCGTCGCAAGCGGCGACGTCCAGCCGATCATCGACTCTGTCTTCGACCTGGCCGACGCAGGTGCCGCGCACGCTCGGCTCAATTCCGGCGAAGCCGTCGGGAAGGTGCTGCTCACCATCTGAGACGAGTCTCGGCTACCGTTGGCGGCCATGACAACGGCAGACGACACCGACGTTCACCCGCCACGCAAACTGCGTCGCCGGTGGATTGTGCTCGCGGTAGTCGCCGTCATCCTCGCGGGAGGTGCGGTCGTCGCTGAACAGACAGGAGCGATCCGCACGGGATTAGCCTGGTGGGACAGCCGCAATCTCACGTATCCGGACGTCGACACGGCGCAGCTCTCACCGGTACAGCAGCGCATCGTGGACGTGACTCGCGCCGAGTACGACGCACAGCCTGCCGGCACCAAGTACTCCCAGGGCGTCGAGGAGGAATGGTGCGCCGATTTCGTCAGCTGGGTGATGCGCTCCGCGGGCCGCGAGTTCAGCAACCCGAACTCCGGCAGTTGGCGCATCCCCGGCGTGTACACGCTCACGGAGTACTTCCAGGCTGAGAAGCGATTCCGACCCGCAGGATCCGGCTACACGCCCAAGCTCGGCGACGTGATGCTGTACGGCCACGACAGTCCGTTCCGGCAGCACACCAACATCGTGCTGACTGTCGACGATGGAGTGGTCACCACCGTCGGCGGCAACGAATGGGGCGGCCACGTCCGGATCAGTCGGTTCGACCTGTCCGACCGCGGTCTGGTCGGGATCGGCGTGCTCTGATCACAGAGTTCCCCGGAACGGGCTTTAGTCGACTGCGGACATGGCGGCGTCCCCGCCTGACCAGCTCAGGCGAGGTTCCGCACCACGTCGGTCCCGGGTGGGGCCGGTGGTCCCGGTGGTGGTGCCGGGATTCGGCAGGAGAGCCACTTCTCCACTGCCGATCCGGACTTGGTGGCCCGAACTGCCGGGAGGAGCTTCTCCGGCTGCAGGGAGTGGTTGACCTTCCACGGCTCGTTCGAGCCGGTGGGTCGCCAGCCGACCCGGCCCTTGAACGGGCCCGAGGTGAGGATGGTGGTCTCCCATCCGCCGGGTGTGGTGGAGACGCTGCGGTTATGTCCTCCGCACGCACCGCCCAGGTGGTCGATGTCGGTGGGTCCGCCGTCGTGCCAGTCGGGCATGTGATGGGCCTGGGTGCGTGACCACGGGGTGGTGCAGCCGGGTGCGGTGCAGCCGCGGTCCCTGCCGAACAACGCGAGGCGTTGGGCGAGGGACGCCAGGCGGCGGCCACGCCCGAAGTGCAGGATCTGCGACGACTGGCCTTCGAAGACTTCGAGCCATGGGGTCGCGTCGGCTGCGATGTCGACCAGATCGGTGACCGGGAGACGCGTGCCGGTCGCGGTGACGGCAACGCCTGCCCGGTTTTCGAGGTCTTCGAGCGATGCGGTGACCACCAAATGTGAGGGGAGGGCGACGGAGTCGCCGAGGGCGCCGTTGGCGAGGAGGTGGTCGAGCATTGCTTCGAGTGCGTCATGGTTGCGCTGGGACTGCGACCGGCTGTCCCGTTCGCGGGCGGCGGAGAGTGCCTCGGCGTCGGCGCCGTAGGCCGCTCCGCGGGGTGATTCGGGGTCGTCGGGGTTGTTCATCCCGGGTTCTGCCCACAGGGTGAGGATTGCTTCGAGCTTGGCTCGAAGCGCCGGCGACAGTTGTGCCCGGATCTTGGACATCAGGCGCTTGTCCTGCGGTTGGATCGCAAATCCTCGGGTCCGGGCGCGGTCGGCGTCGTCAGTCAGCGAACCGTCGGGGTCGAGGTGAGCCAGGATGCGGCGTCCGACTTCGCGGGTGCCCTCCGGGGTCAGGTCGCGGGACAGTTCGGCGAGCTCGGCCTCGGCACGAGCCTTGTCGTCGGCGGGGATCGCGGCGGGGATCTCCTCGATCACGGCGACGATCTCGTTGACGTGGTCGACCGAGAGGTCGCCATCGGCGACCGCTGCTGCGGTGGCCGGCAAGACCGGGTCAAGCTGGTCGCCGGAGTAGTTGTACATCGGGCTGATCGCCAACGCCGCGGCCAGGCGACGCTTGCTCGCGCCGGCACCGAGGCGCAGCGCGGCGGTGAGGTACTTGCCCGGCGTCTGGGCGCCGGCCTTGCGGTACGCGCCGCGGGTAGAGACCTCCGCGAAGAGGCGGGCGTCCACGCCGTCCGAACGCCGATGGGAGCGCTCAAGAACACCCGACATCAGCAGCACGTCGTCATCGGTCATCGGGGTCAGCGACACCGACGACAACTTCACAGCCACCGCGTCCTGCAGGCGGGCCAGCTCCAGAGGCGAATCGGGGAGATCGAAGGTGTTGGCCATGGCGTTCGCCCCCCTTTCAGCGCGTTGCGGACGGGGTGTCCGGTTTTGCTGTTATCTCCAGTGTAAACCTACTGTGTGACAAATCATAGTAGTTTCGCACCTTAGTTCTAGTAGAGGGCCGAGGCTTCGTGCCGAAACTGGTGAGGAGCGCTGCTCCTGGGCGGCCTTTCGACTCGCTCCGCTCGCTCAAGGAGCAGGGGACGCGCGTTGCGCTCACGACGCAAAGGACGCGTGTTGCGCTCAAGGAGCGGGGAAACGCTTCCGGCACAAATAGTTTCAGGGCCGATCCAGCAGCGGATCGACCCTGAAACTGTCAGGACGCTCGACGGCGTCCAACGGTTCACTACTCCAGCACGAAGACGGGGATGAGGCGGTCGGTCTTGGTCTGGTACTCCGCGTAGGGCGGGAACGCCGCGACGGCGAGCTCCCACCAGTGGGCACGCTCGTCACCGGACACTTCGCGGGCGGTCTTCACGGAGACGACGTCGCCGTCCTGCACTGTGACCTGCGGGTTGGCCTTCACGTTGAAGTACCACGACGGGTGCTTCGGGTCGCCGCCCTTGGACGCGACCATCGCATACTTGCCGTCTTCTTCCACGCGCATCAGGGGCACGTAACGCTCCTTGCCCGACTTCGCGCCGAGCGTGGTGAACAGCACGACCTTCATTCCGTTGATGCCGACACCGTCGGTGGTTCCTTCGGCGAGGATCTTCTCGGTCTGGTTGCGGACCCAGTCAGTGGGGCTCAGTTCAGGAGTCATGTCTTCGACGGTAGCGCGGTTCGCCTCCGGCGGGCGCGGACATGAGAGGACCGCCCGGGCGGGGGATGTCCGGGCGGTCCGTGCTCTCGTTGATGTCAGCTCAGATGATGCACCTCCTGCAGTCCGTAGACGGGGGTGTCGAGGCCTTCGAAACGGGCCTTGAGCTGGAGTGCGAGATACAGGGAGTAGTGGCGCGACTGGTGCAGGTTGCCGCCGTGGAACCACAGGCCGGGCTGCTGCGTCGGCTTCCACATGTTGCGCTGCTCTCCTTCCCAAGGCCCGGGGTCCTTCGTGGTGTCGGAGCCGAGGCCCCACACCTTGCCGACTCGGTCTGCGACTTCCTGTCCCATCAGGTCGGCCGCCCAGCCGTTCATCGAGCCGTACCCGGTCGCGTAGACGACGACGTCGGCGGGCAGTTCGGTGCCGTCGGAGAGCACCACACTGTTCTCCGTCAGATGATCGACGCCGCCGTGAGCCAGCTTGATGGTGCCGTCGGCGACGCGCTCACACGCGCCGACGTCGATGTAGTAGCCCGAACCGCGCCGCAGGTACTTCATGAACAGTCCGGAGTCGTCGTCGCCGAAGTCGAGGTCGAACCCGGCGGCCTCGAGTCGTGCGTAGAAGTCCTTGTCCCGTTCGCGGATCTGGTCGTACAGCGGGATCTGGAACTGATGCATGATCTTGTACGGCAACGAAGCGAAGGTCATGTCAGCCTTCTTCGTGGTCATGCCGCCCTTGACCGCCTGCTCGCTGTAGAGCGCACCGAGTCCGATCTCCATCAGCGAATCGGACTTCACGATGTGCGTCGACGAACGCTGCACCATCGTGGTGTCGATGCCGTTCTCGACAAGCGCCTTGCAGATGTCGTGCGCCGAGTTGTTGGCGCCGATGACGACTACCTTCTTGCCCGCGTACGCGTCCGGCCCCGGGTGCCGGCTGGAGTGATGCTGGTCGCCGGCGAAGATCTCCGCGCCTGGGAACGTCGGAACGTTGGCCTTTCCGGACATGCCGGTCGCCAAGACGAGCTGAGTCGGATGCAGCGTCATCTTCTCGCCGTCACGAACCAACTCGACGGTCCATCGGCCCGCTTCTTCGTCGTACGACGCCGACGTGCACTCAGTTTTGCTCCAGTACGGGACCTCCATGACCTTGGTGTAGAACTCCAGCCAGTCGCCGATCTTGTCCTTCGGCGCAAACACCGGCCAGTTGTCCGGGAACGGCAGGTACGGGAGGTGGTCGTACCAGACCGGGTCGTGCAGGCAGAGCGTCTTGTAACGGCTGCGCCACTGGTCACCCGGGCGGTCGTACTTGTCGACCACAACCGACGGAACACCGAGCTGCCGCAGCCGGGCGCCGAGTGCGATGCCGCCCTGGCCGCCACCGATGACCAGCACGTACGGCTGGACGGCAGTGCCGAGTTCGGCCTCCTCGTCTTCCCGCTTCTCCGCCCACGAGCGTCGGTCCGGGTCGTTGCCGTGGACTGCGCCCATCGGTCGCGAGAAGCCGTTGCGCTCTTCGTGACCTTTGAGTTCCTGGAGGGTGGTGAGCAGCGTCCACGCCCGATCCTCCCCGTCGTCGTCGGCCTTGATGCGGAGATGACCGTCGCCGCGGCCGGTGGCCGTCTCGAACTCGATGAAAGCCTCAACAACCCCGTCCGACTCCGACGGGGCCTCGCTCGGTGCAAATCCGCGCGGAGCCGTCTCGGCGAGGCGTTCGGTGAGCATCTCGACGATCCGATCCGGGCCCTCAACGGTCTTGAGATTCCAGGTGAACGCCACCAGGTCGCGCCAATAGCTGTCGGCGACGAACAGGGACGCCACCGCCTGCGGGTCGTTCGCTGCGAGCGCGTTGTTGAACTTGGCCAGCCAGGCGTCCATTCGCGCTCCCGGCGAGTCGGCTGCCGTGTCGATCACGATGTCGGCGGTCTGCGTCATCTGAACTTCCCTCTCGTTTCTCATGCACTTGATGTGATGGACAGCACACTCCACCGCCTGGTGGGCCGACAAGGGTTGCAGAGCGTTGCAACGTCGTTGCGCCGACGTCACCGAGCGGCGCACCCTGGACGACGAGCAGATGTGACTGCCGCCACACCGTGAGGGACGAGGTCCAGATGACGATCACAACAGGCCACCCCGCACCCGAACCGGCCCTCGCGACCGGTGAGGATCCGCGCGAGTTCGCGCAGGTCCTGCACGCCGTATACGACGCGGCGATGGCAGGCGAACGTCTACCGGCACGTCCCCGCTCGGTGATCGGGCAGTCGTGGGAGCGGGCCGCCCACGCGGGCGTCGACCCCGACCGAGGCGGACCGTCCGACCCGATCGCCGCCGCCGACCTCACCGAGCGACGTCGCTCGTCCGGCCTCGCCGATCTCCTGGACGACCTCACTCACGGCCTCGACGCCGTCGTCCGCGACAGCCCGAACATCCTCGTGGTCGCCGACGCCGACGGGCACGTGCTGTGGCGGGCCGGCACCTCCGCGGTGCGACGCCGCGCCGACCACCTCGGTTTCGTCGAGGGTGCGTCGTGGGCCGAAGGCGCCGTCGGCACCAACGCCATCGGCACCGCGCTCGCGTCCGGCCGGGCCGTGCAGGTGTTCTCCGCCGAGCACTTCGTCCGCACACATCACGCGTGGACCTGCACCGGAGCGCCGATCCACGATCCGCGAACCGGTGGGCTGCTCGGCGCCGTGGACGTGAGCGGCCCCGCGTCGTCGATCCACCCGGCGACGGTCGCCCTGGTCGACTCGGTGGCCCGACTCGCCGAAGCCCGACTGCAGATCGCGCATCACGACCAACTCGACATGCTGCGCAGCGTCGCCGCCCCGATCCTCGCCAGGGCAGGTCGGCCCGCTCTCGCCGTCGACGAGTTCGGCTGGGTCGCCGCAGTAGACCGCGTTCCGCCGCGACGACGGATCGTCCTGCCCTCCGACGTCGCGCCCGACCGGATGCACGTCGCCGGCCTCGGCCTGTGCGACCTCGAACCCCTTCCCGGCGGATGGCTCGTGCGGCCCGCCGACGTCGAGTCGCGAACCGGGACGACCGTCGTGATCACCGACGAGCCCGACGGCCGAGCCGCCGTCACCGTCCGAACGACGGACGGCGAATGGACCCACCGAGCCACCCCTCGACACCGAGATCTGTTGGCGCAGTTGGCAGTTCATCGCGAGGGCCGAAGTGCCGCGGAACTCGCGTCCACCATCTTCGGCGACCCGACGCGCACCGTCACCGTGCGCGCCGAGATGTCACGGCTCCGCAGGACGTTCGGCGCGCTCCTCGCCACCGGGCCGTACCGATTCGCGAAAGACGTCGACGTCACGGTCGCCTGATCGGCCGCCTTCGGGCGCTTCCGATAGCCTGGGGTCATGTTCGTCGTCGCCCAGATCAGCGACCTGCACTTCCGCAACTCCGACCCGGAGCAACTCGCGCGCATCGACGCCGTGATGCGCTACCTGAACGAGCGCTGCGGCGGTCCGTCGGCGATCGACGCGCTCCTGGTGACCGGCGATCTCGCCGACGACGGACTCCCCGGCCAGTACGCGGAAGCGGCCGCGCACGTCGTCACCGAGATCCCGACGCTCACACTGCTCGGCAACCACGACGACCGCACCGCCTTCCACGGCGGCCTGCAGCCGGTGAACACGTCACTGCTCGTGGACGGACTGCTCCTCCTCGGCCTCGATTCGTCGATACCCGGTCGCCAGGACGGTGAACTCACCGAGACGACGCTTGCCTGGGCGTCCGAACAGATCGAGGCCGCGGGTGACGCCCCGGTCCTGGTCGCATTCCACCATCCGCCCATCGATGTGGGCATGCCGTTCATGGACTCGATCCGCCAACTCGACCCGTCGGCGTTCGAGGCGTTTGTGCGCCGTCACGAGAACATCGTCGGCCTGGTGTGCGGGCACATCCACTCTCCGTCGACGACGATGTTCGCCGGAGTGCCACTGGTCACCGCGCCGGGTGTGGCGTCGACGTTGAACTTGCCGTTCGAGGGCGATGACGTCCTCAACGACACACAGCCGCCCGGCATCGCCTTCCACTTCATCGACGACACCGGACGTCTGACCACCCATTTCCGTAGCGTTCGGCTCGACTAGCGCGGGCCCGAACTCCGGTCAGACGGCGCTTCCCGGCTCCGCGCCGCGCATCGCGACCCGGGTGCCGACCGCGAGTGCCGCCAATCCGATCCCGCACATCGCACCGACGACCACGACCGAGCCGACAAGAGGCAGGGTCGGCACCGCGGACCCGCCCATGCCGATGCTCAGACCGACCAGCGGCGGCGCCGCCACCAGCAGACCGAGGACAAGCGCCGCGCCTGCGACGAGGAGCGATTCGATCCGCATCATCGACCGGATCTGCTGCCGCTTCGCGCCGACCAGGCGAAGTAGAGCGAAGTCCCGACGCCGCTGAGTGGTGGCCATGACCAGGGTGTTCACCACAGCTACCGCGATGTAGCCGAGGATCACCACGAGCGCGATCGTATTGACCCAGCCCTGCTGCTCAGCTTCGGCGCGATCGGCGGGATCATCCGACGGAGCCACTGCGGTCAGACCCATGTCCGACACCCTGGACGCGACGTCGGCGCCCGGTTCGGTGGACAGGAGAGCCTGCGTGCTCACTCCCGATTCGGTGTGCGCTCGGACCGTGTCGTCCGCCATCAGCGCGGCGCCGAACCCGAGGCCGCGGGTGTACACGGCAACCACCGTCGCGTCGAGCGGTGCGCCGTCCCCGAAGAAGCCGACCAGCCGACCACCTACATCCACCCTCGCCGTGGACGCGAAGTCCGTGCTGACGGCCACCGTGTTCTTCTCTGCGAGCCGAGCGAGGTCGCCCGAACGGACGTCGACGTCGAGGGTGGCGGGCAGCGATTCGGGATCGACGCCGGTCAGCGACATCGTCGACCGGGTGTCCCTGTCGTCGTCGACCATCCGGTACTGCGCGACCGCCTGTGTCGCCGTCAACGGATTCACCGCCAGCACACCCCGAATGTCGCGGAGGTCGTCGATCACCTCGGGCGCAAGCCCTCCGGGGTGCCGGACCGCGAGGTCGGCGGTCACTCCCACTCGGACTTCCGTCGACGCCGCCTCCGCCGTGATGGCCGGCGCGCCCAACTGGACGAGTCCGAGCCCGATCCCGAGTGCAAGCGGAGTCACCGCCGCCGCGAACCTGCGGGTGTCGTGCCGCGCGGACTCGGCGGCCAGCACGGGCGCAGGCGCTCCTGTACTGCGCAGCACGGCGCCGACGACTGCCGTCAGCGCCGACATCAACCACGGACCGAGCAGCGCGACAGCGATGATCAGCAGCATCGCGGCACCCGCGGACGATGCCCGCGCGGCCTCTCCTTCGGCCATCACCGGCCCGGCGGACGCACCCAGGCCACCCACTCCGAGGAGGACGCCCGCCACCAGCCGGGCCTTGTGCGGCGTCGCCGTCGGCGCCGCGGCGTCTCGCAGGGCGTCGACCGGATCGAGTTTCGCCGGTCGTCGCGCGGCGAGCAGCCCCGCGACGACCGCGGCGACGAGCACGGACCCACACCCCACGACAGCAGGGAGCGGCCCGGTGGCGAGTTCGAAGTCGGACGGGATCACGCCGCCTTCGACGAAGCCCCATTGGAGCACGCCTGCGAGGAGGTAGCCGGGGACAACGCCCGTCGCGGCGCCGAGGACGGCGACCAGGAGCACCTCGCGCGTGACGATGCCGCGGATCTGCCTGCCCGACGCGCCCACCGCGCGGAGCAGCGCGAAGTCGCGGTGCCTCGACTGCACCGACAGCGAGAGCGTGCCCGACACGACGAACAGCGCGACGAGCAGGCAGGTGCCGGCGAAGGCGGCGCTGATCCCGATCAGGGCGGCCCGACCGGCACCCGCATCGCGGAACTCGGTGTCACCGCGACTGCTGCCGGTGCGAGCTTCGATTCCGGGAAACGCGCCCCGGATCCGATCGGCGACCGACTCCGGCGACTCCCCCTCGCGCGGAATCACGGCGAGCACACGGGCCGAGCCGGGCGCGATCGTCGCCAGCATCTTGTCACCGAGGTAGACGTCGGACGGCCGGTCGTCTGACCGACCGAGGTCGTCGACGGTCCCGACAACCGTGACGTCCACCTGGCGTCCGGCACGGTCGACGACGGTGCGATCGCCGACCGACAGGCCGGTGCCATCGGCGACGACCGCCTCACCGTGAGCTGCGGGCGCCCGACCGTCGACGATCTCGAGGCCCGCGATCTGGACGGACTGCCATCCATGTGCGATCACCGGTCGCCCGCCGACCAGCACCGGAACCGATCGATCCCCGATCACCTTCTCGACCTCCGGCATCGCCGCGATCCGCGACGTCGCGTCCTTCGGCAGCGGGGCGCGTTCAGCCAGTGGCAGATCGGCGTCTTCGATCACGTCGACAGTCTGCGGGCCGGAGACGACGATCGGTGCGCCCGCCAGTCGTTGAGGTTCAAGACCGCCGCGGAACCCGGATTCGAAGAGCACGCCCAGTCCGGTGATCAGCGCCGTCGCGATGAGGACCGCCACAAAAACACCGATGAAGCTTGCACGCGAGTGCCGGAGATCGGCGAAGACGAGTCGACGCACGGTCACCACGCCCCGAGTGAACTCATGCGGGAAGCGATCGCCTGCGCGTCGCCGCCCGCCATCGACCCGACGACCGCGCCGTCGGCGAGGAATACCACGCGGTCGGCGTGTGCCGCTGCGATCGGATCGTGCGTCACCATGAGAATCGTCTGGTCAAGCGTGCGCGCGGTGTACGCCAGGAGGTCGAGGACCTGCTTGGCGGTCCGCGAGTCGAGGGCGCCCGTCGGTTCGTCGCCGAACACGACATGCGGCCGCGTCACGAGGGCTCGGGCGATCGCCACGCGCTGCTGCTGCCCGCCGGACAGTTCCGTCGGACGGTGCTTGCGTCGTTCGGTGAGTCCAACGGCGCCGATCAGGTAGTCGAGCCAATCGCGATCCACCGCGCGCCGGCCGAGCAGCAGCGGAAGGGTGATGTTGTCTTCGACGGTGAGCGCGGGCAGCAGGTTGTACGACTGGAAGACGAACCCGACGTGGTCCCTGCGGAACGCGGTCAGCTTGTTCGCTCCGAGCTGCGAGACTGTGTCCCCGCCCATCCGCACCGTTCCGCTCGTCGGCGTGTCCAGGCCGGCTGCGCAGTGCAGCAGGGTGCTCTTGCCCGATCCGGACGGGCCCATGACCGCCGTGAACGAGCCGGTCGGCAACCGCAGGTCGACGCCGCGCAGTGCGGTGACCCCACTGCGTCCTCTGCCGTACTTCTTGACGACCGCTTCCACGGTCAGTGCTGTCGATGTCATGGGGAGAACGCTATGAACCATTCCGATCGTTTCCGATACAGCAGACTGCCGAGTTCGAGGTATAGCCAGCTGTAGTGTCATCGTCCGACGGCTACGGCAGACTCATGTCTGTGAATCGACAGCGTGAGCCCCGTCCGATGCGGACGTGGTGGAACGCTCTGCGGTTCGTCGCCGTCGAGACTGCGGCCGCCGTGGGCTCCACCGCGATCGGGATGGTGCTGCTGCTGGTGTCGCCGCTCATGCTGTTCACGGGCGGTTGGATCATCGTTCCGGCGCTCGCCGGGGTTCTTCATCGGTGGGCCGGACGTGCCCGGGCCCGGTCACGAACATTTCTCGGTCGGCCGCAGACCCTCGATCGAACATCTGGCGCCGTACCGGTCACGAGACGCGAACAGCTGAGGGCCGCACTGTCTCGAACTACCGGACGGGAACTCTGGTGGCTGGTCCTGCACGGGCTCCCTGCCCTGATCATCGGCCTGATCACGGTCGCAGTGCCCCTCGGAGTGGTGTCGTCGCTGTCGGTCCTGATCCGCTGGCAGTACGCCGCCGAGGGTGAACCCCTCATCGGTCCATTCACCGTCACCTCGTGGGCGCAAGCGGCGTGGGCGCCGGTGGCGGCCCTCGGCTACGGGCTCCTCGCATGGTGGCTCGTTCCCGCAATCGCAGCGTTGTTCGCGCGGACCACCGACGCGGCACTGACGCCGTCCCGCCGCACCGAACTGGCGGCCCGCGTCGACTCGCTGACTCTCAGCAGGGCCGCGGCGCTCGACGCTCACACCGCCGAGCTCCAACGCATCGAGCGCGACCTCCACGACGGAGCGCAGAACAGGCTCGTCGGCGTCGTCATGATGCTCGGCCTGGCTAGGCGGGCCCTCGATTCCGGCGACCCCACCGCCGTCGACTACGTCGAACGGGCACAACAGGCCGCGTCTGACGCGCTGGCCGGACTGCGCTCGACGGTCCACGACATCTATCCGCCGGTGCTCGCCGACCTAGGTCTGTCCGGTGCACTGTCCGCGGTGGCAGGACGCAGCGCCGTGCCGTGCGATCTACAGGCCGACGATGTTCCGCGAGTGCCGGCCGCGGTGGAGGCCGCGGTGTACTTCGTCGTCGCGGAGTCGCTGAACAACGTCGCCAAGTACTCGAATGCCACACACGCGCAGATCAGCCTGACACACGACCGGCCCACCGATCGCCTTGTCGTCGAGGTGGTCGACGACGGTGTCGGAGGCGCCTCTATCCGGCCCGACGGTGGCCTCGAGGGGATCGTTCGGCGGGTCCAGGCGTTCGAGGGGACCATGACCTTGTCCAGTCCGGTGGGCGGCCCCACCGTTGTGAGAACGGAAATGCCATGCGGATCGTGATCGCCGAGGACGACACCCTGCTCAGGGAGGGGCTAGCGCTGTTGTTGCGGAGCGAGGGTTTCGACGTCGTCGCGGCCGTCGACACCGGCGAGGCGTTCCTCGGCATGCTCGACGACGCCGACGCCGCTGTTCTCGACGTACGGATGCCTCCGACGTTCACCGTCGAAGGACTCGAGGCAGCTCGTGAGGCGCGGCGACGCCGGCCAGGATTCCCCGTGCTCGTGCTGTCGGCGTACGTCGAGGACAGGTACGCCGGACAACTCGTCGCCGAGGGCGCCGACGGCCTGGGATACCTGCTGAAGGAACGCGTGGGCGACGTCGCCGCATTTGTCGACGCACTCCGCCGAGTGGCTGCGGGCGGCACGGTGATGGACCCGGAAGTGGTGTCTCAGCTGATGAGCAGGAGGGCGACCGGCGATCCGGTGCGAGCGCTGACCCCGCGGGAACGCGAAGTCCTCGGTCTCATGGCCGAAGGACTCGACAACCAGACGATCGCCGAGCGTCTGGTTGTGAGCGACACGGCTGTCAGCAAGCACATCGGCAACATCTTCGCCAAGCTCGGTCTGTCCCCGTCCGACGGAGGGCACCGGCGAGTGTTGGCCGTGCTCGCGTACCTGCAGGACTGATCAGCCGGGAAACTCCAACTCGCTGAGCAGATCGAGCAGCGCCGGGTGGTCGGGTGCATGACGCAACGCCTCCTGCACGAGGGCGAGGGCGTCTGCGGTCAGGCCGTCCTCGGCGGCTATGGTCGCGGAGAGGTGCAGAACCGGGATCAACAGGCCGATCCAGTTTGCGGCCCGGGCGCGTGCCGCCACGTCCAGGAGCAGCGCGCTGGAACGCTCCGGGTCGGACACCCGCACGATGTCGGCTCGCGCGAAGTCGAGGCGGGCTCGTTCGAAGTCGACGGGTGCTCCCGTCGCCAACTCTTCGTATGCCTGGTCGGCACGCGCGAGATAGGCATCCGCGCCGTCGTGGTCACCCGCGAAGTACGCCGTCAGTGCGGCCGTGCGCAGGCAGTCCGCCGCGTCGAATCCCGCACCTGACTCCGAGTACCAGGTGACGGCGGCATCGAGGTCGGCGAGAGCTTCGGGGAACTGCTGCTGGTCGGCGTGCTCGACGGCCCGCGCGGCGTGGAGCTGCGCCTGAACCACCGGTGGCACATGGTCGGTGTACGCGTCGATCACCCGGGTGTACGACTCCACCGAATCGCCGGAGCGTCCCGCAGCCGACTGCGCGCGTGCCAAGACCTGCATGCCCTGCATCTGTGCGCCGATGTCGCCGCGCGTCTCCATCGTCGCCACCGCCGACTCCACGAGTTCGATCACAGCGAGCGGGTCCTCCTCACGCATCAGCATGATGTGCCCGAGGTCGAAACGCGCGATGTCGGCGGCCCCATCGTCGCCTTCGACCATCCACACCGCAAGAGCCCGCTCGGCGTCGTCCCGTGCTACGTCGACGTCGTCGAGGTCGAGCCGCAGCGCCGATCGTGACGCCAGGACCTCGGCCAACAACGAGTACCGTGCAACGGTCTCCGCCTCACCGAGCAGGAGGAGCGCGGCAGCGCCGTCCGTCCGCGCAGCCACCCCGGCCGCAAGCTGGAGCGCCCCGACGAGTTCCGATCGATACAGCAAAGCCTGGTCGGCGTCGCTCGCGAGGTCCGCGGCGCGCCGAGCCGCCACCAGCGCGGCATCCACCTCGCGCGACGGGTCGAAACCGTCGGATCCGCGGGCGAGTTCACCGAGCACGTCCACCCTCAGGCGGTGCAGCGCGGATCGGGAGGCCGCCGCGTCGGCGTCCACCGAACCTGTCGCCGCGAGTGCCTCCGGATCGTCCAGGAGGGGAATCTCCCCGGCGTCCACCCGGTCGAGCACTGCCAGGCCCTCGTCGACAGCCGCGAGCGCGCGGGTCGGGTCGAACGGGGCGAGAGCCATGCCGAGGAGCCGTGCGAAGTTCGCACGTGCGCCCGCGCTCCATTCCGGATCCGCGTCGCGCCAACCGACGAGCAGGTCGGGCGACGCTCCGCCGCTGTGCACCTCGAGCAGTGCCGCGAGCAGGTCCGACTGCGCTGACCACGCCGGGTAGCCCGACCGGCTCGAGTCTGCCGCGGCGCGGAGTTCCTCAACGGCCCCATGCGGATCGGTACGGCGGCGATCCCAGGCCAACATGTGCCGCGCTCGGATGCGAGTCCGGCCGGACAATTCCTCGACCCGCGGCCGCAACGCGTCCGCACACTGTTCTGCTCGGCGCGGTGATGAGGACGCGAACGCCGAGAGGCCAGACACCAGCTCCGCCGCCGTCCGGTTCGCGATCGGCTTCACCCGAGCGTCGGCCTTGGTCTGCAGGGCGGTGGTCGAACGGACTGCCAGTACCTCTTCGAGCGCCGACGACACGGCGTCCGACGCGTTGCGCACGTCGAACCGACCCGCCGTCACCCGGACGTAGTCGGCGAGTTCGGCGGCCACCTGCGACGCGGCGACCGGCCCGGGCACCCCGTCCTCGTCGCGTCGAACGACGACGGTGTCGGCGTCGCTGTCCGCGGCCGAAGCGAAGGTCGCCGACAGGGCCGCGGCGAGTTGTGCCGCCGACAGGGGGTTCGGGCACTGGTCGACGACGTCCGCATGCCGGAGAGCCATCGGCAGCGCATCGGCGAGCGCGTCGACCCGCAGGAGTGCGACCATCGCGTGAGCGATGTGCCCGTACAGGTGAACCGGGCCGTACGTCTCCTCCAGCGACCGCGCCGCCCTGATCACGTCGTCACGACGTCCGGCGCGACCCCACGCCTCGATCAGCGCGCCGTACGTCTCCGCCGGATAGAAGCCGCACCGTTCCGCCGGATCTCCGTCGAGGTCGGGAGTCGACAGCGCCTCGGCCTGCGCGTACGCACCCGCCGCGACGTAGACCGCACCCACGGTCGCACGCGTTCCCGGCCCGCAGGTCCCGGCGGGCGGACGATAGTCGACACATTCGTCGAGAATCCGGATCGCGTCGTCCGACCGGCCCTGATGGACCGCGATGTCCGCGTGCACGGCCGCTTCCACGGCGGGCGCGTAGTACACCGTCCCCTTGACTCTCCTCGACCAGTCGTCGGTGATGCCGCGGATCTGCTCCAGGGACAACTCGGGGATTCCGGTGAGCGAGTCGAGGAGGTCGACGACGGTCGTCTGGAACTGCTCCACCTGCCAGTCGTCCAACTCGAAGTCGGCGCCGTGGGCGTCCTGCGTCCGGTACAACCAGGCGACGAGTGTGAGCACATCGGTGGTCCGGCCCGCCCAGAGCGCGGAGTACGCGCCCTCGAGTCGCGTGAGCACCCGCAGGTCGAGGTCGCCGGTCTCGTCGGCCCGCGCGATCAGCGACGGGAACGGACCGAAGTCCTCGTGCCCGAAACGCGGGTCGCCGTGCCGCGCCATCCAGAGGTCGTCGAGGATCTCACCGATCGCCGGGTTGATGTGCGGGCCGCTCATTCCACGTCTCCCTCGATGCTGTCCCGGGTCGCGAGATCGGCGAGCAGGGTGATCGCCGAGTCGAGTTCGGACGCGGCAGCCACCCGCACCGACCGACGGGCGCGGAGCATCGCCTGGCTGTAGATCACTCGGATGAGAGCTCCGGCGACAACGTCGTCACCCAGGGTCGGGAGACGTTTCACCAGGGCGTTGGTCGCGTTGAGGACCAGAACCGGCCGCGTCGGCGGGACGTCGCCGTCGTCGAGCGCTGCCAACGCGGCCAGCCACGCGTCCGGTTCACCCGCGGCCTCCGACAGCATCTCGGTCCGATCTTGTGCGATGCGCGCCGAGTCGTCGGTCAGCAGCAGCGCGGACACTCCGTCGGGCTCGAACTCTCGCAGGCTCACCTCGCAGTCGAAAGGCGAGACCGCACGTCGAGCGAGGTGGACGGCCGCGTCGAACTCCGCGCGCAGTTCCGCGCTCGGCGTCGACAATGCGGACAGCAGAAACTGTTGCCCGATGGGTTCGCACTGCAGCTGCGGGTCTGCGGCGATCAACGCTCGGATGACGGCGGTCTCGAAAGCGTGCCCTGCGTTGACCAGGCCGATTCCCCGCCCGGCGAGGATGTCGGCGAGCACCCGGTAGTCGTCGACGCTGCCCGCATACCGGATCGTGTCGAAGCGGGCGCGGAACGTGGCCAGTGGCATCGGACCGACGTTGGTGTCGAAGACGCAGTGCTTGTCGACGAAGCCCAGCAGTTCCGGCCGGTGAGCGGCGAGGGCTTTGACTCCCTGCTCGTGCACGTTGAGGAACCGTTCCCGCACCACCGGACGCGACCCGAGGCCCGTCAGCCACCCGGAGATCTGCTCACCGAGCGACACCGACACGGCCTCGAACAGGTCGTCACGGACCAGTCCTTCCCGCGACGCCGTCGGCTTCAGTCCGGTCGAGTCGACGACGAGCCGCACGAAGTACGCCCATTCCGGGACCAGGGCGGGGACGTCACCGACCAGGAGGCCCTTCACGTACACACGATGAGTGGCCCTGGCGACGAGGTCACCACCGCTCGGCCGCACGAACGCGACGCCGCGCATACCGGCTTCGGGGACGTCGACGTCGAACATCTCCAACGGTGTGAAGCCGAGTTCGTCCTGGCTGAACGCGACACGCGCGGCGTCTCGGCCGCCGGACGGGCCCCCGAACAGGCCGGGACCTTCGTTGACGCGCTCGCCGTTGACCAGTACCGGGGTCGGATGCATGGCGGTGTACTCGGCGGCGAGGGCCCGGACCTTCTCCGGCGCGAGCCATGAGCGAGTGTCCGGGCGGGCGGTGATGCGGACAGTGGTTCCGGTGGCCTTGCGGTCGCCGGGTGTGAGTTCAACCTCGCCCGTTGATGTACCGGTCCAGACGACGGCGTCGGCGTCGTCCGCGCGGGAGGTGACTTCGATGCGGTCGCCGACGAGGAATCCGCTGAGGAGACCAACACCGAACTGGCCGATCTGAGAGGTCGATCCGAACCCGAACGGGTCGCGCTTGGAGCTGGCGCCGATGGTCCCGAGCAGACGCGCGATGGTGTCGCCAGTCATGCCGACCCCCTGGTCGGCGATCTCGAAGACTGATCCGTCCGCCGTGATCTCGATCGGCGCATCCGACCGATCAGCCTCCGACTGCGCGTCGATCGCATTCTGGAGCAACTCACGGACGTACACGCCCGGCCCCGTGTAGAGATTGGTCCCGAGCACGTCGATCAACGCACTCAGATCGACGTCGAACACACTGGCGTCATCCATGCGTCGATCGTACGTTCACGCACGTCTGCCGTCGTCCGCCCGAAGTCGCATCGTCGTGAACAAGGTGCCGCAAAAGTCACATAAGGGCGGTGTACGAAACACACCCCGGTGTTGCCTTTCGGCCAGGGCGTGAGTTTCGTGCTCCCTGCGATGCCAGGGAACTGCTCCCCGACGACCAAAAGATCGCCCCGCGAACCGAAGTGGTTCGCGGGGCGATCGTGGTGAAGCGACTCTTACAGAGCGGAGATGATGTCTTCCACTCGGTCCTTCGCGTCACCGAACAGCATCTGCGTGTTCTCGCGGAAGAACAGCGGGTTCTGGACACCGGCGTAACCGGCGGCCATCGAACGCTTGAACACGATGACGTCCTTGGCGTTCCAGACCTCGAGGACCGGCATGCCCGCGATCGGCGAGCTCGGATCCTCCGACGCCGCCGGGTTCACCGTGTCGTTGGCGCCGATGACCAGCACGACGTCGGTCTCCGGGAAGTCGTCGTTGATCTCGTCCATTTCCAGAACGACGTCGTACGGCACCTTCGCCTCGGCGAGCAGCACGTTCATGTGGCCGGGCAGACGGCCGGCGACAGGGTGGATGCCGAAGCGGACGTCGACGCCCTTCGCGCGCAGTTTGGCGGTCAGATCGGCCACCGGGTACTGCGCCTGTGCGACGGCCATGCCGTAACCCGGCGTGATCACGACGGACGATGCGCCTGCGAGGAGCTCGGCGGCGGCGTCGGCCTGGATCTCGCGGTGTTCGCCGTAGTCCTTGTCCTCGGCCGGGCCGGCTTCGATGCCGAAGCCGCCTGCGATGACGGAGATGAACGAGCGGTTCATCGCCTTGCACATGATGTACGACAGGTACGCACCCGAGGAGCCGACGAGCGCACCGGTGACGATCAGCAGATCGTTGCTGAGCAGGAAGCCCGACGCGGCCGCGGCCCAACCGGAGTACGAGTTGAGCATCGACACGACGACCGGCATGTCGCCGCCGCCGATCGAGGCCACCAGGTGCCAACCGAGGAACAGCGCGAGCGCGGTGATGACCGCGAGCAGGACGTAACCGGTGGTGTCGTCCTTGGCGTCACGCGCCACGTAGATGCCGGTCAGCACTGCGAACACGACGATCGAACCGACGTTGATGAAGTTCTTGCCGGGCAGCATCAGCGGCGACGACTTGATCTTCGCCGACAGTTTCAGGTTGGCGACGATCGAACCGGTGAAGGTCACGGCGCCGATGAAGATGCCGATCGCGACCTCTGCGGCGTGGATACCCGTGAGGGCGCCCGCATCATCGGGGTTGACACCCTCGAGGTGAGCGCCGGTGAT